>BMPS01000007.1 GCA_014647715.1 Streptomyces cinereus
AGATTTTAATGATAAATTCATCAATGGGCATGGCTTATCCTCTAATCTTTTTGGTCATTGATTAAAGTTTAAGTTCATGCCTTTTTTGTTTCAACCCCCTCTAAAAGTGTTGAGAGTGGGGTTTTTTTTACAATAAATTAACCCCGAGTACATTCAGCATCATTTTTGCCCCCACAATCAGCAGCAAACCACCAAACATGCGCTTTAAGGTGTTGGCAGGCAATTGGTGCGCCAATTTTGCCCCCACTTTGGCAAATAGATAACTCATCACTGAAATACATAAAAACGCGGTAATATGCACAAAGCCAATCGCCTCAGCCGGCAAGCCCTGTACATCTTTACCAAAGAACATAAACCCGAGCGCACCTGCAATGGCAATCGGTAAGCCACAGGCTGCAGACGTACCCACCGCTTGTTGCATGGTCAAACCAAAACGGCTCAAAAACGGCACGGTAAAACTGCCACCGCCAATACCAAAAATCGCCGATGCTGCGCCAATCAAGCCCCCGACCCCTGTTTGCACAGGCGCAGATGGCAAGTGAGTGGTCGCGACAACTTCCGATTTTTTAGCCAGAAGCATTTTTAGCCCCATAAACAGCGCCATGCCAGCAATCAAAAACGCCAAGACCTTACCATGCAATAAATCTGCGATATAAGCACCAACAAAACTACCAACCACCAAGCCAATCGACATATTGCGCCATACATCCCAGCGCACGCCACCGCGCTTATTGTGCGATTGCATGGAGCTTATGGATGTCACCACAATCGTGGCAAGCGATGTCCCTACCGCCAAATGGGTAATGACATCGCTTGGATAGCCATAAGCTTTAAAAATCGCCATCAGCACCGGTACAATAATCAATCCCCCACCGACGCCAAACAAACCCGCACAAGTGCCAGCAAATGCCCCTGCCAGCAAAAACCACAGATACATCATTTTTTGCATTTCCTTTGATTAAAAATAGCGTTAGTATAGCAAACTTATCTTTTTGTCGTTTGTAACATTGTGCCTAAGCTTATGAACCCGACCCTATGTACCCATCCCCATGAAAATTGATTCGCTTTGCCATACCCATTTATCATCAACCCACTCAACCAACAGCCAGCTGATCGAGTGGATGGTGCTAAGCTATCAAGCGCCGTCGCCCACTGACCATAACCGACCGCATTTTAGCCGACCCCATTTGTTGACTGCCGATACCCAATCAGGCGGACGTGGTCAACATGGCAGAACATGGCAATCACCGCTAGGCAATGTTTATTTATCGCTGTATGTGCCGACACAAGCCCATGCATTGTCGCAAAATCTTTGCTTATCTTATCGATTAGATGGTCGCTTGTCACTGTGCGTGGGCTATCAGCTCAGTCAAATCCCTATCATAGAACACATCAATCAAACAAGAATGGCAAAGCATTTGCCAACCATTGGCGTCAAATGGGTGAACGATGTGGGTTTTTATCAACCACAAGACAACCTACCTGACCAATTTCAAAAACTCTCGGGTATTTTGACAGAGCCTGTCAATGTCGCAGGTCACATGATAGGGGTCGTTGTCGGTGTGGGGGTCAATATTGCCCATGCCCCTGTACTGACAGAGCGAACACAAGAAGGCTTAAACTACCAAGCAGTAAGCCTGCAAGATTTGACAGCGCAGCGCTTACAGCCCTGTGAGTTTTATCAGCCCATTAGCGATGCCATAGCTAATGCGATTGGGCAATTTAATCAGCTGCAAGCGGCTGAAGCGAGCGAGCAATTTATCCATGATTTTGCCCAAAAAGACGTATTAAAAAACAAGCATTTGCAAATTCATAACGCCTTATCTGAGCAATCAATAACAGGCATTGCAGCAGGTATCGATGCGCAAGGCTGTCTACTGATTAAGCAAGCAGATGGCAGCATACAAACGATTTGGACAGGCACCATTCAAGTTTTGGATTCAGCCGTTTCATCATTGCAGACAAATAAACACAAATAAAGCATACCATTCAAAGGCTATTATTTATGACAAAACTTTGGCTAGACTTGGGTAATACCCGCTTAAAATATTGGCTCACGGACGATAGCGGTCAAGTACTCGATCATGCGGCTGAGCAGCATTTGCAAGCGCCTGCCGAATTGCTCAAAGGATTGACCTTTCGGCTTGAACGACTCAATCCTGACTTTATCGGGGTGTCATCCGTGCTCGGACAAGCCGTCAATAATCACGTCGCAGAAAGCCTAGAGCGATTGCAAAAACCGTTTGAATTTGCCCAAGTCCATGCCAAGCACGCACTGATGTCAAGCGATTATAACCCCGCCCAACTTGGCGTTGACCGCTGGCTACAAATGCTCGGTATCATCGAGCCTAGCAAAAAACAATGCGTGATTGGCTGCGGCACTGCCGTGACCATTGATTTAGTCGATCAGGGGCATCACTTGGGAGGCTATATTTTTCCCAGTATCTATTTACAGCGCGAGTCGCTATTTTCGGGAACGCGCCAGATTAGTATTATTGATGGCACTTTTGATAGTATAGATTCAGGTACCAATACCCAAGACGCGGTGCATCATGGTATTATGTTATCCATTGTTGGGGCAATCAATGAAACCATTCATCGCTACCCACAATTTGAAATCACCATGACAGGCGGTGATGCCCATACTTTTGAGCCGCACCTATCAGCCAGCGTGGAAATTCGGCAAGACTTGGTATTGGCGGGACTACAGCGTTTTTTTGCCGCTAAAAATAACACTAAAAATCAAAACTAAAAACTAAAAATCAGAAATAAAATTAACCGTTAAGAAAAAAAGGGAATCACCCATGAAAAAAATCATTCAAACCACAAGTATCGCCTTACTCACTACGAGCGTATTAACCGCCTGTATGACTGCGCCTACGTTGCCCGCCAAACCAATGCCTTCAACAGTCAACCAGCCAACCAATGCCACTCGCACGGTCACGCTTGCACTGGGCCAAAACATCTTTGTTAAAGAACACCAGCTAAATCTGACTTTTGATAAAGTGCTCAATGATAGCCGCTGTGCCACAGGTGTACAGTGTATTTGGGCAGGCAATGCCACAGTAGCGGTCACGGCTATGACTACCACCTCTCGCCCACAAACCCTCAACCTATCGATTGGGGCTTTGCGCGGTGACTTGCGTCAAACACAGCGTTTTGCCAATATGGATATTACCCTGACTGCGCTTTCATCCACGCCTGTGTCCAGTCAATCTACTGCCACGTCAACGAGCAATCTGCCTACTATCACCTTGACGATTAAGCAAATTTCTTAATTGTTATGCTGCCTAAAAAAGTAATAAAAAAAAGGGGTTAATTACCCCTTTTTTATACCTAATAAGTGGTTTAAACCGTTGCCACCATCGGGGCTTCACGTTCAACTTTTAATTTCAAAATGCGCGATGTTGAAGTTTCCAGAATGGTAAACTTATAGGCACCGATATCAATGGTTTGATTGACTTCTGGGACATCGGTCAACTGCGAAATCAAATATCCGCCAATGGTGAACTGATCGGCATCGAGTAGCAAATCTGGATCGTCAAGCTCCAAACGTAGTTGGTGCAAGCTTGCCGTACCTTCCACAATCCAATAATCGTCATAGGGAATAATTTCTAAGGTTTCATCTTCATCAGGGAACTCACCTGCAATCGCCTCTAACACATCAAGTGGTGTCACTAGCCCTGCGACTTGACCATATTCATCAATCACCATTGCCAAATTACCTTTGGCTTTTTTAAGCATATTGAGCAGCTTTAGATTGTCAATGCTCTCTGACACAAACACAGGCTGCTGCTTGTTAAGTAAGGGTTTAATGGCGGTTTCAATATCTGCGACATTGTTATCAAGCAAATCCAAAAAGTCTTTGGCGCGTACTACCCCAAGCACTTTATCAATGGTATCTCGGCACACAGGGAACAAGCTATGCGGCGTATCAAGCAATTGCGCGCGCATTTCTTCGCGGCTACCATTGATATTGACCCAAGAGATATCATTGCGCGGCGTCATGATGGTATGTACATCGCGCTCATTAAGCGCCAGTACGCCACTAATCATATAACGCTCTTCTTGCGCAAAGGGCATACTATCAAAATCAAAATGTTCTGAATTATTCTCTGGGGTAACCGCTTCTTCGGTTTTACCACCCATTAAGCGTAAAATTGCATCCGCAGTACGGTCACGAATCGGAATTTGATTTTCATACTTGGTTTTATTGCGTTTGGCTACTTGGTTAAACGCTTCAATTAAAATTGAGAACGCAATCGCCGCATACAAGTAACCTTTTGGCATATGAAAGCCTAGTCCTTCAACAATCAAACTAAAGCCAATCATCAGTAGGAAACTTAAACACAAAATCACCACGGTTGGGTGACGACCGACAAACTCGGTGAGCGCTTTAGAGGCAGCCACCATCAATGCCATGGCAATGACCACCGCCGCCATCATGATTTCAAGGTGTTTTGCCATGCCTACAGCGGTAATCACCGCGTCAAACGAGAACACCGCATCTAAAATCACAATCTGTGCGACAACCGCCATAAACCCAGCTTGCACTTTGCTTTGGTTGGTATGCTCAGGTTTGCCTTCCAGCCGCTCATGCAGCTCTGTCGTTGCTTTAAACAGCAAGAACACCCCGCCTACCAATAAAATAATGTCGCGAACCGATAAATCAAAACTTCCCCACGTGACAACAGGATCGGTTAGGGTAATAAGCCATGACATCATGGATAAGAGCACCAATCGCATGAGTAATGCTAGACCTAGACCTAGATTACGGGCTTTAGCGCGCTGGTGCGGCGGGAGTTTATTGGCTAAGATGGCAATAAAGACAAGATTATCAATACCTAAAACAATCTCAAGAATGACAAGCGTCGCAAGGCTTAGCCACGCTGACGGGTCAGATAGTAGTTCTAACATAGTGGGTCAGTTATTCTCTTGTTATGAGGGGCAAAAAATAAAAACAGCAAAAACGAAAAATCAGCCGTTACCTTAGCAAATCATAGCAAAAAATCAATGACAATTTGTGTCTGCTTTTGTAGATGGCACGCCAATTGTGCCAATACACTACTTGAGCTTTAACCTTACCTACATACTGCATCAACTGACTTTGCCAAAAAATATACTGATAAGTCATTTTATTTGATTCACAAATTCTTGATTTAGGTTAAATTAATCGATAGGACAGCGAAACTTCATTATGACTTTACAAGGATCAGTATATGTCACATCATCGCTTTATGCGCCGTGCCGCCAAAGGATTGCTTTTTTCTTCCATCGCATTTTCTGCATCTTCTTATGCCTCAAGTTATTACAACTGTGCCAATGCCACTGGCTGCGTCGCAGTCGCCTCCCTCAATGCCACCTCAGATTTCGCAAAAACCAAATACCCTATCGTACTTGCTCACGGGCTTGGTGGCTGGAGCAAAATGTTTGGTTTGGTCGATTATTTTAATGGCATCCCTCAAGATCTCACCAAAAATGGCGCAAGTGTATATGTGACCAAGACATCAAGTGTCAATGACACCGAAGTGCGCGGTGAGCAGCTACTCCAACAAGTCAAAACCATCATTGCAATCACCGGCAGCCCGAAGGTTAACTTAATCGGTCATAGCCACGGTGGGATTGATATTCGCTATGTGGCTGGGGTTGCGCCATCACTAGTCTCATCTGTGACGGCGGTTTCTAGCCCTGAGCAAGGCTCAAAAATGGCGGACTGGACAGTCAAAATGGTGACTGAAGGCAGTGCGGCTGATGGGTTACCGGCTGGCGAATTTAATACCGCCTCTTTAATGGCAATCAAGTTTTTTGAATTGGTGGGCGGTGTGATGGATATTGGATCTGGCGTGCCCCTCAATCAACTACAGCAGCAAGATGGCTGGGCAGCCGTCAATGCACTCACCACCAATTATGCAGCCAAATTTAACCAAAAATTCCCTGCAGCCATGCCGACCAGTTATTGTGGATACCCAAAAAACACGGTGGTCGATAATGTACGTTATTACTCATTTAGTGGCGACCAAACTATGACCATGCTTGTCGATCCGTCTGATACGGTGTTGGGGTTGACGGGTTTATCATTCAATGGCGAAGCCAATGATGGGCTTGTCTCACCCTGTTCAAGTCGTCTCGGCGAAGTGATTCGTGATAACTATAAAATGAACCACATGGATTCAGTGAATCAGGTATTTGGCATTGTCAGTTTGCTAGATACCAATCCATTGACTGTCTATCGCAACCAAGTCAATCGCTTAAAAGGTCAATCGTTGTAAGCTTATGCCTATGGTTCCTTCAAATAACCCTGACACAAACCAACGACCAATAACCTGGCTAATAGTCATATTAGCCAGTGGCATCATCGCATTATTGATAGCTTGCATACTCTGGTTAAAACCTAAGGACGCTGTCAAAACAGCCAATCCTTTGCAGCATGATGCTGCTAGTACGATGCCATCTGGTGTAATGCCCTCCAATCAAACCATCACGCTCGCCAATGCATCCTCCGTCAGCGCGAACGCTAACCCCTTGCCCACATCGCTGCCCAAATCACTACAAGGCACCCAAGTCGATGGCGAAATTATTATCGATGAAAACAAGCAATTGGTGGTGACCGCCGGTTTGCGCCGACTGTTTGATTATTTTTTGTCAGCACAAGGGGAAGAGCCGTTAAGCCAGATTGAACAACGGGTGATTGCCTATATTCGTGAACATACGCCTGAGCCTGCCGCAAGCCAAGCGGTTAACATTTTTCAAAATTATCTAACCTATTTGACCGCTGTCAGCCAGCTAGATAAGCCTAAAGCACAGTCCAATCCCAACGTCAGTGCATTAGATTTATCTGCCATTAAAAACCAATTACGCGCAGTACAACAGCTGCAAGCCCGCTATTTTGATGCCAAAACCCGTGAAGCGTTTTTTGGGGATGAACAAGCCCTCAATGACTACAACATGACGGTCGTCGAAGCCAACCAAAACGCGCAACTGAGCAATGACCAGCGCCAAGCCATCATTGATAAGGCGCAAACTGCCTATATCGCCAGCGTTAAAGACCCAAATCTACAGACAAAGCTAACCGAGCAGCGCAATATTGACAAGTTATTAGCGCAAACGCAGCAAATGCAGCAGCAAGGGGCAACGCAAAGCCAAATTAATGCCATGCGTAGTCAATACGTCTCCCCTGAAGCGGTCAAACGGCTTGAGCAGCTTGACCAATCTGAAGCGCAATTTGCGCAACGTGTGGCAACTTATCAGACACAGTCTAACCAAATACTGAGCAAATTGGGTAATGTGCCGCAAGCACAGCAACAAATAGTGGCATTACAGCAAACGATGTTTACGCCTGAAGAACGGCTACGCCTCGATGTATTGACAAAGCAGCGTTAACTTCCCCGTTAAAATGAGTTAAATGAGTTAAATGAGTTAAATACCCCGTTTAATTGCCATAAGCTGTCGAATTGCCATAGGCTCGTAGCCTATTTCACACGGTAACGCGCTGAACGCGCGTGGGCATCCAAATTTTCTTCCACTGCCAATATATCGGCAGTTTTTGCCAGCGTTTGGCTACCTTGCTCGCTACAATAAATAATCGAAGATTTTTTTTGAAAATCATATACGCCGAGCGGTGAACTAAAGCGTGCGGTACCTGACGTTGGCAATACGTGATTAGGGCCAGCGCAATAATCACCAATCGCTTCAGGGGTATAGCGCCCCATAAAGATAGCGCCCGCATGGCGGACATCTTTGACCATTGCCTCTGGATCATCTACCGACAATTCCAAATGCTCCGGCGCAATGCGGTTAATCACCTCAATACCCTCTGCTCGATCTTTCACCAAAATCAGCGCGCCACGGTTGGCAATCGCCGCTTTAGCAATTTCAGCTTTTGGCAAATCTGCTAAGGCTTTTTCGATTTCCTGCGCAACTTTTTTGAGTAATGGCTCAGATGGGGTGACAAAAATTGCTTGCGCAACGGTGTCATGCTCAGCTTGCGACAATAAATCCATGGCTAACCAATCAGCTTTATCATTTGCCACACCTTCGGCATATACCAGTACTTCCGAGGGGCCGGCAATCATATCAATGCCCACTTGCCCAAACACGGCGCGTTTAGCGGCTGCCACGTATTTGTTGCCAGGTCCTGTGATTTTATCGACTTGCGGGATGGTGTTAGTGCCGTAAGCCAACGCTGCCACCGCTTGCGCGCCGCCAATGGTAAAGACTTTATCCACACCCGCCAAATAAGCGGCTGCCAATACCAAGGGATTTAGTTCACCGTGAGGGGCAGGCACCACCATGATAATTTGCCCGACTCCTGCGACTTTGGCGGGTAACGCATTCATTAGGACGCTGGATGGATAACTTGCCAGCCCACCTGGCACATAAATCCCCACTTTATCGAGTGGCGTAACTTGTTGTCCAAGCGTATTACCTAGCGCATCTTGATACGTCCAGCTTTCTTGCCGTTGGCGCTCGTGAAAAGATGTGACGCGCCGTGCCGCCAGTTCAAGCGCTTGCTTGATTGTAGGGTTTAACCCATCAAATGCTTGTTTGAGCTTTTCTTGTGAAATCTCTAGCTCAGCAAAAGTTTTGGCAGGATGGTTGTCAAATTGTTGGGTCAGCTTTAACACCACCTCATCCCCACCCTGACGCACTTGCGCGATAATATCATCAACCGTAGCCAGTAGCGCTGGATCATTTACCGTTTCAAAAGCAAGCAGCTCTGTCAATTCCTGCTCAAAACTGGCTTGTTGGCTATTTAACAATCGCATGGTATTCCCCTAAGAATAAAAAATGACTAACCCATAGCATAACAAATTTCTTCATGGATGAAAGCGGCTTTTTATCCTGCACAGCTTCGTCAACCCATCAAAATTGGCGCATCAAAATCGACGTATCAAAATCGGCTAAACTGAGCCAACCCGTCACCACTTTTAGTCTTCGCCCAGTTAAAAAAAGACGTCTTAATAACGTCTTTTTTAATTTTCAATGTCTTGATTTTCAATGTTTTTATCTTCAAAGACAACTTTAATAATGCTGTAGATTGTCGAGTGCATACACAAAGGTTTGGATTTTTGCACCATTGTCAAGCGTGGCTGTTACTTCAATGCGCTGATAGGCTTCACCTTCAAACTCATCTAGCCGCGCCCAATGATTGACCAAATCATCCGACGAAAACACCCAGCCCGCTACCATGTCGCCTTGTTCATCTGGGATGACTGCAGGAAATCCGAGCGCCGAGCCCCAACCGCCATCTGGCATCAAATGTCCACGAATAGTCGCAGGCTGCCAACTACCGTTGTTGATGGGTGTCATGATAGTGTGGTTTTCACGATTGGGCGCTAGCGTGCCATACACAAAAAGATGCTGCATCATGGTGATTTTTGAACCGTTACTGGGTGTTATCAGCGACGCTTTGCTTAAAGCTTTCAATGATTGGCTCAAGCAGGGCAAATTTGCGTTTATAACTGACCTGATTGACAATCAAACGCGAAGAGACTTGGCAAATCTCTTGGCGCGGCTCTAGACCATTGGCTCTTAAGGTATTACCCGTATCGACCACATCTACAATCAAATCACCCAAGCCTACCAAGGGCGCAAGTTCCATGGAACCATATAGCTTAATCACATCCACTTGTTCACCGCGACTGGCAAAAAACGCGCGCGTCACATTGACATATTTGGTGGCAATTCGAAGACGACGACTGGGTAATTGTAGCCCCACTTTACCTGCCGTCATCAAACGGCATTTGGCAATTTGTAGGTCGAGCAATTCATATAAATTGCTTGATCCATGCTCCATCAGCACATCTTTACCTGCCACACCAAAATCCGCCGCCCCATGCTCCACATAGGTTGGCACGTCACTGGCGCGTAAAATCAAAATCCGCACATCAGCATGCGTGGTCGGGAAAATCAGTTTACGTGATTCTTCGGGGTCTTCAAGTAGTTCGATACCTGCTTTTTTTAGCAGGGGCAAGGTATCTTTTAAGATTCGCCCTTTGGATAAGGCTAAGGTAAGACCGTTATAATTGGCATCATTTGCTTGTGTCATTGTTTATACCTGTTATTCGCCTTTTACCCGCTCAATGGTGACGCCCAAGCCGCGCAGTTTATCTTCCACATATTCATAACCACGGTCAATGTGGTAAATGCGCTCGATACAGGTTTCGCCTTTGGCTGCCACCGCTGCCATTACCAGTGACATAGAGGCGCGTAAATCGGTTGCAATGACAGGCGCAGCATTGAGCTTATCGACGCCTTGAACAACGGCAGTATGACCATCGACTTTGATATTTGCCCCCATACGTTGCAGCTCAGGGACATGCATGTAGCGATTTTCAAAAATATTTTCAATAATGGTACTGGTGCCTTCTGCAATACAGCAAACTGTCATGAGCTGGGCTTGCATATCGGTTGGGAACGCAGGGTGTGGTAATGTGCGGATATCAACGGCTTTTGGACGACCCACCATTTTGACATTAATCCAGTCGCTACCAACAGTGACTTGGGCGCCCATTTCTTCAAATTTTTTAAGCACGGACTGCATCAAGCTTGCTTCGGTTTTTTTGGCAGTCACTTCGCCGCCTGTCATCATAGCAAGCGCAAGATATGAGCCTGTTTCGATACGGTCTGGTACTACTGAGTACTCACAGCCATTTAATTTATCAACGCCTTCAATGGTCATATAAGCGGTGCCAATGCCTTCAATTTTTGCGCCCATTTTGACAAGCATATTAGCCAGATCAACTACTTCTGGTTCACGCGCACAGTTTTCTAGGTGCGTGATTCCTTCCGCCAATGCCGCTGCCATGATGGTATTTTCCGTACCGCCAACCGTAACCATATCAAAGGTGAAATGACAACCTTTTAGCCGACCGCTCGCGGGTGCTTTGGCTTTGACATAGCCATTTTCAACGGTGATGGTAGCTCCCATCGCTTCCAAGGCTTTTAGATGTTGGTCGACAGGGCGTGAGCCAATTGCGCAGCCACCAGGTAGCGACACTTCAGCCTGCCCAAAGCGCGCAAGCAGCGGCCCCAATACCAAAATCGATGCACGCATGGTTTTGACCAGCTCATACGGGGCATAGTAGCTATTGATGGTAGCGGTATCGCAAGTTACTGTATCGCCGTTTTTTTCAATGGTGATACCCGTACCCGCAATCAATTTGACCAAGGTATTGACGTCTTTGAGTGTCGGTACATTGTGCAGGGTGACGGGGGTTTCTGCCAAAATCATTGCCGCAAGCAAGGGTAATGCCGCATTTTTTGCGCCAGAGATGACCACTTCCCCTTTAACTTGAGTGCCACCCGTGATTAAAAATTTATCCATGTGTTTCTCCTAAAAATGGCTTATTGCGCAGCTTGTTTGGCTTGCATCTCATGCCACTGGGCATAGGTCAACGCTTGGATATTGAGTGCATGGATTTCACCTGACGCAAATTTATCAGACACCAACCCCAATACGGCTTGTTGACGCGCGACAGGACGTTTACCCTCAAAGCTGTCATCCACCACGCGCACATCAAATTTATTGCCTTGATTGGCGGCTTCGATTTTGCCACTCGGAAAATGGGGTTGTAGTAAAGTAATTAAATCTTGTGCGTTCATGGGAAATACCTAATAAAAGAGGGGTAAAATTATACTATTTTGCTGCGTAGCATAGCATAATTTTTGCTAAGTTTATACGTTATACAAAATGCTTAATTTATGCTAAAAGCGTCCTTAATCCACGTAGGCATTGGCGTGACAGCCTTCCCTACAGTTGAAGCACCTTCATAACTTACCACATCAAAGCGAATGTCAAAGGTATCAAATTGTGGATGCGCTTGTAAAAAAGCTGCGGTGGTTTTAATGATTTTGCGTTGTTTGGCGGGTGTGATACTGTCTAAACTTGTGCCAAATTGGCTGGCTTTTCGTTGACGCACTTCGACAATGACTAGGCAAGGGATTTTTTGCGTCGGCTCAAGCATCACCAAATCAAGCTCGCCCAAGTTTTTGTAATGCCAGTTTTTGGCAAAAAACGTTAAACCTTGCGCTTCAAGATAGCCTTTGGCGAGGGTTTCATAATAATCGCCTTGGCGTTGTTTTGGGGCGGTGAGTTTCATTTTGAAGGATGATTGACTATGTTAAAATGAAATTGATTATACTTTGAGAATTAAACAATGCAAAATCCAAAATGCCAAGTTTATCCTAACCTTCCCTTTGAAAATCTCATTCCCGCCATTGATGCGATTCATTATGACGGCCGTACATTGCGAGTAACATTGCTATTTAAACCACAAGATTATGAGTTAGTATATTTAGACTTTGAATATGTCATGGGTTTTAGAATGCTTAGAGAAGGAGATTTACTAGACTTTGCAAATGATGAATACCCTAAAAATTGGTTATTATCTGTTTCAGAAAATAGCTGGTATGAACAGGAAAAATTACGAAAAGGCTTTACTTCACAATATGTCTTTGACATGAATGGTAACCGCCCAAATGAATTCTTTATTCTGGGTGAAAGTGATTGTATTAGTGTTTTAACGAGTCTCACAGATGTTCCAAAAATAACTTTCATTGAACGATAATTTTATAAAGAAAACGAGAAAAATATGACTTCAAATCAAGGCACACTCTATATCGTCGCCACCCCAATTGGTAATTTATCCGATATCACCGCCCACGCCATCGACTGCCTAAAAACCGTGGCTATCATCGCCTGCGAGGACACCCGCACCTCGGGCAAACTGCTCAACCACTTCAACATCCCCACCAAAACTTGGGCTTATCACGACCACAATGCCGAAGTACAGACCCCTAAACTGATTGAGATATTACAGTCAGGGCAAAGTATCGCGCTTATCAGTGATGCCGGTACCCCACTCATTAGCGACCCTGGTTTTCGACTGGTACGCGCCTGTCACCAAGCCGGTATCAAAGTCTCACCGGTTGTCGGCGCCAGTGCTGCCATAGCTGCCCTATCGGTCGCAGGATTACCTTCAGACAAGTTTTATTTTTATGGCTTTTTGCCTGCCAAAACCGCAGGACGACAAAGCGAATTGACTAAAATCAAGGATTTAACCGCCACGCTGATTTTTTATGAAGCGCCCCATCGTATTGTTGAATGTATCGATGACATGATTACGGTGCTTGGCGACAATCGACAAGTGACGTTTTGCCGTGAGATAACCAAAACGTTTGAAACCATTTATCCATCAACGCTCGGTGAACTAAAGCAGTTTGTTGCAAGCGATGCCAATCAGCAAAAAGGGGAAATGGTACTGGTGGTCGCTGGCGCGAATGATTCTGTCAATGATGAAGGTAAACACGATGCGTTGCTAAAACGACTATTGCAAGATTTGTCAGTGAAAAAAGCCGCACAGCTCGCGAGCGATATCACAGGGGCTAAGAAAAATGCCTTGTATGAACGGGCGTTGATTTTAAAAGAGCATCTAGATGAATAGCTTGACATTAGACGAACGCCAAATTTGGTTTTTGGATGATTTATTTACTTTTATGCTCGAAAATTATGATTTGACCAATACCGATTATGTAGTATTCAAAAATAAAATTGAAGATTGGCAGCAATATGGGTTTTGGGATGATGCTATGCTAAAATTTTGGTACTATGAGCCTATCGAATCATTACACAGCAAAGCAATCGATAACTATTTGATTTTTTGTAAGGTAATTAACAATTTAGGCTTTTATTTACCTACCGATGAGCAGGTCGTCATTATCAACACGTTAAAGTTGCTTAAGGAAATTGAAATCGCTGAAACAATGCATGATAAGCATGATAAGATTGGCGATTTGTGGGAGGCATACGAACATGGAGAAGCTTACGATTGCACACATATAATCACTGCTTTTAATATCGTCAGGGAAAAAGGTTTTTTTGAGTATAATTGCAATCTTGGGTTGTTTAATACGTTATACCAAAGATTGGTTAAATTATTTGAATTATGGAAAGCAAAATCCCCAACTAAAGAGCAAATTTATTTGTCACTGATTCAATAATTAAAAGCTTTAAGTAAAGCGTTCATGCCTAACAACAATAAAATCATTAACGTCATATTTTTGAACATTTTTTGTGAGATTTTATGACGAAAATAAAACCCAATATACAAACACAGCAACGACAACAGCGTCGCCACGCCAATCACGCCCAATTCTGCCGTTGGTAGGCTCACAAACCCTTGCCACAGCACGATAAGCTGAGCGATTTTGCCGACCACATAGCACAGGTTACTGGCTTTAATCAGCTCGGTTTTGGGGTCTAGGCTATCTTCGGTAGCCGATAGCAAATACATCACCATTAGCGGCGACATGGCATTGGTCGCACCGCCGAGCACGCCTGCCACCAGCCCACTGAAGATTAAACTTGTTTGATTATTGGGCAGTCGAATATTTTTGCCCGTTTGACTTGCCAAAAACTGGGTCAGCACATATCCAACAATCAATAGCCCAAGCCCGATCAGCAAATAATGCGGTGCGATGAGAAACACCAACTTTGTGCCGTTTAGACTGCCCACAAAACTAGTAAACACCAATAGCCAATATTTTTTGAGGTAGTAGCCAATATTGCCACCCTCCAAAAACACTACCAAGTTAATCACTAAACACGGCACGACCGTCAGCAGCAGAACATGCGACATCGGGTAAAAACTTGCCAATGCTGTGGTCGCAATCAGCGTCACGCCAATCCCTGTCAGCCCATGAAACATACTGGCGATGGCAAATATCGCGGGGATCATGAACATCGAAAGCATAACGCCTTGCTGAACGGAAAAAATCGCCATCAGCGACTATCTTACCAAGGTGAATTTATCCGCTAATTGCTTACCGATTAAGCTGACCAGCTGATTGGCAATAATATCCTTGCTGGCTTTTTCTAGTGTCATCCCTTCTGATTTATCTTTAAAAAACACCGTCATGGCATTGTCATCACTGCCAAAACCAATATCGGTGCGGGATACATCGTTACAAGCAATCATATCGAGATTTTTCGCTTCGAGTTTGCCACGAGCATATTTTTCGATATCTTGGGTTTCTGCCGCAAATCCTACCACAAAAACCTCAGGGAATTCTTTGGCAATGGTCGCCAAAATATCTGGATTTTTCACCAAATCCAGCGACATCTGATCTTGCGTTTTTTTAATCTTTTGCGGCACGACATCACGCGTGCGATAATCAGCGACCGCAGCTGTGGCAATAAAAATATCGGTCGCTGTGCTGACAGGTTCGACTTCAATATCATTGCCGAATTCATCATGATCATGATGGTGATGATGGTGGTCATGGCACTCACATATACCGTCACTGGCGCATTGGCGAGCGGTCATTAGCATTTCTTCAGCCGATAACACATCGATACGATTGACCAGTAGCGGCGTTGGCAGCGGTACTTTACCCCCAACGATCAAGGTTACCCTCGCGCCTGCATTACGGCACGCTTTTGCCAGCGCAAAACCCATTTTGCCCGTGGAATGATTGGATAGATAGCGCACAGGGTCTATGGCTTCAATCGTCGGACCTGCGGTGATTGTCACATTTTTACCCGCCAATACTTGCGGGGTGATTTGTCTTGCAATGAAATATTGCACGTATTCAAGCAACTGCTCTGGCTCTGGCAATCTTCCCTCACCGATATCACCACAGGCTTGATCACCGCTGGCTGGTTGGATAATCTCATAATCATAATCGGTTAACGTCTGCAAATTAAGTTTAACCGATGGATGTTGCCACATTTGCTGATTCATAGCAGGTGCCACTAAAATCGGGGCAGCGGTAGCAAGGCAGACGGTAGTGAGTAAATCATCCGCTATTCCCATGGCCAGTTTAGCAATCGTATTCGCGGTAGCAGGCGCGATAATCAACAAATCCGCCCATTTTGCCAGTTCAATATGCCCCATTCCCAGCTCAGCGGTCTCATCCAACAAGTCGATATGCACTGGGTTACCCGTCAAGGCCTGCAGCGTTAACGGTGTGATAAAGGCTTGCGCGCTTGCCGTCATAATAACACGGACGTCATAGCCATTTTTAATCAATAGTCGGGCAAACGAGGCAGATTTATAGGCAGCAATACCGCCTGTGATACCAAGAAGGATATTTTTCATAAGATAAAAGCACTAAAAAATTTCGCCTATAGTAACAATTTTCCGCCACTTTAGGTATGATTAATCATCATTTATTAGGAAATGCCTATGGCAATCAAAGACTGGCACCAAGACGAGCGCCCCCGAGAGAAGCTACTGCAAAAAGGCGCTGAGAGTCTATCAGATAGTGAGATTTTGGCAATATTTCTACGCACAGGTACCAAAGACCAATCCGCCATCGAACTGGCTCGTAGCTTGATTGAAAAATTTGGCAGTCTGGCTCAGTTACTATCTGCGCCTAGTGAAGCAGTCATGGCGTGTCATGGTATCGGCATGGCAAAATACGCGCAGATTTTGGCAAGCCTTGAAATGGGCAAACGCTACCTTGCCAGCCAAGTCAAACAAGCCCCTACCCTTAACGCCAGCCAATTGGTTAAAGACTATCTTACTACGCAGCTGCGACCGCTCAATCGCGAGGTGTTTGCGGTGCTGTTTTTGACCAATCAACTCACCTTAATCCAGTATGAGGTGTTGTTCACAGGTGGTATTTCATCGTGCTCGGTGTGTGTGCGGGAAGTGTTGCGCTGCGCGTTAAAATACGGGGCAAGTCAGCTTATTATCGCCCACAATCACCCAAGCACCTCTGCCACAGCGTCACAAGCAGATCTAGAAATTACCCGCAGTTTGGCAAAAGCGTGTCAGCTTGTCGATATGACTTTGATTGACCATATTATCGTGGGTCAAGATGGCACGCTTTCTTTACAAGAAACAGGCAAGATGCCTTAGCGTTTGACGCGGTTTTTAACCATTATTACCACCCAAATCATCATCAGTAAACCGATGAGTAACGCAATCATCGCAAAAATGGGTGAAAAAATCGACAAAGCCGACAGCCCTATCGCTGTCCCGGTCTCTGCCACTGAAACAGCGGGATTTGCCAAACCGCCCGTCGTCGCAGTCGAAGCCACACGCGTTGTGGCAGCTGTACCTTTTATCGTAGCCGCAGCGCCGCCGCCAGCAATGATCGCTAGCGCCCAAGTCATCGCAGGACTCATATCGGTCAATGTCGAAGCCATAACCAATGTCCCTGCAATCCCTGCAAGCGGTACAGCAACGGTATCTAACAGATGATCAACCAACGGCATTAAATAACTCATCGACTCTGCAATACTGGCTACGCCTAAAATAATCAAAGCAGGGGTGGATGCCACCCATTGCCAGCTATCATTAAGGGGAATAATATGAAAATATGCCGCACAACTGAGGGCAAACAGCGGTACAAAAACACGAAACCCGCTACTTGCCGCCAAGCCAATCCCAAGAAAGATACTTAAAATCATTTCAGTTGTCATATTCTCGATACTCAAAGTATGAATAATGCTACCGCTATGATAAATAAAAATTATTAAGAAAAAAACACATATTTAATTAGCATCGCGAAACACATCACCACAATCACAGGTCGAATAAACTTAGTGCCCCCTTTAACGGCCATCCTTGCACCCAATGAAGCACCAATAAACTGCCCCACCATCATAGCAACTCCCACTGACCAAAGCACTTTTCCACCCAACACAAAGAACATCAATGATGCGGCATTGCTGGTAAAGTTGAGTAATTTGGCATTGGCAGTCGCGGTAATCATATCCAAGCCCCGCATGGTGATACCACCTAGCGCAAAAAACATCCCTGTACCAGGGCCCAAATAGCCATCATAAAAACCAATTAAGGGTGACATGCCATATTGCCATTTATTTTTGCTGATTCGTGGTGCAGATTTCACCTCACCAATATTGGGTGCAAACAAATAATAAATACCAATAAGCGCGATTAAAAAAGGAATGCCTTTGGCTAATAGCATTGGCGGAGAAAGTTGCACAGCCATGGCGCCTAGCACCGCCCCCACAAAACAGGCAATAATCGAACGCCAAATTTGCTTGGGGTGAATCTTGCCTTTGCGTATCATGGTAATAGAAGCAGAAAGCGAACCTGCAGTCGCTTGCAGCTTATTGGTGCCCAAGGTATAAAGCGTAGGAACATTTGCCATTAACAGGGCAGGAATAGTTAGTAAGCCGCCACCCCCTGCCATGGCATCTAAAAATCCTGCAATCCCCGCGACCAACGTTAACATCACTAGCATATCAAAACTCAGCTGCATCATATTTCCAAAGGTTAATTGAGAATTTATCACTATAAACAAAAAAACCCCATAAGCGCGAACCTATGGGGTTTTTTTAATCAGTATGATTAGTCACGGTCTACTAATTCAACGTATGCCATCGGTGCAGCATCGCCATCGCGATAACCACATTTGATGATACGTAAATAACCACCTGGACGCGCTTTGTAGCGTGGGCCTAGTGTCGTGAATAATTTACCCACAGTCGCTTTATTACGTAAGCGATTAAACGCTAGACGACGGTTAGCAACTGAATCTTCTTTTGCCAAAGTAATTAGCGGCTCTGCCACACGGCGAAGCTCTTTAGCTTTAGGAAGAGTAGTTTTGATGAGTTCATGTTCAAATAGTGAGTTGGTCATATTTTGGAACATGGCCTTACGATGGCTGCTGGTACGACCCAACTTAACTCCACTGTTACGATGTCGCATGGTCAAACTTCCTTTAAATTTTAACGGCTACGGTAAGAGAAGCGGTCATCAACACGTAAATCAGCAGGTGGCCAATTTTCAAGGCGCATACCAAGCTCTAAGTCTTTAGAAGCAAGGACGTCTTTGATTTCAGTTAATGATTTCTTACCGAGATTTGGGGTTTTTAACAACTCAGTTTCGGTGCGTTGTACCAAATCGCCAATATAATAGATATTTTCCGCCTTCAAGCAATTTGCTGAGCGAACCGTTAATTCTAAGTCATCCACTGGGCGAAGTAGCACAGGGTCAACTTCTTCTTTTTCCTTAACAGGTTCTGGGGTAGCTTCCGCTTCAAGGTCAACAAATACGGCAATTTGCTGCTGCAAAATCGTTGCTGCTTTGCGAATCGCTTCTTCTGGATCGATGGTACCATTGGTTTCAAGTTCAATAACCAAACGGTCTAAGTCAGTACGTTGTTCAACACGGGCATTTTCAACTTGATATGCCACGCGTAAGATTGGGCTATAGCTAGCATCCAATTTTAAACGACCAATAACTTTGTTATCACCAGAATCTTTACGTACATTGGCAGGTTCATAACCACGACCTACTGCTACACGTAAACGCATTTTTAAATGACCACGATCACTTAATGTACCTAAAACTAAATCAGGATTGATAATCTCTACATTGTGAGGTAACTCAATATCTGATGCTAGTACAGTGCCAGGACCTTGTTTGTCAAGGGTCAAGAATACTTCATTTTGATCATGCAATTGGATCGCTAAACCTTTTAAATTTAATAATAGATCTAGCACATCTTCTTGCAACCCTTCAAGGGTTGAATACTCATGATCAACGCCTTCGATTTCAGCTTCGATTACAGCTGCACCAGGCAATGAAGATAATAGAATACGACGTAGGGCATTACCTAACGTATGCCCAAAACCTCGTTCTAACGGTTCGAGCGTGACTTTGGCGTGTGTTTCATTGACCGTGTCCACATGAATGGCATTCGGTGTAAGAAACTCAGTAGCATTTAGCATCATTTGTCACCTCGACTTTATAGTAAAATTAATTATTTAGAGTACAACTCAACGATTAAGCTTTCGTTGATTTCGGTTGGTAAATCAGCACGCTCTGGCGCTTGTTTAAAAGTACCTTGCAATTTGCTGTGATCAACTTCCAACCATACGGGTGTGCCACGTTGACCCGCCAATTCAATTGCGTTTTTGATACGTAATTGTTCTTTGGCTTTTTCGTGTACGGCAATCACATCACCATCTTGTAATTGGATTGAAGGAATGTTCACACGAACAAACTCATCACGACCCGCTTTTTTTACTAGAATAGCACGATGGCTAACTAATTGGCGAGCTTCTGCGCGAGTTGCACCAAAACCCATACGATAAACAACGTTATCGAGGCGACGTTCTAACATTTGAAGCAAGTTTTCGCCAGTTGCGCCTTTCATACGCGCAGCTTCTTTATAGTAGTTTGAGAATTGACGCTCTAACACACCATAAATGCGTTTTACTTTTTGTTTTTCACGAAGCTGTGCAGAGTACTCTGACGTTTTGCTACGTGGATTACCATGTTGACCAGGGGCACGGTCAGCTTTTTTGGTTTTTTCTTCGTACGCTTTTACGCCTGATTTTAATTGTAAATCAGTACCTTCACGACGAGAAAGTTTTAATTTTGGACCTAGATAACGGGCCATGAAAGTCTCCTTATACGCGACGTTTTTTCGGTGGACGAGTTCCGTTATGAGGAATCGGGGTTATATCGCTAATGCTGTTTATTTTATAACCCAATGCACCTAAGGCTCTTACCGCAGACTCACGACCAGGTCCTGGACCTTTAACCAAGACATCAACATTCTTGACACCATATTCTTGTGCTGCTTTACCAGCAACTTCAGCCGCAACCTGTGCAGCAAATGGTGTAGATTTACGTGAACCACGGAAGCCTTGTCCACCAGCGGTGGCCCAAGCCAAAGCATTACCTTGACGATCGGTAATCGTTACAATGGTGTTATTAAAAGACGCATGGATGTGCGCTACGCCCTCAGCTACCGAGCGGCGAGTCACTTTTTTGCGACTACGAGTGTCTTTTGCCATCTTTTAGCTTCCTAAGTTAATTATTTTCTGATTGCTTTACGTGGACCCTTACGAGTACGCGCATTTGTTTTTGTGCGTTGACCATTTACTGGTAAACCGCGACGATGACGCAAGCCACGATAGCAACCTAAGTCTACTAAACGTTTAATATTCATCGAGATTTCACGACGCAAGTCACCTTCAGTCGCATATTCTGCAACTTGGGTACGGACAGCATCAAGCTGAGTATCATTTAGTTCACTGATTTTAGTAGTTGGCGCAATGTTTACCGCTTCTAAAATTTTAGCAGCAGTGGTACGACCAATACCAAAAATATAAGTGAGTGAAATGATAGCGTGCTTGTTGTCCGGAATGTTTACACCGGCAATACGAGCCATTGACATTTCTCCAATTATAAGGAAAAGATGAATTAATCATCTACTGATGTAGCATTTTGAAACACTTGGTTATCTACAAATGTGTCAAAATAACGACAAGTAGCGGATAATACAGTATCCGCTACCTGATTTCAAGTCCAATCTAACAATTTAGATTAACCTTGACGTTGTTTATGACGCGGTTCTGCACTACAAATAACGCGAACAACGCCTTTGCGGCGTACAATTTTGCAGCTACCGCAGATTCTTTTTACAGATGCTTGAACTTTCATTTTCAGCTCCTAGTAGTAGTTATGAATGCTTGACTTCCATGGTTTGCATCAGCGAATAATCATGGTATTGGTGCGTCATTAAGTGCGCTTTAACTTGGGCAATAAAGTCCATAATCACGACCACACTAATCAGCACTGAGGTACCGCCTAAATGAAACGGAATACCAAACGCAGATTGCAATATCATCGGCATCAAACAAATAATTGTCATATAAATCGCACCAATAAAGGTTAAGCGATTTAATACATGATCTAAATAACGTTGAGTTTGTAAACCTGGACGAATACCTGGAATATACGCCCCACTTCGTTTCAAATTCTCTGATACTTCTTTTGGACTAAACACCAACGCGGTATAAAAATAACAAAAGAAAATAATCAAGGCTGCAAAAATTACCAAATACAGCGGCTGACCCGGTGATAACACTAATGCCATATTCTGCAAGAAACTTTGAAAAATATTGGGATTGGGTGATTGACCTACCCACTGTCCCAAACTCGCTGGGAATAACAACAATGAACTGGCAAAAATCGCTGGAATAACCCCTGCCATATTAATTTTTAATGGCAAATGCGATTGCTGCTGTGCATATATTTTTCGTTCTTGCGATTGCTTTTGGGCATAGTTGACTGGGATACGGCGCTGTGCACGCTCAATAAATACAATCCCCGCCACCACCGCTAACGCCAATAAACTAAATATCAACAAGGCAATCATATTCATTTGACCTTGCTGGACAGAGTTAATTGACTGCGTGACCACTTGTGGAAAAGTCGCTACGATACCGGCTAAAATTAGCATTGAAATACCGTTACCAATACCACGTTCAGTAATCTGTTCACCTAACCACATCAAAAACATCGACCCTGCAACCAACGAGGTTACCGCAGGGATATAAAAACCAAGACCACTGGTCAAGGTGAGATTCTGACTAATCAGACCTGTACACATACCAATTGATTGAACCAAGGCTAATGCGAGGGTTAGTTGGCGTGTATACTTGTTGATTTGGCGTTGACCGGCTTGGCCTTCTTTTTTTAATGCATCCAATGATGGTATAACCGCCGTCATCATCTGGACAATGATTGAAGCAGATATATAAGGCATAATCCCGAGTGCCATGACTGACATGCGCTCTAATGCCCCACCAGAAAACATATTAAACAAACCTAAAATAGTATTTTCATTGGTTTGAAAAAATTTCGATAAGCTTTCTGGATCCATACCAGGAATAGGTACGTGTGAACCGAAACGATAGACGACTAAAGCACCCAACAAAAATAGTAAACGATTAAATAATTCATCGTACTTACGAATAAATGCTAGAGGATTCATCGATGTTGAATGCTTAGTCATGTAGCATTACTCCTCAACAGTACCACCAGCTGCTTCAATAGCCGCTTTAGCACCTTTAGTCACTTTAACACCTTTAAAAGTATATGCTTTGGTTACATCACCTGAAAGGATGATACGAACACGTTGCATATCGTGGCGAATGATATTCGCTGCTTTTAAAGACTCAACGCTTACCACGTCACCATCAACTTGATTTAATTCTGATAAACGCACTTCTGCCGTTACCATTGCAAGTTTACTGGTGAAACCAAATTTTGGCAAACGACGGTATAAAGGCATTTGACCGCCTTCAAAACCTGAGCGAATACCAGAACCTGTACGTGAGGTTTGACCTTTGACACCACGACCACCGGTTTTACCGATACCAGAACCGATACCACGACCACGGCGAAGTTTGCTTTTTCTTGAACCTTCAGCTGGGCTCAATTCATTTAAACGTAGACCCATTATACTTCCTCCACTTTAACTAAGTAGTTAACGCGGTTTACCATACCACGGGTCGAAGGGGTATCTTCAACTTCGACAGTATGTCCAATACGACGTAACCCTAAACCTTTCAAACAAGCTTTATGGCTTGCTAGGCGATGGGCACTCGATTTTACTTGAGTAACTTTCATTTTTTTCATGTTATCACCTTAGCTTAGCCCAAGATTTCTTCAACTGATTTGCCGCGTTTTGCCGCAACTTTTTCAGGAGAAGACATTTCTTTTAACCCGTTGAAAGTTGCACGTACAACGTTAGCGGCATTGGTTGAACCATAGCATTTTGCTAATACGTTTTCTACGCCTGCAACCTCTAATACTGCACGCATTGCACCACCCGCGATAACACCGGTACCTTCAGAGGCTGGTTGCATATACACGCGGCTTGCACCGTGGCTAGCAGTAATAGGATGTTGAAGGGTTGTACCCGCTAAATCAACGGTAATCATATTACGTTTGGCAGCTTCTAGTGCTTTTTGAATCGCTGCAGGAACTTCACGCGCTTTACCACGACCAAAACCAACACGACCATTGCCATCACCTACCACTGTGAGTGCGGTGAAAGAAAAGATACGACCACCTTTTACAACTTTAGATACACGGCCAACTGTGACTAAGCGCTCTACTAAACCGTCTGTTTGTTCAACTTTTGCCATGATTAGAACTCCAATCCATTTTCACGAGCGGCTTCAGCTAATGCTTTAACACGACCATGATATTTAAAACCGCTACGATCAAACGCAACTTTAGTAATACCGGCAGCTTTAGCGCGTTCTGCAATTAATTTACCAACGGCAGTTGCAGCTTCGATGTTGCTAGTTTGACCAGCACGTAAAGTAGTATCTAACGTTGAAGCTTGGGCTAACACTTCACCACCCGTTGGTGAGATAACTTGTGCATAGATGTGGGTGTTAGTACGATTAACAGATAGACGATTTACGCCTAAACCACGGATATGTGCACGGGTTTTTTTCGCTCTGCGAAGGCGAGCAGCTTTTTTATCAAACATGTCATTTCACCTTATTTTTTCTTAGCTTCTTTACGAGCGACATACTCATCGCTATAACGAACGCCTTTGCCTTTGTAAGGCTCAGGTGGGCGATAGCCACGAATGTTTGCTGCTGCTTGACCTAGCTTTTGTTTGTCGCTAGATTTTAACACGATTTCAGTCGCAGTTGGAGTTTCAGCAGTAACACCTTCAGGTAGTACATATTCGATTGGGTGTGAGTAACCTAAGTTTAGGTTAACTTTATTGCCAGCAACAGCGGCTTTATAACCAACACCAATCAATTGTAGACGACGTTCGAAGCCTTCAGTAACACCTTTAACCATGTTGCTTAATAATGCACGAACTGTACCAGTGTGCATCCAACCGTCTTTGGTGTCAGATTTTGGTGAAAGAATAAGTTGATTATCTTCCTGTTTTAGCTCGACCAAATCATGCAGGCGTAAAGTTAGCGTACCTTTGCTACCTTTAACTTCAACCTGCTGACCGTTCAAAGTAACACTTGTACCATTTGGTAGTGCTACAGGGGCTTTAGCCACACGAGACATACGGGTAATTCCTATAAAAGTGATAAAAAAACGAACAGGCACAACAAACTATGCCTGTCCCTCTTAATGTTAATTAAGCTACGAACGCAATAACTTCGCCGCCTAATCCAGCTGCACGAGCTTCACGGTCGCTCATGATGCCTTTACTGGTAGAGATGATTGCTACACCTAGACCTTTTTGGACGCTTGGTAGTGCATCTTTACCACGGTATTGACGTAAACCTGGACGACTATAACGTTTAATAGTCTCAATAACTGGTTTACCTTCAAAATATTTTAACTCAATGGTTAATTCAGTTTTACCTGTACCAACTTCTTGAGTTTCTGCGGTCGCAACATAACCTTCTTTTACTAGCAAATCAGCAATTGATTTACGTAGTTTTGAGCTTGGCATAGTCACAGACGCTTTTTGAGCCATTTGTGCATTACGGATACGAGTCAACATATCAGCAACGGTATCTTGCATACTCATATTGTTTCCCCTTACCAGCTTGCTTTATGAACGCCAGGTACATCACCTTGCATTACTTTTTCACGAATCATGTTACGTGAAAGACCAAATTTACGGAAATAACCATGTGGACGACCTGTCAATGCACAACGGTTACGTAAACGTACAGGTGAAGCATCACGTGGCAATGCTTGTAATGCCAGCATGGCGTCCATACGTTCTTCATCAGTTGCGTTAATGTCGCTGATAATTGCCTTAAGCTTTGCACGCTTCTCAGCATATTTAGCAACAGTCGCTTCGCGTTTAAATTCGCGATTAATCATACTTTTCTTTGCCATATTGCCTTATCCTTGCTGTTAGCCCTTGAATGGGAAGCCGAATGCTTTAAGCAATGCACGACCTTGATCATCAGTTTTTGCGGTAGTCGTAATGGTAATGTCTAAACCACGAATACGATCGATTTTGTCAAAGTCAACTTCAGGGAAAACGATTTGCTCTTTGATACCTAGTGAATAGTTACCACGGCCATCAAATGCTTTATCTGTAAAACCGCGGAAGTCACGGATACGTGGAATAGCGATTGAGATTAAACGATCTAAAAATTCGTACATCTGTTCGCCACGTAACGTTACTTTACAGCCGATTGGCCATTCTTCACGGATTTTAAAGCCTGCAACTGATTTGCGAGCTTTGGTTACTACAGGTTTTTGACCGGCAATTGCCGTCATATCCGCTAATGCGCCCTCAAGAACTTTTTTGTCTTGAGCTGCGTCACCCACACCCATGTTTAGGGTGATTTTGGTGATTTTAGGGATTTCCATAACGTTGGCTAAACCAAGCTCTTGCTGAATTTTTTGCTTAAGCTGTTCGTTATATTGTGTTTTAAGTCTTGCCATTACTGATACCCTTAGATGGTTATGCAGTCGCCACAACTTCACCAGATGAACGATAAACGCGTTGTTTTTTGCCTTCGTCATTCAATTGGTAAGAAATACGATCTGCCTTTTGGGTTGCTGCATTATAAATTGCAACATTTGAAATGTGTAAAAATGCTTCTTTCTCGATAATACCACCTTCAACGCCAGTCTGTTGGTTTGGCTTTTGGTGTTTTTTAACGATGTTGATGCCTTCAACTTTTACACGGTTTTCTTTTACTGCTAGTACTGTACCTTGCTTGCCTTTATCTTTGCCAGCAATTACAATCACTTGGTCGCCTTTACGTAATTTTGCCATGTTTTCCTCACAATACTTCTGGGGCTAATGAAACAATTTTCATAAATTGTTCGCCACGTAGTTCGCGGGTTACTGGTCCAAAAATACGTGTTGCAATTGGTGCTTTATTGTTGTTCAACAACACAGCTGCATTATCATCAAAACGTAGTACTGAACCGTCAGGACGACGTACACCAAACTTCGTGCGTACGACTACCGCGTTCATTACATCACCTTTCTTGACACGACCGCGTGGAATTGCTTCTTTCACAGTCACTTTAATGATGTCGCCTACTGATGCATAACGACGATGTGAGCCACCTAGCACTTTAATGCACATAACTCGTTTTGCACCACTGTTGTCTGCAACTTCCAGCATTGTTTCAGTCTGAATCATCGCGTTACTCCATAAATTGGCAAAACAAGTCTTTGCCACAATAAGCCATTTTTAAGGTGGCGTATTGTAACAGTTACTGACTTGCTTTGCAATTATAACTATCTATTTAAGTTAAATTAAATATTAACTGCTTTTTCTACGACGTCTACTAATACCCAAGACTTGGTTTTTGATAGTGGACGTGTTGATTTGATACGAACTGTATCACCAACGCCACACTCATTGTTTTCATCATGAGCATGTAGTTTAGTAGAACGGCGAATCATTTTGCCATATTTGGCATGACGAATACGACGCTCAACAAGTACAGTAATGGTTTTATCCATTTTGTCACTGACAACTTTACCAGTGACTGTACTTTGTTCAGTAGCGTTAACTTGGTTGGTATTTTGCTCACTCATGATTAAGCCCCTTGGTTTTCGGTGTTCTGTTTTTCAGAGATAAGAGTCTTGATTTGAGCAATCGTACGACGATTCGCTTTAATCTCATGGGTGTTGCCTAACTGACCAGTGGCTTTTGCCATACGAAGACGAAATGTTTCTAATTGCTTTTCGTCTAGTAATTGGGTCAGCTCTTCGACTGATTTGTCTTTAAGTTCACTGATCTTCATTACATTATCGTCCGTTTAACAATGGTGGTTTTGAAAGGCAACTTGGCAGCTGCAAGCGTGAACGCCTCAGTTGCTAGCTCGTCAGAAACCCCTTCGATTTCATAAAGCATTTTGCCTGGTTTGATTTCGCATACCCAGTATTCTACTGGACCTTTACCTTTACCCATACGAACTTCTAGTGGTTTTTCGGTAATTGGTTTGTCTGGGAATACACGAATCCAAATTTTACCACCGCGCTTGATACGACGTGAAATCGTACGACGAGCAGCTTCGATTTGACGTGCAGTCATACGACCACGTTCTACTGATTTAAGTCCGATTGTACCAAAAGATACGCTACTACCACGGTGAGCTAACCCCGTATTACGTCCTTTTTGTACTTTACGAAACTTGGTACGTTTTGGTTGTAACATATCGATTAACCTCTGTCTTTAGCTGGGCGCTCACTACGTGGGCGGTCGCTACGATCATTACGAGCACGACGTTTTTGAGGTGCACGTGCTTGTTTTTCTTCTTTGACTGGATTATATACACGGTTCATGCCGTCAAGCACTTCACCACGGAAAATCCAAACTTTTACACCGATAGTACCGTAAGTGGTTTCTGCGCGTACATTTGAGTAGTCAATGTCAGCACGTAATGTATGCAAAGGTACACGACCTTCACGATACCACTCTGAACGAGCAATCTCAGCGCCGCCAAGACGACCTGATAGCTCAACTTTGATACCTTGTGCGCCAGCTTTCATACTGTTTTGAACAGCACGTTTCATAGCACGGCGAAACATGACACGACGTTCAAGTTGTGAAGCAATACCATCAGCCACTAGACGTGCGTCTAAGTCTGGTTGGGTGATTTCTTCAATGCTAACTTGTGCTGGTACACCCATTAATTTGGTAAGTTCTTTTTGTAGGCTTTCAATATCTTCGCCTTTTTTACCAATGATGATACCAGGACGTGCAGTAGCAATAGTGATTTTAGCCGCGCCCGTAGGACGTTCGATGCTAATACCGCTGATCATCGCTGCTTTAAGCTTTTTCTCTAAATATTTACGAACTTGTAAGTCGTTGATTAAGTATTCAGAGTATTTTTTTGGATCTGCATACCAGTTAGCGTTTGATTTACGGATTACGCCAAGACGGATGCCGATTGGATGAACTTTCTGTCCCATATTATGCTCCTACCTTAACTGTGATGTGGCAAGTACGTTTGCTAATACGGTCAGCACGACCTTTGGCACGTGGTAAAACACGTTTTAACGTAATACCTTCATCCACATAAATGGTAGAAACACGCAATGTATCGATGTCTAAACCATTGTTATGCTCAGCGTTAGCAATCGCAGATTCTAAGCATTTTTTAACCAATTTAGCGGCTTTTTTGTTGCTAAAGGTTAAGATATCTAATGCACGCTCAATTGATTTGCCGCGAACTTCGTCAGCAACTAAGCGTACTTTTTGTGCCGAAATGGCGGCACCGCGTAATTTTGCAGTTACTTCCATGATGAGCACCTTATTTCTTAGATTTCTTGTCAACGCCATGACCACGATATGTACGGGTTGGGGCGAATTCACCAAGTTTATGACCAACCATTTGCTCGTTTACGATAACAGGTACGTGTGTACGACCGTTATGAACAGAAATAGTTAAGCCGACCATTTGTGGCAAAATCATTGAGCGACGTGACCAAGTTTTGATTGGTTTGCGTGAGTTAGTTTCTAACGCATTCTCAACTTTGGCAAACAAGTGCGCATCGATGAATGGACCTTTTTTCAATGAACGAGGCATGAAATTATTCCTTATTTCTTATTGACGCGACGACGGCGGATAATCATGTGGTCAGTACGTTTGTTAGAACGTGTTTTAAGGCCTTTAGCCTTTTGACCCCATGGGCTGGTTGGGTGTTTACCGAAGTTACGACCTTCACCACCACCGTGTGGATGGTCAACTGGGTTCATTGCAGTACCACGAACGGTAGGACGAACGCCACGCCAGCGGTTGGCACCTGCTTTACCCAATGATTTAAGGTTATTTTCAGTGTTTGATACTTCACCGATAACCGCACGACAATTTACGTGGATACGACGAGTTTCGCCTGAACGTAAACGAACGATTGCATAGATACCATCACGACCCAATAATTGAACCGCAGCACCTGCTGAACGAGCGATTTGTGCACCTTTACCGATTTTAAGTTCGATATTGTGAATCACTGTACCCACTGGAATGCTACGCAGTGGTAAGCAGTTACCTGGGCGAATTGGTGCAGTTTCACCAGAAATAACGGTATCGCCTTGTTGCAATTTTTTTGGTGCGATGATGTAACGACGCTCACCGTCTGCATATTTAAGTAGTGCGATGTGTGCAGTACGGTTTGGATCGTACTCAATACGCTCTACAACAGCAGGAATATTGTCTTTGTTACGTTTGAAGTCAACAACACGGTAATGCTGTTTATGACCACCACCGATATGACGGGTAGTGATGCGACCGTTGTTGTTACGACCACCAGTTTTGCCTTTTGACTCTACTAATGCTGCATAAGGACGACCTTTATGAAGGTGTGGATGCACCACTTTCTCGACAAATCGGCGACCTGGTGATGTCGGTTTGGCTTTTACGATAGGCATTGTGTAATCCTTATTCGTTGTCAGCAGCAGGTTGTTCTGCTACGTCGGCTACTTGAACATCTTGACCAGCTTTTAAGGTCACATAGGCTTTTTTGAAGTCTTGACGACGACCTACCGTGCGACCAAATCGCTTTGTCTTACCTTTAACATTCAAAGTGTTAACTTTAACGACTTCAACACCTTCAAACATTAATTCTACGGCTTTTTTAATCTCTTTTTTTGTCGCGTTGGTGTCAACTTTGAACACTTGCACACCTAATGTATCGCCCAAGATTTGAGATTTTTCTGAAAATACAGGTGCTTTTAGTACCTGATATAGTCTTGCGTTATTCATGCTAACACTCCCTCAATTTCTTTGGCGGCTGCGACAGACATGATGACTTTGTCAAACGCAATTAGGCTAACTGGATCAACTTCAGTGCTACCTAGTACGCTGACGTATGGAATATTGCGAGCAGCTAAGTAAAGATTTTCGTCAACTTCATTGGTAACGATCAATGCTTTAGGGGCATTTAAGTCTTTAAGTTTAGCGATAAGCTCTTTAGTTTTTGGTGCTGAAATGCTGATGTCATCAACCAATACCAAACGGTCTTGACGAATCAATTCAGCAAGAATGCATTGCATGGCACCACGGTACATTTTACGGTTCACTTTTTGTGACCAATCTTGTGGTTTGGCTGCAAATGCGCGACCACCACCAACCCAAATTGGGCTACGGATGGAACCTGCACGTGCACGGCCAGTACCTTTTTGACGCCATGGTTTTTTACCACCGCCAGATACTTCACCACGCGTTTTTTGAGCACGGCTACCTTGACGACCACCCGCTAAATAAGCGGTAACTACTTGGTGTACAAGTGCTTCGTTGAATTCACGACCAAATGCTACGTCTGATAGCTCAACCGCCGAACCTGTTACTGTATTTAGATTCACGTTAATCCCCTTGATTAAGCTTTAACTGATGGACGTACTAAAACGTCGCCACCGTTGGCACCAGGAATTGCACCCTTGATAACTAGGATACCTTTTTCAGCATCAACTGAAATCACTTCTAAGCCTTGTACGGTCACACGTTTGTTACCCATTTGACCTGGCATTTTTTTGCCTTTAAATACACGACCCGGTGTTTGGTTTTGACCTGTAGAACCCACAACGCGGTGAGATACTGAGTTACCATGTGTCCAATCTTGTGAACGGAAGTTGTGGCGTTTGATACCACCTTGGAAACCTTTACCTTTGCTGGTACCAATTACGTCAACGATTTGACCTACTTGGAACAAGTCAGCAGCGATTTCACTACCTGCTTCGCGGCCTTCAAGTTCGCTGTCTTCGACGCGAAATTCCCAAGTGCCACGACCTGCAGCAACGCCAGCTTTTGCAAAGTGACCTTTTTGAGCTGCATTAACACGAGAATCACGACGTTCACCAGTTGTTACTTGGATAGCTTGGTAGCCGTCTGTGTCTTGTGTTTTGATTTGAGAGATACGGTTGGCAGTAACTTCAACAACAGTTACAGGAATTGAAACACCTGCTTCTGTGAAGATACGAGTCATGCCGCATTTTTTTCCGACTAAACCGATCGCCATGTTGTTAACCTCTTAATTTTTACTGTTATTCAATATAGGTCTGAGTCCTAAGGATGAAACCTAAGGGGTTAGCCTAATGCGATTTGTACATCAACACCCGCCGCCAAATCTAACTTCATCAGTGCATCGACTGTTTTGTCAGTAGGCTGAACGATATCTACCATACGTTTGAATGTGCGGATTTCGTATTGGTCACGGGCATCTTTGTTCACGTGTGGTGAGGTTAAGATGTTGAAGCGTTCAATGCGAGTTGGTAGCGGTACTGGACCACGAACTTGTGCACCTGTGCGTTTTGCGGTATCAACAATCTCTTGAGCTGATTGGTCAATCAGACGATGGTCAAAAGATTTAAGTCTGATACGGATTTTCTGGTTAGCCATGCCAGTAAGCTCCTAATATAAAGTTTGATATGGGTTAATTTGCGTTGGGTGTTAAGCTGTTATTGAGTAAACACCTAACTTGCATTTTTTACCTGTTCTTGACAGGCACTTTTTGAAAATAAAAAAATTTCAGTTCCACTCAAACCATTAACTTGCAATACATAGATAGCATGATTAATAGTTGGTGAAACTGTATTCTTTAATTTCGTGTCGCAAACAATGGAGCGACTGTATTAAAGGGCTTATTCTTTTATGAATTGACGAATCATCTTCGTCGCCCTGCAATAAGTTAAGTGGGCTGTATTATACCGATTTTTTGGGTAAAAGCAATAGGCTAATCTAGCAAAATATCATATTGTTCTTGGTTAAAACGGTTATCACTCTCCAAATTTATCGGACGACCCAGCAAATATTCCATTTCTGCCACCGTATCCGCCTCAATGGTTTCAAGCAAATCAATCACGCCACTATTTGCTACCACGGTAAATTTCTTAGGGGCATTATAGGTTCTGGCGCAGCGCATCAATTCGCGGAAAATCTCCAGACACACGGTTTCGGCGCTTTTGACAAAGCCTTTACCGCCACAGGTTGGACACGGCTCACAAAGCTGTTGTTGTAAGCTCTCTCGCGTGCGTTTACGAGTCATCTCTATCAGACCAAGCGCTGAGACTTCGCTGATGTTGGTTTTGGCATAATCGCGCTTTAATTGTTCTTGCAGGCTTGCTAGCACTTCATCACGGTGTTGTTGCTCTTGCATATCGATAAAGTCAAGAATGATAATCCCGCCCAAATTACGCAGTCGCAGCTGACGGGCGATGGCATGGGTGGCTTCAAGATTGGTTTTATACACCGTATCTTCAAGAGAACGCCCTCCGACAAATGAACCGGTATTGACATCAATGGTGGTCATGGCTTCGGTTTGGTCAATGATAAGATAACCGCCTGATTTGAGATTAACACGGCGATTGAGCGCGTCTTTTAAATCATCTTCAACGCGGTGAACATCAAATAACGCCTGCTCGCCTTCATACAATTGAATACGTGGATAAATCAGTGGGACAAATTCTTTGGCAAAATGACGAATAGCATCAAACACTCGGGCGTTATCGACCGTCACCCTTTCAGTCTGCTCACCAATTAAATCTCGAATCGCGCGCAAAGGTAGCGATAAATCTTGATAAATCAGCTCAAAACGGCGATGGGTCGGCGTTTGTTCACGGCGAGCTTGTACCATACGCCAAAGCTGTAGTAGATAATAAATATCTTCTTCAAGTTTGGATTGCGGGATATTTTCGGCAGCGGTACGGGCAATCAATCCGCCTTGTAGATTGACTTGGTGCATCAGCTCGCCAAGCTGTGTTTTTAACCGCTCTCGCTCATCGCCATCAATCCGCTGTGAAATCCCGATATGTTCACCATACGGCAAGTACACCAAATAACGCGAAGGCAATGACACATCCGTCGTCAGTCGTGCGCCTTTACTGCCTAATTGGTCTTTAATCACTTGTACCAAGATACGCTGTCCTTCATACAAGCGGTTTTCTATCAACTCGCTAGGCGGTGGCTGATAGGTGGTTGTGGTCATCGCAAGCGTAGTGGTGTCAGGATCTAAGGTGTTGTCAATTGCGGGGTTTTGCGGTTTGGGCGGTTCAATGGCTGAGAGCTTAGGACGCAGGGTCTGCATATCATTGACGTGCAAAAACGCGGTGCGCGATTGCCCGATGTCGATAAACGCCGCCTGCATGCCTGGCAGTACGCGCACCACTGTGCCAAGGTAGATATTGCCCACTGAGCCAAGTTTGCTATGGCGCTCAATAAAGATTTCGTTGAGTATCCCATCTTCGAGCACGGCGACCCGGCTCTCAGATGGGCTGATGTTGATGAGTAGTTCTTCGGTCATTATTAACAGCTTTATCAAATTTTTAATTGCCGTTATTCTACTCGAAGTTAGTTATCTGCACAAAGCTAAACTAAATTAGCTGTTGTTTTAGTTCATTGATTGTTGCAACAAGCCTGGTTGGATGTTCTTTTGCCAAAACATCGGCTTTTTCACAGCCGTAACTTACAGCAATGCTATCCATCTGTATTGCATTTGCCATACGGATGTCATGAATACTATCACCGATGAATACAGCCTCTTCAATTCTTTTATCCGTTTCGCTCAAAATTGCTTGTAGCATGAGCGGATTGGGCTTACCTGCGGTTTCGTCAGCGGTTATGGTGAGCGTAAAAAACGCTTGAATGCCAGAATTGGGTAGCACGCGCTGCAGCCCTTTTCGTTTTTTCCCTGTGGCAATCGCTAGTGTTTTGCCTTGTGCGTGTAAATCTTGAATCAATTCTTTAATACCATCAAACAGTTTGTCGTTGTCGCAATGCTTGACATAATATTCTGAGTAAGTCGCTAAAAGTTCATCATATTTATCGCTGTCATTGGGAAATAGCATGGGAAACGCATCGACTAACGCAATGCCGATAATAGATTTTGTCGCTTCATCAGTGACGGTTAAACCGTGCTTTTCAGCAGCATAGCGCATGGCATCGACGATTAAGCCCACCGAATCCATCAACGTGCCATCCCAATCGAAAATGATTAGCGATTTGTCTTTCATGTTAATCATGTTGATTCTCTATCAAATTTTGCATATCGACTGGCAATTCGGCTGTAATCGTTTCATATTCCGGAATTTCGAGTTGATAAGCATGCAAGCACAAGCGGCGCACGCTTTTATCGCCTTTAGCCACATTCGGATTGTATTTATCATCACCCAATAATGGATGCCCGATACTCGCCAAATGCACCCGAATTTGGTGGGTACGCCCTGTCAGCGGCTTGGCTTCAATTAAGCTGACTTTTTGACCATTTAACTCGAATTTTTGCAACACGTTAATTTGGGTTTGGCTTGGCTTACTGTCTTCAGATTTTACATCTACTTTGACACGGCGTTCACCGCTTTTGCCTTCTTGTGTGGCAGGCAACGTGTATTTTAGTAGCGGTTTATCAATGGTTTGTGTTTCGCTACTTATCCAACCTACCACCAAACACAGATAGGTTTTTTGCAAGGTTTTTTCTCGCAAATGCTCTTGTAAAGTTTTAAGGGTTGAGCGTTTTTTGGCAATCATCAGTAAGCCAGAGGTATCTTTGTCAATGCGGTGTACCAACTCAAGGTATTTTTTACCCGTTGCTTCTCGCATGGCTTCAATCACACCAAAACTCTCGCCACTGCCGCCATGCACTGCCATACCCGATGGTTTATTGAGCACGATTAAACCCTCATCTTCATACACAATGCGCTCAAGCAAGCTTTGGGCAAAGTCAGGGCTAATCACGGGTTTTTCACGCGTGGCAAGCTTGATGGGTGCAATGCGCACCACGTCATTACGCTGCAGTTTATCGTGGGGTTTACAGCGTTTGCCATTGACACGGATTTCGTCGGAACGAATCATGTTATAGACGTGTGAGCGCGGCAGTCCTTTAAGACGACCCAACAAAAAATTATCCACACGTTGGTCATGCTGCTGACGCGTGACGGTCAGGTAATTGACTTTAGCAAAATCTAAAATATCGTCATCTGCAGACTGGGGTTGTTTGCTCGGGGGTTGTTTGCTAGGCGTACGTTTGGGGTGTTGATGAGCCGATTGCTGCGATGGGGTGTCGCGTTTTTTGTTAGGATGGGCGGGACGTTTGGGAGACTGCGCGTGCTCTGTCATATTTTGATAGCCGTTTACATAAAAATTTGCTATAGTTTAGCAGTTTAGTGCCTGTGCCGCTATGAATTCGCGCCATCAATTCGACTTAAACCCTGTTAAGCTTCATTTCAAAGTAGTGTATGCGGGATAATCAAACTGTCGCTTTTGCTGTCGCCCATACAGCCGAAATTTATTCATGGCGGTATGACTCACGATAGGGCGCACTTGACTGCCAATATTTATAGATTTTAAGACTGATTTTAATCAATATCAGCACACGACATACGAGTAACGAAGATAATTGTCATTTGAAAACATGTTCAAATAGTTTGTAAAGATTAGTGATATATAGAGATAACAGATAAATGGTGGGTTTTGTGCCTTACAACCACAAAACTGCTGGTAACGATTAGCGTATTATGCGCCTAGGTAAATGAACTCAATAGTTACGATTTTGAGATAAACGTTTACGGTTTTGGACGATTTACCATTTTAAATTGCCCACGCCTTTGTAAAACCTAACTTATCAGGCTTGCCATTTAAAGCGAAAACTAACGCTAACACTTTTTGACCAATAGGGAAAAAGGGTTCATTCATTTGTTCTAAAACACACATTGTTTTGGGCAAAAACCCCAATCCAGCATGATGGCTGTATTTACCTAACAGGCTTAAAACCTCGCTATGGCAATAATCCAACTTCATCATGCAATTTTTGGTGAACAACAAACCTTGTTATCAAGCCACTTACGCTTGCTATCAGCGAGTCTAGTCAAAACTGTTTGACGTTGTTTCATCAAATGTTTGATAGCAACATTTATCTACGCTCGTATGTTTTGTGTGTTTAGGAGAAAACACATGAAGCGCATCCTCATCAATGCTACCCACGCTGAAGAAATCCGTGTTGCCCTGTGCAATGGCAATCATTTGTATGATTTCGATTTAGAAAACCGTACCCGCGAGCAAAAAAAAGCCAATATTTATAAAGGTCATGTGACCCGTGTCGAGCCATCGCTTGAAGCCGTATTTGTCGAATACGGTTCACAACGTCAAGGTTTTTTACCGATTCGTGAAATCGCCCCAGAGTATCTAGCAGGTGACCCTCGCTCTACCAATAACATCAAACAACTGATTAAAGAAGGCGATGAACTCATCGTTCAGGTGGAAAAAGAAGAACGTGGTAACAAAGGCGCTGCGTTATCTACTTTGATTTCATTGGCGGGTCGTTATTTGGTATTGATGCCCAACAATGCGCGTGGCGGCGGTATCTCTCGCCAAATCTCTGGTAAGTTGCGCGATGAGATGAAGCAAGCGTTAAGTGATCTAAGACTACCCAAAGGCATGAGCGTTATCATCCGTACCGCAGGGATTGGTAAAACCACGGATGAATTACAACAAGACCTTGACCATTTATTAAACATTTGGAAAGGCATCCAACAACAAAGCCAAAAATTTCCCTCACCTCGCCTGTTGCACCAAGAAGCTGGCGTAGTCACCCGTGCCGTACGCGACTACTTGCGTGATGATATCACGGAAATTTGGGTCGACAATGAATACGCCTATAATGAAGCGGCGAATTTTATTGAAGCGGTGATGCCGCAGCAAGCGAATAAACTGCGCAAATACACTGACTATGAGCCCATGTTTGCCCGTTTTGGAATTGAAAAACAAATCGAAACCGCCTACCAACGTGAAGTACGTTTGCCAAGCGGCGGTTCAATTGTAATTGACCAAACTGAAGCCCTCGTATCAATCGATATCAACTCATCAAAAGCCACCAAAGGCGCGGATGTCTCAGAAACGGCGTTTAATACCAATTTAGAAGCAGCAGATGAAATCGCCCGTCAATTACGCCTGCGTGATATGGGTGGTTTGATTGTTATTGACTTTATTGACATGGCAACCGATGACCACCAAAAACAAGTGGAAAATCGTCTCAAAGAAGCCACTAAAAACGACCGCGCGCGTATCCAATTCGCTGAAATTTCACGTTTTGGACTACTTGAAATGAGTCGTCAACGCTTGCGTCCGTCACTTGAAGAAGCGACAGGTTACCTCTGTCCCCGTTGTCACGGTACCGGTATGATTCGTGACTTGCGTTCACTTGCCTTATCAATCATGCGTCAAATCGAACAGCGGGCACTACAAGAACGTCATGGCGAAATACAAGCTGAAGTACCAACCGATATCGCGGCATTTTTACTCAACGAAAAACGTGAAACGCTCGTTTGTCTTGAGCAAGAAAGTGGCACGCGCATTACTATCTTGCCGCATGCCCATCTTGAATCCCCCGAGTTTAATATCACTTATAACAGTGATGGATTCGCGCCATCGAGCTATGAGCGTGTCGCCGAAAGCCAACAACAAGAATATAAAGACCGTGGCTACGATACTAGCAACTGGCATACGGATGACAATGAAGTCAGCCGTGTAGCACCGACAGGTAATCATAATGCCTGGAGCAGTGCTAGCAACGCCGCCAACACCACGCCTAGCCCTGCAACGCCATCCAATAAACCTCAGCAAACTGCTAACAATACGACTGCCCCAAAAGCTACCGCACCACAGCCCGCGCAGCCGGCTGCTACTGTGCCTGCAACTTTTGCAGTCGCTTGGCTATCGAACTTGTTTGCTCCTACGCAGCAAGCCCAAGTCACCCCACACTTTAGTGGTCAAGATGCCGCTTCGGCGATTGAAAGTCTCGTCAATACCGGCGCGCAAAGCTTGGGGGTGCAAGGTCAAATCAATCACGCGGCACTGACGGCAAGCATCCCTTCAGTGAGCGCAAACACCAGCGAAACTAGTGCCAATCCTTATCAAGAAGCGCCTCAACAACCTTTAGCCACGGCTGAATCGAGCGATAAAGATGCCGAGCGCCGTAAACGTGGTAACCGCAAACCAAAGGCTAAAAAACCAAACCGTTATCAATCTGAGGCGGCTGAGGCGGAAGTTTCATCACAGGACAATGACAGCAACAAAGACAAATCAAACGATGCGTCAAAAACTGCCAAAACTAGTGAGCTGCCAAAACGCGAGCCGAATAGTCGCCGTGACAGCCGCGGGGTCAAAGAACGTCGTGCTACACTAGCGAACGATGATAGCAACGCGTTTGTAGTCAATGATGTAACAGCGACTGATACCGCTGCCGCACCTGTCGATGGTAGAAAAAACAACCAATCCAGAGCAGACAAACCGAAAGGCACCAAACAACGTGATCCCAACAGTGTGCAAGTTCAAGTATTTAAAACTGAACAACAGCAACCTATAGCTGCGGTTGAAACAACGCACCTCTCGCTAGATGCCAGCAAAGGGGAAATTGCAAAACCTGAGGTTCAGCCAATAGCATCGGCTACGATGCCCGAACCCACAACACCCGAACAGGCGATTGAGACGCCAGTTAACCCTAGCAACGTTACAGTGTCAAATGATGAGGTAGCAGAGCTTGCTAAAGCATCCACATCATCTGCGCCATCAGCTGAGCAAGCCCCTCAAGCCCCTGCCCAGCTAGCAGTGACACCCAGCCAAGGTCGTGCCAAAAATGACCCACGCGAAGTCTACAAGGCTTATCAAGCGCAATTTAGCCCAGTTGCCTCTGTCGTGAGCACTTCGGTGACAAAAATTTCAGGTACGGTCAGTCAGTTTATTAACCAGTACCTAGATAATGCCGCCGAAAAAATGGCAACCGACAGCGTGGTTAGCTGCTTTATCCAAGCCATCGATGCCTTTAATCATCAAGCTGCTACCACCCCTACCCCAGCAAAAGATAATGTCGTAGTGGCTGAACAACAGCGTTTTGGGCAGTACTTTAGAAATTATGGCTATGCCAGTCTATCTGCGCAAAACTTGGATGATTATCATACGGCCATTTTGCCCGCCAGTCAGTTCCAACGCCAAGCAGGCAAAACTGACGCTGCGCTGCCAACAGTGACTAAACGTGCCATTAATGACCCACGCGGCGCCGTAGTTGATAGCGCTGTTACTCAAGCGCCGGCTGACTCAAACACGTCAGTTGCTGAACCTAACTCCGAAACTGACAGCGTTACAGGTCAACAAGTAGAAGCAGCCTCAACTCAATCAGCGTCGCTTAGCCAAAACCACCTGTCATATCAAACAGGTAGCGTAGGTGCATGGATTGTGGCACGCTTGGGAGAGCAAGGTCATGCTTTGATTGAGCAAGGTAAATTGGTCGAAGCTTACTTGCAAGCGCACAATGCGCCAGTCGCTAACCAACCAGCCGAGCCAGTTTCTGCGACAACAATAGCGGATGATGCTATAGTGAATCAGGACGTTGACTCAGTGCAAACGGCTGATGAACCAGCAGTAGCCTTCAATACTGACAGCGAAGGTGTTGAAGCAACGGACGTAGAAGATAGCGCAGAAGCAGCGGCGCAAAAACGTAAAACCACACCGGTAAGTTATAAGAACATGATTGAAAGTGTGGCAGAACAAATGAAACCGGCAACCGTTGGTATGCTGACCTTGGCAACCCCAAAAGCACCAAAAACCCGTACGCGGAAAGCTAAGGCGAGCGAAAAACCAGCAGCCAAACCCAAAACGCGTACCAGTAAAAAGGTGGAAAATGCCGTGGTTGTCACTAAAAAATCGACGACCACCGCCCAAACTGACGTAGCGCCCTCTCACGATGAGGCGGTAACGCCGCAGCACAATCAGTAAATCAATCGTGTTTGCGTGCCTGTATAGCAATAAAGCAATAAAAAAAGCAGTTCGACATGAACTGCTTTTTTATTTTAGCTAAAAATTTTAGCTAAAATAAACGGGTGGGCTTGATTAATGGGCAGGCTTATTGCGAATTTTTGAGATGACTGTCATGATCGCAACCACTAACAAGCCTGCTACCAAACCAACCAGTGCATTTAACAGGTTAGTGGTTAAGCCTGAAAACGCCCCTGACAAGTCACCTAAATGTTCAATCCCATGATGTAATGCGCCAACGCCATGTGCCAAAATACCACCACCCACCAAGAACATCGCCAAAGTACCGGCGATTGATAGCACTTTCATCAAAATAGGCGCAAAGGCTAATAAGGCCTTACCTATACTTTGTGCCGCTGATGACGACTTTTGCTGCAAGTGCAGCCCTAAATCATCTATCTTGACAATCATAGCTACAAAGCCATACACACCCACTGTCATGATGAGTGAAATTACTACCAGTGTTATCGCTTTATCTAGTAAAGGCACCGTTGCCGCAATGGTGCCGAGGGAAATCACAATGATTTCAGCCGATAAAATAAAGTCCGTTCGCACTGCCCCTTTAATTTTTTCTTTTTCATGTGCCACCAAATCCACACTTTCATCGGCATTGGCTGCTACCCGCTCGGCTTGCTCAGGGTCATTACTCCCAGAATGTGGCCAAAATTTGTGCACCACTTTCTCTGCCCCTTCATAACACAGATATAAACCACCAATCATCAACAATCCTATCACCAAGGCTTGCGAAATCGCACTAATGATTAAAGCCAGCGGCACCAAAATCGCTTTATTGACTAAAGAACCTTTGGCGACACTCCACACCACAGGCAACTCGCGATCGGCTTTTACCCCTGATACTTGATTGGCGTTGAGTGCCAAATCATCGCCCAACACGCCCGCCGTTTTTTTGGCAGCGACTTTTGTCATCACCGATACATCATCTAGGATGACACTAATATCGTCGAGTAAGGTTAACAAACTAGCAATTGCCATGATAAATTCCTAAAAAATAGTAAAGGATGAAAAAATAATAATAGTTATTAAACTAGCTGAAGATTTGTTAGTTTACAAATTTGTCATTCAAACACAATGTCTAAATTGTATCGCAACTTATCAATAGTTATTTGCCTAAACGTTGAATTTTTTTAAAAAACCTAGCTAAGCAAACTTTGTTAAATAAACTTTCAATCCATTAATAGAACTTGGCTTTGAGCTGATTGCTTTTAGCGCACTAGAAGATTGAAACAAGCGGAAAGATTGAGACAAGCAAAAAGATTGAAACGCGCGAGAATGTGAGTCACGACCTAGTAGACCTGGTAGATTATTAACAATAAGTTGACAGGGGTAGCGCTCATCCTCCATAACAATATGGTAAAATAAAAACCTATATTAACCTTCTATGGGTTTTCTCATGCTCATTCGTTTTGCAACTTATCCTGCTAAAACCTCATTAACTGCCCGTTTAATTACCAGTGTCATCGCCGTGGCTGGCATGGTTGGTTTGGCAGGCTGTGATAATGCCCAATCGCGCACACCCGCCAAGTCTGAAACTCAGAAACACGAAGCAACTAGCAGCTCAGCCCCTTTGGCAAAAAATGAATCACAGCTACAGCAACTGCTAGCGGCAAATTTAGCCAAATCAGGTATCACCGCCAAAATCACCTCGGTGACAGCGACCAGTATGCCAAATATCTATTGGGTCAAAGCCGAAGGTTTACCGGCGTTTTTTACCGATGCGACAGGTCAATATGTAGTACAAGGCGATATCATCAAAGTCGGTGGTGCCAAACCTGAGCATATCTCAGCGAACTTGCAAGCGCAAGATGCAAAAGCCAGCCTTGCCACTATTGATAAAAAAGACATGATTATCTTCCCCGCCAAGGGGCAGACGAAAGCAGCAATCTATGTGTTTACTGATGCAGATTGTGGTTATTGTCGAAAATTTCACAGTGAAATTGATGAGGTAAATGCACTGGGTATCGAAGTGCGTTATCTACCTTGGCCACGTAGTGAACAGACCATGCCAATCATGGAAAAAATCTGGTGTAGCAGTGACCGCAAAAAAGCCTTAACCGATGCCAAATTGGGCCTGCCTATCAATGCACCGACTTGCAGTAACCCCGTACGTAAAATTTATGAATTAGGCGCAAATTTGGGTATCAATGGCACCCCAGCCGTGTTTGACACAGAAGGTCATCAACTTGGCGGTTATCTGCCACCTGCTGAATTGGCACAGGCGCTCAACCTCAAATAAGTCAACCCCGGATGGGATACAAACCAGCTAGTTGTCATTAGCTGGTTTTTTTATTTTAATTTTTTTGGGCAATTAGATTTTATACCTTACCAATCACAAGTTAGCATGGTATATTTAGCTAGCCAATTTTTAAACTTTTATTTTTATATTTTTGACATTTGAGAATTTTTTTTATGAATAATCGACCTATTCAATTAGCGATTTTAGGGCTTGGTACTGTGGGTACTGGGGTGGTTGAACTACTACAAAACAACCTTGATGAAATGACGCGTCGCACAGGACGTGAGATTAAAATTACCCACGTAGGCACGCGTCGCAACCGTACCGATATCCCAACAGACATCAAACAATCTGCCGATTTGCTTGATATCGTTCAGCAAGATGATGTGGATATTGTGGTGGAATTGATGGGCGGTACCACCACGGCTAAAGAGGTGATTTTAGCGGCAATCGAGCATGGCAAACATATTGTGACTGCCAACAAAGCCTTACTAGCAGAACATGGCAATGAGATTTTTGCCAAAGCGGAGGCCAAGGGCGTCAAAGTGGCGTATGAAGCCGCGGTTGCAGGCGGTATTCCGATTATCAAAATCTTACGTGAAGGCTTAGCTGCCAACAAAATCGATTGGCTTGCAGGTATCATCAATGGTACAGGCAACTTTATCATGACTGAAATGCGCGATAAAAAGCGGGACTTTGCAGATGTCCTCGCTGAAGCCCAAGCGCTGGGGTATGCCGAAGCCGATCCGACATTTGATGTCGAAGGGATTGATGCTGCGCATAAATTGACGCTGCTTGCGTCAATCGCATTTGGTATTCCATTGCAATTTGACAAAGTTTACTGTGAAGGCATTACCAAAATCACCAAGCAAGATGTGCGTTATGCCAACGAGCTTGGCTACCGTATCAAGCATTTAGGGTTTGCTAAACGTCGTATTTTAGACAGTGGCGAAGAAGGTATTGAATTACGTGTACACCCGACTTTGATTCCAAAACAGGTATTACTTGCCAATGTGAATGGGGTAAAAAATGCCATCATGGTTGACGCAGAGCCTGTTGGACAAACCTTGTATTACGGTTCGGGTGCCGGGGCAGGCGCAACCGCATCCGCTGTAATGGCAGATGTGGTGGACATGGTACGCGCCCTTGCAGAGACCAATGATTCAACTGCCAATTTGGTGCCGCATCTGGCATTCCAGCCTGAGACATTAAATAACACACGCATTTTATCGAGCGATGAAATGATCACAGGCTACTATCTGCGCCTACAAGTCAAAGATGATTTGGGTGTACTAGCAGAAGTCACCCGCATTTTAAGTGAGTCTAAAATCAGTATTGATGCAATCTTGCAACAGCCAGCGCATGATGATACTAGCACTGATTTGCCAGTCATTATTATGGTTGACCCCGTCGTTGAGCGCAATATGAATGAAGCGATTGCCAAAATTGAAGCGTTAGATACCGTGACAGATAAGGTGGTGCGCATTCGGTTGGATGAGTTGATGCAGTAAGATTTGGGTAGACTCGACTGGTATATTTTACAGTGTTTTCAGTAGTTTAATTTACATTTTAACTATGATAATATGAAATGTATCGCATTAGCAAAACTTAAAACATCTATTGTGATTGGCCTGGTTGGCGTTTACAGCCTTGTTTATAAACCCTAGTGATTTATGTTGTAGTTTGCTTGTCACCACAAAAACCCTAACGCAAAGGAGATTTAATATGGAAAATTCAGTCGTAATCGTAGATGGCGTTCGCACCCCAATGGGTGGATTCCAAGGTGATTTGAACGAAGTATCAATGCCAGAGCTTGGTGCAACCGTCATTAAAGAAGCCGTCAACCGTGCTGGCGTAAAACCAGAAGAAATTGACGAAGTTATCATGGGTTGTATTTTAACCGCGGGTGCAGGTCAAAGCCCAGCGCGTCAAGCGATGCGTAAAGCAGGTATCCCAGATGCCACAGGCGCAATCAATGTCAATAAACTTTGTGGTTCTGGTATGAAAGCCATTATGCTCGGTGCCAACTCAATTCGTAGCGGCGAATTTGATATCGTGGTAGCAGGTGGTATGGAATCAATGACCAACGCCCCTTATGTACTACCAAAGGCACGTGGTGGTTATCGCATGGGAGATGGCGAGATCAAAGACACCATGTTCTTAGATGGTCTTAAAGATGCTGATACCGGCAAGTTAATGGGTGCATTTGCGCAAGAAATGGCAGATAAACGGGGTATCACACGTGAGGCGATGGATGCATTTGCTATTGAATCGCTAAAACGCGCCAACACCGCCATCAATGAAGGTCACTTCAAAAACGAAATCGTTCCGGTTACTGTCAAAACTCGTAAAGGCGATGTAGTCATTGACACGGACGAACAACCCGGCAAAGCCAATGTAGACAAAATCCCAACCTTAAAACCCGCGTTCTCAAAAGACGGTACAGTCACTGCTGCTAACTCAAGCTCAATCTCTGATGGGGCAGCCGCCGTTGTATTGATGTCAGAAGACAAAGCCAAAGAAAAAGGCTTAAAACCAGTCGCACGTATCGTTGCCCAAGCCACCCATTCACAACACCCAAGCGAATTTACCATCGCACCCATCGAGTGTGTGAAAAAAGTTTTAGCAAAAGCTGGCTGGAGCAAAGAAGACGTTGATCTTTGGGAAATCAATGAAGCATTCGCCATGGTAACCATGCTTGCTATGCAAGAAAATGACCTTGATCATGCTAAGGTTAATATCGAAGGCGGTGCTTGTGCATTGGGTCATCCCGTGGGGGCATCGGGTGCGCGTATCGTAGTCACACTTATCAACTCACTCAAACGCACAGGCGGTAAAAAAGGCATTGCTAGCCTATGTATCGGTGGCGGTGAAGCGGTTGCCTTAGCCATTGAGTTAATCTAATTGTCTTATGCAAAAAAAATCCCTAATCTGTATTAGGGATTTTTTTTGCGCATCAATCAATCAAGCAATCATCTGATTTTTAGGTTGATATAACTGATGATTGCCAAAGCTAAGAGATTCCCTAGGACTGTCAAGTAAAAAGCCCTACGAAATTCTGGTTTGGTTGATTTATGGCGCAATAACCAATGGGCAAACGCCGCCCCTACCCAGCCCCCAGCAAAAGCCAATTTATGAAGTGACGCTTCTTGCACACGCCAATCACCATTTTTGGCAGCTTTTTTGTCATGCGCGTACAGCAGATAGGTCGCCAAACTTATCGCAAAATACCAACCAATAATCCATAAGGGTAAGTGCTTAACCAGTACAACAGCGGTCAGTAACACAAAAAACAGCACCCCAATAGCCACCCACGTGAGTAATGTTTGATTTTTAAGGTCATTTTGAGCTTGACGAACTTGGCGGGCATTTTGTTGGGCAATTTTTTGTCTAACAAACGTCTGTTGCTGCACGTTGACAGCGCAGGGTTTGCCATCTCTGCCTTGCCCTATTTCAAAAACTACCGATTCATTAAGCACAGGACGTTGGTTTGCTCGGTATTCACTGATATGAAAAAAGATGGCTGGGTCTTGCCAATTGTTATCGGTTTGCTCAATAAATCCAAAGCCTTTGTCATCTTGCCAGCGGATTATTTTTCCCTGATATTTTGTCATTGAAAATCACCTAATATATATGTTGATAACTCATTATTTTTTATTACTTATCTTTTATAACGCCTTATTGGGTGGGCAATGGTGTTTCGCGCTAAGTGCTCTACCCGACTTTTTTATATGTTTTTAATTTATTGCTAAAAGCCAATTTTTTTTACGCTTGGTTGCAAAAGTTACTTAAGACAACTGCCAATTACACCCTCTAAACAAAAATTTATCAAATCCTACTACTTAATGGGAGCTTTTTTCAGTAATCTTGTTTGCAAGTCGAACGATTAAGCGTATGGCATTTTTCATCGTTTTTCTCATCGGCGATTTCAACAATCAAGCATCTGTTTCAACAGCCAAGTAGCTGTGAAACATCTAATTTGTTGAATCTTAAAAATTTTATTATAACAATTTTCATTTAACTATAAAAAACTATCTTATATTTATTTAGTTTTTAACTTAACTACCTTAATAAAAAATAAATAATAAGATATCTAAAGGAGATTTTTCCATGGCAAGTTTAATACGTTTACGCGATATCCAAGACACCCACGTTGACCTTTTAGGTAACGATTATTTTGATCCAACTGGTAAAACCGCTTATGGCGCCAATGGCGACAAAGTGGGTAGTATTCAAGGTGCTTTAGTTGATGAGAGCACAGGCCGCATTCGCTACTTCATTGTAGATGTAGGTGGCTGGTTTAGCTCGAAAGAAGTTTTAGTACCAGCGGGTCTAGCTCGTATTCAAGACGACAATGTATACTTTGATTCGCTCAGCCGAGATACTGTAGAAACAATGGATAGCTACGATCCTGACTACAACTACAGTATTGAAGAACAAACGGTTCGTGACCGTCACGTATTTGACCGTGCTGCCACACCTGTTAAGCTTACTGATAACGATTACCAATCACCTAATACATTGCAGTTGCTTGAAGAACGCATTTCAGTCAATAAGGACAAAATCGTAGCGGGTTTACTAAAAGTTGGTAAACACGTTGTGTCTGAGCCCCGCACTGTCAATGTTGAGTTAACTGAAGAACAAGCGCATATCCAGCGTACGCCAGTTAATAGACCTACTGACCGCAGCATTGGTGATAATGACAATGCCACTATTGAGGTTGAACTTGAAGCAGAACGTGCAAATGTCAACAAACAAACTTATGTCACTGAAGAAGTTAACGTAGATAAAGTTGCCCAAACTCGTACTGAGACCTTTAATGAAACCGTTCGCCGTGAAGAGTTAGATGTACAAAAAGATGGTGTTGAGCGTGTAACGGGTGTTGATACCGTCGATGGTAATGTATCACCTGCAATTGATCCAAATGCGTCCCGTAAACTTTAATAATTAATATCATTAAAATTAACTACTATAAAGTTTAACTTCTGCCAACGGTGTTGCCATTGGCTTGAAAAAGGCAGATGATTTCATCTGCCTTTTTTGTGATTGTCATATATTATTACAAAATTTTGGAACAATAACTTTGCAATGGAAAACACTTTATGAAAAACCCGATGACAAATACTACCGAACTAAACACTAATGATACCCATACTCATGATAACATTGTTAAAACCGTCGATCTTCGTGAAGATACCACTAACACCTTAGAGCTATTAGCTGAACGCCCCCAAGTGCAAATTGAGCGATTTATCAAAGACAATATCAAATTATCAAAAAAAATCATCAGCCAAACAGTTAACATTCCTGTGACACTCAATCAAGAAGTCTTAGTGATTGAACATGTGTTTACGCAGCCTAGTGCCTCTCATGATAATTTAGTTAGTGTGGTTACTAATAACGTCAATGTGCCACAGTTGATGGTGAATGGGCAAGCCATTACTTTAGGCGATACCCCGATTGAGATTCCTCTACTTCAACAAACAGCGAAAGTGAATATTGAAACCATTGTGGCGGAAAAAGTACAGTTAATGACCCAAAATGTCAGTCATGAAACGCAAATTCCTGTGACATTGCGTCATGAAGAATTGGTCACTGAAAAAGTTGAATACGACGATCCAACAGTATTAGCAACAACGCATATCCCATCCGAAGATGTTAACTTGGTTTCAAAGTAATTCCTTTCTACTTTGGGTGAGCTGACCTTGGCTTTTGTTAGTGTGTCTTTTGTTGGCGCGTGTTGGTATGTAATTTGGGTGTGGCATACATCAACATAAAAGTAAGGTCAAAATGTCACACCCAGCATTTTTAATTGATTAGGTTTAATCAATTAGGCTCGATGATGGGTGGGTAATATCGATTTATGGGTAATCTCTGGCAGTAAATCCAAAAACCCTTGAATATAAGCCACCTCTTTACTTGTGGTACGGGTCGCCGCATAAAGCTGGCAAAACACGCCTTCCCCCAATGCTCTTGATATTACCCAGCCTTTTTTTTCGTATTCATTGACCACCCAATTCGGTAACGAGGCGACCCCTCGTTCACTCGCAACCAGCTGAATTAACATCGCGGTCAATTCTGTGGTTCTTAGTTTCTTGGGCGCAAGTCCTGCAGGTGCAAAAAAATGCGCGATGATATCAAGGCGCTTGGCCTCCACAGGATAGACGATGAGCGTTTCATCAATCAAATCTTCTGGCAAAATCGGCGATTTTTTATCGACTAATGGGTGTGTGGGTGACAACACCAAGCGACTTTCATATTGGAATAACGGCAGATAACTGATTCCCTCCAAGGGTAAGTGACTGGCTGTAATAAGCACATCAATTTCTTCATCCAGTAGCATTTGGTGAGGCTCAGGTTCAAAGCCTGAGCTAAAGTCCAGCTCAACATCTTGCCACTCCCTGCGATAACGATTAAGGATAGGCATCAACCAATCAAAACAGCTATGACATTCCGAAGCCAAACGCAATTGTCCCGTTTGACCACGACCCAGTCTTTTAAGGTTGGCGGTGGTACGATTAAATTGCGGTAGCACACTGTCCGCAAGTTTAAGTACTTCTTTGCCTGCCGGGGTAAAGCTTAGCGGTCTTGAGCGGCGATTGACGAGGCTAACGCCATAATAACTTTCAATTTCTTTGAGCTGATGGGACACCGCTGATGCCGTGACATACAAGTCCTCAGCCGCGGCAGCAAGCGAGCCTTGCTCACGTAGTGCGGTCAATAATTGAAGGTGGCGGATTTCAAGCATAAAATAATTTTACCGTTTGCCAAGCCCAAAAGAAAAAAGTTCACGATTTGGTGAAACCATGAACTACTTTAACAAGAAACGTGAAAAAAGTTAATCAATTTCGAGTCAAAACGGCCGTATTACTCAATCACTTTGACTAACTATCACTGATAATGTGCTCTTCTTCATCTTTGAAATTACGCGTCACAAGTAACTGGTCAATTTTATGATGATCAATATCGACTACTTCAAATTTGTAACCTTGATATTCAACAAAATCCGCAGGGCGAGGAATTTTGCGCAGTTTGTACATCATAAAACCTGCTAAAGTTTCATAATTGTCCCAATCGGGAAAATCTTCGATACCGAGCGCATGTTTGACGTTTTCAATCGGCGTGTTACCTTCAATCAGCCATGAAAATTCATCACGCTGGATAATCTGCTGCTCATCTTCAATCGGTGCGACCCAATCCCCCATCACTGTCATCATGATATCAGAGAGGGTAATGACACCGACAATGAGCGCATACTCATTCATCACCACGGCAAATTTTTCTTTACTGGAGCGAAAACGGTCTAGCAGCTCAGATAAAGTTAATGTATCGGGGATGATTAATACATTACGAATCGTAGTTTCATTGAGCAAAATTTGCGACTGGTTACTAAGAAGTTTTACCAAAATATCTTTGGTATCGACATACCCAATCACTTCATCAATATGGTCTTTACATACCAAAAATTTTGAATACGGGTAATTGGCGATTTTTTGGCGAATACTTTGCTCAGACTCGCCAAGGGTGAAATAAACCACATCTTCACGGGTGGTCATGCTAGAGGGCACATTACGTTCTTCAAGCTCAAAAACGTTTTCGATAAAGTGATGTTCTTGCTTGAGCAACACCCCCGCTTGCGCCCCTGCATCCACCACGGCAGAAACATCATCAAAGGTGATATTTTCTTCTCTCACCATGTTGACTTTAAAAATTCTAAAAATCAGATTTGCCAGCCCGTTGATAATCCAAGCCAGCGGCTTAAATACTTTGATTGACAACAGTACAGGTTCAATCACCGCTAACGCCACGCGTTCTGGGTTAATCATGCCAATGCGTTTAGGAATCAAATCAGCAAACAAAATAAATAACAAAGTGACTAGCAAAAATGACATCATAAAACCGATATTATCAAGCATTTTGCCTTGATAAAATGGGGAGATAAGGTCAATAAAGTAGGGACGAAGCGCAGACTCACCGACAATACCGCCCAAAATTGCCACGGCATTTAGCCCTATTTGTGAGGTGGCAAAAAATTCTGCAGAATTTTCTTGTAAATGTAAAATTTTATTGGCGCGATTGTCACCCGATTCTGCTAACAACTTTAGCTTGATGCGCCTAGCACCTGCCAAGGCAATTTCGGAAATGGAGAAAAAACTGGAAATCAATACTAATATACAAATAATTAGTAGATTTTGGAATAAACTCACAATACACCTATATTTATCTATTTTTATCTAGACAACATAACAGATTTGGCAAAAAATTTCTTAGACTTTATGGTAAAGCAATATTAGTAAAAAACATGGGTGAAGAAAACTGGTCGCGTAAAAAAACCCTTGATTTCAATCAAGGGTTTTTGTTACAACAAACTGCTTATACACGTTCAATAATGGTGGCAATCCCTTGACCCAGACCAATACACATAGTGGCAAGACCGAGTTGGGTGTCTTGTTGCTCCATCACATTTAGAAGTGTGGTGGTGATACGCGCACCAGAACAGCCTAGAGGGTGACCTAACGCAATAGCACCACCATTTAGGTTAACGATGTCTAGCTTGTCTTGTAGGTTTAAGCCCTTAAGAACCGATAAGCCTTGTGCGGCAAATGCTTCGTTTAGCTCGATGGTTTGCATATCGTCGATGCTCATGCCAGCGCGTTTTAAGGCTTTTTTGGTGGCAGGCACTGGACCATAACCCATGATAGCGGCATCACAGCCTGCAACTGCCATACCGCGAATACGGGCACGCGGTGTTAGACCTAAATCTTTGGCTTTTTGCGCAGACATGATAAGCATCGCAGATGCACCATCAGATAAGGCTGATGAGGTGGCAGCTGTTACGGTACCACCTTTAGGGTCAAATACAGGACGTAATGCCGCAAATGATTGCATATTGGCATCGGGACGAATCACTTCATCGATGGTGCAAAGTTGTAGGTTACCGTTTTCGTCATGACCTTCAATGCCGATGATTTCGTTCTTGAAACGACCTTGCTGTGTTGCTTCCCACGCACGGCGATGTGATTCTACACCAAACGCATCTTGTTCTTGACGGCTGATGTTATTCATACGCCCAAGCATTTCAGCGGTTAAACCCATCATGTTAGAGGCTTTTGCATAGTATTTTGAAGCCTCTGGGTTGATGTCAATACCGTGCATCATGCCCACGTGACCCATATGCTCAACACCACCGATAATGAACACATCACCTTGACCAGTCATGATTTGTGCCGCTGCGGTGTGAAGTGCTTGCATGGATGAACCACATAGACGGTTGACCGTTTGACCTGCCGTAGTACGTGGTAATTCAGCCAATAAACCGATGTTACGACCAATGTTCATACCTTGCTCTAGGGTTTGGTTGACGCAGCCCCAGATGACATCTTCTACAAGTTTGGTATCAAACGGGTTACGCGCTACCAAAGCTTTAACAAGCTCCGCAGACATGCTGTCAGCGCGTACATTGCGGAACATACCATTTTTTGATTTGCCCATTGCGGTACGAACGCCATCGACAATCACGACATCTTTTGGACTTAATGTAGTCATTCTATTCTCCTTAAAATTTATAATCGTCGATTACGCTTGTGGGTAAAAAGTTTTACCATTTGCCGCCATATCACGAATCATTTGTGGCGCTTCATAGGCTTTACCTAAGCTTGCGTATTTGTCGCAAAGGGCTAGGTAATTTTGTAGACCGATTTGGTCGATGTAACGGCATGGGCCACCACGGAATGGCGGGAAACCAATACCCATAATCATTGCCATGTCTGCTTCTGCAGGCGTCGATACGATGTTGTCTTCTAAGCAGCGAACCGTTTCATTACATAATGCAATCATCAAACGATCGATGATTTCTTGGTCTTCAAACTGTTTTGGCGCATCGATAAATGGTTTTAATAATTCAACGGTTTGTGGATCGGCAGTTTTAACTGGCTTGCCTTTTTTATCCGTTTCGTATTTATAGAAACCAACGCCATTTTTTTGACCTAAGCGATTGGCTTCAAACAATATCTGACCACTCACTTTGTAGTCTGGTTTCATACGGTCTGGGAAGCCTTCCGCCATGACTTCTGCCCCATGAACCCCTGTGTCGATACCCACAACGTCCATCAAGTAGGCAGGACCCATTGGCCAGCCAAATTTTTCCATGACTTTGTCAATTTGAACAAAATCAGCGCCTTGTTTAATCAATAAATCAAACGCGCCGAAGTAAGGGAATAATACGCGGTTAACTAAGAAGCCTGGGCAATCATTTACCACCACTGGCACTTTACCCATTTTTTCTGCTAACGCTACGGTAGTCGCTACCGCTTCTTCGCTTGATTTTTCACCACGAATGACTTCAACCAGCGGCATACGATGGACTGGGTTAAAGAAGTGCATGCCGACGAAGTTTTCTGGGCGCTCAAGTACCGATGCAAGATAAGTAATTGAAATGGTCGAAGTGTTAGATGCAAGGATACAGTTGTCTTTAACTAGCCCTTCAACTTCTTTTAATACCGCGTGTTTAACTTTTGGATTTTCAACAACCGCTTCAATCACGATGTCAGTCTCACCAAAATCACCGTAGTTTAGCGTAGGACGGATACGGCTTAAGGTTTCGCCCATTTGTGCTGGGGTTACTTTACCGCGTGCCATACCGCTTGATAGGTGTTTGCTGGCCTCGCGCATACCTAAGTCAAGTTGCTCTGACTTGATGTCTTTCATGATGATGGGCAAGCCTTTTGAGGCGGCTTGGTAAGCGATACCGCCACCCATGATACCTGCGCCCAATACAGCGGCTTCTTTAATATCATGCGCTTTGGCGCTGTGAGTTTTAGCGAGTTTACGAACCGCTTGGTCGTTTAAAAATAGACCGACTAGGCTTTCTGCTTGTGGGGTTTTTGCTGCTTTTGCAAAACCTGCAGATTCAATTTCTAACGCTTTGTCACGTGGTAGGTTCACGTGTCTTTCGATGGACTCTAAGGCAATTTTAGGTGCTGGGTACTGGGCTGGATTGGCTTTTGAGAACAGTACACCTTTGGCTGAGTTAAATGCCATCGCTTGTTCTAGGGCGTTTAATTTGACTGGATTGATTTTTTCGTCATGGCGTGCTTTCCAATCTAGATCGCCTGCGATACATTTTTTGACTAAATCAATCGCTGAAGCCTCTAACTGGTCAGCGGCAACAACCGCATCCACCATACCGACTTTCAATGCAGCGGCTGGTTTTTGTGCTTCGCCAGTTGCGATGATTTCTAAAGCGTTATCGATACCGATGATACGTGGCAAGCGCACTGAACCACCAAAGCCTGGGAAGATGCCCAATTTAACTTCGGGTAAACCAATGCTGGCTTTGTCACTCATGACACGGTAATCACAAACCAACGTCATCTCTGTACCACCACCCATCGATGCGCCATTGATTGCCGCAACTTTTGGGAAAGGCAGGTCTTCAAAACGGTTGAATGTTTTGTTGATGTCAAGTACCCAAGAAGCAATCTCGGCTTCTGGTTTTTTGAAATTACCAACAAATTCAGTGATGTCCGCACCAGCGATGAAAACTTTTTTTCCTGAAGTAACGATGAGACCTTTAACGTCTGAAGATTGTTCTAATGCTGTGACTGCTTCGCCAAATTCTTTGATGGTGGCTTGGTCAAATTTATTAACGCTCTCAGTTTGATTATCGTAGTTTAATTTAGCAATACCGTCTTCGAGTAGCGATACCGAGATGCTATTTCCTTGATAAATCATTGCTAACTCCTTGAGTTATGTTGAAATCAACGGGGAAAACCGAAAAAATGATGTTTTGCACGATGTCTTTACATGATGTCTTTAAAAGATGCTTGTTAAAATTTTTACATACCGCAGACAAAACAAAATCTTGACTAGTTTACTATGTTTGCGATAAGTTGAGAATAACGCAAATGACTGTTTAGTCATTGGCTAGCAACGGGGCCGCTGCTGCGGGTTTTGTTGCCAAACTTACTATCTTACCAGTTGGCAAAAGTCAGCAAAAATATCCTTAAAGTAGCCAATTTTTATCACTAAATCCTCTATTTGAATTCGACATACTGCTTGACATAATTGGCGCTTAGCGTGGTAGAGTTGACGCAAATCTGTAAACTACCAACAGGCACCTCACTTTCGAATTGCTGCAGATGCGCTTTGATAGCATCCGCAATCCGCTGCGCCAATGATTGAATGGTAGCGTCATCCCGCCCTGGCATCAGATAAAAATGCGCCATAACAAAGGCTTCATCTCCGCTATCGGTCAGTCCTACTAAGGCATGATTTGGGTAGTAAATACGTGATTTGATATCACTTTGTAGCTTAAAATTGCCAGACTGCCATAGTGTATCATTGACCCGCGCTAATAGGTTATCGGGCTGACTAATAAGATGGTCGTGACTCACTTCAATAATGACATTGGGCATGGTGTTATCCCTTATTCTTGAATTAAATCTGCAAATTTGGCGTTTACTGCGCCTGCTAAATCTGACGGTGACAACTCAATCTCCAAGCCGCGTCTACCGCCACTACAATAAATGGTCGCAAAGTGTTGTGCCGACTGATCGATGACCGTGGGCAGGCGTTTTTTTTGACCGAGCGGGCTTACCCCACCTAGCACATAGCCTGTGGTACGTTCTACCAATTTGGGGTCTGCCATTTGTGCTTTTTTACTACCGATGGCTTTGGCGATTTTTTTTAGGTTTAGCAAATGCTCAACAGGCAGTATCGCAACAGCGAGCTTGTCATGGTCGTCTTGCACCACCAAAGTTTTAAATACCCGCTTTGGCTCAACTTGTAGTTTTTCTGCTGCTTCAAGCCCATAGCTTTCACTATGAGCGTCATGATGGTATTCATGTAATTGGAAGTTGATTTTTAGTTTTTTGGCAAGATTAACGGCAGGTGTCATAGCGGTTTCTTAACAGGGTTTGGTGATTGAACATAGTCATTCATCATAACCAAACTGCGGGTTAAAACAAAGCACATTGGGTATAAAAAACGTATAAAAAAACCAGCCAACTATTTTGCTAGTGACTGGATTTAGTAAAGTGCTAGATACTAGTTGTTGCATAGGCTTTAATGTATAGCCTTTATTTTATAAATGGCGCATTACCCATTAGCTTGCTTTTGAGACCATATAATCAACGGCAGCTTTTACTTCATCATCCGAAGCTTGGCTACCGCCTTTGGCTGGCATTACACCGGCTTTTCCTTGAAAGCCGCCGATGGCGTGTTTATACAGCGTGTCTTTACCTTGCGCAATGCGGGGTGCCCAAGCGGCTTTATCAGCAAGTTTTGGTGCACCCATTAAGCCTGCTGTGTGACAAGTGGTACATACACTACCAAACAATTTTTCGCCAGCATCAGCAGAAACTGGGGTAGCGGTTGCTGTCGTCGTGGTGGCAGCGGCTGAGGCGGCTGTCGGTGGTACAAATGAAGCAGGCTGTGAAGCCACTGGCATGGGATGGTTTGCACGAGCGATTTCACCTTGCTGTGCGGCAATTTCTTCGGTTGGTTTGCTTTCGGCTGATTCATGCTTACTACATGCGCTCATGGTAAGACCTAAGGCAAGCATAAGACTGGCTAGCGTGGCATTGCGTGTTGATATCGGTAGCATAACCTTTTCCTTTCAAATAAGGTGAAATCTAGTTTCACATCAATGTATAAATTTTTAATAGCCCTACAAACTGTTTTTGCGTGGTAATGTCGACTGGCAAATGGCTAGTACGACATTTGGCGGTATGTTGTTATCACATGAGAATTAGTGACTATATTAGCATTACTGCCGTATGAATAAAATAACATTTTAAAGCCACCTTGCTAAATCATTACTATCATTGTGTATTTTGTTACGATGACAGGCAAAATTTTTTTACTGGCTAGATAAAATAGGGCAATTGGCTAGGAGGAGGATTTTTTACTTTAACAGGTTATTAAAAAGCTAAAATTTACATTGACTTACATGGGGTATTTAGTTAAAATTCGCACCTATTTTTATCCTAATCTGAGCTGATGCCAAACCATGGGTAGGTTGGCTAATAATCACCTATACAGCCAGATTAATGTTCCTGACCCACTAACCCCGCTTTGTTGATAGCACGGTAACTATCTATCAATAAGCCTAGACTTAAGGAGTCTACATGCCAGCAGTAAAGGTAAAAGAGAACGAACCTGTAGATATCGCAATTCGCCGCTTTAAACGTGCTTGTGAGAAAGCCGGTATTTTAGCAGATGTACGTAAACATGAGTTCTATGAAAAACCAACTCAAGAACGTAAACGCAAAAAAGCAGCTGCGGTAAAACGTTACAAAAAGAAAATGTCACGTGAATCAGTACGCACCACTCGTCTTTACTAAGGTAATTTGTCGACAGACAACCCAATACCAGTAAATGATAAAATCCACTTTGTTAAGTGGATTTTTTTATGCTATGTTGCTAACCACAATTTTAAAAACGCCATTAGCTAACATTAAGGAGCGTTAAAACCATGACTACCATAAAAGACACCTTGACCGATGTGGTCAAGACCGCCATGAAAGCGCGTGAGCTTGAAAAAGTTAAAGTGCTACGCAGCGTACAAGCGGTGATAAAACAAATCGAAATTGATCGCCAACTAACGCTCGATGATGCAGGTGTACTAGACATCTTACAAAAGCAAACCAAGCAGCGCCAAGAGTCGCTCGCGATTTTTGCCGCCAATGGTCGGGAAGACTTGGCACAAAAAGAACAATTCGAGATTGATGTGATTAGTCAATTCTTGCCACAACCCATGAGTGAAGCAGAAATTGCCAATCTGGTAGCTGCTGAAATTGCTGAGCAAGGTGCCACTTCAATGCAGCAAATGGGCGCTGTGATGAATGCGTTAAAAGTCAAAACCGCAGGTCGCGCTGACCCCACTTTGATCTCAAAGTTGGTCAAAGCGACATTGGGTTAACCCTTTAAAACATGATAAAAAAGCCATAAGATTTGTACTTATGGCTTTTTTATTGGGTAAATTGTTACTGATGGGTTTGCATCACCTGAGAAAGCAAGTCCAAGGTTTCTACCAGTGGCAGTCCAACCACATTGCTATAGCTACCGTCAATCGCTTTGACCCACGCAGCACCCAGCCCTTGAATGGCATAACCGCCTGCTTTGTCTTGTGGTTCGCCCGTATGCCAATAATGCGTCATCATGCTGTCAGTGAGTGCGATAAATTTGACATCAGTTCTCACCACAGTGTGCTCAGTATAAGCCATCTGCCATTGACCGTCACGCTGCGCCAGTCGGCTCACTTGCACTGCAGTCCATACTTGGTGCGAGGCATTGCTCATTTGCCGCCACATCGCACAAGCATCGGCAAAATCGTTAGGTTTTTGCAGTACTGCCCCATCCGGCAATACGCCAATAGTATCAGCGGTAATCACCACACACTCGGTCATAGCGGTTGGCAAAACGTGTAAAGCGGCTTGCGCTTTTTGACTCACCATACGCCCAATATAGTCAATCGCCGATTCTTCTGCTAGCCGTGTTTCATCAATATTGACTGCCGCGCAAGTATGTGGCACCGCAACTTGATCTAACAACTCACGCCGCCTCGGTGAGGTGGACGCCAAGATAATCGGTATAGTGGCATTAAATTGATACATAATAACTTCTCAATACGCTTATCGCGTATAACGCAGCATGACAGCGACTAACAGCGGCCAAATTAAGGTACTGACGGCAACGGTATAAAGTAATTGGGGTGCAAACACCCCTTGGGTAAATAAATGCAGAAAAATTAACGCAAGTTGATAAATCAGCAAACAGGCGCCCGCCAAAAGCCACACCAAGTTCGAGGACAATTGACGTAAATAACCACTGACAAACTTAATAAAAAACGCCACCAGCACCGCACATAAGGCTTGCTGACCGATTCGGCTATCTGTGAGTAAATCAGCAAACAAACCAACCACAAACGCCAATCCCATGCCAATTAAAGTCGGTTGAAATATCAGCCAAAAAATCAGCATCATGATCATCCACATCGGACGAAATAGCGCAATCTCTGCCGACAGCGGATACACACTGAGTACCGATGCGATGATAAAACTGATTGCCATCACAATATATAAATGCTGTTTGGTTTTTTTGCGCTGAACGACGACCATAATCGGTGATTTTAAACCTTTTGCTGAAGCAATAAAACATAAGACGTATTGATAAAATTGGCAGCGGGTTTCACCATAATCTTGGCATAGCCGCCCGCTTGCTCGGCTTCTACTTTTGCCACGCGCCCAACAGGAAATCCGGCAGGTATACGACCACCAAGCCCTGATGAAATTAGCTCATCACCAATGCGTACATCCGATGCCTTAAAGATATAATCAAGCACCAAATACTGCGGATTACCCTTACCCGATACAATGGCTTTTTGCCCGGTACGTTTGATAGTCACTGCAACGGATTGTTGGTCATCGCTGATTAACACCACACGGCAGGTATCGGGATAAACATTGACGACTTGTCCAAGAATGCCGTTTTCATCAATCACCGTTTGCCCGACAATCACTCCGTCTTTGCTGCCTTTATTGATGACCACCATTTGCCGCAGTGGATTGCTATCGGTACCAATCACGTGCGACAACAGCAAATTAAACTGGTCTGGCGTGGTGGCGGATAAAATCCCTTGCAGTCGGGCATTTTGCGCAACAAGATAATCTTGCTGCTGTAATTGCGCTTTGGCATGCACAAGCTCAGCTTTTAACTGGACATTCTCACGGCGTAACGCTTCTTTTTCGGTCATAGTACTATCAAGCCAGCCTGCAAAAAAACTTGGATAAGCCGATACTTGATAGATGGGCTGCATGGCGGCATGGGTCGCGGTACGTACTGGCTGAAACCAACTGCTATTTTTACTATCCAATAACATCAGCACAATCGCCGCAAACACCACAATAAGGGTCTTGCGAATGGCAAGTGGTTGTTGGGTAAAAATGGTAAGTGACATAGGTAACATCCAAGTAAAATCTGTGGCAGTCAATACAGCGCGCGATAACAAGCCATCAGGATAGCAAAAATCTTTTAAAAAAAGCTATCGTAAAATCATCTTGTCAATAAAGCAATAAAACCGCTATTAAAAAATAGCGGTTAACGGTAACACATCAGTTAACATCAGACAAAAATCATATTCAATGCTTTGTTATTGATAAACTCTAACGCTTTACCACCCCCACGGCTGACACAAGTCAAGGGGTCTTCGGCTACCGTGACGGGCAAGCCTGTCTCGCGTGAAATCAGTTCATCAAGATTGCGTAATAGTGCGCCACCACCCGTTAATACAATACCACGCTCTGCGATATCGGCTGATAATTCAGGCGGGGTTTGCTCAAGCGCCGCTTTGACACCTGAGATGATACCAGTAATAGGGTCGCTTAAAGCTTTTTGGATTTCGGCGGATGTCACCACAAATGATTTAGGCACGCCTTCTGCCATGCTACGACCACGTACTTCCACTTCCAAGGGGTTTTCAGGATCTTCAATTGCCGTCCCTACTTCGGTTTTGATGCGTTCAGCCGTGGTTTCACCAATCACACAGCCGTGGGTACGGCGGACATGAGTAATAATCGCTTCATCGAACACATCACCGCCGATACGGATAGAGTCGGCATACACACAGCCTGATAGCGCAATCACCGCAATCTCTGTGGTACCACCCCCGATATCCACCACCATCGAACCGCTGGCTTCATGCACGGGTAACCCTGCGCCAATCGCAGCTGCCATAGGCTCTTCAAGCAATAAGGCTTTGTTTGCGCCTGCTGATTCAACCGCTTCACGAATCGCTCGACGTTCTACCAAGGTAGATTTACAAGGCACACAAACAATCACGTTTGGATTGGCCAAAAAGCGTTTCACTTTCACTTTGTTGATAAAATGCTTGAGCATTTTTTGGGTCACTTCAAAATCGGCAATCACACCGTCTTTGAGTGGACGAATCGCAGTGATATTATCTGGGGTACGACCTAGCATCTGTTTGGCATCAATGCCGACTGCTGCAACGGTAGGATTTTGGGTACGGTTACTACGAAGCGCAACAACCGTTGGTTCATTGAGGACCACACCTTTACCTGGGGTGAAAATTAACGTGTTGGCAGTGCCAAGGTCGATGGCGATATTACTTGATAAAAATCCGAAAAGGCTCATGTATCATTTCCCAGTGATAACAAAACTACACTGCAAGCAAAGCAGAAATTAGCGGGGTGTTTAATCGCATATCGAGTCAACGACGCATTTTTTAAAAGCGTTTATTTAAAAGCTTTTAATGGCGATGTTTCTAATGCCTATGTTTCAAAACCACCCTATTTTTCCCCTAACAAAAAAATCTCAAGCAAGCTGCTTACAGCCGCTGTATTTTACATAAAAAATAGCAAGAAACTCTTAACGATTAACAGTTAAAAGGCTATCTTTTAGATAAAAAAGGTGACGATGATTTTAAAGAAGTTTAGGCGATAGTGACTTTAATGCGATTAATTTGCGTTTAGTAAGAATAGTGCTAGATTATAGCGGTAAAATATCGCAAAATATAGTGATTTAATCACATTCTATCTTTATTCACGAATTTTTTGTGACAAATTATTTAGGTCACATCACCCTATTTTTTCAAATTTGTTATTAAAAGTAACTAAACTTATGCAACTGTTTTTATCAGGTTTTATCCTCTTTTATTATAGCCTGTTGCTATAATGGGCTGGTTTAAAATCGCATCGAACATTTGCCTTGTTTGTCCGTTTTATTTTTGTTTGTACTTAAGGAACTCATCATGTCGCAGACGCTTTCAACTGATGAAATTATGAACATCGCAAAACTTGCTCGACTTGGCGTGACCGCTGAGCAGGCAGATAGTTATGCCAATGACCTAAGCAAAATTCTATCGATGATGGATATTTTGGCAGAGGTCAATACTGACAATATCGCCCCGCTTACCAATGTCCATGATATGACCCAGCCACTGCGTGAAGATGTTGTTGGCGGTAATGGGGTCGAAGTCAATCGTGAGCTAAATCAGTCCATTGCGCCGAGCGTCGCTGATGGTCTATACCTTGTGCCACAGGTCATTGAATAAGCCACAGCGCATCGAATAACTTGTCAAATTTTTGTTAATTAATTATAAGTGAAAATTATGTCTGAACTACATACGTTTTCGGTTGCCCAATTGGCAGCAGGTCTAAAAAATAAAGACTTTAGCAGTACCGAACTTACCCAACATTTTCTTAATCGGATTGCCCAGCATGATAAAGCCATCAACAGCTTTATCACAGTCACGCCTGAACAAGCATTAGCACAAGCAGCAACCGCCGATAAATTATTGGCAGAAGGCAAAGGCGCAGACTTGACGGGCGTGCCACTGGCTCATAAAGATATTTTTTGTACCCAAGGCGTTTTAACCACTTGTGGCTCAAAAATGCTAGAAAACTTTGTAGCGCCTTACAACGCCACCATCGTTGAAAACTGCCAAAATGCAGGCTTAGTCATGCTTGGCAAAACCAGCATGGATGAGTTCGCGATGGGCTCGGACAATGAGTCATCATACTTTGGCGCCGTGCACAACCCTTGGGATATCAGCCGTGTACCAGGCGGTTCATCGGGCGGTAGCGCAGCTGCGGTTGCGGCAGGTTTTGCGCCCTTTGCCACAGGCTCAGATACCGGCGGCTCCATTCGTCAACCTGCGTCATTTTGTGGTCTGACAGGGATTAAGCCCACTTACGGACGTGTCTCACGTTATGGGATGGTGGCGTATGCGTCAAGTTTTGACCAAGCTGGCAGCTTTGGTAAAACCGCAGAAGATTGTGCTTATTTGCTCAGCGTGTTATCCGGTCATGACAGCAAAGACTCAACGTCTGCCAACAAAGATGTGCCGGATTTTGTCGCTAGTTTGAATGCCAAACGCCAAGCCAATGCCAGCCATGATAAACCGCTTCAAGGGTTACGCATCGGTATCCCAACCGAATACTTTGCCGATGGCTTAAATAGCGAGGTTAAAGCTGGCGTAGAAGCGGCATTAAAACAATACCAAGCCTTGGGTGCAAGCTTGGTAGATGTGAATTTGACCAAACCAGAAATCACCCTTGCCACTTATTATTTGCTCGCCCCAGCCGAGGCTTCATCTAACTTATCGCGTTATGATGGGGTGCGTTATGGCTACCGCTGTGATAGCCCAAAAAACTTGGAAGATTTATACACCCGCTCTCGTTCTGAAGGCTTTGGTGCCGAAGTACAGCGCCGTATTTTGATGGGTACCTATGCATTATCAGCGGGTTATTTTGATGCCTACTATGTCAAAGCGCAAAAAGTGCGTCGCCTCATCAGCCAAGATTTTGCCAAAGCCTTTGAAAGCTGTGATGTCATTGCTACCCCAACTGCGCCAACGACGGCTTATAAAATCGGTGCAAGCCTTAGCCCTGCCGGAATTTATATGGGGGATGTTTATACCATTGGCGTGAATTTAGCCGGTTTACCGTCATTAAGCCATCCGGTGGGTTTTGATGGTGACAATCTGCCTGTCGGCTTACAGCTGATTGCAAAAGCGTGGGATGAAGAGACGCTAATGCAAACTGCTGATGCGTATCAGCAAGTCACTGATTTTCACCAACAACTATCACCCATCGCCAAAGCCTAAGGAGCCTTGTTATGACAAACGAAAATAAACTGCAAGCGCCTTTAGTGGATGGCTATGAAGTGGTTATCGGTATCGAAATCCACTGCCAACTCAACACCAACACCAAAATTTTCTCATCGGCTTCAACGCTATTTGGGCAAGAACCCAACACCCAAGCCAATATTGTTGACCTAGCAATGCCAGGGGCGCTGTCTGTACTCAACAAAAATGTGGTAGAAAAAGCGGTGATGTTTGGGCTTGGCGTCAATGCTGAAATTGGCATGATGAACGCCTTTGACCGTAAAAACTATTTTTATCCCGATTTGCCAAAAGGCTACCAAATCAGCCAAATGGCGCACCCGATTGTTGGTACAGGCTATATCGACATCGTGGTCAATGAAGGTGAAAAAAACGAATATCCCAAACGTATTCACATTACCCGTGCTCACTTAGAGGAAGATGCAGGCAAATCGGTGCATGATGCGGTGCCACAAATGACAGGCGTGGATTTAAACCGCGCCGGTACGCCGCTGATTGAAATCGTCTCAGAGCCTGATATGCGCTCAGCTGCCGAGGCGGTTGCCTATGTCAAAGCCATTCACCAGTTGGTCACTTGGCTCGGTATTTCTGATGCCATTATGGCGGAAGGCTCATTCCGTGCCGACTGTAACGTCTCCGTACGAAAACCCGGCGCCGATTTGGGTACTCGCTGTGAGATTAAGAACCTTAACTCGTTTCGCTTTATCGAGCGTGCCATCACGGTGGAAATCGAGCGTCAAATTGACTTGATTGAAGACGGCGGCAAAGTCATACAAGCCACTCGCCTGTATGATCCCGACAAAGACGAAACGCGCTCAATGCGTACCAAGGAAGAAGCCAACGACTACCGCTACTTCCCAGACCCCGACCTGCTACCTGTGCATATTGATACCGCAACTTTTGAACAAATCAAAAACGCCATGCCCGAATTGCCAGTGGCACGTCGTGAGCGTTTTCAATCGGCGCTTGGCTTACCTGAATATGATAGCCGTATTTTAACCGCTAGCCGCTCGCTCGCTGATTACTTTGAGCAAGTAGTGGCAAAAGTCGGTCATGATAATGCCAAACTGGCTGCTAACTGGATAATGGGTGACCTGCTCGGCGCGCTCAACAAAGATGAAAAAACCATTGAGCAAAGCCCGATTTCAGTGAGCCAATTTGCCAAACTACTAGAGCGTATCAAAGACAATACGCTATCAGGCAAGCTGGCCAAACAAGCCTTTATCGCCCTATTCGCTGGCGAAGGCGGTGACGATGAAACAGCCGTAGATAAAATCATTGCCGATAAAGGTTTAAAACAAGAAACCGATACAGGCGCGATTAAAGCGATTGTTGAAGACGTGTTGAAAAACAACCAAGCGATGGTCGATGAGTACAAGTCAGGTAAAGAAAAAGCCTTTAACGGTCTTGTCGGTCAAGTGATGAAAGCCTCTAAAGGTAAAGCCAACCCGGCGCAAGTTAATCAGCTGTTAAAAGAACTAATTGGATAAGTTGGTATTGCAAATTCTGTCATTTTTGGTAGAATAGTACACCTTTCGGGGCGTAGCGCAGTCTGGTAGCGCACTTGCATGGGGTGCAAGGGGTCGCGAGTTCGAATCCCGCCGTTCCGACCAAATTAAAAAGGCTTACGTTTTCGTAGGCCTTTTTCTTTTTTGGGTTTTTTTATACCTATTGTCACAGTATTTTTACGTGAATATGACAATAGTTTTTCTGTTTTGATAGATAATCTATTGATAAAATTTTCTTACTATTTGGCCGTATTTATTTCACTGTATTTTCTGAAAAATCATGAGCGTGATCATTAAATCATTCCTTGCTAACTATAAACTGACAAATTTGGCTGCGGCTTTGGTATGGATCGTTTTACCACTCACTGCGCAAGCCGATAGCGGTCATCGAGCACAAACCAACAAAGATGCGATTGTACGTTCTTGTCCCAATCGTTTATGCCCCGTCGTGCAGACCCTACCCAAAGGCATCAAATTTAGCTGGGTATTAGCCAAAAATGGCTTTGTGAACATTGCCGATTCTACCTTATGGGTATCCACTGCTGACATTAAATAACTGATTGTGTGTTTTCAAATTTTTCTTAAAAAGCCTGTCATGAATATGATGGGCTTTTTTGTTATGATAGTCTAAGCTTAATGTTGAACGAGTCGATTATGTCTTACCCAAAAATCATTATTTCAATTGAAAAACAACAACTTACTTTATGTCTTAGTAGCAACCAATCACAAACTTACCCCGTCTCTACTGCCAAAAATGGTATTGGACAACTACAGGATACTGGCTGTACACCGCTCGGTGCGCACCTGATTAGCGAAAAATTTGGCGATAATCTACCTATCAACAGTGTATTTGTGGCACGACAATTTACCGGCGAAATTTATGACGATCATTTGGCAACTACATTCCCCAATCGAGACTGGATTTTGACACGGATTTTGTGGTTAGAGGGAAATGAAACGGGCTTTAATAAAGGCACCAATGAGCAAGGGGTGTGTGATACCAAGGCGCGTTACATTTACATTCATGGCACGCCCAATACCGAGCCGATGGGCATTCCGCTTTCTCATGGCTGTATCCGCATGCACAATCAAGACATTATCACACTGTATGACCAAGTGGATATTGGTACAGCGGTCGAAATTTTGCCTTAAATTTATCAAAATTAACCTTAATAATATATTAGAAAAAATTAATAAAAGTGATTATTGGTTAAAAAAAATTACAAAATAGTTTTTATTTATTAGTATTTTAGGCATATAATAGCTGTGTCACATCAATCGGCTTTAACTTTAATTAATATTAATAAGGTAGATTGATTATCAAATAACAATGAAAAGGAGCTGATTATGTCAGTCGAAACATTACACAATATTGCAGAAACTCGCCGTTCTATCTATATGCTCAATGACCAATTACCTGTCTCAAAAGATGAGGTAGTTAAACTGGTTGAACATGCCGTGTTACATACCCCCTCTTCATTCAACTCACAATCAAGCCGCTTGGTGGTATTATTTGGTGAAGACCATCAAAAACTTTGGCAAATTACCGAAGATTTGCTACGCGCGATGGTGAATGATGATGAAAAATTCAAATCAACTGCCGATAAAATGGCCATGTTTAAAGCCGGCGCAGGAACTATCTTGTATTTTGAAGACCAATCAGTGGTCAAAGGCTTACAAGAACAATTCCCACTTTATGCGCATAATTTCCCAGTATGGGCTGAACACACCAGTGCGATGCACCAATATGCAATTTGGAATGCCTTAGCCGCGCTCAACATCGGGGCAAACTTACAGCACTACAATGGTGTGATTGATGAAAAAGTGGCAGAAACATGGAACATCGATAGCAACTGGAAGCTCATTGCACAGATGGTATTTGGTGGTATCGCCGCCCCAGCGGGTGAAAAAACCTTTGAACCTATTGAAAAACGCTTAAAAGTTTACGGAAAATAATTTCCCAATACGCGTTTTGATAGGCGTTACAATAAAAGCAAAAAGCCAATATCTGACAGTATTGGCTTTTTTATATAAATTTGATTGCCATTAACTAAAAAATTAGCTCAGTAAAAACCCGACAATATACATCATGGTTTCTGTGGTCGGTATCGAGATTAGCGGCTTAATGATGTTGTCCATGACTGACCTAAATAGTCATACAGTGATTGACTGATTAGTGCTTTCTGCAGAGGCAATTTTCTTTAACTCACATGCCTACAATCCAGCCAAACTACTACCAAAACTTTGGCGCATTTTTAACCGTTTTTAGACTCACCGCGCATTGCTCGGCACTCGCTTGCTCACGTCCGCTAAACCAACCCACCGCAAATAGCGCATTTGGGTCAGTTTTGGCTTTCTCAAGATAGTTAGCATGACCGACCACGTTGTCATTATACTCACCGAGTACGTCTTGTGCAGGCTCTAAGTATTGCAAAAAGGCATTGAGCTTCGTCGCTTTTTTTCCTTTTTTGCCATTGTTTTGGCTAGTGAACAGCGGCGCAGCAAACTCACTGACATAACGCAGGCTTTTTAGGTCTTTACGGACACCATGCTGGCTTTCAGTATCGAGACTGGCAAATTTATCACTTGCCGCGGCAATCGCGGTAAATAGTTTTTCCAACTTTTTGGCAACTGGGGCTTTGGCTTTTGGGTTATCCGCAGGTACGGGCAAATGGGTAAAACCAATCAGCTCTAACAGCAGAATTTGAAAGTCATTGGCTCTGACGGCATCAATCGGCATGATATCGACTGCCGTTGACCACTCGACATGCGGTGCACCGACTGACTCTAGCAGGGGCTGGGTTTTTATTTGCAAGATTTCTTTATCGCGATACTCCCCTAGCAGGCTAAAGGTTTGTTTGAGTACCATCAGCCAATTTGGATCGATATAATCTTGGGCAAATTTGAAATGTTTGAGGGCAGTACGTAAACGCCGAATGCCGACACGCAGTTGGTGCACTAAGTTGCCATCGGGACTGCCTTCAGCAATTGCAGAGGCGTTGGGCAAAATCTGCACGAGGCAGTTATTGACCACTGCCTGCAAAAACGCAAATTGGCTGATACCTTTGTGTAATTGCAGCACACCCAAATCCGCTTTGACAGGCTCGGCAAATTGCTTATTCGCGAGTAACAGACTACCCCGCTGGGCTTTGGTAACAGTTGATAAATATAATTTGTATTTTTTGCACCAAGTTTTAGCTACCTCAATCAAATCACTTGGGTCACCTTCCAGGAGTTCAAATTCAATTTCATGAATATCCGATTGGGTTAACTCATGATTATTGGCGGATTTTCGTGAGGTTAGGCTACCTATGCCAACTTTGCCGATATCATAAGCGATTTCGATGCGGCTGTTATTTTTCTTAATTTGGCGAGAAATGCGCTGGACATCGGTGAAATATTGCACGGTTAAGGCTTGAGCGAGCTGGTCGAGCGGCATGATGCTAGTCAACTGCGCTACGACTGCGGGCTCTGTAATCAGTGAAACATCGGGCACAAGGCTACTAACATCAAGGGTGTCTGGCGTACCCGTCAGGCTTAGCACGGTATTGAGTTCAACGCGTTTGGCAACGCCATCACCCGCTGTTTTGAGGGTTTGTACCCATTGATTGTCTTCGAAACGAATACGCAGGGCAATGCCTTTTTTGGCAAGGTCTTGATTGGGGGTATCAAAATAATACGCAGATAGCCGCTGTTGCCGCGCAGTTTTGGTGTCGATGTTTTTTCTTAAGACGCTTTGTTGATAGCTTGGGACAGCAAACTTGAGTTCTAGTTCGTGCATGATGGTGTCGATTAACCTATATAGCTAACGGATAAAACACCATCATAGCACAACTTTGCTTTTTAAAAATAACCACTTGGCTCATTTGTTGTTGGTAAAATTTTAAAGCATTTAAATAACGCCATATGATAAGGGTTGACAAGTTATGCAATCACATCCAAACCTTCTTCTTTGAGCGATTTTTGTACTGCAGGTTGTGACTGCACGTTGTTAATCAGTTTTGCCAAATTCCGATACCCAGATAAATCCAATTTTAGCAAATGCGCCCAGCGCAAGGTGACATACAGATAAACGTCAGCAATAGTAAACTCGCCTGACATATAGTCTTTATCAGCCAAGTTATCATTGGCGATTTTAAAAATTTCAATGACCCGTTGCTGCGCTTTTTCAGCGACTTTAGGCTGCAAGTCTTTATCGTCGATAAATGCCCCCGCGTTGAATAAGGGTAAAAAAGCTTTATGCACATCGGCATTGGCGTAGCCGAGCCATTGGTGCGCTTTGGCTTTTTGTTTAACACTGCCTTTACCAAAAATATGGGCTTGGGGGAATTTTTCGTCAAGGTAGTGTAAAATCGCCACGTTTTGCGCCAAATAAAAACCGTCCGCTTCTATTGCTAGCAGTGGCACTGTCCCTTGCGGATTTTTGGCAAGATAATCTGGATTTTTTGCATCTGCATGACTGATGAGCTGTAAGTCGTAATCCACCCCTGTCAGGTTAAGCGCCGTATGCGGCACAAATGAACACGCGCCTTTAAATCCGTATAATTTTAATTTTTGCATGATTTTCTCTTTGGGTTTGCTAATAAAGTAAAGTCAGATAGTAAAGTCAGGTATTGATATAAAAAAAATCCATTTTAAGCTATCATAACCGCAAAATTTTGATGAATTTTGTAATAAATATTTACACTGACCCTCGATTAAATAGGTTTTTTAATAAATGTCAAACGCTACCGCTGACCAAACATCGTCTTCCCAATTCACCAAAAATCCAAGCAAAAAAATCAAACCCACCGCGCGGGTGCGTAAACGTTTGCAAGACGCCCCACCCGTTACCCTAACAGTGACCAATCTTGCCCATGACGGACGTGGCGTGGCAAGTTACGGTGACCAACCCGACCATCACCTCGATAAACATGGCAAAAAAGTATTCGTCAGCTTTGCGCTGCCCAACGAGACCGTGAGCGTCAAAATCACAGGCTCACGTAAAAGCATGGAAGAAGGTGACGCGGCTCTCGTACTGGCAAACCCAAACCCTGAACGCACGACCCCGCCTTGCCCGCATTTTGGGGTGTGTGGTGGCTGTAGCTTACAGCACTGGCAACCCGATGGGCAGATTCAATTTAAGCAATCGGTACTGGCAGAGCTGCTTGAACACCAAGCCCATATCCAGCCTGAAAACTGGCTTCCCCCATTGGTTGCTGACCGTTTGGGCTACCGTACCAAGGCACGTATGGGCGTGCGCTATGTCGAGAAAAAAGGCACGGCATTGGTCGGTTTTCGTGAGCGCGCCAGCAATTTTTTGGCAAATTTAAACGAATGCCATGTGCTTGACCCGCGTGTCGGCTTTGAAATTGAAGCCCTAAAAGCGCTGATCAGTTCGCTTGACGCCCGTGACCATATTCCACAACTTGAGTTAGCGATGGGCGAAACGCTTGATGATGTTATCGATAGCAAAAAATCAATTGCCGTTATTGTCCGTCACATGGTGGATTTAGGTGAGCATGATATCGCAAAACTGCAAGCCTTTTTTGCTGAGCGCAACTGGCAATTATTTTTACAGCCCAAAGGTAGCGACACGGTACATCGTATTGACCCATTGTATGAAAATACTGGCCATGCGCGCCCATCAAGCCTGACCGTGCCACCGACGGGCGGTTTGTTTTACCGCTTGCCCGAGTTTGATGTGACGTTTGAATTCTCGCCACTGGATTTTACCCAAGTCAATTTGTCAGTCAATCGTAAAATGACCAAGCTGGCAATTGATTTGTTAGACTTGAAGCCAGGCGAGCGAGTGCTTGATTTGTTTTGCGGTTTGGGCAATTTTAGTCTGCCACTGGCGCGTCAAGTGGGTGATACGGGCTTTGTGATTGGTGTCGAAGGTAGCAGTGAGATGACACAGCGTGCCAAGATGAATGCTGCCGCCAACGGCTTGCACCATACTGACTTTTTTGCCCAAGATTTGACCAAAGATTTTTCTGCTGAGCCTTGGGTTGGGCAAGTCGATGCGCTGCTGATTGACCCACCCCGCTCAGGTGCCTTAGAAGTGATGCAGTATTTGGATAAATTCAATGCCAAACGCATCGTGTATGTGTCGTGCAATCCGATTACGCTTGCCCGCGATACCGCCGTGCTGCTTGAAAAAGGCTACAAACTCACCCATGCTGGCGTGATGGATATGTTCTGTCACACAGGGCATGTGGAAAGTATTGCACGATTTGAGAAACGCTAAAATTTAGCTTTATTCATACAATTTAAATAGCGTACGTTGACTTTGTCGGCGTACCATTTGGTATTATAATCGCGGCTGAGTTTTGCGCCAGAGATGACCACTTGTGGCATGATGGCGGTAGGGGCGTTTTTGCCAGTTTTCATTTTGTAAAGACTGCCAATGGTGCGATAGCTTTCGGTATTTTCAAAATCTTGGCTTTTTTCTTTTGCCAAGTCCATACGCACTTGGCGCTCCGTCAGGCTAATCATGCCTTGTTGTATCATTGATATCAGTGCCTGCTCACTTTGGCTGATGTTGGCACTGATTTTATTGCCTTTTTCATAAATCAATAAATCCCCGTCATAGTCAATCTTGGCATCAGATAATTCGTGCAGCATTTTTTGAAAAGCGGCATTACGGCTTGAATACATCCCTGAGTTGTAGTCAGCAAAGCGATAAATCGGGTCTTGATAATTGGCTTTATACAGTAGCAAGCGATGGATACCATAGTACAATCCGCCATATTGGCTATATAGATCTTTACGCAGTTCAAGGTTATTGCCATTCATACGGCGATGGTCACGCGCATAACTTACTTGCACCTGCATTGAGCCTAAGGTGGTAATCGGGTCTAATTTTTCTTCGATATCCCCGCCCACCAATTTGGTGACGCTATTCAGCTTGCTGGCATAATATTTGCTTGAAAAATACGCAAACATCTGATGATAAATGTCGTCAAGTTCTTCTTCGGTTTTGACTTGAGCGATTTGTTTTTCAAAGCTGTTGTCAGGCGTGGGCTCAGTTTTTAGCATGGTGCGAAAATATGGGGCTAGCGTAGAGCCTAATTTTTCTTCCAACTCCTCATTCATCGCTTTTAGGCTTGATTGCCCTAAATTCGGGACGGGCGGATTGGCTTTAAAATTAGACTCTTGGTCGATAATGGCGACAGCAGTACAAATATTTTGCGCGTTTTTTTCTATTTTTAGGGTATCAAATATTTGATTGATGTCTTGTGCCCAGCTTTTGCTATCTTGTCCACGTTTGGGAATCAATTTGGCAATTTGTTTGGCACCAATGGACGAGTTAGCGTCGGCTTGCGTTTGAAAATACTCACACCCTGTCAACCCAAGCGATAAAGTCAGCGTTATCGCCAACTTTGACAGGGTTTTACCAAAGTTCGTAAGGCTTTTTGAGCGGGTCATGGTAAAATCTGACGCTACAGTAGTCGCATTTGTAACAAAATGAGATGGTAATTTCATTAAACTCACCTATACTGAACAAGATAGTTTTATCTTAATTTGGATTGAGATTCACTCAAATCGCTGATTGTGTCGTTGCCTAACACTCATTTATTGCTACATGTGCCGCACGGTTTTTAGATTGAATCATCACCGTGATACAAAAATTTTATCGACGGGTTGACTTGCAATTGTTTGCTAATAGACACATCTTAATAAAATTAACACATGAGTAAGCGTAATAAAGTTAGTGTTAAATGGCTAAACATGGGCAACCCTAAAACGGTTAAGATATATAAAGTGAGATGACATTTACTTTATTTTAACGTTTAACATTTATTTTAAGGGTTAACACGCCCAAAACCAACGCACTATCATAGCTAAAACGCGCTGCTATAGCGACTACTCTGTCATATTTTATTATTGCTAGCGCAGTATCAAATCAAACTTAATCACACAAAAATTCACAGGGAAAGTGAGTTGATAATTTTAAATGAACAAGGTTAGTTTTTTTGCTCTTTGAGGAAATCTGGTAAGTAAGGTGTAGAATTGACATGGTAAAAATACGAGAAAGTTTGCCGCTATTGGATGGAAAAGACATTGATCATGATAGTACCACGATGATTGCGAGTATCACTGCCAGCCAGCGTCATTTCACCCATACTGACTTGCCCATTGTCTCTGAGCCTGCCAGCCACATCATCGATGAGCATACCATTGATACCGAAGCTTGGCTGGCATCGATGGCAAAACGCGCCCATCTCACCGAGCTGCCTGAGCTGACCAAAGCCTGTCAACTACTCAAAAATCAAGATTTAAGTACTGAAAGCAACCGCTCTAATGCGTTTTTGACTGGGATTGGGATTGCCGATATTTTGGGTTATCTATACCAAGATGAAGCCACGCTCGTTGCTGCGATGTTATATCGTGCCGCGCGTATCCAAATTTTTACCCCCAAACAAATCCAAGCCACCTTTGGCGATGAAGTCGCAGAACTGGTGCAAGAAACCCTAGCACTGGGGCGACTGTCGGATTTGATAGAGAACAACAAGCGCTTAGAAGACCACTTTAACAACAACCAGCGCGAGCAGTTATCGGGCATTTATAACATGCTTATCTCGATGACCAACGATGTGCGCGTGGTGCTCATCAAATTGGCTGAGCGTACTTTTGCGATGCGAGAGCTTTCGTATGCTAGTCCTGAGCGTCAGCAACGGGTCGCCCGTGAGGTCATGACAATCTACGCGCCGCTAGCGCATCGTATGGGTATTGCACAGCTTAAATGGGAGCTTGAGGACTTATCGTTTCGTTATCTTGCGCCTGACCGCTACAAAGAAATCGCCAAATTACTCTCTGAAAAACGTAGCGAGCGCGAAACCTATATCGACCGGGTTGCCCAACAACTGCGCGAGGCGTTAGCTGCACAAGGGATTGACGGGGAAATCACCGGTCGTGTTAAACACATCTATTCGATTTATCGTAAGATGAAACTCAAATCACTGTCGTTTGACCAGTTATATGACATCCGCGCACTGCGGGTACTGGTGCATAACAATGCCGATTGTTATCACGTATTGGGGCTGGTGCATGGTTTGTGGCGCTATATTCCCGAACAGTTTGATGACTATATCACCAACCCAAAAACCAATGGCTATCGCTCGCTACATACCGCGGTCATTGCTGAGAACAAATCGCTGGAAGTACAAATTCGTACCTTTGACATGCACTATGAAGCTGAACTTGGCATGTGTGCACACGTCAATTACAAAGAAGGCACCAAAAACAAAAAAGACGACTATCTGACCAAAAAAATCAGCTCACTGCGTCAGTTATTGCTCAATCAAGAAAATGCTGACAATCATGACCCGTTAAAATTTGTATTAGATAAACATGTTGAGCATGAGCATGGCGAGCTCGATGAAGAAGAACAAGTCGTTGATTTTGGGGAATTTGAGCGGATTTATGTGTTTAGTCGTGATGGTGATATCATCGAATTACCTAAAGGCTCAACTGTGCTTGATTTTGCCTATCATGTGCATACCCATGTCGGCAATCGCGCCCAAGCCGCTCGCGTCAATAAACGCTATGTGCCGCTCACCTATCAGCTCAAAACAGGCGAACAAGTTGAGATTATTACCAAGCAATCACGCGAGCCAAACCGTGATTGGCTGGTGGCATCCTTAGGTTATATCAATACCAGTCGCGCTCGCAGCAAACTGCGCCAATGGTTTAATAAGCAAGACCGTGATAAAAATATCGAAACAGGTAAGCACATATTAACCAAAGAATTGGCGCGCATGTCGGTACACCCTAACAGTATCGATTTAAATGATTACGTCAAATTTTTTAATGCCAAAAACAGTGATGATATTTTGGTAGGGCTAGTCAATGGCAACGTTGAATTGCATAATTTGACCGGTCATATCAGTCGTCATCTAGATTTAGAGCCCGAAGTCACTGATACCGAGCTTATCCCCAGTATTCACCCCAAAGCCACAGGCAAGCTAGATGCGTATAAAATCGAAGTCGATGGCTTAGATAACATTGCTATTCACTTGGCAAATTGCTGCTCGCCTGTGCAAGGTGAGTCAATTGCAGGGTATATTACCCAGTCCAATGGCGTATCCGTCCACCGCAGTGATTGCGTCGAATACGAGCGACTGGTGGAGCGTGAGCCTGATCGCGCGATTAGTGCCGCTTGGTATGGCAATAAAGGCAAAAGCCAATTGGTACAAATATACCTTGAATCGTATGACAGGCGTGGCTTGCTCAAAGACCTGACCCAAATCATCGACCAAGAAAATGTCAATATCCGCCAAGTCGATACCCTAAGCGGGGATGATGATATCGCGCGGTTAAATTTTACCATAGAAGTGACGGGGTTAAGTCAGTTGTCCAAACTGCTGGCAAAACTAGAGCAGCAACATGGCATTATCTTGGCGCGTCGTATCGTCAATAACAACAAGTCTTAATGCTTTAAATAGGAGTCACACGGCATATGCCAGAATTGCCCGAAGTGCAGACGACAGCGACGAGCCTGCAACCTTTGCTCAATCAAACCGTTGAAAAAGTTAGCGTCTTTCAGCCCAAATTGCGCTGGACGGTGCCTGATGACTTGGTAAGTTTGATAGATTATCAAATTATTGGCATTGAGCGCCGAGCCAAATATCTGATTCTCACCTTTAAAGGGGCTGCGGTGCAAAAAAAACTACTCATCCACTTGGGGATGTCCGGTAGCTTACAGCAGCATCCTATGGGGTTTGACAAGCGTAAACACGATCACGTGATTTTGACATTTAATGATGGCAAAAAACACACCCAACTGCATTATCATGACCCACGGCGGTTTGGCATGTTACTGTGGTTAGAGGACTATGAAGACAAACTGATTACCCATTTGGGTGTGGAGCCATTGTCAGAAGACTTTAGCGCTGACTATCTACATCACCATATCCACAATCGCAAAAAACCGATTGAGCGCCCCATCAAATCGGTGATTATGGCGCAAGAGATTGTGGTCGGTGTGGGCAATATCTATGCAACCGAAAGCCTGTTTTTATCAAAAATTCATCCGTTGACCCCTGCTCATCTCATCAGCCATGAACAGCTCATCACCTTGGTCGCCCATATTCGACAAGTCCTACAAACATCGATTGAAAAAGGCGGCTCAACGTTAAAAGATTTTACCGTAGCGGATGGACAAACGGGGTATTTTCAGCAGACGTTATTGGTGTATGGGCATAAAGGCGGTGATTGCCCAAGCTGTGGCACTACCATCGAAAATGTCAAAATCAATCAGCGGGCCAGCACGTTCTGCCCCACTTGCCAGCCTTTGATAACCGACAAAAAAACCGTGAAAAAATCAATGAAAAAACCGCTCAAAAAACCACTCAAAAAATAACGGCTCTCCTTTAACGTAAAAAAACCTGCACCAAAGACAATTTTACTTGATAATTCTTGGCAAAATTGATGTAATGTTCCTGAACTATTCAGCAACAACCTAGCAAAACTTGTTAGGTACAACCTGTCAGTCAACCCCAGTTATTTGGTTATCTAGTTGCCTAATTATTTATTCATTTAGTTAGTTAGCTAGTTACCTCGTTAATGGTGGCTTGCTGCCAGTTAGGAACCTGCTATGAAACGATTAAATACGATTGCGTCAGCCGTAGCCTTGATGGTTGCAACGACGACTTGCAGCTTTGCCGCTACCGAAATTGATGAAAAAGATTTTGGTCCAACTTATGGCTCCATGGTCGCTGATACCATTGTGGGTAAGCCATTGGGTGCATTGGCAGTGGTGGGTGGCGTGGTGACGGCGATTGCCAGTATGCCATTTACCATCTATAACGATGAAATCGATCAGGTAGAACGCAAGCTGATTCTTGAGCCACTGGCGGCACTCGATCGCTGCTTGGGCTGTACCCCTGCTGAAGACCAATATTTTCGCTCACAGCGCCCTAATAATAACCAAGTGCGCGTTACCGTTGATGGACCTTCTGAGATTTTAATCAACACCAACCAAAAAGTTGTCGTTAAAACCCCTTAGTTTTTTCCTCAACGATTCAAGCAAGCAATTGGTCACCGCTGATTGCTTTTTTTATGACTGTTATGTTCATGATAACTTTTTTGCACCCATAAATTGTTTGCTATAGTCGCTTTTAAACGAGTCTGCTCATCATTTGTCAAATTGCTCGTATAAAAAGCGCTCGTATAAGCTTGTATAAAAAGTTGATTGCCAAGGAAGATAACAGTCATGTCAAACCTAAAAACACCATCAGCCTTAGCCTCAAACCCTACGCAGCAAACCATTCAAATAGCCACCAAACACCCTGCCACACTGGCGGCAACTGTGTTTCGACCCGATACGGTTAAAGCCGCCGTGATGATTGCGCCCGCAACAGGTATCAAACGACAGTTTTATCAAAATTTTGCGCAGTATTTAATGGAGCATGGCTATGGTGTCATTAGCTATGACAATGAAGATATTGGCGAGTCGATGCAAGGCAATCTCAAGCACTCTAATGCGTCACTGATTAGTTGGGGACGCTACGATATGACTGCGGTGCTTGATAGGCTGATTCAAGAGTTTCCCAATACCACCTATCATCTGGTCGGTCATAGCGCAGGCGGTCAATTATTTGGTTTGATGCCCAATCATCACAAGTTCACATCCGTGTTTAACGTTGCCTGTTCCTCGGGGCAAATCCGTAATATGGCGATGCCATATCGTGCCAAAGCCATGTGGTTTATGGATGTATTTATTCCCGTGTCCAATATGTTGTTTGGCTATACCCAATCAAGCAAAATTGGCATGGGCGAAGACTTGCCCAAAAATGTCGCCAAACAGTGGCGAGATTGGTGCAATGGCGCAGGCTATATCAAAACCGCCTTCGGTAAAACCGTAAAAAAACACTACTATGATGACGTCAAATTGCCCGCACTGTGGCTCAATGCGCCCGATGATGATATCGCCAATGATAAGAATGTCGCCGATATGATTCGGGTGTTTCCCAACATGCAAGCCACCACCAAAACACTACAGCCCAAAGGTTATGGCTTACAGCATATCGGGCACATGAAGTTTTTTAGCCGACAAAACCAGCTACTTTGGCAGCACACCCTTGATTGGTTGCACCAACATGGGTAATTAAACAAGGTAACTTGTTAATTACCCACGCGGTTAAAACGGCACGGGGCTTTCCCATTCCATCCATACACCCGTACTGGGATGTTTTAAACGTAATTTGTGTGCATGTAAGCAAAGTCTAGGCGATAAATCAAACGCTTGACCGTCTAATACATCTTGCGCGTAGATAGGGTCGCCAAGCATCACATGCCCGATATGCAGCATATGCACGCGTAGTTGATGACTGCGCCCTGTGACAGGATACAAGGCGACACGGCTAACTGCCTTACCCTTACGCAGTTCGTGGTGCAAGGTTTCATATTTCGTATAGGCGCGTTTATCCCAATTCATATCAACGATATGCTTGGGTTTTTGTGGTGGGTCGTAGCGCACAGGCACATCGATTTCGCCTTGCTGCGGCGGCGTTCCCCAGACCAGCGCTTGGTATTCTTTGCTCGGAATACGGTCGATAAATTGTTTACTGATATGGCTTTGCGCTTCGCTATGGCGCGCAAAAATAATAATGCCTGAGGTGTCCATATCAAGTCTGTGAATAAGTTTGACGTTGGGGTCGGCTTTGAGCAAACGAGATTGCAAGCTTACTTTGAGTTCTTTACCATCCACCGATAACAGCCCGTGCGGTTTGTCGATGACCCAAATGTCGTCATCGCGATATAGGTTAACAGATTTGGCAAACTCATCAAAAAAGCTTTGCGGTTTTAGCTTCTCTTCTTCGTTATATCGAGCAATTTTTTCTGCAGTTAAAGCCATATTACTTCGTCATGATTCATTGAAAAGTGCTATATTAGCATAACATTTGCTGGATTTAGGCATGATAAAATGAATAATGAAAAACTCAAAAAAATAACGCTATGGTGTATGGCAATCTCAGCTTTACTGTTGACACTTAGTTCTTTAATAAATTATCTTCAAAGAAAAGATATGGCTGAGCAACGACAAAATATCGACCAAGCGACTGAATTTCTCAAGCAAATCCCACAAAACGCCAGTGCGCCAAATTAGCAGCCAATACAAAAGGCTACGTTAAACAATAGCCTTTTTTAAACCTAAATAATTAAGTTAAGCTTTATTTGCCATATCTTTAAACACGTCTTTTGCCGCTTGCAAGGTCGCATCCAAGTCTTCTTGCGAATGCTCACTACTCATAAAGGCTGCCTCAAAGGCAGATGGCGCAAGATACACACCGCGATCGAGCATACCGTGGAAGAAGGTCGCAAATTTTTGCGCATCGCATTGGCACACCTCTTCAAAGTTTTGTGGTAATCGGTTTTCAAAAGCGCCATCGGTAAAGAACAGCCCAAACATACCGCCACAGCGCGTGGTCTTAAAGCCAATACCCGCATCCTTCGCCAACTGTTCAAGATTATCAGTCAAGTAAACGACTTTTTCGCTTAATGCGTCATAAAAACCCTCAGCCGTGAGCAAATCAAACATGGCAATACCGGCACGCATCGCCAGTGGATTGCCCGATAAGGTGCCTGCTTGATACACGCCGCCTAACGGCGCGATACACTCCATAATCTCACGTTTACCACCAAACGCCCCAACTGGCAGACCTGCACCGATAATTTTACCAAATGTGGTCAAATCAGGGGTAATGCCAAAATGGGCTTGCGCTGACTGTAAGCCAACCCTAAACCCAGTCATCACTTCATCAAAAATTAGCACAGCGCCATGCGCGGTACACTCGGCACGCAGGGTATCGTGAAATTCTTGCGTGGGTACAACCATGTTCATGTTGCCGGCGATAGGCTCGACAATCACACAAGCGATGTCATTGCCAAATTGCGCAAAGCAGTCTTTGATGGCTTGTGGGTCGTTGTAACGAATGGTGATAGTATGTTTGGCAAAATCGGCAGGGACGCCTTTTGAGCTTGGCTCACCGATATCTAGCATGCCCGAACCCGCTTTGACCAGTAGACTGTCGCTATGACCATGATAACAGCCTTCAAATTTGACAATTTTGTCGCGCCCTGTATAGCCGCGCGCAAGACGAATGGCGGACATGGTGGCTTCAGTGCCTGAGCTAGTCATACGGATTAATTCAACACTGGGAATCAATTCACAGATTTTGTCCGCCACCGTGGTCTCAAACGTGGTGGGGGCACCAAAGCTTAACCCGTCATCTGCCGCATTTTTGACCGCTTCGATAATATGGGGGTGCGCATGACCCAAAATCATCGGTCCCCATGAGCCTACATAATCTATGTAGGGTTTGCCTTCGGTATCATACATCTTGCTGCCACGGGCACGGCTGATAAAGACAGGCGTACCCCCCACGCCTGCAAACGCCCGCACAGGTGAATTCACGCCACCAGGAATATGGGCTTTGGCTTTTCTAAACAGTAATTGGTTGGTTGTCGTGTTATTTGAGTTATTTGAATTCATGGGGCTCTCAGCTAGGTAAATTTTTGCCTATTTTAACAAAATTCGGGGATATTGAATACGCTTGCCCTCTATCTTGAATTTGGCTGGCTTGACTTTGGCTGACTAAAAATAGGGCTCGTTGATAAAAAATGTGGTTTTGGCTTTTTTGATATGTCCCCACCTTTTGGCAGCAATGGTTTGGCGGCAATAGTAGCGAACTACTTGCTGCTATCTTTACATCTAAAAACCCCAATGCCATGCACTGGGGTTGTGGTGTTTTTCCCATCAGTTTGCTGGGCAATCATTTATGGGCTTTAAACGAGATATTTGGTACTGCCAATTCGTTATATTCGCCTTTTTCATATAAAGCCCCTGCACGACCCACAATCAATGGGTCAACTGTCCCCACGACTTTAGGGTCTTTATTGTCGTAAGGGAGTTTGCTTAATACATAGCGCATCGCATTCAAACGCGCGCGTTTTTTATCGGTGGATTTGATGACAATCCAAGGCGATTCTGCACTGTCGGTATTAAAGAACATGGTTTCTTTGGCAAGGGTGTAATCATCCCATTTGTCGAGTGACGCTTTATCAATGGGTGACAGTTTCCATTGTTTGAGCGGATGTGCTTCACGCTCGGCAAAACGGCGGCGCTGCTCTTCACGACTGACTGAGAACCAAAATTTGATTAAATGAATACCTGAGCTAATCAGATGTTTTTCAAATTCTGGGACTTGGCGCATAAAGTCATTGTATTGTTCTTCGGTACAAAAACCCATGACACGCTCGACGCCAGCACGGTTATACCATGAACGGTCAAATAGCACGATTTCGCCTTTGGTCGGTAAATGCTGGACATAACGCTGGAAGTACCATTGACCGGCTTCTTGCTCGGTGGGTTTTTCAAGGGCAACGACTTTGGCACCGCGCGGGTTTAAGTGTTCCATAAAGCGTTTGATAGTGCCGCCTTTACCTGCGGCATCACGACCTTCAAAGATGATGACGATTTTTTGCCCGCTATCTTTGACCCATTTTTGCAGTTTTAATAGTTCAACTTGTAGCTCGTATTTTTGGGCTTCATAGTTTTTTCGTGACATACGGTTTTTGTAGGGATAACCGCCTTCACGCCAGTTTTCCGCCAATTCGTCGTCTTTATTGATTTTGCTTTGCACGCTAGTGGTTTGGCTGCCAAATAATTTTTTGACTTCGTTGATTTCATCGTTGGACATACCATTGATCAGCGCTTGCAAGTGCTCTGCCATTTTCTCGACATTGCCTGTGGTCAGGTCTTTATCCATGATGCTTTCGATGGCGCGCTTTTTGGCATTGGCTTTTTCACTCACCCCTGCTTGCTGCGACTGCTCAAGTAACACTGTGGGGTCGGTCTCATAAGGCTGGTCAATGCGCTCGGTCGCTGGTGTTTTAGTACTGCGGCGCGCTGGGGTGTTGGTAGATAAGGTCTTTGTAGCTAGGGTCTTGCTAGCTGGGGTCTTAGTAGGCTGCGACTTTTGGGGCTTCGCTTTATCTGTTTTGGCATTGTCAGTTTGGGTACTGTCAGCTTTAACACTATTTGTCGCTGTGCTATTGGGGGGATTTGCCATGTCTCACTCCTTAAATTCAATGGTCGGTTGATGGGTTGAAGTAAAGTGTAACAAATTATTTACTATTGACTATAGACCATTTAAACCCAAGCCACAATCGCTTTTTGCCCTATATTCTGGTCATACTTTTCACTTGTGGTCGAGCCAAAAAAGGCGTTTAATAACTTTAGGCATGTAAGGGATTTGGTCATCGGGTGAGGATAAACTGGATGACTAAATATCTTCAAGCTTTAGCACATCATAAGCGGGGGTTTCATACGGGTGTGCCTGTTTTAATGCTTGTACCACCGCTTTGATGCGCTCATCTGCAACCACCATCTCGACTCGCCATTCTTCGATTGTTTGTAATTGATTGGTGGTACCAATAAAGGCTTGATTGCCTGCCAATGGCATAAACTGTCCTGTACCCAACACCTGCCAACAGCAATACTGATAATTGCCAATCTGCCCTGCCCCTGCGTCAAACAAGGCTTGCTTTACAGCGTCTAGATAGTCGGTCGGTATGTAGGTGGTTAGTTTATACATGATTGGTTTTTTCATCCCTGTCATTATTAGGTACTTGCCTTAATCTAGCATATTTTTTTTGCAAAAAGCGCGTTGGTTGGTAGTTTTTCGTTGATTATTCTTCCGTTTTAAAAAAAATTTACCCTTAAACGCGCTATATATTATACAATATTGTATAATATATATTATTGTGAAATGCTTAGGTGGCGTATGTTGTTATTTTCTATTGCAGATTATAGTCATCCATTGGTGGGTGGTATGTTGATTGGGCTCTCTGCGGTTATGCTGTGGTGGAGTATTGCCAAGATTGCTGGCATCAGTGGCATTGTCGCTAGTCTCTGGCAGCCAAACTCACCCGATTTTGCTTGGCAATTGGCGTTTTTTGTGGGCTTGCTAGTATCGCCTTGGGTGTTTGCTATGTTCTTTAACTTGCCAACCATTGAGGTAACCTCGTCCCCATGGCTGTATATTATCGCAGGTTTGCTAGTGGGTATTGGTACGCGAATGGGCTCAGGGTGTACCAGTGGTCATGGTATTTGTGGCAATGCGCGCTTTTCACCCCGTTCATTGGTGGCAACCATTGTCTTTATGTCTGCAGGGTTTGTGACGGTGTTTATCGGTCGTCATTTGTTGTCATTGATTTAATTGAGACGTTAGGGACATCTATCATGCGAAAAGAAATTGTGTTATTGATCAGTGCTATCTGTGGGTTGATTTTTGGTACGGGTTTGATTGTCAGTGATATGGCAAACCCAAAAACCGTGCAAAGCTTTCTTGACCTAGCAGGTGAGTGGAATCCTGCGTTGATGTTTGTGATGATTGGCGCGCTCATTGTCGCCACCATCGGTTTTAACTTAAGTCGCTTAAAAAAGACCAGTCTATCGGGCGCGCCGTTTCCACCGATTCGCCGCGGTATTGACAAGCGCTTGGCGATTGGGTCGATGATATTTGGGATTGGTTGGGGCATCGCTGGTATCTGCCCTGCCCCTGCGGTGGTTCTCATGGGCATGGGCATCTGGCAGGGGATGGTGTTTTTTATCGCTATGCTAGTGGGTATGGGAATAGTGATAGCATTTGATAAAACCCAATCAGCTTAGTCATCAGTGTAGTCATCAGTAGGGTGAAATAACCGATAAAACCCAGACGCCATGAGCCAACTGGCTAGTTGCTGTGGCGTTTCTGTTTGCCCTTGCCGCACCCAATAAATATAGGTGTGATACAGCATTCCTGAAGCAAATACCAGATTGTACTCCCCGCTTTTATCCTGTGTCGCTGTCGTAGCTTGGCAAGTCAATGACTGCTTTTTGCGGTATTCGACAAAAATTTTGCTATTAAGGAGGGTGTCTAAAATTAGCCCTTCAAAGCCTTGATTGAGCAAAATCTTGGTCGATAATTTAAACTTGCTTAGATAGTCAAACACGCGTACCAAAAACGCATAAAACTCGGACTCGCTTGCCGCCGTCAAGTCGATAAAAGGAAAATCATGCTCAATCTGCGCCAAATAGTCTTTGAGTAACGCAAGTTTGCTATCGTAATTGCGGTAATACCCCATGCGACTCACGCCCGCCTTTTGGGTCAGCTCGGTGACGCTGATATCGGCAAATGGGGTGGATTCCATGAATTTGAGCAGCGCTATGGCGAGCGAACGTCTGACCACGGTGTTGGCATTGCCCATGATATGCGCCTGCTGTCCAAAATCACTCAAACTCGACTCAATACTCGTACCCGTGGGCGATGGAAGCGGTGTGAAGGTTGGCTTTGGCACGCGTTAATCCTTTTAACTCAATCCTTTACTTAATCTATCAAAACAAAACAAACCCAAATGTCACAGTTGCAGCAGCCTGCTGAAAAATTAGTATACCCTAATCAGGTAGCTGGTTGAACTGTTTAGCAGTAAACCCCTGTTATACAAAGACAGATACAGCCAAAAAGTCACTGCAACGTAGTCCGCGGCTGGTCAGCTATAAGGATAACTATTCAAGATAATTATTAAGGACAACTATTAAGGAAAATAAGGGGAAAGCGATACATGGAAGGTCAATCATTTGATACGGATTTTTTGGTCATAGGCTCAGGCTTTGGCGGTAGCGTCTCGGCGATGCGACTGACCGAAAAAGGCTATCGCGTGATTATTGCGGAGCAAGGCAAGCATATTTCTCCTGAAACCATGCCCAAAACCGTGCGCGATATCAAGCAGTTTTTGTGGTTGCCTGCGCTCAAATACAAAGGTTTTTTTTCACTTCAGCTATTTAAACATGTCATGGTGCTGCATGGTAATGCGGTGGGCGGTGGCTCAATTACTTATGCCAACACCTTATTACAGCCAGAAGACAAAATCTGGCAACAAGGTAGCTGGGCAGGGCTTCACGACTGGCAAGCGGTGATGCCACAACATTATGAGACCGCCAAACGCATGCTAGGGGTGAGCCAAAACAAAAAAATTGGCAATGCCGATTTGATGCTACAAAAAATGGCGAACCTGAGTGGCGTGGGTGATAGTTTTTATCTCACCGATGTGGGCGCCTACTTTAGTGAACATGACAAGTATGCTCACCCTTCTGTCAATGGTGACCCGTATTTTGGCGGCGCAGGTCCTAAGCGCAGTCCCTGTATAGGCTGTGGTGGCTGTATGGTGGGCTGCCGTTATGGCGCCAAAAATACCCTAGATAAAAACTACCTGTATTTTGCCCAAAAAAATGGCGCTACCCTGCTTGCTGAAACCAAAGTCACGGATATAGTACCGATAGCTGATGCTAGCAAATCGCCAAGCGACCCTGCCTATCAAAACGGTTCGCAAGGCTATCGGGTGACGCTGCAATCAGCGGATAAAGGGGAGTATCAAATCACCACCCAACAGATTGTACTGTCAGCCTCCAGCCTCGGTAGCCAAAAACTGCTGTTTGAGCAGCGCCATAAAGGCAATATGCCTCATATTTCCCCTTGTCTTGGCAAGCGTATCTATACCAATGCTGAATCTTTGCTAGGCGTGCGATTTTTGGATGAGCAACATGGCGCCATGAGCGATGGCGTAGCTATCGGCTCTGGGGTTTATTTGGGCGATGGCACACACATTGAGGCGACGCGTTATCCTGAAGGCTTTAATATTGCCTCCTTTTTGGCGACGTTAAGCAATTATAAAAACGGCAAAAAAATGTCGCTACTGGCTTGGTTATGGTGTTTTATAGTGCAGTTTATCGTCAAGCCCCGTCAGGCGTGGCGTGCATTTCGACCGCATAATATGGCAAAACAAAGCCTTATCTTGCTATGTATGCAAAGCACGCCCTATGCGCTTGAAATGCGCTATCAAAAAAGCCCATGGTGGCGGGCTTGGTTGGGTAGTCGCTATCAGATGCAAACCTATGGGCCTGCCATCCCCGCCTTTATCCCAGAAGCAAGCGCGTTTGCCGAGCAGATGGCAACCCAAATGGGAGGAGTCGGTTATGGCGTGTTGTCGGAAGTATTTTTGAATATCCCAACCACCGCACATTGTATGGGTGGGATTTCGCTGGGCAATTCTGCCGCAGATGGCGTGGTCGATAAGTACCATCGATTGTTTAATTATCAAGGGTTTTATGTCTGCGATGGCGGCAATATCTCGACTAACTTGGGCGTCAACCCAAGCCTCACCATAACGGCGTTGACAGAGCATGCCATGAGCCATATTCCACACAAATCAGCCCAGTTACCGTACCCTGCTGATACCACGAGGCAAAACGTGACGCTGGTTCAAAAAGATGCTAGCAAGATACCGGCTTAACTGCTATGTTGAGTTAAAGTTTAACTAAATGATTGGGATAATACACATGACACCTCAAGACAATTCGGATGCAACTAATTCGGATGCAACTATCAATACCATGCAGCAGCAGTTTGACATCATGCGAACGGCTAGCCGCCAAGACCAATATGTTGATTGGTCAATTCGTAGTGCGCGGCTAAAAAAATTAGAACAGCTGGTGATGGACAACCAAAGCGAGATTATCACCGCTATTCATGCTGACTTTGGACAGCGCCCAGCGGCTGAAACCACCATGCTTGAACTGTTCCCAACGCTTGAAGCGATTCGTTATACACAAAAACACGGCAAAGCTTGGTCTGCCAAACAGCCCGTCAAAACTGGGATTTGGTTTTTGCCCGCTCGTAGCTATATCCAGCCGCAGCCGTTAGGGCTGGTGGGCATTATTGCACCTTGGAACTATCCGCTGTATTTGGTGATTGCGCCGCTGGCTGCCGCATTGGTGGCAGGCAATCGTGCGATGCTCAAAGTCTCAGAAGCGTCACCGAATTTTGAGAAGTGGCTGGCTAATGCGTTACCCAAGTATTTTGCCACAGATGAAGTGACCTTGATTACAGGGGATGTCGAAGTCGCACAAGCCTTTAGCCAATTACCGTTTGACCACTTATTTTTTACCGGCTCTACCGCAGTGGGCAAACATATCATGAAAGCCGCTGCCCAGAATTTGACCCCTGTCACCCTTGAGCTGGGCGGCAAATCCCCTGTCGTGGTGACGCCAAGCGCTGATTTGGCAAAAACTGTCAACCGCGTATGGACAGGCAAAACCATGAACGCCGGGCAAACCTGTATTGCGCCTGATTATGTGTTGATGGAAAATGATAAAAAACACGCCTTTATCGAACAATCAACCGCATGGTTTGACGCCCACTACCCCAATCTTGCAGACAACCCTGACTATAGCTTTATCATCAACTCCAAACAAGCCAGCCGCGTGCAAGGTTATCTCGATGAAGCCAAACAGCGCGGCGCCACCCTCATTCCACTGACCGATTATGAAGTGAATATCGAGACTGGATTTTTTCCACCGATGATTGTCACCGATTTACCAAGCGATGCTAAACTGCTGACCGAGGAGATTTTTGCCCCTGTATTGCCACTGGTGCCCTACCAAGACTTGACGCAAGCGGTGGCGTATGTGAATGAGCGTGACCGCCCACTGGCGCTGTATGTGTTTGGCGAGGACAAAGCCGACACCGACTACGTACTCGCCCATACGGTGAGTGGCGGCGCGTGTATTAACGAAACGATTTTTCACATTGCCCAGCAAAATCTGCCGTTTGGCGGTGTCGGGGCATCAGGGATGGGGCGTTACCACGGCAAATATAGCTTTGATACTTTCTCTCATCCAAAAGCGGTGTTTAAACAAAGTCACCTTAACTTCACCCATTTGCTCCAACCACCGTATGGCAAGACCTTTTGGAACATGATGAAGGTGATTTTAAAAGCTTGATTTTAACCGCCTGATTTTTACAACTTGAAAACGTTTAACCCCACGCTTGCGATGGCGTGGTTGTTTACATGGCTTAACAATAAAATGGATTATTGATAATAGTTGTCGTGCTTTTTAAGCCACCAGTTCATGTTATCTTGGCGTTTGGCGCGAAATTGCTCCAATCTTTTGGCAATAGCCGCATTGTGCGCTCGCGCGGTATCAAGCCCAAATAGAATCGGCAAACTGACAAGCACGCCATAGCGCCATTTTGGGCTAGGCAGTCCCAAGCCATCGCCAATATCATCACCCACTAAAGTCCGTGTGACACTGGCATTGACCCGCTCAACCAGCTGTCCACGTCTGTTATCCTCACCCATAATTTGCGAGGGTAAATCATGCAGCGCTTTGGCGAGAGGTTTACCAAATTCAAAATCTAATTGCTGGGTTGCCAAATAGCTATAAAGCCATGCCCACGCCTCGGTTTCATCTTCAGGAATCCGCGCCCGCTCAATCCCCATCCACCAACTTGCCAGTTGCCATAAGTGCATGATGCCTTGTGATTCTTCGGCGCTGATTCTTGCCCCCAGTAATTTTAGTCCGCGCATAATGAGTAGCGAAAACTGCAAGTGGGTCGCCACCATATCGGTTTGGTTAATGGGCAAACCCCAGTAGCCACTGTCCCAATCATGACTGCATAAGTGTTGTCGTACCAGACCGTGTGTCTGACGCACCTGCAGACTTTGTCGCCAGCCTTCTGTGCCAATTGCCAACGGGGGTTGCTGGTTTCGGCTAATCGCTGGGTACTCAGACACTGCCAAAATATAGGCATAGGTTCGCATGAGCCTCGGCAATGCATCATGCACTAACGCCCCTGTTTTGATGAGTGGCAATGAGAGCGCAGGGATACTATACCCTGCCATTAGCGCGACATTACGCAGTAACCAAATCAGCATCAACGGATAGCGCCGATAGGCGATTGCACCAATCTCGGCAAGCTTGGCATCATACCAGCTCGGATATTGGCAAAACTGCTGATACAGCGCCTCAAACGCGGGCTGTTGCAATAACGCTTTGGCTACCGATACATTACCCGTTTGCGCTATCCCTTGCTCATGCAAAATCAATTGCTGCAGGGGTTTGGCAAATTTGATACCGCTGGATAACAGCGTATCGACAGGCTGATCTGCGATACCATACCCCTGCTGCATCTGTTGCAATAAATCCTTTGACACCTCAAAATCACGGGGCAATAAAAATCGTTTGATACGCTGCAACACTTGTAAATCAGCATGGTGGTCAATGTCAGTATTGCGCCCCAGTGCCGATAAATCGGTTTGATAAAGCGGGTTCATAGCAGTGAGAAATCAGTAATGAATGAATGGATAGCCTAGCGCATTTTGGCAACTAAAAAACACCTATGCAGCAAAAAAATCGATTTTTTTGTTTAAAAATGTTAGACCTTAATCGACTGGGTATATTTACTGGCTGGTTGGGTATAGTTGGCTAGTGTAGCGTTAGTTCCTTTCACATATCACCTTGATAAAACTGTATCATGTCACATTTATCGAACTATTTTGTCGCTGACGCTAAGCCTATTTTTGATTACACTATAGCCAACCTCTCTTGTCTTAACAGTATCAAAATCGAGCAACCCTTTGAAATCACCTAGAATCTTAGAAACACCACCCAATTGGACCGAGGATGAAAAACCCGCGTTACCCGGTTCCCCGCCGAGTATTGCTCACTCTCGATCAAAAAGTATATTGTACTTTGTCATCGGCGTTTTTATTGCAATTTGTGGTGGCTTGGGCAACGGCATTATTACCGCCAATTTACCGCAAATCCAAGGCGAATATGCGCTGACACCCTCACAAGTGGCTTGGATACCTGCTGTGTATGTGATGGCAAATGTCAGCGCCAACCTGCTGCTGTTTAAAGCGCGTCAACAATTTGGGTTACGCTGGTTTTCTGAAATATCCCTGCTGATGTTCATGCTGGTGATGTTTATTCATATATTTGTGCAAAACTATCCGATGGCTTTACTGGTCAGGGCGATAGGAGGCTTTGTCGCGGCACCGTTATCCTCACTCGGGCTTTATTATGTGATGCAAGCCTTTAGTAGTCAGTATCGCCTGCAAGGTTTGTATATTGGTTTTGGGGTCAGTGCGCTGGCGATTCCGTTGGCTTGGATAATATCCCCTTATTTGGTCAATGTGAACGACTGGACTCGGCTTTATACCTTTGAGTTTGGTTTAGCGCTGTGTTGTTTTGCGATGGTGGTCGCCGTCAAGTTGCCACGAAGTTTACGTATCGAAGTGTATGAAAAGAAAGACATTCTCACCTTTTTGTTATTGGCGCCCGGTTTTGGGTTACTGTGTGGGGTGTTGGTACAAGGGTCGATTTTGTGGTGGGAAAACTCACCCTTATTGGCGTATATGCTCATTGGCGCGTTGGCGCTGTTGATGTCAGGCTTTTTCTTTGAGCATTACCGCAAAAATCCTTTGATTATGACCCGCTGGCTGGGGAGTTTTGCGTTATGGCGTTTTGTGGTCGGTGCTTTTTTATTGCGTTTGATTATGTCTGAGCAAAGTTACGCGGTGGTGAATTTTTTAAAATCCCAAGGTCTCATGTCCGACCAGTTTGTGGGTTTTTATACGGTCATATTTGTTGGTATGTTGGCAGGTTTGATAGTCAGTGCACTGACCTTTTCACGGGATCATTTGATTCCGCCAATGGTGGTGGCGACTTTGCTCGTAGCGATTGCCAGTGTATATGATGCCAATATGCTCACCAGTGACGTACGGCCCCAAAATTTTTATCTCAGTCAATTTGCAGTCGCGTTTGCAGGCTCACTGTTTATGGGTCCATTGGTATTGATGGGATTTGGGCTGACGCTGCGACAAAGCGTTAATCATGTCATCACCTTTATCATATTGTTTGGTGCGACCCAAAACTTTGGCGGGCTGGTAGGCTCGGCTTTTTATAGCACCCTGCAACAGCAGCGCACCCAGTATCACAAACAAAGTATTTTACAGCAAATGCAATCGACAGATGCCACAGTAACCCAGCGGCTTCAACAATACCAAGCAGGTTTTAAACCCGTCATCACCGACAGCAGTTTATCGCAGCAACAAGCCCAACAATCCCTCAACCAAATTGTCACGCGAGAAGCGCAGATTAAAGCGTATGGCGATATCATTACTGTGAACAGTTACATTGCCACGTTTTTATTTGCTTGGGGTATGATTAATATCGCCCGCAAAAAATACATTGAAAATCGGCAAAAAGTAGCAATTAAGCAAACATAGACTGGATATGCTAGAGAGTCTAACAAGGCGACCTAATTAGATAACTGTTTTTAGATAACTGTTTTTTTAGATAACAGTTTAATGATAAATTGAATGACCAATAAAATTTAATCATCAATAAAATGCTTACGGAAAACCCAACTCATGAGTAGTGAAGCAAAAACCCAAAATGATGCGCCAGCTGATGACAGCGATGATAAACCCACACAGGCGCCGGAAAAGATTATCAACCCTAGACCGCTTACCTTAATTATCATGTTGGTGGTTTTTTTGCTCGGTGTTGGGGTGATTTTATGGGCATGGCATTTGGGTCCGTTTAATACGCCACTGCAACAAACCGAAAACAGTTATGTTAAAGGCAATATTACCCTATTGTCGGCACAAATTAATGGTTATATCGAAAAAGTCTACGTTACCGATTTTGAGGACGTCAAACAAGGTCAGCCGTTAGTTAAAGTCAGCAGTGCTAACTATTCACAGCAAGTAGTACAAGCCGAATCAGGGCTGGAACAAGCGACTACTAATTTAGCCAACCAGCAACAAATCATCGAGCAGCGCAAAGCCGATGTCAAAGCCGCGCAGGCAAAAGTAGCACAAGTTAAAACCCAGCTAGAATTGTCTATCCAACAGCTGAAACGACTTGAATCCTTGGTCGGTGTTGGCGCCGTGTCACAAAATGAAGTTGATAATGCCAAAGCGGCAGTTAAAAACAATGAAGCACTGATGAGCCAAGCAATCGCCAGTGTCGATGTCGCTCGCGAAGGTCAAAAGACTGCGGAAGTAGCAAAGATTGGTTTGGTGGCACAGGTTAAAAGCGCCAATGCACAGCTAAATCAAGCCAATACCAACCAAGAATATGGCTTAATCACCGCCCCGACCTCAGGTAAATTAGGGCAAATCAATATCCGTACCGGTCAGTTGGTGACACAAGGCACGCAGTTGGTTTACCTTATTCCAAAATCGATGTGGGTCATTGCCAATTTTAAAGAAACCCAAATTGATAAAATGAAAATCGGGCAAAAAGCGTGGTTTACTGTGGATGCCCTAGGCAAACAAAAATTTACGGGGGTAGTCAAAAGCATCTCCCCCGCAACAGGGTCGGAGTTTAGTGTCATTAAAACCGACAATGCCACCGGGAATTTTACCAAAGTGGTACAGCGCATTTCTGTACGCATCGACATCGACGGCAACCAAAGTCGTCTGAATGAATTGATGCCCGGCATGTCGGTAGTGGCAACGGTAGATACGTCAAGTTAGCAAATTAACCCTTGTTTATTCTCCTCTGCCAAACGCAGTTTAGTCAGATAAGCTTAAAAAATCTTTCGCTAAATAAGCTGGGTTAGGATATTGATAGAATCCCTCACCCGTGGCTTCACCCAGTTTGTTAGTATCGACCAGTTCTGCTTTGAGTTTTTGAGCGGGCTGCTGCAAAGAAGGGTCCTTTTTTGCCATTTCATTAATGATGTTGTAGTTGGTATTCATGCCATTTCTATCCAAAATCGCCATCGGTCCAAAGGGTGAACCCGTGGCTATCACCCACGTTTTATCAATGGTTGCGGCATCGGCAACGCCGTTTGCCCAGAGTTTTAACCCCGCTACCAATAACGGAATCAATAAGCTATCAAGCACATAGCCCGATTGTTCTTTTTTTACCGCTATCGGTAACATGGCAATGGCTTTGGCAAATTCGATGACGTCAGCATAGACTTGTGGGTCGCAGCTTGCTGCCGCCATCAACTCCACCGTATTATGGATATGGATGTGATTGGCAAAATGCAGCATCAAGAATTTTTCTGGGCGATTAGTAAAGGTCGATAACACGCTTGGCAATAGCGTCGATGAGTTACTGGCAAACACGGTTTTGGTAGGAGCGGCGGCTGAGGCTTTTTGATAAAAATCTTTTTTGATGTCTAAGCTTTCTGGCACCGCTTCAATCAATAAGTCTGCATCTTTTAACGCCTCATTTAAGTCAGTGGTGTAAGCCAAATTTTTGCTAGCTGCTGCCACTTGGGCATCGGTTTCACCTAGGTCATGCTGATGCTGATTGGCAAGGTCGGTAAAGCGGGTTTTCGCCTTAGCAATCGCGTCATCGTTAATGTCATAAATAGTCACATTAAACCCATGAAACGCACATTGCACCGCAATTTGGTTGCCCAATACGCCACTACCTGCCACGGTAATATTTTTATAAGGTACTTTGGATAAATCCGCTTTGGGTGGTTTTAAAAAGTCAGGATTTTTAAAGGCGGGATTGGGGTATTGATAAAACCCTTCGCCCGTTGGCACGCCCAGTTTATGTTGCTCGATATACTCTTTTTTGAGCATATCAACGACCGCTTGGTCTTGTTGTCTGCCCTTAGCCACATCAAGCTTATAAATATTGTAAGGGGTAGTCAGCCCTATCATATCATAAAAAGCAAATGGTCCCATCGGCGAGCCTGTGCCAAGCATCCAAGTTTTGTCGATGGTTTGAATATCAGCAATGCCTTGGATATACAGCTGCATCCCTGCATTTAACCAAGGATTGAGTAGTGAATTTAGTACATAGCCAGAGGTTTCTTTGTTGACGATAATAGGCACCATGCCGATTTGTTTGGCAAACGCGGTCACCGCATCAAATACATTAGGGTCAGTATCGGCATGCGACATAATTTCGGCAAGATTGCGCTTCCAAATCTCATTGGCAAAGTGCATCATTAAAAACTTAGCAGGACGGTCGGTAAATTTGACCAAATCACTGGGCAACATGGTAGATGAGTTACTGGCAAATACGGTTTTTTCGGGTGCGACTGCTGAGGCTTTTTGATAAAAATCTTTTTTGATGGCGACATCTTCGGGCACCGCTTCAATCAACAAATCGGCGTCTTTTAAGGCGTCGCTTAAGTCTGAGCTATAACGCAAGTTTTGTTCAGCCTGTTTGGCTTGTTCGCTTGTTTCACCCAAATCATCCTGATGACGTTTGGCGATATCGGTAAATTTGGTTTTGGCTTTATTGAGCACCTCGTCATTGATATCATACACAACGACTTTAAAACCATGAAACGCCGCTTGTACGGCGATTTGATAGCCCAAAACACCACTGCCTGCGACTGTGATATGGGTAAAATTAACAACAGGATTCGACTCTGACATATAATACTCCTAGATTAACGGGCAAATACGCAACTTTATTTTTGGTATTATCGTATTTGCTAATCACTATGTTTAATAGCTTAAGTTTAATGAAATAAGTTTAATGGCATAAAAAGGTAAAAAACCGTTAGCCCAGTCAAACGCTAACGGTTGTTGAATGATTGAGGGCGATGTAGTTTTTCACTCAATGGGTGAAATCTTACCCCAAACAATGCCCCCATAACCGCCCCGCTACTGATTTTTTGCCAAATTTACAGGTTATAAAAATCTTTATCAAACGCCTGTTTTAGATTGGTTGGCTCGGCACGTTTTTTATGATTTAAACGATGGCGCGTGGTCGAGGCGGTTTGATAGGCACGCAGTCGCGCGTGTTGCAAATTACCAATCGGACGGTTGGCTTCAATACAGCGAAACGGGGTGAATGACAAGTGTTCCATAATGTCAAAGTTGCCGTCATCCGGCACATCTTGGCAAGGGATGGTGAGTTTTGCCACTGTCACAAACGGGGCGTCTTTTTCATCCCATTCCTTGGTCAAGTCATTGATGGGTTGGTCTTTTAAGTTACGGCACAGCTGGATTTGCACATCAAACTCATAATCATGCTCACGGATTTCTTGTAAAATCAGAGGACGAATCGCCTCGCTGGTGGCATTGACATCTAGGTCACGGCGTTTGATTTTGGCTTGTGACGCTTTGTTCGGGGCGACACGGATTTTCGCCATATAGTCGCCATGACGCACCGCCCCTTGTGAGTAAAAACTGTATAACAAGGTATTTTGCGGTTTGATGGTTTTAAACTTACTAAAAGCCCTAAAAGTCTTGAGGGATTCTTTGGATGGGAGTTTTTTGCCATTTTGGGTAACCCAGTCAAAGGCAAACTTGGCTTGACCTTTTGCGCCTTTGGCAAAATAATCATTTAATTGCAAAAATAGCCGTGAAATATAACTATAGTCTTGGATAGTATTACAAAAGAAAATAGGAAAATTAATCAGATTGTAGTCAAAGTTTGGGCTATCTGGCTCATCTGGCAGTAATTTTTCGCCTTTGACACCAAAGACTTTAATCGCCAACCCTTGAGAAAGCCCCAGCTTGTTGTCGGCAGCCACACGAGATGAGCCGTTAGAAAAACGAATCACCGCTTCATGGCGAGCGGGTTTGGCATAGATACCTTGGGCATATTCTTTGGGCAGTTTTGGTAAAATCTCGAAGTTGGCTTTTAACGCACAGTAGCCTTTGGCATGGGCATCTCGGGTGTGATAGTTTATTTTGCTAACCGTGTCTGATTTACCGATATAGTCACGAATATCTGCGGTGATTTGGTCGATGGCTTTTTCATCGTCACTCGTAAGCTGGTCGATAGCTGGGTCAAACTTGGCATAACGACGACCGAATAATTTATTCAACATGATGATTTCCTTTGTTATTTTTATCAGGTTAGGTGTACTAAAACCGCCTAACCTTTTTTTATTTAGTTATACGCTAATATTAATTTTCGTTAAGCTCACTAATCCATTTAAGTGCCGACAAGCTTGGTACAAAAAGATATTCACCGCCTTGTAGGGTATTAAATTGCAAAATATTGGTATGACGCTTACGAATTGGCTCATCGGGTACGGTGAATACATCGCTATCAGCGTCACTACCTGCGTGTACGCCTAGCATCGGGTCACGTTCTTCCCCAAGGTTCATAAAGTTACCGTCATTAATCCATTGGCTTTGCAAAAACTCAAGCGTGTCCATGGCATGCGCGTTGATACCGATAAAAAATAAACCCCGCTCTTGACCGTCGTCTTGGGTCACGTTGGGCGACACGATCTCGCCATACGAAACGCTACGGCGAATGATACGGTGAAGACGCACATCGCTTAGAAGAAAGTCTTTGGTATTGCGGGGGTTCATACGGCGAGCATGGGCACCAAACGGGCAGCCTTTGCCATAAGGATCGTCCGTATAGTCAAATTTATTGTTTGCTACATTGTCTTTGCCGAGGGCTTCATCATCGTGATCTGGGCTTAGGGTAATAGGGGCACCCGAACGCCAGCGACCAAACATTTTTGCCCCAAGTTTATCGGCTTTAGCTGGGTCATTGTCGCTTTGTTCAAGGCAATAGCGGTGAAAGTCAGCCACATTACTGCGGTATTTTCGCAGTACCATAAACGAGCCGTTTTTACCCAATACTTCAGGCTGTGGCATGGGGGGTACCACGCCCGCTTCACCTTTATAACCTAACACAAATTCACCCGCCGCAATCGGGCGTTCGGTGTTATTTTCAAGGCTGATACCACTGCCATCAACTTCTGGGTTACTGATGCCATCGCGATAACCAAACACGTTTTTGACGTCACCATCTGCGCCAAAATCATGTTCCACCAAGATTTCGATGGCGTTACGGCTGATATCTAGATAAGGGGCAAACGCCTGTTTAAGTTCGTCAAGTTTGGCTTGCCATTTTTCTTGACTATCGGCAATCACCGCGCCGCAAATATGAATATCGCCTTTATCACCAAATGGCGCAAGCCAGTTGCTAGGGTCATTATCGCCCTTGTCACCCAAGATATCGGAGCGACCTGCCATACCTGTTTTGAAATTTTCTGGGAAAGAATCAAGCGAGCTTTGCGGTAAGCCTAAAGCTTTTAGCCCCTCATACGTCATCACAATGGTCAAATTGGCATCCATATCTTTTTGGAAATTTTTTGAGCCTTTGACGTTTGGTAATACCGCTTTTAATAATTCACGACCTGCGTTGCTGTCATTGACTTTTAGCGCGACAAGCGTGCCGTAGTAAGGCGCAGGGCGGTCATGTAAGATGATGGCTTGAATATCCTCAAGCTCCATCGTGGCGATATTGGGATAGATAGCGTTCGTTGCCCGTGTCATGACGCTGTGCAGCTGCGTGCTGATTTTTTGTTTGGCTTCGTGTACCCGTTCTTTGACACTGCCTTTTTCAGTGGGTGTATCGCTGTGTTCAAATTTGTCTTTAACGGCCTCTATGCCATGCTCGATACCATCTTGTAGATGGGTTTTTAATTTGCCAAGTAGGCTTTCATTCGCTGGGTTGTCGTTATTCATGGTCGTTCCTAGCAGAGAATTTCAAAAATTTGATGCTAAGAACCTGCTCACCATACACCACGCTAAATATCGCCTATGGTAAAAATCACGCAACAAATGGCTTTTGTATCGAAATTTTAACCTAAAGCTTGCCCGTTCAGCGTACGCTTGGAATAGTACCCTTATAATAGTACGATAAACGTGATATGGTGAATACAGGTTCTAAGCGGGCTTATTGGGCTTGTTCAATGGCTTTATTGATGCCACGCACGATTTTGTCATTACGCGCAATATCACGAACTGTCAAATGAGGTACACCCACATACCAACCGGAAGCGGTAACCTGATGGTCAAGGATAAATTGCTTGACAGTCGGGCTTTTAATCCCAGGCCAACCCTCTACATTGCCAAAAATTAAGTCCATGAGTTCTGGAATTTTGGTAGCAAAGTCGTTAATGTAAGCATCCCAATCGCCATCATAGGCGGTACAAAACAGGAGCTTGGTGTCATTGTCTAAAAACACAAACCGCGAATCATGCAAGGTGCCTACATTGGCCACCCCTGCAAGATTGCCTTTGGTAATTTCCAAAATTCGCTTGATACGAGCTGCTCCATCTTTGGTTATGGGGGCGATGGCGGTGAGTTCAGACACTTTGCCTGATTTTAAGCCCTTTTCACCAGCGCTGGTAACAGAATGGTCATAGCCATCATTACCACCCTCTTTTAGGTTTGCCATGAGCATTTGAGCTTTTAAAGCCACATCATCTAATAAAGAAAGTTTTTCGTTGTTTTGATTTGTCATGTTTTAGAGCCCTTATAGTTAGTTGATCATTAATTGACGTACATGATTTAAATTTGTTTATCCCATTGTTTTATTATTTAAAATTTAAATCCTTTTTATTATATAAGCCGTAAAAAATAAAAAGCGCTAAATTAACTTTTATCACCCATAAAATTACAAAACTAAACTATTGATTAAAAAATGACATACTAGAAACCATAAAACCGAAGCATTAATTTAAAAAATTCTAATTACAATCAATATGTTATTCGAATTTTAAATATGAACTTTGTGTATTGAAGTCACTTTTCCTGCTATGTGGGACCTCAAAAAATTTGGGACATTGGACTTTGATGATTTACTTTAGCAAAGTAGCTTGCTAGTCTAATCTCACCGTATAACTGGCTACCACTTTTAAAAAAAAGTCTATTAGTTAAAAGGTTTATCATGGCTCGGGTGCATTTCACATACCCTGTCAGATGACAGATATAGATAATTATAGACAAAGCGTAAAACGTGCCTTACTTGGCACGTTTTATCACAAGTATTTAAGACGCCTTTAATATGTCTTTAAGATAAATTTAAGAGGCGATGGCGTGTTTGGGTATGGCAGTAGCGGGTGTTTTTGGGGTTGCCGTGTCACGGGTTTGTTGCGGGGGTGCATAGTTGTTAGCGACAATTTCACCGAACGGTCCTGTCAAATTTGGCTTGACCAAGCTGTTTTGGGTGTCAATCGGTAATAATGGGAAAACCAATTCAGCAAACCGATAGGCTTCTTCCAAGTGTGGATAGCCTGAGAAAATAAAGTTATCAATGCCCAAATCGGCATACTCTTGAATACGTGCGGCAACGGTTTGTGGGTCGCCCACCAGTGCGGTGCCTGCGCCACCTCGTACCAGTCCAATCCCTGCCCATAAGTTGGGCGAAATTTCTAAGTTATCACGGCGACCGCCATGCAAGGCCGCCATACGTTGTTGTCCCACCGAGTCCATTTGGGCGAATTTGGCTTGGGCGGCGGCAATGGTGTCGTCAGTGACATGACTTAATAATTCATCAGCGGCTTGCCAAGCGGCTTCATTGGTTTCACGCACAATCACGTGCAGACGAATCCCATAGCTTAACGTGCGACCTTTGGCAGCGGCTTTGGTTTTAAGCTGCTCAATCTTCCCTTTGACGGCAGCAGGCGGCTCACCCCACGTCAAATAACTGTCAACTTGTTCGGCAGCCAGTGTTTGCGCCGCCTCAGATGAACCACCAAACCACAAGGGCGGATACGGCTGTTGTAGAGGGGGATATAGCAATTTGGCATCTTCGACTTGCAAGCGTTCACCGTTAAAAGTAAAGGATTCACCTGTGTGCGAGCGGGTTAAAATCTCTCGCCAAATCGTGGTGTATTCACTGGCTGTCTGATAACGCGTGGCGTGGTCTTCAAAGATGCCATCGCCTTTAAGCTCTTGTTCATCGCCGCCTGTGACCAGATTAAGCAGTAATCGACCATTTGATAAACGATCAAAGGTGCCTGTCATACGAGCGGCAAGCGCGGGTGTCGTCACCCCAGGGCGTAATGCCACCAAAAACTTTAAGCGAGTGGTCGCATCAATGAGACTAGCAGCGACCAGCCAAGGGTCTTCACATGAGCGACCTGTCGGAATCAACACGCCTTCATAGCCGAGGTTATCGGCTGCCACTGCAATTTGCTTCATATAGGTATGGTCAACGGTTCTTGCCCCTTTACTCGTGCCTAAATAACGACTGTCGCCATGTGTTGGTATAAACCAAAAAATTTTCATCGTACCACCTGCTTGTAAGCTCAAAAATTGATTAAGATAACTCGCCTTTTGTCATGGGCGGTTTATCAGTAGCCATAAGCTTAAAGCAAATATTGCTCAATAAAAAATAACAAAAACTGCTTTGGTTAGCACAAAAACTACTTAATAGTTTTGCTGCTAACCCTATCAATTTAATCGCTAAAGCAGTGACATCAAAAAACGCTTTACAGTTTTCACCATAAAGCGTTTTATCGTCAAATGAATTGATATCAACACCAGATAAACAAGCCCAAATCTTAAAAATAGCACAGCAAGCGAGACAACAAGCGAGTTTCATGCGTATTACCTCGGATGTAACAGGCGATAAGTTTGCAAACCTGCTTATTAGGATTTAGCGTTAGCTGCTAGGTTGTATGGCATCATGCATTGTTGCTTGGGTTAACGTAGGGTTACACAAGGCTAAAAACTGATAGCCAAATCCTCGTAAAAAATGCCCTTGTCGCACTGCGAGCAAAGTGGTATTTTGATGAAATAGCGGCTCGCAACCCAGTAATGTTAACTGGGTATCTTTATTGGGATTGAATGCCATATCCGCGATAATACCAATGCCCATACCAAATTCCACATAGGTTTTTATCACATCAGAATCCAACGCCGTCATCACGATATCAGGCTGTAATTCTGCTTTGGCGAACGCTTCATCAATCATTGTTCGCCCGGTATGACCACTAATGTAAGTGATAATCGGGTAATGGGCTATGTCGGCAAGCGTTACCTGTTCAAGCTGGGTTAGCGGATGGTTTGGCGGCACCACAATCGCATGATACCAGTGATAATAAGAAAAAGTCACAAGCTCGCTATAGCTTGACAAGGCTTCGGTGGCAATGCCAATATCCGCTCGTCCATCAAGTAGCATTGCCGCAATTTCTGGCGGTGCGGCTTGTAGCAATCGCAAATGCACTTTAGGAAAAAGCTGTTTAAACGCTTGCACAACGGGCGGCAAAATATAACGAGACTGGGTATGGGTGGCTGCGATGGTCAATTCGCCTTTATCTTGGCTGGTATATTGTTCAGCCAAGGTTTTGATATTATTGGCATCATGTAGCATCCGCTCTACAATGACCAACAATTCTTTACCCGGCTCGGTCAAACCTAATAGCCGTTTGCCCTTACGCACAAACAGCCCTACCCCAAGCTCATCTTCTAAGTCTTTGATATGTTTGGATACACCCGATTGTGAGGTAAATAATGCATTGCCTACTTCCGTCAAGTTATAGTCACAGCGTACCGTTTCTCGAATAATACGAAGTTGTTGAAAATTCATAGTCTGTTGCCCCAAATAATCTGATAATCAATCAAATTAGTGTAAGCCGAGCGGCCTAAGACAACAAACGCCTATCAAACAAATTAATATTCCAAAATTACATATATCAATCACACAAAAAACAAAATTTGAATAACCCAAGCAGCTTGTTGCTCGGGTTGTATTCACTCATACTGAGCTGGTGATGTCAGCTAATACGCACTAAGGCATGCGCCCTTTAGGCGACGGATGGATGGTTTTTAGGGGATGATTGAGTAGTTTGCGGGTGTAGTCTGGCTTCGGCACTCGATAAATCTGGCACTGCCACAGAGGGTAATATTTCGGCTTGTTCGACTTGTTTATTAATGCCTAACTGCTGATTGGCTTGCGCTGATTTTTCTTTAATGGCTTGGGCGCGTCGGCCTTTGGCGGGTGCCCACTCAAGTATCGGCAACGCTCGCGCCACCGCTAACACAATACGGTCACGCAACTGTTGGCTTGAGACGGTGTATTCTGGGGTAAAGTCTTTATCCGTCGCATACACGCCTATTGGTAATGTTTGGGCTTGGAAAAAACTAAACAATGGGCGAAGTTGGTGCTCTAGAACCAGTGCATGACGATCGCTACCGCCAGAGGCAGCCAATAATACCGGCACATCCACGAGCGCAGTTTGCTCTACAAAGTCAAATAAGTGTTTAAACAATCCGGTAAAAGACGCGCGATACACTGGCGTTCCTACAATCAAGGCGTCCGCCGCCTCAATCGCTGCCAAGTCGTTTTGTACTCGCTCTGGCAGTTGGTTACGATAAATCGCCCCACTGAGTAAAGGCCCGATTTCACTCAGCTTGATAAAATGTACGTTGATGGGTGTGGCTTGTGCCAATTCATCTACAATATTTTGCACCAGACTTTCGGTTTTTGATGGTGTGTTGAGCCCACCCGATACCGCAACGATATTGAGTGGCATGGCTGGATTTGGTTGATTTGTGAAATTTTGAGTGATAGACATCTTTATTCCTTATTTAGTTTAATACTGTAAATCGATGACATGTCGATAACCCCATTAAACAAAAAATTAAGCCGTTTGTGAAACAACAATATCTGAATTATTTAGCTGATTTTTTGCTATATCAGATTTGCCATATCAAAGTCAAAGTGGCAAACCTGCATGACTACAATTGGCGTTTATCGACCCATTGAGCCAAACTATCGCCTGTGGCTTGCACCAACATCACCAATGCCACCAAAACCACAATGACTGATACCATCATTTGCACATCAAAGCGCTGATAGCCGTAACGATAGGCAATATCGCCCAAGCCACCCGCCCCAATTGCCCCAGCAATCGCAGACGAATTAATCATGGTAACAATCGTTACGGTAAATCCTGCAATAATGCCGGGCAACGCTTCGGGCAATAACACATGCTGAATAATCTGTGTACGGTTGCAGCCAATTGCTTGTGCCGCTTCTATGAGCCCTGGGTCAACTTCGCGCAGACTCACTTCGGCAATTCGAGCAAAAAAAGGGGTTGCGGCTAAGGTTAACGGTACCACGGCTGCCCACACACCATAGCTTGTACCGACAATCATTCGAGTGGCTGGAATAATAGCCACCATCAATATCAAAAAGGGAATAGCACGCACAATGTTCACCGACCAACCCAAACTTAGATTGGTCAAAAATGATGGGGCAATACCTTGCTCGCTTGAATTGACCAATACCAATGCGATCGGTAACCCCAATAAAAACGCTAAAATCGCTGATACGCCAACCATAATCAGCGTATCAATCAACCCCGTCAGTAACAACTCAAGCATAACCGATTAACTCCACATGCAAAATTTGATGACCCAAGCGCTGGGTCAATTGCGCGACATCTAAACCCGTGGTTGCGACGCCAACGACGATATTGCCTACCAAGTAGCCTTGAATGGTATCCACTTGACTTTGATACAAAGAGACGGGCGCTTCAAATTGCGCAAAAATTGCCTTTAAATCAGGGGCAGATTTTCTTGGGGTAACGTATCTTAGGTTGAGCAAAGTATGAGTGGCACTGTGTTTGTCGGTGAGTTTATCCTCACCCAAATCAATGGATGACTGATTATAGCCTAGTAATTCTTGGGTCATGGTGTGCATGGGTGAGGCAAATACTTTCCACACTGGTCCTGTTTCAACGATTTGCCCTTGGTTAATGACAATCACTTGGTCGCAAATATCTCGAATGACTTGCATTTCATGGGTAATGAGCACAATGGTAATGCCAAGTTTTTTATTAATTTGCTTGAGTAACTGCAAAATTAACTGGGTACTTTCTGGGTCTAGTGCTGACGTGGCTTCATCACACAATAAAATTTTGGGTTCATTCACGAGCGCCCGCGCAATGCCCACCCGCTGCTTTTGACCGCCTGATAACTGAGAAGGATACATCAATGCTTTATCACTGAGCCCCACCATCTCTAGCACTTGCGCCACCCGTTTATTGATATCAGCCTGACTTACTTTGGCGACTTTTAGGGGTAAGGCGACGTTGTCTTGTACCGTTTTGCTCGACAGCAGATTAAAATGCTGAAAAATCATACCAATGCCTTGTCGCAGCTGTCGTAACTGTGCTTGGTTGAGTGAGGCCACATTGTTATCATCGATATAAACATGACCATCACTAATCGACTCCAAGCCGTTGATAATGCGTAATAAAGATGATTTGCCCGCCCCGCTTTTACCGATAATACCCAGAATTTTGCCTGTTGGCACCTCAAGTGAGATATCTTTTAGTGCATGAATCGCTTGCGCTTGTCCTTGATAAAACTTATTGACCTTATCGATTCGGATATAGGGAGGTGATGAATGACTGTCATCTTGGGTAATATGAGTAAACGACTGCATAGCATGATCCTTTGTAATTATTATGGCTAAAACTTGTTAACGCATTACGAGGTCCAACCTGGAAACCAAAGTTTCCCCCCGATTTCTTTGTCAAGCACTTGTTTTACGTTAGGGGAAGTTTGATAAATGTGAATAAATTTTTTCAGCTGTTCGGCGCGCTGAGGATTTTTTTGGGCAAAATCATCCCGGGTGACAAATAAAATCGCATAGCGGTTGTTGGTGGTATCATCAAGGATTAAGGCTTGATTGGGGTCAATGGTTTTGGCTAAGCGCAAATAATGCGGGTAGCTAAACACCAAATCAGCATCATCAACCGCTCTTGCGGTCTGCGGGCCTTCGACTTCAACAAACTGCAATTGTTTTGGATTGCTGTTGATATCGTTTAAGTTAGACAGAAAATTATTTGGGTCTTTTAGCCCAATTAATTTTGCCTGTTGCAGCAGTAGTAGCGCTCGCCCTTGATTAACAGGGTCATTTGGCACCACCACACGGGCACGCGTCGGCAATGCTGCTAGGCTTTGGTATTTTTTAGAATACAAACCGACATGGGTGGCAACCCCTTTCCCCAAAGCCGATAGCTTATACTCTGGATGCTGTTTGAGTGCATTGGTTAAAAACGGCTGATGTTGAAAATAATTGGCGTCGATGTCGCCACTGTTAAGTGTTACATTTGGGGTATTCCAATCCGTAAACTCGACCAATTTGACGTTGATACCTTGCTGTTTTGCCGCCGCGACCGCTTCTTTAAGTGGATTGGCAAAAGGCGGGCTAATACCGATGGTTAACGGATTGTCTTTGGTGACGTTTGATGCTTGGCTTTTATTGTAAAATGCCCAGCCGCTCAGTAACACCAAGACAGCAATGATAGTTACCCCTAAAACAGTAGCACGATGTTTCGCTGCGATTGCCATAATAGCTCCTTAAAAATGATGGTTTAAAAATAGCTGCTTAGAAATAGCTGCTTAAAACATAAAAAACTGATAACGCTGAAAAAAGTCCTCTAAACAAGCCCTTAGCATCGAAAACTTTGCACTGGGTGTGAACTGGGTAACCGCTCACCTTTGCCAATGAGCTTGTGGCGTAGACTGCCTTGTTTGTATTCGGTTTTGAAGCGTCCACGACGTTGTAGCTCAGGAATGACATACTGAATAAAATCCTCGTAAGACTCAGGCGTGACCGTGCGAGTGACGTTAAAACCATCAATTCCTGTCTCATCGACCCAGGTTATCAACGCCTCAGCCACCTCGCGCCCATCACCCACGATTAGCGGATAGCGTCCCCCTAACCGATGCTCGGCTATCAGCTGCGCTTTGGTAACCTGCTGCTGCCGAAAGCGCTGGTTCACCGACGCAATGCTATTGGTTTGTTGGTAGGCAATCACCTCATCATCGGCATACTGTGATAAATCAATCCCCACCGAACTTGAGTAATGTGCCAATCCTGCCTCGCTACTGGCATAGCCTTCATACTCTGCCAGTTTTGCTTGGGCAAGGTCGTGACGCTTGTCAGTCACTACTGTGATTCCCATCAGCACTTTGATGTCATTGGGCTCGCGACCCTGTGCTTTTGCCAACTGGCGAATCGTCTCCACCTGCCGTTTAATCGCTGATTTGTCACCACCCCCAATAAAAATCGCCTCCGCGTGCTGGGTGGCAAATGCCAAACCTTTGGCTGATGCCCCTGCTTGAAATAACACAGGCGTGCGCTGAATAGACGGCATCACTTGAAAAACGCCGTCACTTTGGTAAAAACGCCCTTGATGGTGAATCGCTTTTACCTTGGCAGGGTCAGTAAAAATGCGCGCCTGTTTGTCTATTTTGACTGCATCGTTTTGCCATGAGCCTTCCCAAAACTGGTAGCACAACTGTAAAAACTCGTCCGCTTGCTCATATCGTAAATCATGCGCCTTTAGCCCTTGATTACCAATCAACCGCTCAGCGCTGTCCAAATACCCTGTCACGATATTCCATCCCAAACGACCTTGGGTTAAGTGATCTAGGCTCGCCATACGTCTAGCAAATTGGTAAGGGGTCTCATAACTTAGATTCACCGTGATACCAAAGCCCAAATGCTCGGTCACCGACGCCATGGCAGACACCAAGGTGGTCGGGTCATGGCTTGGCAATTGCACCGACTCTTTAAGGGTCACATCAATGTTATGTTGATAAACGTCATAACAGCCTGTGATATCCGCCAAAAACAACCCATCAAATAACCCTTGCTCCAAGGTTTTTGCCAAGCCTGTCCAATAGCTAAGCTCATTGAATCGATAAGACTCATCCCTTGGGTGGGTCCACAAACCATGATTGATATGTCCAGCGCAATTCATATCAAAGGCGTTGAGAATAATCGGCTTTGGCGGGTTATTTTCTTGTTTCGCCGTCTCACCCATCACAACGTCCCTCGCCGTGGCGGCAATACCCCATTGAGTACATAGTTGGCAATAAAGTAGTATTTCCACCGTGCCGCATCGTGCAAGGTATGTACCCGTGCGTTTCGCCAAAACAAGTCTAATCCTTTGTCACGTTGGCTACCGCGACTGCCTGCCAGCTCAATGAGTTGTGAGGAGGTTTTTAATGCCACTTCAGTGCTTAACGCGCGCACTGCCGCGACCGCCAATGACGCTTGGGCAATATTTTGCTCATTGGGCGTTGGACGAGCGGCATCGATGGTTTGGGCAGCGTGTTTGAGTAACACCTCCACCGCTCGCACATCTGCCGCACTGCGCCCAATTTGCAATAGCGTGAGTGGGTCATCGGTGGCTTTATCCACGCCCGAATCAATCCAAGGACGAGCTTGCCGCACTTGTACCAAGGTTTCTTCAAACGCCCCACGTGCAATACCTGTCTCAATGGCGGCGTGCAACAGCTGGGCGAATGGCCCGCAAACCGTGGGAATTTGATAGGCTGTATCCAAAGCAATGACATCGTCTTTATCTACAAAAACTTGGTCAAATAAGACCGTGCCTGAGCCTGTGGTACGTTGACCAAAACTTTGCCAATCATCAATCAGCGTGAGACCTTTGGCACCTCGCTGCACAAATGCCAAAAATTCGCGGTCATTGTCATCTTTTACCAAAGTCGGAATACGGTGTGCAAAAAGACTGCCTGTGCAGTAGAATTTTTCGCCATTGATTAGATAACCGCCTGGCGTTGAGGTGAGTTTGGTGGTTTTATCAACGGCATTTTTGGGCTTAAACTCAGCCAACGCATTGCCTAGCCGCGCCCCTTGTAATACTTCAGCAAAAATGCGTTGCTGCTGGGCTTCTGTCCCCGTGTTTTTTAATACTTCTAACGCATAGTAATGATTTTGTGGAATTTGCCCAATCGCCCCATCTGCACCACTCAATAGCGCAATGATTTGAGCGACGGTCCAACTTGATACATCAGCGCCGCCAAAGCGTTTTGGCACGGTGATTGCCCATAACCCTGATTGGCTCAAGCTTTCAATTTCTGCAAAGGGTAATAGCCGCTCTCGGTCTCGTTTTATACGCGCTTGTTTAAACGATTGGGCAAGCTGATAGGCGATTTCTAATGCTTCGTTGTCCGACTTGATAATATGGGCAACGGGCGCAGGTTTGACTAGCGAAGCTTGAGCGTCCGTTACTGGACGGGTAATGGTATCTGACATGGTATTCTCCTTACTTTCTAAATCCAAGCATGACGGTTGGGCAATTTGTGATTTAAGTAATAATCGCCCAACGCGTGTAACTTCCAGCGCACTGGGTCATGCAAAGTATGCACGCGGGCATTTCGCCAATGCTGATCCAAGCCATGCTCGCTAAGTGATGAACGACTACCGCCAATTTCAAACAGTTTTTCAGAAATCGTGAGAGCGGCGTCATTGGCATATACTTTGGCTTCTGCCACTTTGATAGACGCGAGTGCTGCCTCTTCTGCGGTGACAAAATCCAATCTATCAAGCGCATCCAAATAATCAGCCGCTTCTTGCAGTAATAGGGTAGCCGCATCCAAGCGTACTTTTAACTTTCCCACTACTTGTAGCAAATACGGCTCAAAGCGCGCAGCTTCGACATTGGCATCGACAATGGGACGGGCTTTTTTTGCCACGGCTAAGGTATCTTCAAACGCCCCTTCTGCAATTCCGACATCAATCGCCGCTTGTATCAGCTGGGAATAAGCTCCTCGATACGTCGGTGCATCGCTAAGCAAGCGCTCATCAAAAATTAGCTCAGGTAGGACTTTGACTTGGTTGAGTTTGACCGTGCCGCTTGAGGTGGTACGCAGTCCAAAACCATCCCAATCATCTACTACCTCAACGCCCGTTGTGGCTTTATCAATAATGGTCAGTACCACATGACCCTCAGGGTGTAAGGCTTTAATCGCCAAGTAATCGGCAAAACTGCTGCCTGTTGAATAGAATTTTTCCCCGTTAACATAGTAACCATTGTTGGCAATGGTCAATGTCGTTGCCAAGGTTTTGCTGTCTTTGGTATCACGTTCTGGCCCGCCATTGGCTAAGCGACTGCCTGACAAAATCTCGCCAAAAATAAAGCGTTTTTGACTGTCATTGCCGATGATATTGATGATATTGAGTAGGCTGATTTGATTTTGTGGAATCAATCCAATATTGGCATCGGCTTTGCTCAAAATGCGAAAGACGTCTGCCAAGGTGCGATTTGACACTTCGGCGCCGCCATATTGTTTGGGAATACGTATGCCGCCAAGCCCGGTTTGGCTAAATAGGTCCATCACTGCAAAAGGCAATTGCCGCTGTTGGTCGCGCTCGTCACGCTTGATGAGGGCAAAATCCGCCACTTGCTTGGCAGCTTGAATGGCTTGCTCATCAGTGACAATGCGTTGCGCTGGGGCATATTTATCAAGTGGCTGATTAAAATCCGTCATGCTAATTCCTTACCGCTAAATGCTTGAATAAGGCATCATGGTAAAGATTTTTTTTCGCAAAGATAACCAAGATATTTTGCTATCGATAGCAAGAAATTTGATGAAGAGAGTGTCATTTGATTGATGGAGTGAGCATAAAAAAAGCCCATTAATTTTTTAATGGGCTTATATCAGGGCTTAGACCAACAGGTAAATTGTTGGATAAATTTCAAATTAATAACAAAGCTAATTTATCGCCATAAGTTTTTTCAAACCATCAAAAATATCCCCACTGTCGGTGATAATTTACTGTCAGCTGATATTGATTTTCATCGATACCCGCTGCTTTGAGGGCTTTTTTTAACTCCCACGTATCAAAGACGGCTTGGGAGCAATGATTGCTAAAGCCAAATTGCACTAACACCGTCTTTGGCAATGGGATTTGACTTTTGATAGTGGTTGATTGGGTAATCATAAATTTATCCAATAGTTTGCAAACACATGATTAGAGAGCCAATAGCCCAGCGGTAGATTGACCAAAACACCCGCTGTAAACGCAAGTACAGGTTTAATGCCCACGCTTGCCAATGCTTTAAATCGCGTTGTCATACCAATTGATAAAAACGTTAAGATAAAAAACCAACCGCGATAGTCCTTGATAAGACCTAATGCTTGTTTATTAAAGGCCTCAGCGTTGGGTGCAATCAGTACAAATAAGGTAGTGATGATTGAGGCAATAAAAAAACCGATAATAAATTTAGGGAATCGACGCCAAATCTCTGATTTATCAATTCGCTCGTTCGTTGAAGTACGCTCCCAGACAGTGACCGATAAATAAGCTGCCAAAAATGCCCATAATCCAACAAACATATCTCGGCCTACCACTTTCATTAATGTAAAGGCTTGGGTAGCAGACTCATTACCAATCGCTTCAACCGCTGCAAAACCAGCAGCATCTGCAAATTCAGACGTTCCAATCCAAGCACCGGCAATCGCAGGTGGCAAATCCAATAACTTACAAGCAAATGGCAGCGCAAAAATCATAATTACTGCCCACACAATCACCAACGAAATTGACGCCGCCACATGCTCATGCTTGGCTCTACAGGCACCGCCAATGGCAATCGACGCTGACACCCCACACACCGAGCCACCTGCCCCAAGGGTCGCTGCAAATCGGTTATCAAGCTTAAACACTTTTGTTGCTACGAAATAAATGGTAGAAAAAGTCACAACCGAAACAATTAAGGCTTGCACAATGGCGGCCGGACCCGCTTTTAAAATCGTAGTAAAGGGTAAGGTCGCCCCCATTAAAATAATACCAATTTTGACATAGTATTCGGTTCTCAGCACTTCCTTTAATTTATCCGCAATTGAGGTAAAATTGCCAAGTAACAGACCAATGAACAAGGCTACTAAAGGACTTTCTAGTTGCCATGCTTTGACGACCTTATTACTGCTTAAAATCAAAACGCCCGCCGCCATCAAAAACAATAAGATAAATTTGGCTAAAAATGGGGGTAACTTTATGTCTGGTTGCGCGGATTTGGCACCCAAAAATAGCAGTAATCCAAAACCTATCGCTAAGCTTAGCAGTCCTAGGATTGAATGGCTAATTAGGTTAAATAGCTCACTAACGTCTGACCAAGGTTTTATTTTGACATTTAAGTTAGTGATAGGTATTTGCAATATATACAAGGTGCAAATCACCACCACAATAAATAGTCCCAGCACAACTGACCAATTATCCTCATTTTTTAAAAATTTCATGACCTCACGCTCCTTTCTCCCAATATCGATATAACACTTGCATCAAATAAAAAAGATATTATTCCATAAATTATTGATTATACTTAATAACCATAACTAATATGAATATAATAAATTCTACTAACAGGCAGTACTGTGACCGCATAATGTTTAGGTGGATTTTACTGACTGACTTAGCACCAATAAAAGCACTGAGCAAAGCTTTGACTAGCCCAGACAGAAAAATCAAATCGATTAGGTTCTGTTGAACATTCAAAGCTTCAGCCAATGATAAGCAAAGGCTAGAGCGACCAAATTCTCATAATTGCGTTTAAGCTTCTCATACCTTGTCGCAATACCCCGATAATGCTTAATACGGCAAAAAGCATTTTCAACCAAATGACGAGACTTGTATAAATGCCAATCCATATGTTCATTTGATAGTTTAGTGTTACGCTTTCTTGGAATATTAGCTATGGTTTGACTTTTCTCAACTTTCTCACGAAAGCACTGAGAGTCATAGCCTTTATCAGCAGCAAGTACCACAACATCACTTAAATCTAACGTATCAATCAAGTCAGGTGCTGCTTTAACATCGTGGGTTACGCCATCGGTAATGATGAAACGAATGGGATTGCCATGTGCATCAACCGCCAAATGAATTTTACTGGTATTACCTGCGACACTTTTATCAATGCCTTGCTCTTTCATGTCACCACTACTACTGTGCTGATGAGCTTTGATATAAGTTGCATCGATAAACAGCCACTCCATGTCTGGAAAGTTAATCATCTTTTCAAACAATTTGATGAGCTTATTACTTTGTGACCA
>BMPS01000008.1 GCA_014647715.1 Streptomyces cinereus
TTATGCTTATGCACCAAGGGGACAAAAATGCTTTGATAGCTACAACTGGCAGCTAAAAAGTACCACCAATGCGATTGGGGCTATTCATGGTAATCAGCTGTTTGCTGTAGGGCTATACGATTTTAATGTTAACGCTGATGTTTTTTATCATTGGACAAAAAATCTGTTATTGCCTGCATTGTTACCACATAGCTTGATTGTAATGGATAACGCTAGATTTCACATTCGAGAAGATATTAAAAATCTTATCGAGCAAGCAGGTCATACAATTCTTTGGTTGCCGCCTTATAGTCCTGACCTCAATCCCATTGAACATATTTGGGCTTGGGTTAAAAGGTTAAGACAAGATTGGCAACTTGACGATATCGATAAGCTATTCTTCTACTTTATGTGGATTTGTGGTAGTTTTTAATTTCTTTTACTATATGTTTTTAGCCACGTATGCGGTGTTTAAGCTTGAGTGTTTGAAAATCAAAACCAAGTTAAATCATTTCGCTTTGCGTTTAAAGTTACTCGTCTCCGCTAATCAGTCGGCTTTTGCCCAGCTTAAGGCTATTAGCGGTGCGTAACTTCAGTTATTAAGCTGATTTTGTTATGTTTACCTTTTAATTTATCTTTTAATTTATGTCAATTTTTTGTTTTTGAGGGCAATACCATGTATTCAGCACATCATGAACCGCATTTTAGTAATCGCAACAACTGGCTACGCGCAACCGTGCTCGGCGCCAACGATGGTTTGATTTCCACCGCCAGTCTATTGATGGGGGTGGCGGCAGCACAAGTGGACAGTCACACCTTACTGTTGACAGGGGTGGCATCGCTGATTGCTGGCGCAATTAGTATGGCAGCGGGTGAATATGTCTCTGTCTCTTCGCAAGCCGACACCGAAAAAGCCGACTTGGCAAAAGAAGCCTATGAACTTGAGCACAATTCAGACCGCGAGCTAAAAGAACTGACGCATATTTATGTTCAGCGCGGCTTAACGCCTGCTATGGCACATGATGTTGCGGTAGCACTCACTGCTCACAATGCCCTAGAAGCGCACGCGCGCGATGAAATTGGACTTACCGATACCGCATCCGCCAATCCGCTACAGGCAGCCGTGGCGTCGGCTTTATCCTTTATCACAGGGGCGCTGCTACCGGTGCTGTGTATTTGGCTATTACCAAAACAATATTTGGTCGGCGGTTTGGGAACAGTGACCTTGATAGGATTGGCAGTTTTGGGGTGGTTATCGGCATATTTGGGGGGTGCCAAAATTTTCCCTGCCATTGTACGGGTGGTCATTTGGGGCGTTGTTGCGTTGGTTACTACTAGCCTTATTGGTGAAATGTTTGGGGTAAAAACAGGTTAGTCAATCACTTTTTATCGCATTATTTATCGCCAATTTTTATCATTACCATTTGCAAAACCAATTGTTTCTTATAAGATAAGAAAACTGTAATAATTCAGCAAGTTAATAGAAACTATTATTGGGTGATAGATTATCGTTTCTATAAATTAAACAATTGGCAAATAGTCAAAAATCCTATGGGATTTTAGCTTTCTACGGTAGTGGGAGATAAGGTTATGCAAGATTTTGTCAATGCAATTAATGATTGGGTATGGAGTCCCGCATTAATCTATCTATGTTTATTGGTTGGTTTATATTTTTCAATTCGTGGTCGTTTTTTACAAGTGCGCCATTTTGGTCGCATGATTCGATTGCTGATGGACGGCAAAAGCAGCGATCAGGGGGTGTCCTCATTCCAAGCACTCGCTATGTCACTCGCAGGTCGTGTGGGTACAGGCAATATTGCCGGTGTGGCAACGGCGATTACCTTTGGTGGTCCTGGTGCATTATTCTGGATGTGGATGGTAGCATTCTTGGGTGCCAGTACCGCATTCGTTGAATCAACGCTTGCGCAGATTTATAAAGAACGTGATGATAAAGGCTTCTTTATCGGTGGTCCAGCCTATTATTTTGAAAAAGCGCTAGGACAAAAATGGTACGCGGTGTTATTTGCGATATCAGCAATCGCCGCTTGTGGTTTATTGTTACCAGGCGTACAGGCCAATTCGATTGCTGAAGCGATGAACAATTCACTGGGTATCGCACCTAGCGTTTCAGCTGCGGTAATTGCGGCACTACTTGGCTTTATCATCGTTGGTGGTGTCAAGCGTATTGCCTCCTCGGCTGAGTTGATTGTACCTTTTATGGCACTTGCCTACATCATCGTGGCGATTGTTATTATCATCATGCATATCGGTCAATTACCTGATGTGCTAGCGTTGATTTTCCGCTCTGCGTTTGGTATGGATTCTACGTTTGGTGCTGTGTTGGGTCTTGCCATCCAATGGGGTGTGAAACGTGGCGTTTACTCAAATGAAGCAGGTCAAGGTACAGGTCCTCACCCATCGGCAGCCGCTGATGTGTCACACCCAGCCAAACAAGGCTTAGTACAAGCGTTTTCAGTATATGTCGATACGCTATTTGTTTGTTCGGCGACAGGTTTTATGCTAATCATTACCGGTATGTACAACGTACAAGACCCCGCCAACAAAGAAGCCTTCTTGTATCAAGGTGTTAGAGGCGTTGCCGCAGGTCCAGGTTATGTGCAAACTGCGATGGAAAACATCATGCCAGGTTTTGGCTCAGTGTTTGTAGCGGTTGCGCTATTCTTCTTTGCTTTTACTACCATCATGGCGTACTACTATATTGCAGAAACCAATATCCGTTATCTCACGCGTAGCATGAAGCTAAATTGGGCAATCCCTGTACTCAAAGTAGTGATTTTATTTGTGGTAATTTATAGCTGCTTAAAAACCGCCGACTTGGCATGGGCACTGGGTGACTTGGGTGTTGGTTTGATGGCATGGCTCAACATCATTGGTATCTTATTCTTGCAAAAACCTGCGTTTGCCGCACTGCGCGATTATGAAGCACAGGTCAAACAAGGCAAAGATCCTATCTATGATGCACGCGCCAATGGCGTACACAATGCGCCAATCTGGGATGAAATTTCAGCCAAATACCGTAAAGAATTTGGTGAACATCCTGACCGTGATCGCTTTGTACCCTAATTTTAATCCCTAAATGCTTAAATGCTTTCACTTAACAGCCGTTAAAAAAAATAAGCCCCATTGATTGGGGTTTATTTTTGTGATGAATGATTATCTTTTGACTGGGATTTTAATTAGCCCAAAAAATGCAATCAGTAAGGCGATGACCTGTATAGCCAGCAGCGTATAGACTGTATATAGCCATTTGCCTTGTGCATATGCCAGACCACACGCCCACGCACCGATACTACCACCGATATAATACGCCATATAATATAGACCTGATGCCAGCGACCGCCCTTCTTTGACATTCACCGCGATATAAGTAATGGTCGCCGATTGGGTAATAAATACCCCGGTTGACATCACTGCAAGCGCTACAATCACCAAAGAAATAGGCGCAGCCAGTGTCATCAGCACACCCATCATCGAAATCATCACGGCCACGCGCACCATACGGGCAGCGCCGTATTTGGCAATTAAACTACTTGCAATTGGTGTGACCACCACCCCAATCAAATACACCGCAAAAATATTGGCAAGCCCAGCACTCGATAGATTGTAGGGTGCGTCTGCCAAGTGCAAATTGACATAGGTAAAACAGCCTACTAGTGAAAACAACACACACGCACCAAGCAGTCCTGCGGTCACCACATAACGGTTGCGCACATGTTTACTCAGCATGTGCAGCGCCGATGTAAAATTTGGGTTGGCATGAAAATGACGTGAGCGCGGTAATAACCAAGCCACCAAGGCAGCGCCTAACACCGTTAACACGCCCATGAACAAAAAGCCTTTTTCCCAGCCGATAAGCTCTTCTAAATGCCCCAAGATAAAGCGCCCTAAAAATCCCCCAAATACTGTACCTGAGACATAGTAGGACATCATTTTTGCCATCTCTTTGCCCGCGTACTCTTCCCCGACATAGGCAATCGTCACCACTGTAATGCCAGGTACCGCCAACCCTTGCATAAATCGCCAAATAATGATACTAGAGAGTGAGTCAGACAGCCCAATCATCATAGTAGGTATGGCCATAAAGGCAATGGATGCCACAATGATATTTTTACGACCCACGGCATCGGACAACATCCCCATAAACGGTGACATCATGGCAATGGCAATCACCGTCGCCGCAACTGTCATGCCCACTTGCGTTTCGGTCGCTGAGAACGCTTGCATCATAATCGGCAAAATCGCTTGAATCGAATAGACCTGCAAAAATGCAAACGCGCCAATCATGCCAATCATGATTTTGACTATCAACGAGGGTGGCGTTGTCGGTGGTTTGGTATTCTTTTGTTGAGAAGGCAGTTGATTTTGCGGTTGGCTATGGGATGGATTGCGGCTAGTTAAGTTACTGGATATTAGTGTGTGAGTATCAGTGTCAGTGAAATGATTGGAAGAATCCAAATGCCCAGTGGCATGTTGTGCTTGAGAAGTCATAGGTGACCTTTTTACAAAGTAGTGCCTGTCAAAGAAATGCCTATACTAGCACTAAAGCGCGCTATTTATTGTTAAAAGAAGTTTAACCTTAAGCTGTAATTTCCAAGCCAATCACGCGAATTAAAGGTATTTAAAGGCCTTCAATGACAAATTTGGCGTCCTAGAGCGTAATATTTTTAACCCATGGCTGTTTGTCAAAACATCAGTATTTTTCAAAACATAACTACCCAGCCATGACAAAACTGCAGTAATATTTAGCACATTGTGGAAGTTAACCTTAAAATCAATAGGATTGAATTATGCCGGAGAATTTAAAACAGCCAATGCCCGCTGCCATGCAAGCGTATTTGACACAGCTGCATCAAGTGATTGTTCCGTATCTGTTAGCGCAAGGCGTTAAGCCCAATGCCATCAACGCACGTGAAGCGTTAGCCAATTTAACAACCGCATTTGTCACTGACGCACCCAACATGGCAAAAATCATCGATACGGTGCTGGTGACGCCAAGCAATTTTCGGGGTTACAACGTACCACTTAGGCTATTTGTACCGAGCAACTGCCCCCTGCCAAATGAACAAGCAACGGCTGACGTGCCGGTAATGGTGTATTTTCATGGCGGTGGTGGCATGGCAGGTAGCGTCACCGTGTATGATAAGCTCTATAAAAAATTGGCCGAAGCGACAGGGTGCGTGGTGGTAGCGCCGGAATATCGCCTGGCACCAGAAAACCGTTACCCTGCGGCGATTGATGACGCCCACGCGATTTTAACGTATTTAACAACGACCCTACAGCAAGTCGGTTATGCCTGTAACGGCAAGCTTATCATAGCGGGTGATAGCGGTGGCGGTGCGATTACTGCCAGCTTGGTGCAAGATTGGCTTGCCAACCGTGTGAGCACAGACTTAGCTATCACCCATCAAATTTTGATTTATGCCAGTCTAGACTACACCATGTCACAGCCCTCGATTGAGGAAAATGGCACGGGTTATTTACTAGAATCCAGCAAAATCCGCTGGTATTTTGATAATTATTTTTCAGCATATGATGACCGTGAACTTAGCTCACCGTTTTGGACCGATATGGCCACCCTACTACATCATTCGCCGTATCAAGCCCCAAAAACACTGCACCTAACGGCTGGTTATTGTCCGCTGCGCGATGAAGATATCGGCTATCATGACGTATTACAAGCCGCAGGCGCGCCATCCCAACTCATCCATTTTGCGGATATGCCGCACGCGTTTTTGAATATGGAAAATCTGTGCCCTGAGCAATGCAAACAACTGTATCAAAGCGTTGGCGAATTTTGCCAATAACCCAACGCCCCCAAACACCTGCACAGCCGGATAAAATCCGCCCAGTCTGATGACAAGCCAAAATAATCTAGCCAATAAAAAAGCACCCAATTAGGTGCTTTTTTTTACTGCTTATAACTTATAGCGGTTTGCCTGTGCTATTGCGACGGCTACGTTTTGGCGCATCCCAACCATCTTGTTTGCCAGCCGGTTTAGCGGATGGCTTGCTTGATGAGGCATAACGGTCAGACGATGACTTAAATCCTTCCGATCTTGACGATTTACCTGCAAATGGTTTATCTGATTTTTTGAAACCCTCAGATTTAAACCCATTTGAGCGTGAATCACCCGCACGTTGACCCTCTTTTGCCGGATACGGTCTGTCGCTACGTTTTTTAAGCGGTTGACCGAATGTTTCTTCTACGATTGGACGTGGCTTGCGAGCGCGGTCATCGCCACGAAACTCGCTAGAGCGGTCGGTCTTTTTGGCAAAAGGTTTGTCAGCAAAACGGTCATTTTTTTCAAAGCGGTTAGGACGCTCGCCATGACGCTCACTGCTGTTACGGTCAGTGTTGTAACGTGGTTTATCACCTTGATAGCCTTTAAAGCCATCTTTGTTAAAGCTACGGTTATCATCGCGGCGACGATCTGCATACTCACCTTGGCGAGGCTCACGATTGCCTTGGCGTGAATCACGGTCAAAATTTGGTTTGTCCGATGATTTAGCGGCGCGGTGAAAATCGCCCTGACTATTACCATGACGGTTATCTGAATCACGATGACGACGCGGCGCACTCGCATCATCACGCCCAAAACGACTATCGCTGTTGCCTTGGTGACCTTTGTCAAAACGCTCACGTTTTTCAAAACGTGCCGAACTATCGTTGCTCGCTGATTTACCATAGCGTTCTTGGTTGTCAAAACGTGGCTTGTCCGCAAAACGACGCTCGCTCGAAGCTCTATCGCTTGAACCACCAAAACGTTGTGAGCGACTGCCACGGTCATCACGACTGCCACGGCTATCACTGCCGCTGCGACCACGACCGCGACCGTCACGACCATTAGGCTTACCACGGCCTTCAAATTTTTCCACAAAACGCGGTTCTAAGCCTTCAACTTGCGCTTCATTGATATCACGTTTTAGGTAACGGGCAATATTGCCAAATTGACGACGGTCATCGCGACTACATAGGTTGATAGCAATACCAGTACGACCGGCACGACCTGAGCGACCGATACGATGCACATAATCTTCTACTTGGCGCGGTAAATCATAGTTGAATACATGGGTAATGTTGGGTAAATCAAGACCACGTGCTGCCACGTCTGTTGCTACCACGATGTCAAATTTGCCACTGCGTAGATCTGAGACGATACGATTACGCTTGCTTTGTGGTAAGTCACCATGCAGATAACAGGCTTTGTGTTCCCATTGTTGTAGGCGCTCAGCGACTTCTTCACTGCTGCGTTTGGTCGCGGTAAAGATAATCGCTTGACCACGCTCTGGGTCACAGATCAGGTGCTCTAATAATTTATTTTTGTGGTCAAAGTTGTCACAGAAGTACACTTTTTCATCGATGTGTGCGGTTTCAACTTTGATGTTGATACGCTCTGGGTCTTTGGTAAAGCTTTCAGCGATTTTACCGACTGGACCATCCCATGTCGCAGATGACATGATGGTTTGGCGATGCGCGGGTGTGGCTTCCAAAATCGCATTGATGTCATCGGCAAAACCCATGTCTAGCATACGGTCTGCTTCATCAAGTACCAACATAGTCAAATCAGAGAGATTCACACGCTGGGCATTGATATGATCTAGCAAACGACCCGGCGTCGCCACGATGATTTGCACGCCTTTTTTTAGCGCGCGAATTTGACCACTATACGCTGCACCACCAACAAGTGGCACACTGTACAAATCTTTCATGGCTGAGCCATATTTGCGGATGCTGTCTTGTACTTGGTTAGCCAGTTCACGCGTCGGTGTCAAAATCAACGCTTGTACGACTTTTGGCTGTTGGCGACCACGTTTGCCACTTGCGGTTTTTTCTGCCGCCTTTTCTTTGGCTTGTAGTTCACTTAATTGATGCAAAATTGGTAATACAAACGCGGCAGTTTTACCACTACCTGTTTGTGCTGATAATAGCAAATCACGACCCGCTAATGCAGCAGGAATCGCGCGCGCTTGGATAGGCGTTGGTGTGGTATAACCCGTTGCGACAATGCTTTTTAGTAATGAACCTGAAAGACCCAGTGCAGTAAAACCATTTTCGCTAGGGTTAGTATCGTCAGACGTTGGCGCATCTGTTGCTACAGTATCAGTCGCTACAACATCCGTTGTCGCAGTTGTTTCTGTGTCATCAACTTGGGTGTTGTCAGTAGGTTGATTGCTGTTGGCTTGGCTATGGCTATGAGTATGGCTAAAAAAATTATCGATTGAGTTATCAGCAAAATCTGTGGTTGAATTAAAATCAGTCATGTAAGTCCTTAAAAAATAAGTTAATCAAAGTGTCGGTGGTAACCTTGATTGAAAACACGCAACAAGCAAAAGCCCTCAAGCTGACTGCACTTTCAAAATGGATAAGCAAAATGAATAGGCAAAATTATCAGCTATCATTAATCACAAATATCGTGTTAATCGCTTTAAAGCATTGCAATCGTGTCTGTAAGACTTATTTTCACTATAAAAATAGCGACAAAACCTACTGTCAGACTTATCAAAACTTTTGAAACAGTAAAACCATCAAAAAGTTCGTATCGCAGCATTCACAAGAATGCTTAAAAAAATACAATGCTAAATATTAGGTTATCATCGGAAGATTATCAGCGCTTACAATGGCGCGCTTGATATATAGGCAGATGGATAAGCTAGATTAATTGGAAAATTGACGTTGCTCTTAGCGTTTAGGTAGCGTATATGAGTCATTATTGGTCAGTTTTCTTTCGCAATTAAAAAACTTACCAAGTGAAATAGGCATCAAAAACACCTACTTAAAAAAGTGATAACCCCACTAGCACATCTTCGGCACACTGGCTGGCTGCTACCGTTGCTACCTTCCGGTCCTGGCGGGGTTCACAGCAGCTAGTTGCGAAGCTACCAATGGGGTTACCGAAGCGGTATTCTAGAGAATTTGGCGACCAAATGCAAACTATTTTTATCCTATACGCCAAATTTTTGTATTAATTTCACTTTTACACACGCTAAACCATCAGCAAGCAACATTTGGGTAAATTTTTGTCCACCTTCTTACCCTTTTTCTACAATTCTTGCGCTGCAAATGTTACAAAATATTTTATAATGCCCATTTAACAACATATTGAATGAACTAAATAGCAGTTTAATCAGCAAAAGATTCATGCCAACCCATATAAAGAAGCACTAGAAAAAAGTAGAAAAAAAACAATAGGAAACACTATGACACATTTAAGCACCGCGACTACCAACCATCCCAATCATAAAGCGCATGGCAATCATACAATCACCAAAGGTATTGCAGCCAGCTTGCTAGCTATGGCAACGCTATTACCTTTTACCAGTGTTTCAGCCGCCACCTACCCTGTAAACCCATCCCCTGCGAACTCATCAATGACCAATACTTTAAACTACGGCTTGCTTAATTTTGCTGCCTCAGCGAGTAAAAAAGTCAGCAATGACCAAATCAATGCTACCCTTAGCAAAACTGTGCAAAACAAATCAAGCAGTGAGGTGGCTAATCAAATTGCTACCACGTTGAACCAAGCGGTTGCCATTGCCAAAAAATACCCACAAGTGCAAGTCAGTACGGGCAATCAAGCCACCTATCCGCAATATGATAAAAACCAAAAAATCATTGGTTGGACGGGGACTGCAAGCTTGAATTTAAAAAGCACCGACACAGTCGCCGCTAGCAAATTGATTGCCGAATTGCAAAGTTTTATGACGGTTGATGGATTAGACTTTAATGTGTCTGATGCCGCGCGCAAAGCCACCGAGCAAGAATTGATGATGGAAGCTTCCAAAAACTTCCAGCGCCAAGCGCAAACGCTGCTGCCTGTTTGGGGCGCAAAAGGCTATCAGTTAGTTTCGTTGGAGTTTAGTCAAGGAGGCGATTATCGTGCACCGCGCGCGTATGGCAGTGTAATGATGCTAGAAGCCGCCAATGCCAAAGTCGCTGACCAAAACTTCCAAGCGGGCGATAGCACCATTACAGTCACTGCTAACGGTACCGTCCAACTGGTCAAATAAGCCGATTTTAACCACAAAAAAAACCTGTTGAATCAACAGATTTTTTTGTTTGTCTTTTACTCACTAAGCAATACTTAGTAAGAAACTTAGTAAGAAATTTCTGCACGGCGGTTTTTTGCCCATGCTGATTCGTCATGACCGGGATCAGCAGGTTGGTCTTCACCATAGCTGATGGCTTCCATACGTGAAGCTGATACCCCTGACGTAGCTAAGTAGGCTTGTGCGGCTTGGGCACGGCGCTCACCCAATGCCAGATTGTATTCACGGCTACCACGCTCATCGGTGTGACCCGCAATGGCGACACGGGCACTTGGGTTGGCTTGTAAGAATTGCGCTTGTTGATTTAACACAGCTTGCCCTTGAGCGTCGATTTCACTGCTATCAAAGCCGAAATACACGGCATTGGGATTCGCACCCGCGGCGGTGATAACTGACGTTGAGTTTGTTACCACAGCGCCCCCGTTGTAGTAGCCTACGCCACCGGGTACGCCCATCGGCGCAACCACTACTTCAGACGTGCCAGTACGTTTGGCAGAACACCCTGTTAAGGCGATGGTTGCCATCATCGCAGCAGTACTTACTATTTTTAGCATCGTTAATTTCATAGTCTTTCCTCAAAAATTATTATTTAACGCGTTTACCTATTTTGTTACTTTTCGATAGAGTAAATCAATCTCGCGCTTTTTGTAAACAGTGTTACTGTAAATTTTAACCAACTTTTTCTCAAAGCTCTCAAAGCAGTTTAATTTTTGGATTAAACAAGTAGCTTAAAAAAATTCACCGCTTATAAGATAAGTGATAACAACACAAACTGTCTAAAACAGTAATTTCTAAAACAGTAATTTCTAAAACAGCGCTGTCTAAAGTTGTGTCTACAGCCGCTACCAGCGAAACTTATTCCATAATTCAGGATTTGCCCAAAACTTGCTATTAAACCAATCTGGCAAATGTTTATAGTCAAACAGATTAAATTGCCATACTTGGTAGCTGGTTATATGGTGATCTTGGTCATGCTCCACAATCGGCTGCTCATGTAATCGGCTAAAGCCAAAGCTCGCCACATCCACACCTGTTGCTGGCTCGGATAAGTTTTGCACCACCAAACAATGCTTGGCAAACAAGTCGCGACAGCGCTGAATGATTTGGGTATCGATAGCGCTATCGTTTGATAATATTATCACTGCCAAGTCATAGCGCTTGGCAAATCGATGCGCGATAAACTGTTGATAATCAAACGCTTCCCAACTCACGGCTTGATCAATAGCTTCATCAATGGCTTGAATTTGGCTAAAAACCGACTGCGTGTCATTACCAATAATCAATCCAGTGAAGGGTTGATTTGCTGCTGCGGCATTTTTATCTTCGCTTGAATCGTGTTTGCTCAAATCATGTTTGCTTAGGCTATCTTTACTTAAAAATGCCAGACTTTGTTGGATGACATCCGTGATGCTTAAGGTGGGATTGGTCAAAATAAAATCCTTTTGATGAGTTTTTTTTAGCTACTGTTGAGAGATACGGTTGAATGATAGCCGTGATATAGCAATAGGGTGGCTAATATGCCATTCTTTACAACCAATTATAACTATCTATCATGAGCCATGACTAGCCCTTTTGGTCGAGACAGAGTACACTAAGTGCTAAATTTATCACTTGTATTGACTGTTAGAAATAAGGAACAACCATGCCACAATATCGCTCAAAAACCTCCACGTCTGGCCGCAATATGGCGGGTGCACGCGCACTTTGGCGTGCGACGGGTATGACAGATGAGGACTTTAACAAACCGATTATCGCGATTGCCAACTCGTTTACCCAGTTTGTACCTGGGCACGTACACCTAAAAGACTTGGGTCAGTTAGTGGCTCGCGAGATTGAAGCGGCAGGCGGTGTTGCCAAAGAATTTAACACCATTGCGGTGGATGATGGTATCGCCATGGGTCACTTGGGTATGCTCTATAGCTTGCCAAGCCGTGATTTAATTGCCGATAGCGTGGAGTATATGGTCAATGCTCACTGCGCCGATGCGCTGGTTTGTATCTCCAACTGCGACAAAATCACCCCTGGTATGCTCATGGCAGCGATGCGCCTTAATATCCCAATAATTTTTGTGTCGGGCGGTCCCATGGAAGCGGGCAAAGTATTGGCATCCACCTTGGGCGATGGGCATACCACCCATGAAACCGTGATGAATGAATTGGGTGAAAAAATTCGCAAACTTGACCTAGTCGATGCCATGATTGATGCGGCAGATGACTTGATTAGTGACGAAGATGTAGCACAAACCGAGCGCTCTGCTTGCCCAACTTGTGGCTCATGCTCAGGCATGTTCACTGCCAACTCGATGAACTGTTTGACCGAAGCCTTAGGCTTATCACTGCCTGGCAATGGCTCGTTACTTGCCACTCACGCCAAACGTAAAGATTTATTCTTAGAAGCAGGTCGTCGTATCGTGGCACTTGCCAAACGTTATTATGAGCAAGATGACGCCAGCGTATTGCCACGCTCAATTGCGACCAAAGCGGCATTTGAAAACGCCATGAGCCTTGATATCGCCATGGGCGGCTCAACCAACACAATTCTACATTTGCTTGCCGCTGCCCATGAAGCCCAAGTAGATTTTAAAATGGCGGATATTGACCGTCTAAGCCGGCGTGTGCCTTGTCTATCAAAAGTTGCCCCTGCGACGCAAAAATACCATATGGAAGACGTTCACCGCGCTGGGGGTGTAATGGCAATTTTAGCCGAGCTTGATCGCGCAAACCTACTGCAAACCGATGTCCCCACCGTTCATAGTGCTTCACTCAAAGCGGCGCTGAGCCAATGGGATATCATGAATCCTGATAATACCGAGGCACGTGAGCGTTATATTGCAGCCCCAGGTGGGGTACGCACCACGCAAGCCTTTAGCCAAAACAATGCGTGGTCCAATCTTGATGTCAACCGCGAATCTGGCTGTATCCGCAGCAAAGAATTTGCCTACTCACAAGACGGTGGTTTGGCAGTATTGTTTGGTAATATTGCTGAACGTGGTTGTGTCGTCAAAACAGCGGGCGTGGATGACAGCATCCTAAAATTTACCGGTCGTGCCCGTGTTTTTGAGAGTCAAGATGATGCCGTTGCAGCGATTTTGGCAGATGCTGATGATCCAAGAAGCATCGTCGCCGGTGATGTCGTGGTGATTCGCTATGAAGGTCCAAAAGGCGGTCCTGGTATGCAAGAGATGTTGTATCCGACCTCTTACCTAAAATCAAAAGGTCTAGGTAAAGCCTGTGCGCTACTTACCGATGGTCGTTTTTCAGGGGGTACATCGGGTTTATCCATCGGTCACGTCAGCCCAGAAGCCGCTGAAGGTGGTACCATCGGTTTGGTGAATGAAGGCGATACCATCGAGATTGATATCCCTAATCGCTCGATTCATTTGGCGGTTGATTTTGCCGAACTTGAAAAACGCCGAGAAGCGATGGTGAGCCGTGGCAACCAAGCTTGGAAACCTGTCAATCGTGAGCGCCAAGTGTCAGCTGCCTTGCGGGCGTATGCAGCAATGACAACTAGCGCAGATACAGGCGCGGTGCGTGATGTCAGTCAAGTAGAGCGGTAATTTTTTACTGCCAACGACATTGCTATCAAAAAAATTGTCAAAAAAGAATTATCAAAAAAGATCGATGGTAATTATCGGTCTTTTTTTTAGCCCCATAAAAAACGTTGCAAACCTCATACTCGACACCCACTGTTTTAGATGCCATGTGTGTTTTATAAAAGGTGCGTTTTATAAAAGCATTATCCACATCGAATGAATTCTGCTAAAATACAATGTTTACATTTTTTTGATAATATATGCCAAATTTAATTTTGAAAACTCTTAAGGAGCCGCTGTGAGCCGTCCGTTTTCTTCAGCCGATATACGTCAAGCTTTTATCAATTATTTTGCCGAAAATGGTCATACCCCAGTGGCATCATCGAGCCTAGTCCCCCACAATGACCCTACCCTGCTATTCACCAATGCCGGTATGAACCAATTTAAAGATGTGTTCTTAGGGATAGACAAACGCGATTATAAACGTGCAGTATCGTCGCAAAAATGTGTGCGCGCAGGCGGTAAACACAATGACCTTGACAACGTCGGCTATACCGCGCGTCACCATACGTTTTTTGAGATGCTTGGTAATTTCTCGTTTGGCGATTATTTCAAACAACAAGCCATCCCATTTTGTTGGGAGTTTTTGACATCGGATGAGTGGCTTGGACTACCCAAAGATAGACTTTATGTGACGGTGTATCACACCGATGATGAAGCCTTTGATATTTGGCATAACGTGGTGGGCTTGCCTGCCGAGCGTATCATCCGCATTGGTGATAATAAAGGCGGTCAATACCAATCGGATAACTTTTGGGCAATGGGTGACACAGGTCCTTGTGGTCCTTGTACCGAAGTATTTTATGACCACGGCGAGCATATTTGGGGCGGTCTGCCAGGTACACCTGAAGAAGACGGCGACCGTTTTGTCGAGATTTGGAACAACGTCTTTATGCAGTTTAACCGCCAAAAAGACGGCACACTTGAAAAACTGCCTGCGCCAAGTGTCGATACGGGAATGGGTTTAGAGCGTATCAGCGCTATCATGCAAGGCGTGCACAGCAACTATGAAATCGATATGTTTACCCATCTCATGCAGCACGCGGCGCAAGTGATTGGCTTGCCAAACGATATCGACTTACAGTCTGAGCCATCACTCAAAGTGCTTGCCGACCATATCCGCTCCGTCTCTTTCTTAATTGCAGATGGCGTATTGCCAAGCAATGAAGGCCGTGGTTATGTGCTGCGTCGTATCATCCGCCGCGCGGTTCGCCATGGCAACAAATTAGGCGCTACTGACAACTTCTTTTATAAGCTCGTCGCGCCACTTACCCAAATCATGGGTGATGCCTACCCACAGATTCGGGAACAGCAAGCCAACATTGAGCAAGCCATCTTAAAAGAAGAAGAGCAATTTGCCAAAACCTTATCACAAGGTCTTAAACTGCTATCCCAAGAATTAGATAGCTTAAAATCTGGCGATACGTTGTCGGGTGCAACCGTGTTTAAACTGTATGACACGTATGGTTTCCCTGCCGATTTGACGGCGGACATTGTGCGCGAACGCGACATCAGCATTGATGAAGCCGGTTTTGAACAAGGCATGGCGCAGCAACGCGCCCGCGCCCGTGAAGCGGGTAAATTTGGCGTTGATTATAACCAATTGATTCAAGTTGACAGTGCTACTGAATTTTTGGGGTATGACAAAGCAGAACACAGCAGCACTATCACCCACTTATACCTTGAGGGCAAATCGGTTGAAGAATTGCAAGAAGGCGCTGAAGGGGTCATCGTATTATCGGCGACGCCTTTTTATGCCGAAGGCGGTGGTCAAGCGGGTGAATTGGGTGACATCCAAACCGAAACCGGCGTATTTGAAGTCCAAGACACCAAAAAATCTGGTCAAGCTATCATCCATCATGGCGTGGTCAAAATGGGCAGTATCCGTCAGGGTCAGTCAAGCGAAGCACGCGTCGCAAGCCAAGTACGCGCCATGAGTGCCAAAAACCACTCCGCCACTCACCTACTGCACGCTGCCCTTCGTGAGTATCTTGGTACAGGCGTCACCCAAAAAGGGTCATTGGTCAATAGTGAGGTGTTGCGTTTTGACTTCTCGTATGACAAAGCCTTGACTGAGCAAGACATCATCACCATTGAAAACATCGTTAACCAACAAATCCTTGCCAACCAACCTGCCACTGTAGAAATGCTCAGCATGACGCAAGCGCAAGACAAAGGCGCGATGGCACTGTTTGGTGAAAAATATGGAGACACGGTTCGCGTATTGTCGATGGGTACGATAGATAAAGACGGCAAGCCTTTTTCAATCGAACTATGCGGTGGTCTGCATGTACAACGCACGGGTGATATCGGCTTATTCAAAATCGTCAGTGAGCAAGGTATCGCGGCAGGCATTCGCCGTATCGAAGCAGTGACAGGCATGGGCGCAGTCAAATATGTGCAGCAAGGTGAAAAACAGCTCAATCAACTTGCCAGTCAACTCAAAGCGAAGCGCGACGAAATCGCCGACCGTGTCAATCAAATGACCGACAAAACACGCGACCTTGAAAAACAACTTGAGCGTTTGCAGCAAAAATTGGCCAGCAGCCAAGCCAAAGACTTAATTAACAACGTGCAAGATATCAATGGACAAAAAGTGCTGATTGCAAGCTTACCAGGCATGGATGGTAAAGCATTACGCACGATTGCCGATGACATGAAGTCAAAATTGCATGATGGCATCGTGGTGCTCGCTGGCGTAGCTGACGATAAAATTGCCCTGACTGCCAGTGTCGGCAAAGACTTAACCAGCAAAATCAAAGCGGGTGATATCATCAAACACTTAAGCGAGCAGCTTGGTGGTAAAGGGGGCGGTAAACCTGACTTTGCCCAAGGCGGTGCAACTGATGTGGCAGGATTGCCAACCGTATTAGATGCGCTACCAAATTGGTTGGCTGAGCGACTTGCCTAATTAAAACTAATCCTAAAAAAACGCCGAATGACTTATTCGGCTTTTTTTATGGGGTTATAAAGAAGATTAGTTTAATCAGGCTTAATCAAAGCGCCATTTACTTTAGCCAAACATTCGGTATCATAAAGCCTAAAGCACATTGTGTATAATCGTCTCTATAATCGCATTTATAGTCGTGTCCATAATCACATCTGACATCTTATCAACCAACGAAGCTTTAAATCACACTTATAGCTTTAAAAAACTTATAATCAACAAGGAAACATCATGGACAATCATTACCAACCCCCAAAAATTTGGACAAATGATAGCCACAACGGTGGCAAATTTGCTAGTACCAACCGCCCCACCGCAGGAGCGACCCACGAGCAACATTTACCGATTGGTAACAACCCTTTGCAGCTTTACAGCTTAAACACGCCAAACGGTATCAAAATCAATATGTTACTTGAAGAATTGGCAGAGCTAGGTATTGAAGGCGCACAGTATGACGCCTACAAAATCGACATCATGAATGGCGACCAATTTGGCTCAGATTTTGTTGACATCAATCCCAATTCTAAAATCCCTGCACTGGTGGATAACAGTGTTAATCCACCGATTAAACTGTTTGAATCAGGCGCTATTTTGCTATACCTTGCCGAAAAATTTGAGCAGTTTATCCCAGCAGACACCGCCAAACGTGCCGAATGTCTGACATGGCTGTTTTGGCAAATGGGCTCTGCACCGTATGTCGGTGGCGGCTTTGGGCATTTTTATGCGTACGCCCCAGAGAAGTTTGAATATGCCATCAATCGTTTTACCATGGAAACCAAACGCCAACTGGACTTACTCGACCAACATTTAGCGACTCACACATTTATGGTAGGTAATGACTACAGTATCGCGGATATCGCGATTTGGGCATGGTATGGTCAGTTGGCACTGGGCAAATTGTATAACGCTGGCGAGTTTTTACAAGTACAAAACTACACCCACCTACAACGCTGGGCAAAAAACCTGCATGACCGTCCTGCCGTGCAACGCGCTGTAACGTTACCGCTACAACCGATTGCCTAAACTGATAACCTTTTGTTCACACTACCCATCCAATTTTCAGCCAGCCATTTGGGGATTTTTGGCAATTTTGCCTTGCCCCAAAATTGGGAAATATGGTATAAAGTACCGTTTAATTTACGTTTCGTGACATTGTAAACAATTTGCTAAGTAATCCATTAGGACTTGGTATGGCAAGTCTTGCATAGCGATGGCAAACAACGTGCGCGATATTATAGGGTGTATTGACAATGGCTTTAATCGTACAAAAATACGGTGGTACGTCGATGGGTAGTGTCGAACGTATCAAAAATGTGGCACAGCGCGTCAAACGTTGGCATGACAATGGTCATCAAGTGGTGGTTGTCGTCTCTGCCATGAGTGGTGAGACCAATCGCTTGATTGATTTGGCACGTCAAATCAGCAAAGAACCAAACGCTCGTGAATACGACCAAATGGTGTCAACCGGTGAGCAAGTCTCGATTTCTTTACTTGCCATGGCATTAAATGAAATCGGTGTGAGCGCCAAGTCAATGACGGGCGGACAAGTGGCGATTCGTACCGATGATAGCCATACCAAAGCCCGTATTCAACATATCGATGATAGTCAGCTTCGTGCCGCACTCGATGCTGGCATGGTCGTTGTAGTGGCGGGTTTCCAAGGGGTGGATGAAAAAGGTGACATCAACACCTTAGGTCGGGGTGGCTCGGACACCACCGGGGTTGCACTGGCTGCTGCCCTATCTGCCGATGAATGTCAAATCTATACCGATGTCGACGGCGTGTATACTACTGACCCACGTGTCACACCAAAAGCCAAAAAATTATCAAAAATTACCTTTGAAGAAATGCTAGAAATGGCAAGCCTTGGCTCAAAAGTGTTGCAAATTCGCTCGGTTGAATTTGCCGGAAAATACCAAGTACCACTGCGTGTTTTATCCAGTTTTGATGAAAACGCCGATGGTAAATTCGATGATGATTTTAAAAAGAATGTAGGTACATTAATTACCACCGATGAGGGAGACAGCATGGAACAACCAATTATTTCGGGCATCGCCTTTAACCGTGACGAAGCTAAAGTATCTATTTTAGCAGTGCCTGATCGTCCTGGTATTGCGTCATCGATTTTAAGCCCTATCAGTGCTGCCAATATCGAAATCGATATGATTATCCAAAACATCGCAGAAAACGGATTGACCGACTTTACCTTTACCGTTAACCGTGGTGACTTTGATAAAACCCTAGCGATTTTGGGTGACAATCTTGCTGAGATTGGCGGCAAAGAAATCGTGAGCAATAACAACGTGGTTAAAGTATCACTGGTGGGTGTTGGGATGCGTTCACATGCAGGCGTGGCAAGCAAAATGTTTGAAACACTGGCAGAAAACAACATCAATATCCAAATGATTTCTACCAGCGAAATCAAAATCTCGGTACTGATTCAAGAAGAACAACTGGAAAAAGCGGTTAAAGCGTTACATACCGCCTTTGGTCTTGACCGTGAAGACGGTGAAAGCAAGGTTGCTGGATTATAAGAAATTTGTAATTCTCCACAAAAACAAGGTTAATATCCGCGTTTTGCGGGTGTTAACCTTTTTTTTACTTCTGCATTTCGTTTATAATGGCATCTCGTTTATTGGGCACAAACGCAACTGACCCCTCAATGCCTATTTTGACTGTTGGCAAATAGCCGCCAAGCATGATGAGTTCGCTTAAATTATGCCTTTGCAGTCTGTCTTTAACGTATCATTGGGCAATGATACATGATAATATATTTGACGAATTTAGCTAATTTATCGTTGAATCATCATAGGACATTGATGGTACTTGTTGCGACATAAGGAGTGTGACGCATGTTAATTTTGACTCGCCGTGTTGGCGAAACGTTAATGATAGGTGACGAAGTCAGTGTCACCGTACTGGGTGTAAAAGGTAACCAAGTCAGACTGGGCGTCAATGCGCCAAAAGACATTGCCGTACACCGTGAAGAGATTTATCAAAGAATTCTGCATGAACGGACTGGGCATGAACGCATGGGTTATGATACTCACCCAGTCGATTTTGCAGCCCATGATAGAATGGGTCAAGACCGCAGTGGTTTTGGGGCAGCCAATCATGAGGCCTTTCCCCAAGAGCGCAGTAAACCCTCTCAACCGCGCAACAGCGGTCAGCAAATGGGTCATTTAGAAAACCGTGTGGAAAACCGCGGTTTTGGTCAGACCAGCAATAATTTTAACCCAGCTTTTGATCCGTTTGAGGACGATTATTTTAATCGTTAATGACGGTCGCTATTTTGAATTTTGGAGTAACTATGAGCGCTATTGATAAGCTAGAACTATCAAAACTATTAGCTAAATTAGAAAACAAATCGCTAGATTTTGCTTCCGTGTTAGCTATCATCGATAGTTATTATGACTATCGCCCAACTGAGTTTGTCAATGGCGAAGTGCACAATGCGGCGGGTGAAAATGAAGGCAGTGCAAAAGTATTTGGCTTTGCACTACTCAACCATTTGACCCAACAAGATACGCTAAAACTTTTTGCTGAGCACTATGACAGCGTTAAAGCAGAGCCGAAAGGTACGAACCATGCCAATATCCGTAACTTTAGCTTTTTTGGCTGGCAAGGCTTTTTGATGCAGCGTAACTGTTTAACGCCAAAAGCTGCATAACATCATCGAAAATACTTAAGTCTGGGAATCTAACCGTTTTTTGCGTCAAACAAGGTAGCCGATGGGTTGCCTTTTTTTATGCAATAGTTTTGAGAGACTGATTGGTTATTGGTTTGCCCTTAACTGCTGGCGCATTTGTTTTTTTTGCTCACGGCGATGGCGAAAAAAATCCTGTAACAACGCGCGACTTTGCTCTGCCATTACGCCTTGTTTTACGGTCAAAAAATGATTATAAAACGCCACTTGGCTAAAATCTTGCTGGCTGACAATCATCCCTGCTTTCGGCTCTGTCGCTGCAAATACCAAGCGCGACACTCTGGCGTGAATAATCGCTCCTAGACACATGGTGCAAGGCTCAAGCGTGACAAACAGCTCACAATCCGCTGGCAGACGGTAATTATCAAAATATTGACATGCTCGCCTTATTGCCACTATTTCGGCGTGGGCCGTGGCATCATGACTTAAAATCGGTTGATTGTAGCCTTTGGCGATGATGGTGCCTTGATGCACAATCACCGCACCCACTGGCACTTCCCCCAGCTGTCCGCCCTCAGCTGCAACGTCAAGCGCCGCTTGCATAAAGGCATAATCGGTGTCACAAAAGTCGCTGTCACAAAAGCCTGTTTCACAACAGTTATGCTCACTTGCATTCATTTATGATACCACCCAAACTACTGTGGCAATTGCCAATCTATCGGGCTTTTGCCATGCGCTATCAGATAATCATTGGCTTTGGAAAAAGGACGCGTACCAAAAAAACCACCCCGATTGGCGCCAAGCGGTGATGGATGCGTGCCTGTAATGATTAAATGCTTAGATGTATCAATAAAACGGCCTTTTTTCTGCGCGTAACTCCCCCATAGGATAAAGACACAGTGCTCGCAGTGCTGATTAACAGCCTCAATTACCGCATCAGTGAACGTTTCCCAGCCAATACGCTGATGACTGCCCGCCTGCCCTGCTTCTACCGATAACATACTATTGAGTAGCAGCACCCCTTGGGTTGCCCAATGGGTCAAATCGCCATGTTTTGACGGGGCAATACCCAAATCGGCGGCGAGCTCTCGTAAAATATTTTGTAGACTCGGCGGTTTGGGAATGGCTTTCGGCACGGAAAAAGATAACCCCATCGCTTGTCCCGCGCCATGATACGGGTCTTGACCCAAAATCACTACTTTAACCTGCGACAAAGGCGTCAAGTTAAACGCATTGAACATTTGACTACCCGAGGGATAAATCACTTTTTGCGCATGATATTGATCTCGCAAAAACTGGCGAATCTTATCCATATTGCTGCTAGTTAATTCTGTCGCCAAGGCGTGCTTCCAATCGTCCGGCATTTTGACATTGGCTAAAATTTGTTGTTGTTCAGGCGTTAATGTTTTCATGGTTTATCTGCTATCAAAAAATTATAAAAAGCCAAAGAATTTCTTGGCTTTATTGTAGCAAATAATTGTCGTCAATAACTGCAACACTTTGATGCTGTCTATTCTATACCGACTGATTATTCTGTGAAGGTTTGACGTAGGGTAAAATCGTCTAATTTGGCCGCTTCACGGCTGGTTTTTTCAGTGGGGGGAATCACTTGCGCTTCGCCTGTCACTACTGCTTTACCGTCTTGATTGGTCACTTGGCAATCTAACACCACCCATTTTTTGCTATCGTCTTTACTTTTCACCGTCAAGGTCGCGGTTAAAGTATCATCGATATGCACAGGACGACGAAACGACAAACTTTGGTTCAGATAAATTGTCCCCAAGCCTGGAAATTTGGTACCAATCAAGGCTGATAATAGACCGGCTGTCCACATACCATGCGCAATCACGCCTTTAAACTGGCTTTGCTCGGCATACTCATTATCGAGATGCGCAGGGTTGTAGTCATGGGTAACAAGCGCAAATGCTTTGACATCATCTGCGGTCACTTGGCGGGTCATGCTGGCAGTTTGCCCGATAGTTAATTCCTCATAGGTAAAATTACTAAAAGTTGTCATTGTCCGTCCTTTTGTTTTTGTGGATCAATTTCATAAAACCATGATTGCAAAATCGTTTTAATGGTTTGACTATAGCATAAATTTTTCAAATTTTTATGAGAATGACTACGCATTCATGAACTCGTCTTACTTTAACAATTACAAATTTTTTATCTTTTTGCTTGACTTGATGAACTGCTAATAAAATCAAGCGTCTAGGATTTTTGCAGAAAAATAGGCAAAAAATTGAAAAAAATACAAGCTAGAATTACAAATTTTTTTACGCTATATTGTGCGAAATAATAAAACAACCCCTAGATATAGTAGTTTTTTGCAAAACCTTGCAATAATACGGCAATGACTTTGCGATGCTAGATAAGTGATGTAGCTTTGGCTCAAAAGCGGTATTTAAAAGCGGCATACACACTCACTATACTTTCGGTTAGCTGTTTTACTTGGCATTTTTATCTCACCACCTCTCACTCAGCGCCTTTTTAATACATACAGATATGACGTTGATAAACAGGTAAAAAAAGGAACGTATTATGACTCGTACTGAAGACATCCTCGTGCAGAAACGCGATGGGCGTTTGGAAAAAATTGATTTGGATAAGATTCACCGAGTCATCGAGTGGGCAGCAGAAGGACTTGATAATGTATCTGTTTCGCAAGTAGAAATCAGCTCACATATCCAGTTTTATGACAAAATCACCACCAAAAGCATCCATGAAACCATCATTAAATCAGCCGCGGATTTGATTTCTGCGGCAACGCCTGATTATCAATATTTGGCAGCGCGATTGGCAATTTTTCATTTACGCAAAATCGCGTTTGGTCAGTTTGAGCCGCCGCATTTGTTTGACCATGTCACCAAACTGACCCAAGAAGGTCGGTATGATGCCCATATTTTGCAAGACTTTAGCAAAGAAGAATTTGATATACTCAATGACTATATTGACCACAACCGTGATTTAAGCTTTGCGTATGCCGCCGTCAAACAAATGGAAGGCAAATATTTGGTGCAAGACCGCGTCACCAAACAAGTCTTTGAAAGCCCACAATTTTTGTATATGCTCGTCGGCATGTGCCTGTTTGCCAGTTACGACAAACAATATGACAAGGCCGCGCGATTAGATTATATCAAACGCTTTTATGACACCACGTCTACTTTCAAAATCTCACTGCCAACGCCAATCATGTCGGGCGTGCGTACCCCATCGCGTCAATTCAGCTCATGTGTACTCATCGAATGTGATGATAGCTTAGATAGTATCAATGCCACCACCAGTGCCATCGTGCGTTATGTGTCACAGCGTGCCGGTATTGGTGTCAATGCGGGTCGTATTCGCGCATTAGGTAGCCCAATCCGTGGCGGTGAAGCGCAGCACACCGGCTGTATTCCTTTTTATAAACTATTCCAAACTGCCGTCAAATGCTGCTCACAAGGCGGCGTGCGCGGTGGTGCAGCGACGTTGTTCTACCCTATTTGGCATTTGGAAGTGGAAAATCTGCTGGTGCTCAAAAATAACCGCGGCGTGGAAGACAACCGTGTTCGCCACATGGATTATGGCGTACAAATCAATAAAACCATCTATACCCGATTGATTAAAAATCAAAACGTGACCCTGTTTTCCCCATCGGATGTGCCAGGTTTGTACGATGCTTTCTTTGCCGATCAAGCCGAGTTTGAGCGTTTGTATGAGCAATATGAGCAAGATGAATCCATTCGCAAACGCAGTGTGCCGGCGCAAGAGTTGTTTAGCCTGATGATGCAAGAGCGTGCCAGCACAGGTCGTATCTATGTGCAAAACGTTGACCATTGCAATACCCACAGTCCGTTTGACCCAAGTGTTGCGCCAATTCGCCAATCCAACCTATGTATGGAAATCGCGCTACCGACACAACCGCTTGATAACATCAATGATGAAAGCGGTGAAATCGCCCTTTGTACGTTATCAGGCATTAACTTGGGTGAAATCAATCAATTAGAAGACATCAAAGAGCCAGCGGAACTGATCGTACGTGCGCTAGATGCCTTGCTTGACTACCAAGACTATCCTGTCGTCGCTGCTAAAAATGGCTCTATGAAACGCCGCACGCTGGGTATTGGTGTCATCAACTACGCCTATTATCTTGCCAAAAACGGCACCAAATATTCAGATCCTACGGCGCTCGGTTTAACCCATCGCACTTTTGAAGCCTTACAGTATTATTTGTTGGTGGCATCCAATAAACTGGCTAAAGAGCAAGGCGCGTGTCCTGCATTTGGCGATACCACGTATTCACAAGGTATTTTACCGATTGATACGTATAAAGCAGATATTGATGCGATTTGCAATGAGCCGCTACAACTCGACTGGGAAGCACTGCGTCACGATATCAAAACCCACGGTCTTCGCAACTCGACCTTGACCGCCTTGATGCCATCAGAAACCTCTAGCCAGATTGCTAACGCAACTAATGGTATTGAGCCACCCCGCGGTCTGGTATCTGTCAAAGCATCAAAAGACGGTATTTTAAAACAAGTGGTGCCTGAGATTGATAAGCTCAAAGATCAATACGAGCTATTATGGCAAATGCCAAATAACAAAGGTTATTTGAGTCTTGTGGCGATTATGCAAAAATTCATTGACCAAAGTATCTCAGCCAATACCAACTACGATCCAACCAAGTTTGAAGATAGCCGTGTCCCGATGAAGGTGATGATTCAAGACTTGTTGATGGCGTATAAATTGGGCGTTAAAACACTGTACTATCATAACACCCGTGATGGCGCAAATGATGCACAAGACGACCTTGAAAATGGCTGTGCTGGTGGTGCTTGTACTTTATAAAAGATTATTTAGGGATAATACTGATGGATTATCCCTCGTTTTTTATTCCGTGATTTATGTTCAGTAAAAATAAATAAAAATGGCATAACCCGTTAACTGATTATGCCATAGGTGATAATAGATATTACCAGTATCTATTATCAGGAAGTTAAGGCTATCGACTTCCACAAGTGGTATTGATAGTAAAATAACTTCTCTAGGTTTTGAGCCTGATATTTTACACGCAATCAATATTCCTTGTTCATCAAAATTACATGAAGTGATAGTCGTTATTTTCATTTTAAGGAAAATAATACTATATAAAGATGAAAAAGGTACATATGTTTTAAGGCATTCCTTTACTACTGAAAGTGGTAAGAAAATTGTGTCTAAGAATGGAAAGCCTTTTAAAATCTATATTAGTAATAACAAATAGATTTTAACTCTTAAATTATTTCAATGTAACATCTAGGTTTTTATTATTAAAAGCCTAGAAATTTTTCTTACATAGGATGTTTAAACTTGAAAAGCCCTTTGATTGTTTATGCCATTTTACTGATGAACCTTACCTCGTGTGCTTCTTTGCCGCAAACATACGATAGCCCGATTCCTGTCTATGTTGACTTGGGTGATGCCACACCTGCCACCACCCTGCCCAATTCAAAAGCCAATGCCCAAACCATGAGTCACTAAGGCTTGGTATCAGGCTTGTCTGATTGTGCCAGCTTTTCTGACCCCGCCACTTTATCTTTCACAGGTACAGTATTAGCAAAATTTGAATAGGTAACATCAATCGGTTTGCCCATCATCACACGGCTGGTCGGTAACGCATTTTTGAGCCCCACCTCTTTCATCATCTCAGCAATTTTTAAAATCATATCGGTTTGTTTTTGATTAAAATCCATCGCGCCTTTCACATTGAGATAACATCGCACTTCAACAAGATAAGCGTCTTGCTGAGTGCCAGAGATACGCACTTGATTCCACACACTGTTGGTGTCCGGATGATTGGTGATATAAATTTGTGTTTGCTCCATAAATTCACGTAATTTCTCGATGTCGCTATCACGAGAGATATAGAACACTTGCGAAAAATGAAACATGTCGCGCTGCGAGACATTTTCAATGCTCATCGATGAGAAGTTACCATTCGGAATCGTTACCACTGTGCGATCGGTGGTACGCAGACGGGTGGAGCGGATACCGATGTCTTCAACCGTACCTTCTTGCGTGCCAAAGCGGCAGTAGTCGCCCACATTTACAGGCTGGTCAGCAACGACCGATACGCTGCCCACTAAGTTTTCAACCGTTTTTTGTGCACCCAAGGCCAACGCCACACCACCAATTCCCAATGCGGCAATACCTGTGGTTAAGTCGTAGCCTAGATTACCCAAAATCACAATGGTCGCAATCGCAATCAAAATCAATTTTACGACTTTTCGCAGCAGATTTAGGACAGATAGCCGCTCTGGATGATGATTATTGCTGGCATAGTTTTCTGCACGTTTAAAAATCAAATCCAAAATACGTAAAATCAACCATACCATGGATACCCAAGATAAAATATCGGCAAGGTTGGACGCCATATTGCGCACAACCAAATTAATCCCCACCAAAATCATGGCTTCTTTGATAATCAGCGCCGTCAGCACCATTGCGGCAGGTACAACCACGCGCCCATCAATCGGAAATTGCTTTTCTTTATCTGGGTGAGTCGCTAGATAAATCCGCGTGATAATCATATATAAGATTTGGCTAATCAATAGACAGGCGAGATAAGTCGCTATCATGAGCGCAATCACTGCCCCGATGTGCCCAAGACTATAGCCCTTAATATCTTTCTCAATCCATTGTTTGGGAATGTACTTTTCTACCAGTGTCGGCTGGGTAACGAGTGATAACGACGCAACTTCTTGCAAGGTTTGTTGTGAAATCAGCCAAATATTGGTGCCGTTAGATTGCTTGACACGCTGCATTAAGATATCAATACTCTTTTTGTCAGCCGTGGGATTGTTGATCTCCCCTACCTTATCGAGATTGGGCGCTAGTTTGTCATCGAGATTGCCGGTAGGGTCATTGCTGATTTGTAGCTGCTCGTTGATACGTCCGCCGCTATCGAGTGCCGATTTTAAAGATTCGAGCGTGCCACTGGGGTCTTTGGTAGAACTTAAATCCACATAACGGCTGGCGAGCATCCAATCACTTTTTGCCAAGGCTTGAATAAAGCCTTGCACGCTACCGCGCGGGGTATCACGCCCAAAGGTGTCTTGTGGGGTGGCTGTGCCGCTGGCGCTACTCGCTGATTTGCTGCTATCAGCCGCCCATACAGCGGTGGGTTTGACACTGGTGATAACCATGAGTAAAGCAAACAATGCCATCATAAAACAACGGCGGTATAAAGAGGGTACATCAGCATGATGCTGACATTGATTAAGAGACTTTGACAACTGCATAAACTTCCCAAAATTTGTAAAACGCTCAGACATAATTAGGCTAATAGTTAGGCCAGATGATAGCGGCCTTGCTTTATGCTTTAAGAAACCTTAAATTGCAATGCGCTTATTCTGAATAAAGTATTTCGTCTTGTAGGTATAACTGCTAAAATACGCGAATTATTTGATTTTATCAGTTTTAAATTCCAAAAACACTTTTAAATGCATTGAGTTATTATGTTTAATTTACATCCACAACTAGCAAAAGATACTTTTTTGGTGGGCGAATTTCCGTTATCTACTTGCCGCTTGATGAACGACTGTCAATTTCCTTGGTTGATTTTAATTCCGCGTGTACCCGGTATCAAAGAATTATATGAACTATCCGCCAGTGACCAAGCCCAGTTTTTACGTGAATCCAGCTGGCTATCAAGTCAGCTTGCCAAAACTTTTCAAGCCGACAAAATGAACATCGCCGCGCTTGGCAACCAAGTGCCGCAATTGCATTTTCATCATATCGTGCGCTACCAAAATGACATTGCTTGGCCCAATCCGGTATGGGGTAATCCAGCCATCCCTTATACCCCTGAAGTGCTGAGCCATATGCAGCAGACACTGATGATGGCACTGCGGGGTCATCGTGATATGCCATTTGATTGGCAAATGAACGTCTAAAAAAAATTTTACCACGAGGCACGAGGTAGACAAACTAAATTGCATGAATCCATTCAAGGTCTTTCGACCAATCTAAAAAGTCCGAAATTCATTGAACTGGCGGCATTTTTTATTTTATTGCTTACCTTAACCTCTCTTGATGTACCGCCTATTTATCATACGCTCTGTATTTTGCTGTTGGTAGCGGGCGTTATTGTCACGGCTTTGAGTGTTATCCGTCCCCATCACTACATTACTTCGGCAAGTGTATTAACCCTGATGGCGTTGGCAACGGGTATGTTGCAGTTTAACTATATCCCAAGCCTTGCGTTATGGTTGTTGATTTTAATTCGCTTGATTTTTTCAAATACCAAACATACTGTTTCGTTGGTATTATTAACCGTAGCAGTGGGTCTACTTAGTCTGATATCCGCGCATTTTTTATTACCCGCCATTAGTTTGACCGCCAAGCAAGAAGATATTCTAAATTTTGTCATCGTATTTACCGATATCTTGATTGTTGGTTATCATATTTGTTCTTTGGTGATTCGCTTACGCCAAAAAAATCAAATGCTTGCGCAGCAACAAGCACGGATTGATACCTTGGTCAATGTGACCAATAAATTAACCCGTTTTTTGCCGCCCCAGATTTGGCAACCCATTGTCAAAAATAACACCAAGGTTGAAGTCATTAATCAACGTCGCAAGCTAACTATTTTGTTTTCGGACATTGTTGGTTTTACTGATTTGTCGGATCATATTAGTCCCGACCATTTAGCCAATATTTTAAATACTTACCTTGACCGTATGACCCAAGTGAGCCAAAAATATGGTGCGACCCTCGATAAGTTTTTGGGGGATGGGTTATTGTGCTATTTTGGTGATATGGGTGGTAATGACCGTGATAACGCGATTGCTTGTGCCAGTATGGCCATTGAGATGCGCCGTGAAATGGAAGTGCTGCGCCACCAATGGCGATTACTCGGTTTTGAAGGGCTACACGTACGTATGGGTATCAATACAGGGTATTGTTATGTCGGTAATTTTGGCAGCCGCAATCGTATGACTTATACCGTGGTTGGAAAAGAAGCCAATTTTGCCTCTCGCCTTGAATCTGCCGCGCAAAACAATCAAATTTTAATCAGTGAAAGTACGTTTAATTTAATTGGTCATGTCCATCATTGCCAAGCCGTGGGGCAATTTAAATTTAAAGGCTTTCAAGATGCCATGAATGTGTGGCAATTGCTAGAGCCCAAAAGCGAATCCATGCAACAAACCGATTGGGTGAACTTTAATTTACCTGGGTTTAACCTGCATTTAAATTTTCATGATATTCGTAATTATGATAAAAATGATATTACTAACCAGCTAAAATCTGCATTGGCGCTTGTTGAAGAAAAGCAAAAATAATGATGTTAACGGTTTTGGCTGACCCATTTTTTTGACTTAGCCATTTTTTTAACTCAGCTATATTGTTAGCTTAGCTATGTTTAACCATTTACATATACTAAAAAAGCCGAAGCATTCAGCTTCGGCTTTTTTTATACTATTGAATTAGGCATCAAACGAAGCCAATGCTTGATTAAATGTCGCACTTGGGCGCATCACCTGGCTTAGTTTTTGTTGGTCTGGTTTATAGTAACCGCCAATATCCACACGTTGACCTTGAACCTCATTTAATTCCGCCACGATTTTGTCTTCATTTTCTGACAACGCTTGAGCCAGTGGTGCAAACTTGGTTTTAAGCTCGCTATCTTGGTCTTGGTTCGCCAATTCTTCTGCCCAGTATTTGGCTAGATAATAATGGCTACCACGGTTGTCGAGCTCACCGGTACGACGCGATGGTGATTTGTCGTTATCCAACAATTTACCCGTTGCCAAGTCTAGGGTTTTTGCCAGTAATTTTATGCGGGGGTTGTTTTCTTTAATCCCCAAGTCTTCTAAAGATACCGCAAGCGCCAGCATCTCGCCGAGTGAATCCCAGCGCAAGTGGTTTTCTTCAACCAACTGCTCGACATGTTTTGGGGCTGAACCGCCTGCCCCTGTTTCGTAAAGACCACCGCCTTCCATCAATGGGACGATTGATAGCATTTTGGCTGATGTGCCTAATTCTAGGATTGGGAACAAGTCAGTTAAGTAGTCACGCAAGATGTTACCTGTGACTGAGATGGTATCCAAACCACGCACCACACGCTCAAGGGTATAACGCATCGCACGAACTTGGGACATGATTTGGATATCTAGACCTTCGGTATCATGCTCTTGTAAGTATTTTTTAACTTTCTTGATGAGCTCATTTTCATGTGGGCGGTATGGGTCAAGCCAGAAGATAGCTGGCATGCCTGAATTACGTGCACGCGTAACGGCCAGTTTTACCCAGTCACGAATTGGCGCATCTTTGACTTGACACATACGCCAAATATCACCTTCTTCAACATTTTGCGACATCAGCACTTCGCCTGTCTCAATGTCAGTGATATTGGCAACGCCTGCCTCTGGGATTTCAAAAGTTTTGTCGTGAGAACCGTATTCTTCCGCTTTTTGTGCCATCAAACCTACGTTTGGTACGGTACCCATGGTCGCTGGGTCAAAGTTGCCATGCCATTTACAAAAGTTGATGACTTCTTGGTAAATACGGGCAAATGTCGATTCTGGCATCACGGCTTTACAGTCGTAAGGCTTGCCATCCGCTGCCCACATTTTACCACCATTACGAATCATCGCTGGCATTGAGGCGTCTACAATGACGTCATTTGGCGAATAAAAGTTATCAATTCCCTTCGCTGAATCCACCATCGCCAATGCGGGGCGATGTTCTTGACAAGCATGCAGGTCACGGACGATTTCTTCACGGATAGTGGTCGGTAGGGTTTCGATTTTTTCGTATAGTCCTGCCATACCGTTGTTAACATTAATACCTAATTCATCAAAGGTTTTGTTCCATTTTTCGAAGGCATCTTTGTAATATACTCTTACGCAGTGACCAAATACGATAGGATGGGATACCTTCATCATCGTGGCTTTGACGTGTAGAGAGAACAGGATTTTACCTTCGCGGCAATCTTCTAGCTCTTTTTCATAAAACTCGATTAAGGCTTTTTTGCTCATGAACATTGAGTCAATCACTTCACCGTCTTGTAATGCAACTTCGGGTTTTAGCACCAAAGCTTTGCCACTGTTGGTGATGAGCTCCATTTTGACTTTACGCGCTTTATCAAGGGTCATTGATTTTTCGCCATGGTAAAAGTCACCTTCTTCCATGTGAGAGACGTGGGTTTTCGACCATTGTTTCCACTCGCCCATTGAATGCGGGTGTTTTTTGGCATAGTTTTTTACGGCAGCGGGTGCACGGCGATCGGAATTACCTTCACGTAATACGGGATTTACCGCAGAACCTAAACATTTACCATAACGGGCTTTGATGGCTTTTTCTTCGTCTGTGGTTGGGTTTTCTGGGTAATTAGGAATGTTGTAGCCTTTGGCTTGTAACTCTTCAATACATTCTTGTAGCTGAGCCACTGAGGCACTGATATTAGGCAATTTGATGATATTGGTGTCTGGGTCTTGGGTCAACCGACCAAGCTCAGCAAGATTGTCGGTCACTTGTTGTTCTGGGGTCAGGTAATCGGAGAACTCTGCCAATACACGCGCGGCAACGGAAATATCGGTTTTAGTGATTTCAACGCCAGCAGGCTTGGTAAATGTTTCAATGATAGGAAGTAGTGAATAAGTCGCCAGTAGCGGTGCTTCGTCAGTTAAGGTATAGATAATATTTGACTTTCCACTAGCCATAGAGAACCTCTTTTATATGAATGTTAATTGAGATACTAGATGATGCATCTAGCAGCGTGAGAAATTTCACAGTAAGCATTTAATTGGGGATAAAATGTGATTGAGCATTTTAAACCCAAAGTATACGGTTACCGCATAATGAGTCAATAATGTATCTAGGAATACCTATATTTAGGAGAAAAATAATGCAGATGCGATGTATCCCTATCGATTAAGACAATCCCTTTTTTTTCCTAGTGTACCACAGTATCACGGTGGCGAATATATCCAATCACTGACAGTCGCTATAGCAACGTCGTCAAATGTATAAATTTTTGGCTTTAAAATTGCTTCGTTATTTTACCTCTGAAAAACAATAAGTTTACACTACATCCCCCAATCATCTCGCCGTACGTACCAATTTTTCACTCACTTCTTTTTCAATTAGCGCCATCTTGTTATTATCTAAAGGTTGCTGCTCGTTGTTGTAGCGCCAGCTATCGGCAGAACGGGTCAGACTGGCAAACCATAATGCCTTCGTATTACTTGGCAGTTTGGCCAAAGCTAATTCACTAATCACATTGCCTTCATCATCACTGAGCTGACAAGACGCTTGTTTCGCTTTGCTAAGCGCATAGCCGTGATAAGATGACACAATCATCACCACATGAAATACTTGCGGCGGAAGCTTACTTAAAAAAAGCACCATACTTTCTTGATTGAGGTTGGCATCATTGACCTTTGTGCTTTGATTGTTATAAGGGTCTTCTTTGCGGTCATCGATAGCGCTAAATGGCTTTTTGCCCAATAATTCATCGCCTTGATGACGCACGGATTGCGCTTTATCACGGACATTTTTGAACCAAACGGTTTCGATTACCTCGCCATATCGGTTACAAAGTAAGCAGGATAAGTCTAAGTCCATGGCTTGCGTGCGTTTTTTAAATTTATTGTAAAGCCCAGATTTTGGCATCTGCGTTTGCTGCCATTGCACGGTAAAATACCACTGCTTGAGTACCACATCCATATGCTCGATAGCTATACCTGACGCTGTTTTATCATCTTCAAGCTGATCGTCTTGGGTGATTGCTAACTGATGACTTTTTTGCAAAATCTTGTCATCAGTCATTGAGTTGATTTTTGGCACTTTGTGTAGCGAATGGTGCAGCGGTGAGGTGCTTGTCACTACCGCGTCATTGGTGTTTTTATCGGTCAAATTGGATGAGTTGGCAGGCGCTTTCACTTCAACCGATGGTGCTGGCGTTGGGTCAGCAAACTGCGCCGAAATAATCTGGTAGGTTTCTGTGGTAGTGCTGGGTGTCAGATTATCAGGCGATTTGACAGTGGCAACAATCGGCGAATCGTCTGTCAAATCACTGTATAAAATCGTGGTTTTTGGCTTGCTAGGCTGCTGTGAGTTGGTGTCGGTGGCAGTGGGTTCAAGGGTGTTATTATTAGCATGTTTCATAAGATTCTCGAAAAATTGGAAAAAGTAGTTAGCTTGTTTGGGCGTTTGTTAGTTATTCGTTTATTGTTTGGATGGTGGGTTGTTGATTAGGCGCTTGTTGGTTTGGAGTTTGGGTTTCAAAGACGGCGATTGATAAAATCTCAGGCTCGATTTTTCGCAGTCCTTTACCAAAACCACGTAGCCACCATACTAGCTGAGAGGTCATGTTTACTGTGGCTGTGATATGCAATCCTTCGTCATCTTCCCAGCTTTGCTGGTCGGTTGATAAGGGGCTTTCAAGTAAACTTGCCCCCGATAACGGATGAAACAATAAACGCACTTGCTGTATGGGCGGCTCGTGGTTGTTTTTTTCGCTTTCAGGCATGAGTTTTTGGAACAACGGATAATTAAACCCCATCGCGCCTGTATTGATGTAATTGTCTAAATTAAAATCTTTCGGGGTTTGCGCGTCGCTTGCGCTCACTTCCGCACTCTCAAAACGGTGCAAAGCAAATTGGCGCACATCGTCAGAGGCTCTGTCGGTTCGCGAGGCAATCAAGTAAATCACCACACCACGCTGCACAATGGCTAGCGGATTTAAGGTGTATTTTTGCGCTTCCTCTCGCCCGCGCGCTTTATAACAGGCGATGAGTTTTTTATTTTGAAACAATGCGTCATAGACAGCGTCTTTGGCGGCTGGATTGACCGATGGCGGGATGAGCGGTTGATTGGCGGACAGGATACGCACTCTATCAAGCCAAGTATTTGCCACTTTGCTTTCTTTGAGTTGCCGATTCGCTAGGTCAAACCAAGGAATCAATTCATCCAAAATAGCCGGGGGTAATAGCTGGGTCAAATTATGGCGCATCATACTAAACGCCACTGCTTGCGACAAATTCATGTGCGGCAAGCTTTGCATCGGTGCATCTTCACGCCAGCGCCAACCTTGTGGATTGGTGTTGTTTTTTTCAATCGGAAAACGCGTTGCCAAAGCGTTTAAATCTCGCTGAATGGTTCGCAAACTGATATCAAAACCCATCAAATCAAGCTGTTCTTTGATATGGGTGGTACCGAGCCAACGTTTGCGATCCAGCTGTGAGAGGATTTGCCATTGCCGAGCCGTCGTTGCGGTTGCATTGTTGGCAAGCGATTTACTCATGGCAATTCTCCATACGCAGGTAAAAGACAGATAGTTAAAAGGCAAGCGGTTAATAATAAATAATAGCCAGCTAAGCGCCAAAGCTTTATCAAGCTTTAAAAAATTAACACCTTGATACCTGCATAATTTATCAAAATTTAGCGCAATATAGGTGATAAATTATATTAACATGTCATTTTATGTCGTTTATCATCTTTATTGGGTGTTATGGTTATCAGATTGTGTATGAATCAGCAAAAACGCTTGTGTAGAGGAGTACACCCTTTTTTACCCTTAGCTGCAATTTAGTTTGTCCATTAAATAAATTTTTCTCAAGCTCATAGAGTAAATGCACTTTTGACACACTGCGATTGATAGCAGACAAAGCTATCGCGTCAAAGTCAACATTAAACCAAATCGCTTCGATAGTAAAAGGCACATCGGGATACGACAACCATAATTTTAAATGACGCTCTTTTAACACCCGATAATCTTGCACTACAAACACCCCATCAAATATCGGTGCCACAAACCCATGTCCCCAAATAGCCAACGTCTGCAAGCTATCTATAAAATCAACCGTGAATTCACCGGCTGTCAATTCGCCATCGCTATATAACGTCTCTGCAAATACCTCATCAGCCACCGCTGCAATTACCTCATCAAACGCTTTACAAAATGGCTCAAAGTTTTTTCGTTTGATTGTCAGGCCTGCCGCCATCGCATGCCCACCAAAGTGGCTAATGAGTTCGGGGTAGGTTTGCGCGACTGATTCAATGGCATCACGGATATGAATGCCTTCAATAGAGCGTGCGGAACCTTTGATAGCATCGTCATCTTCAATCAATGCTGTATCAGCAGGGGCAAACACGATAGCAGGCACATGGTAGCTTTCTTTTAATCTGCCTGCGACGATACCAATCACCCCTTGGTGCCACTCATCTTGATACAAAATAATACTGCGTTTGCGCTGCGTTACTTGATTTACAGCATTTTGCTCAGATGGATTCTCAAGCGTCCTCAACACACTATCGGCTTGTTGTCGCATGCCCTGCTCGACTTGGCGGCGCTCTTGATTGAGTTTATCGAGCTGATGCGCAAGCCGCTGTGCCTCCCCCCAATCATCGGTGAGCAAGCAGTCAATGCCAATCCGCATACTATCCATACGACCTGCGGCGTTGATGCGTGGTCCCAAAATAAAACCAAAATCTTGAGCCGTGATGTCGGCTACCTGCCGACTCGCCTGCTCCAACAATGCCAAAATACCCACACAGCAACGACCTTGCTTGATGGCTTGGATACCTTGGTGCACCAAAATACGATTATTTTGGTCTAATACGCCCACATCCGCCACCGTGCCGAGTGCCACCAAATCAATATAGCGACTCACTTGGGTGGTGGATTTGTTGGCTTGGCGTCTGACTTTGGCAAGATTGCCTAGCACATAAAATGCCACCCCAACCCCTACCAATGATTTACTAGCAAAATCACAGCCCAGCTGATTGGGATTGACCACGGCATCGGCGTTTGGTGTCGCCTGCGTCGTCAAGTGGTGATCGGTAATAATCACCGTTAGCCCTTCGGCTTTGGCAAGTTCGACCCCCGCATGGCTAGAGATACCATTATCAACCGTGACAATGACATCAGGATGATAGGTTTCAATACCTAGCGCAACAATTTCTGGCGTCAGTCCATAACCGTACTTAAAACGATCGGGCACCAAAAACTCAACCTTCGCGCCCATTTCACGGAGCACCCTTACCATCAGTGCCGTGCTGGTCGCGCCATCGCAGTCAAAATCACCCACAATCAGTATTTTTTGCTGCGTATCAATCGCCTTATCAAGTAGCGCCACGGCCTTGGTAATGCCTGTAAGCGAATTTGCAGGTAACATCTTATTGAAGGCGGTGTCTAAATTTGCCACATCTTGCACGCCCCGCCCAGCCAAAACGCGGGCTAATGTCATCGATGTCTGCGCCAAGGGCTGTAAATCGCGGGGAATCTCGTCAATATGGGTCGCACTAAAACGGGGAGTCACAGTCAACATAAATTTATCATGGTTGTCAAATAAAGTAGAGAGAACAAACTAGCATAATGAGAGTGAATAGGCAAAATTACAACAGCAAAATGATGAAAAACACCCCATCAGCTTTCGTAGCTATTTGTGCGTTTTGCATATCGTAATAATGCCACTACAAACCATTAGCATTTTTTTGCAAAAAGATGCTTATTCATACGTTTACACTCAGTTATAATCAAACCAAAGAGTCATCACTTACCATTAATGAAACAGTATCAATGACCATTAATGAATAATCATCTCTTGTTGCACGCGTTTTGCAATACTACCTTTACTATTGATAATTGAAATTTTTTAGAAGGAAAAATTATGTCAGCAGAAAATTTAACCAAAACCATCGACCCAAAACTTGACTTAGAAAAAATCAAACGCGAATGCGAGGCGATGATTAAAAGTAAAGCCAAAATGTCTGCCGTAGCAGCAGTTGTCCCTGTGCCGTTACTAGACGTTGCAGTTGACGCAGGTCTATTATCAAAATTGCTACCTGAAATCTCTGCTAAATTTGGTTTAATTGAACAACCTGAAACAGCGGTAGACCTGAATAACGGCACGCAAATCAACCAACTAAAAGATAAAGCGGTTGATTTTGCAGGGTTAGTGGTCACGCGCAGTATCGCCAAAAAAACTTTCCAAGGTTTTGGTAGCCGTATTATCGCCAAGCAAGTCACCAAATTTGTACCATTTGGCGGTCAATTAGTGGCAGGTACCATCGGTTATTTGATGTTTAAAAAAATTGCTGAAAATCACATCAATGAATGCTACCAAAAAGCTAAAAAATTACAGCAGCAAGCCAGCTAATTGTTGCTACGAAATTTTGTATCGCACCCCTTTAGTTGCTAGAGGGGTTTTTTATTGAAAAATCCTCAAGCTTTGATGAGCAATGACCAAGCAAAAGTAATAGCTTATGTAACGATATTTTTCTACAATGTGTCTTTAAACTATTTTTTTGGGTCAAGTTATGCGTTATACCTGTCAGACATCACCACGTTTTATCAAAAAGCCATTTTTTAATATCCATCCAATCACGCAAAGCGTTTTGGTGATTATTGGCATGTCCATGACTGGTGTTAGCGCTCATGCAGCGACTAGCGAAGCTGCGAATGGCGAAGCTGAAACGACTTTGCCGAGTCTTACCTTTACCACCACGGCAACCAAAACGCCGACGCTTATCAAGAATACCATCGCTCAAACCACTGTGATTGATGAAGAACAATTACAACGTTATCGCGGTCAAAGCGTGATAGATGTACTTCGTGGACAAGGTGGCATATATGTTACTCAAAATGGTGGGGATGGTGCGAGCAGTGGTGTCAGATTGCGTGGTTACTCCAATAGTCAAGTCTTAGTATTAATCGATGGGATTCGTTACAGCTCTGCAACCGCAGGTGGAGCAGCATTATCGCTATTACCAGTCGACCAAATCGATAGAATAGAAATAGTTTATGGTGCTTCTGGCTCAAGTCTTTATGGCTCAGATGCGATGGGCGGCGTGATTCAAATTTTTACCAAAGGTCAAAATGCTCAACAATCAAATATAGCCTTGACCTTAGGTGCAGGTTCAGAGGACAGCTATAAAGGTCAAATTACAGGACAACTGGTTAATTCTGCAACGACTTTAAGCCTTTCTACGGGTTATGAAAAAACTGATGGCATTGATGCGACGAAACCTTACGCTCAGTTCGGCATACATCATGCTGACAAAGACGGTTTTGAGTCCAAAAACGCAAGTTTGGTCGCCAAGCATAAAGTCAATGACAATGTTGAAATTGGAGCAACAGGATTATTTGCAAAATCCACTACAGATATTGATAGTGGTTCAGAAGTACCAAACGCGTATGCTGACCAAAAAAACGCGGCTGTCTCAGCTTTTGCCGATTATCAACAAGATAAACTGTCTGCCAATATTAAATATGGTCAAAGTTATGATAAATCTACCACGTATGATGGTGCAGATTGGCAAACAGGTCGCCTAGACGATGTAATCAATACGACTCAGAAACAAGTAACCATACAGCTTGGCTATCAGTTGCCACTCGGTAAGCTTATCGGTGGTTATGAGAATTTAAAACAGGAAGTTGATAGCTCTAAAGATTATGACGTGACTCACCGCACTATCAACAGTGAGTTTTTGGGATATCAGCTCGCTCAAGATAAATATGATGTGCAATTAAATGTGCGTCACGATGATAACTCACAATTTGATAGCAAAACCACTTACAATGTGGGCGGTGCGTATCGTCTTAGCCCCAACACTCGCATTGGTGCATCATACGCAACCAATTTTCGTGCCCCCACATTCAACGATTTGTATTGGCCAGGTTCAGAAAATCCCAACTTAAAACCTGAAACCAGCAAAAATGCAGAAATCTTTATTGAAAACAGCAATCATCATCAACACACACGCGTAACAGCCTACCAATCTAAATTTACCGATAAATTAGCTTGGGTAACCACCGACCCACTTACTTATGCAGGTCAAATGCAAAATATAGATAAAGCGGATATTAACGGTATTTCGTTAACCAGTGACTGGCAGTTAAATAATACTTTATTTGGTCTAGGTTATGATTATCTAGATACTGAAGATAAAAAAACGGGCAAAGAATTAATTTATCAACCCAAAAACAAAGGTATTGTTTACCTAGGCTATCAACAGCCAAAATATGACATTCGAACGGAGCTACAACACGTCGGAGAGCGTTATCGTGATGCCAACAATTCACAAACTCTAGACAGCTACACCTTGTTGAACCTGACTGGGAATTATTATGTCAGTCCCAACCTAACCATTAGCAGTCGTCTTAACAACCTCACCGATAAAGATTATGAGACCGTTTATGGCTACCGCCAAAAAGGCATTAATTCATTCGTCTCCCTAACCTACCAATGGTTCTAATTTTTATATCTAAAGTACATCAAAGGGCATAGATTTTATGCCCTTTTTTTATATGTCTTTTTTATACTTCTTTTTTTAGCAATTACGTTTTAACTTTTGCACTATTTTGGTTCAAAATATATGATACTACAATCAACCCGTTGCTATAAATGAGGGATTTTTTTATATTCAATAACTGATTTGATACCCATCGTTCCATTATTTATCTGTTGTGAAAATAATCCAAAAATTATTCAATAGTTTGTTGGCATTTAAATTGCACTTTAACCATTGCTCAAATTTGTGGTAGTTATCCAATGACCCATCCTACTTTTTTACCTAGTCTTGAATCCAACCAGAACCTGTTTGAGGACATGTTCAATAACCTATTATCGGGATTAATTGTCGCTGACAGCAACTATGAGTGCGTCTATATCAACGCGACGGCAGAGCAGATTTTGTCAGTCAGCCAGCAGCATTTACTTCATAAAAATGTTATCGATATTTTAACCCCCGCAAACTATGAAAAATTACTAACGCAAGCATCAGAGCAATCATCCACGGATGATGACCCGATAACCCATAAAAAAACCAAAGCACAGGTTAAATTGGCGCTGCAAAACCAATTTGAACATACTAAAAAAATGTACCAAGCCTTTATCCATCATGATTGCACCATTTTGGGGCTAAGCACTCAAGGGATTGGTGCACCATTATTGGTCGATTATGGGGTTTCCCCATTAGAAACCGCTGCGGGTTTTTTCTATTTGATCGAAATTTGGGCAAAAGATCGCGAAAGTCGTATTCAACAAGAACAATATCAAAATCACCAACATTTGATAACCCGCCAAATGATTCGCAGTATGGCACACGAGGTCAAAAACCCTTTAGCCGGCATCCTTGGGGCAAGCCAGCTGCTTGAGAAGAATTTTAATCAAATCATGAAATCTGATGGGATTGTCCGCTATATTAACGACACCCAGGCGCAAAAGGTCGCTAATTATCTCAGTATCATCATGGATGAGACCAGACGACTCAACAATTTGGTGACCCAATTGCTGGGCGCGCCCAATTTGCCCAACTGGCAAGTAATCAACGTGCATGAGCCCCTGCAGCATGTACTAACGTTGGCAGAGATACAAAACCCCAATATTAGTCTAGTCAGAGACTTTGATTTATCGTTACCAGAAATCACCGCTGATAAAGACCAGCTGGTACAAGTATTTATGAATATCGTCAATAATGCGATACAAGCGCTCAATGAAAACGACATTGTGTCACCTAGCATCACGGTAAAGACCCGTATTCAGCACCAACAAACCATTGGTGATATACGACATAAAAGCGTATTGCGGGTTGATTTTATTGATAATGGCTTGGGCATTGATAGTGAGTTGTTACCGCAAATTTTTTATCCTTTGGTCACAGGACGCGCCAATGGTACGGGGTTGGGACTGGCACTTGCTCATGACATTATTCAGCGCCATCAAGGGCAAATCAGTGTGACCTCTCAGCCAGGTGAAACCCTATTTACGATTTTTTTACCTTGGCAAATTCGGCAAATAACCAAATAACCAAATGATAGTTTCACCCTTAACCCTGATACAGCACAGCATCATGACTGATCGGCTATGAATTTTTAAATACTACAGTTTCCCATATAGGGTTTTTATATGACTTATACCAATAATAAAACGCCAACCACCGAGCCTATTGTTTGGGTCATCGATGACGACCAAGCGTTACGTATGATTTTGGAAGATACGCTGACAGATAGTGGATTTCAAGTGCAAACCTTTGGCAATGCGCAATCGGCGTGGCGGCTACTACAAGATAGCGAGCAAGACAGCCAAGCGAAGAGTGACAATAACAATAGTGGCTCCTTGCCAAGCGTCATCGTCACCGATATTCGAATGCCGATGATGAACGGCTTGGACTTTAGCAGTAAAATCAAACAAGCCTTTGCACAAATTCCTGTCATCATCATGACCGCGCATGCCGATGTGCAATCTGCGGTGGATAGCTATCAATCAGGCGCGTTTGATTACTTACCCAAGCCGTTTGAGTTAGATGATGCCATTGCCATGGTGAAAAAAGCTTGCCTGCAAAGCCAGTCAAACCAAACACAAAAGCGCATTAAGCCTGAGAACTACAACGACTCTCTGATTCGTGATGCACAGCAGCCGCCAACTGAACACGTGACAGCCGAGCCAGAAAAAGCCCCCACCAACCCATCGGGCATCATCGGGCAATCGATTGCCATGCAAAAAGTATTTCGGGCAATTGGTCGCCTGTCGCATATGCCGATGACAGTCCTCATCACCGGCGAATCAGGGACGGGTAAAGAGCTGATTGCCAGTGCCTTACACGAACATTCGCCACGCAAATCCAAACCGTTTATCGCGCTCAATATGGCGGCGATTCCGCATGATTTGATTGAAGCTGAACTATTTGGTCATGAAAAAGGCGCGTTTACAGGTGCGACTACCACGCGCCAAGGGCGTTTTGAGCAGGCGCATGGCGGCACTTTATTTTTGGATGAAATCGGCGATATGCCTTTACCGACCCAGACGCGTTTGCTGCGCGTCTTGGCAAATGGTGAGTTTTACCGTGTCGGTGGTCTCAAACCCATTAAAGTCGATGTACGTATCATCGCAGCCACCCATCAAAACTTAGAAACCCTTGTGCAGCAAGGCAAGTTTCGTGAAGATTTGTTTTATCGGCTCAATGTCATTCGACTGGCGCTACCTTCCCTACGTGAGCGCCGCGAAGACATTCCGCTGTTAATCGATTTTTTTATGCAAAATATTGCCAAAAGCATGCATACCCCCACCAAAACCATCACGCCGTCTGCCATGCATATTTTGCAAAGCTATCCTTGGCAAGGCAACGTGCGTCAACTTGAAAATACCTGCCGCTGGCTCAGTGTGATGACAACAGGGCAAACCATTCAGCCCAATGATTTGCCACCCGAGATTTTACAAGCGTTTGAATCGCAAGAGAGCATGGTTGTAACTACACGTGAGCCCAATACACATAAAACACATAAGACACATAACTATCAGCCCGACACTCAGTTTGAGGCACCTGCGAGCGAACATCCGTCATCTTTGCCAGCTCCCAGTAACAGCCCCAGTGCTAGTTCTAATCTCAGTCCTCATTCGAGTGAGCTGCCAACGCCTTTGCCCGCTACGACGGTCATACCGACCTTGCACGCCTCACAAACTGGCGCAACTGCAGATTGGATCACGCCGCTGCAAGTTTGGGCACAACAAGCACTGGCTGAAGGACAGTATGACATATTGCAAACCGCTTATCCGATGTTTGAGAAATGTTTGCTCGAAGTGGCACTTGCTCATACTGCTCAGCATAAAGGACAAGCGGCTGACCTACTCGGTTGGGGGCGCAATACCGTGACCCGAAAATACCAGCAGTTGATTGAAGGCAGACCCGTTAAGCCATCATGATTGAGACAAGGTCAACTCACCCAGCACTGGTTATCATAAAAAATGGCTGTCAGTCGGTCGTTACTGACCTACAGCCACTATCACCTTCAAATCCACTCAACTATACCCAGCTTTGGTACGGGGTATGGCATTCAACCCAATCGCCGCCTACTGCCGTTGTGGTTAAACAATTACTACCTCACTTTAACGCAACCAATTTCGCCCATTTTGAGCAAGAAATCAACGCTCTTCATCATTGCCAAAGCCTAGCGATTGACAGCACCCATGCGACAAGCGGCATTCCCACGCTGTATGCTTCAAACCTTCTACCCGACACCCTCATCTTTGACCAACAGCAGCCGCAGCAATCTGTTAGTCCCTGTCTGGTCATGTCCTATCATCCAGGCGAGACGTTAAAATCCTTGATGTATGCGAATGCTAAATTGCCACTACTCAATCTTCAGCAAAAAATGACCATTTTTTTACATAGTTGCCAAGTGGTCAACCGTTTACATCAATTCGGGCTGATGCATTTGGATCTCAAACCCGCCAACTTTATTGTAAAACCCAATCTTGAGGTGGTGTTAATTGATTTTGGTCTTAGCGATGCTATGGGAAAAAATGACTCACTCATTAACCGAAAATCTCACACTGCTGGTACACCTGCCTATATGAGCCCTGAGCAATTCACAGGACAGCCTGTTGACAAGTTTAGCGACTACTATAGTTTGGGGGTGGTATGGTACGAATTATTGATGGGTTATCTGCCTTTTATGGCAGATGATTATCGTGGTTGGGCAATCGCGCATTGCCAACAGCCTGTGCCTTTTTTATGTCCAAATCATCAGCTATCAGAATTTGCTTGCCAAGCTTGTCAGCCTTTTATCGATAAACTGCTGGCAAAACGCGTGGAAAACCGTATTAATGACTTGGCAAGTATTATAAATGCGCTAAAAATTTTACTTAACCAATAAAAAATGCGATTTTTTAAAAAAAACCCCTTGCCAAAGCGAAAATTTTCTATATAATAGCCAACCACAAAGACACTGATACAAATATTGAGTCAACACTTTGAGGCAACTCATGGGGCTGTGGCGAAATTGGTAGACGCACTGGATTTAGGTTCCAGCGCCGCGAGGTGTAAGAGTTCGAGTCTCTTCAGCCCCACCACTCAAATCCGTATTAGTTAAATTAACCTGCCTCTCGCAGGTTTTTTTATGCCCAAAATTCCTGTCTATCTTATCTCACCATTGCTTACTGGCTAACAGTAAGCCAGTAAGCTGCTCACTATGTTGCTAAAAATTTTTTAACTGATTGCCAACTAGCTACTTTTTAGCTTGCATCTAGTATTAACTGCCCCATCTTTATAGTTAGCTTGTTTACTGCTAACTATGTTAATTTTTCTACTGCCTTTTATAAGCCTGTATTCCTATGAAAATTTTACAATCGCCCTATTATCAACCGCGAAAGCTGCTTAGCGCCTCCTCTGAGCCGCCCTATAGCGTTCAACTCATTGAAGACAACCTCCAATACGCTAGCAAATATAACCCTTTTGAGTCGCTACTCGATGATATTTTCCCTGGGGTGCATGTTGGCAACCATGACATGGTAATTCGCAAAGAGCAGCTTAAAGATTTTGAACGTTGCACCGATTTTACCACCGTCGCCTATTCGCATAAAAATAATACCTTGTATGAGCGTGAAGCGTGTTATTTTCATCCCAAATATGAAGTGTTCATGCTCACCAATGAAGATTTATCCAATGACTATGACGAATACATCTTTGAATCAGGTCTGCTAAAAGTCGTCAGTATTTATTATATTTCGACCAATCCGCATTCGGCGGCGAGTGTCAAAAACGTGTTTGATGAATACTTACAAAAGTATGTGTCGCAAGAGGCTAAAGTATCGATTTTACTCAAAGAAGTCCATGGTTTTGTATTTAAAACCCATCGTATCAAGCCATTTCCCATCAATTTAGATACCATGTATCACGAGGATTTTCTGCCCGTGCATCAGCATATCAAAGAATCGCTCAATCACGATGGTAAAGGCGTGGTACTGTTGCATGGCGTGGCAGGTTCAGGTAAAACCAACTATATCAAATGGCTAACCAGCCAAGTACCTAATAAAAAATTCATCTTTGTACCCACTACCATGATTGGGTATTTGACCAACCCTGAATTTATGTCACTATTGGTGGATAACAAAAACTCGGTATTAGTGCTTGAAGACTGTGAAAACTACATTGCCGAGCGTAGCATTGATAACGCCAATACCGATGTGGTATCGGCGATTTTGAACATTGCTGATGGTATGCTGTCGGATGTGTTGGAGTGCCAGTTTATCTGTACCTTTAACTCCGATATCTCAAAAATTGATCCCGCGCTGCTGCGTAAAGGTCGATTGATAGCTGAGTATAAATTCAAAGAACTATCAGTTGAAAAATCCAACGCGTTTTTGGCATCGATTGATAAAGCTATCACCGTCAATAAACCGCACTCATTGGCAGAGTTAACCAACATGGATCATCTGTCCTATCGAGAGAAACCAGCAGAAAAACCCAAATTTGGTTTTGTGTAATTATTAAGCCTAATCATTAACTATAATCATCAGGCATAAAAAAAAGGAGCTCAGTGGCTCCTTTTTTTATACTAGATATTACTAAACATTGTCGACTTGCTTTTCATCAATGGGCACAAGCTCAATCGCTGTTTTATCGGCATTCATACGAATCGAAACCGTACCGCCATTCACCAAATCACCAAATAATATTTGCTCTGCCAATGGTTTTTTGATTTCATCTTGAATCAAGCGGTTCATTGGGCGGGCACCCATGAGACGATCGTAACCTTTTTCTGCCAGATAATTTCTGACTTCATCATCAATTTCAAGCACCACTTTCTTGTCATCAAGCTGGGCTTGCAGTTCAACCAAGAATTTATCAACCACAGATACAATGACATTTTGATCCAATGGGTTAAATTGAATGATGGCATCTAAACGATTGCGAAACTCTGGGGTAAACATCCGTTTCATCGCTTCACTGTTGTCGCGGCTATGGTCTTGTTTGGTAAAGCCCATGCTGTTGCGACTGATGCTATCAGCACCGACATTGGTGGTCATAATCAGTATCACTTGCTTAAAGCTTGATGTACGACCGTTATTGTCGGTGAGCGAGCCATGATCCATCACTTGGAGCAGCAAGTTAAATACGTCAGGATGGGCTTTTTCAATCTCATCTAGCAATAGCACACAATGCGGGAATTGATTGATTTTTTCAGTCAATAAACCACCCTGATCAAAGCCCACATAGCCTGGCGGTGCCCCAATCAAGCGTGACGCCGTATGTGCTTCCATATACTCAGACATATCAAAACGAACCAGCTCAATGCCTAACAAATTCGCTAACTGACGACTGACTTCAGTTTTACCGACACCGGTAGGACCGGCGAACATAAACGAACCAATCGGTTTATCATCTGGTTTTAAGCCTGCCCGTGACAACTTGATGGCATCTGCCAAGTTTTTGATGGCTTCATCTTGACCAAACACCAGATGTTTTAGGTTGCTCTCAAGATTTTGCAGCACCGATTTGTCATCTGTTGAGACTGATTTTGGTGGGATGCGCGCAATTTTTGAGATAATATATTCAATTTGCGGGACATCAATCCACACCTTGCCATCTTGTTGTGCCGCATCAATCACTTTATTATCGGCTTCACTTAACATAGCTTCAGGTTCGACAACACCATCTTCTGCATGGCTAACATCCAAATCATCGACAAGTGCGTCTTCATCCACCACAGGCTGATTTGATAGCTTGTCATTTGCGATGGCATCAATGGATTGATTGCTGTCCACACTAGATTCAACCTGATTTTCGGCTTGTTTTTGTAGGCGAACAAATGCACCCGCTTCATCAATCACATCAATGGCTTTGTCAGGCAAAAAGCGTTCGTGAATGTGTTTTACCGCCAGATGCACAGCACTTTGTAACGCCTGATCGGTATAGCTTACGTTATGGAATTTCTCATATTGTTTTTTCAGACCGCGTAGAATATCAATCGTTTCATCAATGGATGGCTCGTTAACATCAACTTTTTGGAAACGACGACTTAAGGCATGGTCTTTTTCAAACACTTGGCGGTATTCGGTAAAGGTGGTTGAGCCGATACAACGCAGCTCACCGGATGCCAACGCAGGTTTGATTAAATTTGACACATCCATATTGCTGCTCATCGATGAGCCTGCGCCGATAATCATATGGATTTCGTCAATAAATAAAATCGCATTGGGCTTGGCTTTTAAGGCATCTAATAGCGCTTTCATACGTTTTTCAAAATCGCCGCGGTACTTTGTACCGGCAATCAGCGCGCCAATATCTAAACTATAAACCACACAGCCTGATAATGGTTTTGGTGCTTTGTCATTGACAATCAGCCATGCCAAGCCTTCAGCAATCGACGTTTTACCCACCCCTGGGTCACCCACCAGTAGCGGATTATTTTTGCGGCGACGGCATAAAATCTGCGCGGTACGCTCGATTTCTGCTTGACGACCAATTAACGGATCGGTGCCGCCCGTAGAGGCTTTTTGATTGAGATTAATGGTAAATTCAGTCAATGGGTCTTTATTGGCTTTTTCACCCGTTTCTTCAGTTTCCACGCTGGTTAATTTGTCGCGCACTTTTTTGTCTTGACCATGCGATAGGTACTGGGTCAGCTCAAGTCGCGTAACTCCTTGTTTTTTAAGCAGGTACACCGCGTAGGTGTCATGCTCTGAAAACATAGACACTAGCAAATCTGAGCCTTCGACCAAACGGCTGCTGGCAACCGATTGCACATGAAAAATCGCACGCTGCAAGATACGGTCAAAACTGCGCGTTGGTTGTGGCGAGTAATCTTCGTTGATATCGACTGTTGGGGTATGTTCATCAATATACTGGGTCAAATCTTTGCCAAGCTGATCCACATTGACTGCACAAGCCACCAAGGCTTCTACCGCATTTTCATTCTCTAACAGTGCCAATAGCAGATGCTCGACCGTTAAATATTCATGTGCACGCTGTTTTGCGAGTGTCACTACCAACCGCAACGTGCTTTGTAATTCTAAACTTAACATAAGATGTCCTTAATACTTGTCACCGACGGTTTTTGATTTTGCCCTACTTGAAAAATCATGCGTTATCTAATTGATTGGTTTGATGTCGTTATAGGTGTTGAGGGTTATTTGCGTTGATGTTTTCTCAAGTTTCATTTGCCGTCACCTCAGCACCAAATATCTTATGGATATCTGGCTAATCATGCTAAGTTCGGTTAAAAGGAAGTAAAAATGAAAGATGACAAAATGGGAAAAATCAAAATCATTACGTTTAATATAATGACATTGCTAATAAATTCAAGTGATAAAACGTAGTTTATGGCGGGTTTTAAAATGGCAAAAAATTCAATGATGAATAAAAAATAGAAAGGAGGTGCCATCAAAAATAAAACTGGGTTAAATAGCAAAATACCACTAACCTTGCGGCTCAATTTGACTCAGTAACGGATAACCTGCCTGACGCGCTTCACGGTTGACGGCTTGGGCTTTGGTTTCTGCGATGTCCTTAGGGTATATACCGGCAATTCCTTTGCCTTGTTGATGAATGGCAAGCATAATACTGATAGCCGAATCTAGCGTATGTTTAAAATGATTTTGTAAAACATCCACCACAAATTCCATTGGCGTATAATCATCGTTATACATGACCACCGCATACATTTGTGGTTTTTTCAGTTCAGGGTCAGCCAATAGCACATCTTCGACGGGGTCGGTATTTGGCTCGCCTTCCATGTCTGTCAAACGGGCTGGCAATGAATTTGGTGATTGGCTAGGTGGCTGTTTAGGGGACTGTGTTGGCAACCATGCCGGTAGATGCCAATCCATATTCGTGGTGGTTGGCTGTGACACAACTGATTGACGAGAAAAATTAAGCGTTTGAAGCATCATTAATTGAACATTTACCCAATATTAGATTAAACATTGATTATACTACTTTGCAGCAGTCGTTGCGGCAGGTTTTTGCGTATTGGCTGTGCTTGCCACTGGGGTGCTATCGGTCGAACTCACAGGTCGTTTATCCGCTTCAGGCGTTTCTTCAAGCGTATATGGCATGTTATCAATCGGTTGACCAAGTTGCCAATCATACACTTGCTCAGTTTTTTGGTTGCCGGCGGTTAATTCAAGTTTCACTTGTTTAGGTACAAAGTTTTTAGGCATCAAAAACCGCCCGCGAATTCTTGCAATCCCATGAATCGAATAACTATTGGGTTGCAATGGGACTTCGACCATATTAACTTCATCGAGCAGGGTCAATTTTGGTATCAAATTTTTTGGCTGATTTGACGGATCGACCATACCGACATCAAAGCGGTATTCATAGGCATTTTCTGGCAACGGTGCAATTTTTGCCCCGATGACTTGTAAATTCATACCGCCTTTTTTGGCAAGCGACGCGGTTAAGTATTGCTGACCTTGTTCAAGCTGTAAGTTGGTGACTTTTAGATCTTGAATATCGGTACGTAGTGCTGATAGGTTCGCCAAGCTGATATCACGCTCTTGCTGCGCGGTGGTTAATTGGCTTTGCAACGTATCAGATTTTAGCTTTAATGATTTGATGTTTTCTGCCGAGATTTCAAGACCTGCGGCGGTTTTTTTCGCTTCTTCAGCGGCAAAGCTTAAGCCGCGATGATAACCAATGCGTTGACCTAACACCAGTGCAATGATGGCAACTAACAACAAACTAACCCCAAACGCAATCAACCACCCAGATATTTTGTTGGGTTGGGTAATATAATTGCGTTGTGCTTCTGGCAAAGTTTGAGAAGAGTTATGATCTTCGGGTAAATCCATAGAAATACTCAAATTGAAAAACGGTCAAAACATGGATAATCACAGTACTGATGATAGCTCAAAAAGGGTTGATGAATATGACATCCATTAAAGCGAATCCCATTATAAACAAAAATTATGATGAATTCAGCTAAATTTATTGACTGAAAAAATAATAAAGTTAGCCCATTTCATCATAGCGTCATATTTTTTTGGCTAAAAAAAATAAAGCAATGCTTGTTATGGCATTAACATTTTTAAATAGGCTGACCATAAATAGCTTAAGAAAACCACTTATTAAAGAAATAACTTAAGGCACGACGGCAACTAACGCCAACCCTGTTTGCTCTGCAAGCCCAAACATCACGTTCATATTTTGCACGGCTTGTCCTGCCGCACCTTTGACCAAATTATCTTGTACCACCAAAATCGTCGCCATCGGGCTATTTTCTAGTGTTTGCACCGCAATTCTTAAATAGTTGCTACCCCGTACACTACGGGTATCTGGGTACATCCCTTTTGGCATGACGTCTACAAAATATTCGTTTTGATAGCTGGTTTCATATAAAGATTGTAAATCTAACGCTTGACCCGCCGCCGTCAAGCGAACATGAATCGTGGTAAACATACCGCGAATCATGGGTACTAAATGGGGTACAAAGCGGATATCATGCGACTGAAAGCGTTTGCTTTGACCCAATATTTGGTCAATCCCTTGGCTAATCTCTGGAGCGTGACGATGACCTGCCACGCCATAGGCGCTAAAACTATCCGATGTCTCGCTAAATAACAAATTCATTTTGGCTTGGCGACCTGCACCTGAGACGCCTGATTTGGCATCAATAATAATCCAAGGCTCAATCAATGCCTGCTGCTGGCTGTTTTGGGCGTCGATTAGTGGTTTTAATCCCAAAATCGCCGTGGTGGGATAACAACCTGGGTTGCCAATGACCTTGGCTTTGGCAATGGCATCACGATTGACTTCGGGTAACCCATACACAGCTTCTTTTAAAATATCGGGGCAAGTATGTTCAAGTTTATACCAAGTTTCAAAATCTTGTAGCGACTGCAAACGAAAATCTGCCGCCAAATCGATGACTTTAGTGCCATTTTCGGTTAAAAATTTGGCATGCTTCATGGCAACGCCGTGGGGCGTAGCAAAGAATACCACATCACATGCTGCTAATTTTTTTTCATCCAAATCCGAAAACGTTAAATCGGTCACGCCCCGCAAACTTGGAAACATATCATCAACGCGTCGGCCCGCTTCTGAGCGCGATGTCAGCATCGTCACTTGTGCCTGTGGATGACGACTCAATAGTCGAATTAGCTCTACGCCAGTGTAGCCTGTGCCACCGACAATACCTACTTTGATCATGGTCGTCTCCTGATGTTTTATTAAAGTTTATATTCATGCACCGCATCAATAAAAGCTTTGGCATGGTCAGGATTAACCCATTGGTTAATACCGTGACCTAAGTTTGCTATATAGCCTGTTTTATCACCGAGGCTGTAGGCGTCCTGTAGCATCAAATGCGTCTGCTGGCGAATATGCTCAGGCGATGCAAATAATGTCGCGGGGTCAAGATTACCTTGCAGCGCGATGCCTGTATGCAGCTTTTTGTGCAATTTGGTCAATTCTTTTTGTTGTTCAAAGACGATGCTGCGGGCTCTATCTAGTGGCATCGTCCAATCAAGTCCTAGCGCATCCGCGCCACTGTGGCATTGGGTATCTAACCACAAGCCGCCACCTTTGGTAAATAGTACCACAGGTACCTCTGGGTATGTTGCTTTGATCGCCGCGACAATTTTAGTATTGTAATGGTGCGAGAATTCAACAAATTGGCGATGCGCCAATGCCCCACCCCAACTATCAAAAATTTGTAATAACTGCGCCCCCGCTGCTATCTGCGCTAGCAAATAATCAATCACAGCATCAGTGATTTTAGCGAGCAGCGCATGCAAGGTTTCAGGCTCGCCATACAACATGGCTTTGGCATAGCGGTATTCTTTAGAACTACCGCCTTCAATCATATAGGTCGCTAGCGTCCACGGACTACCCGAGAAGCCAAATAATGGCGCACGGCCTGCCAGCGCATGACGAATACTGGTCACCGCTTTCATCACATAGTCAAGTGCATCTGCCATCGCGACGGTTGGCAAGGCTTCAACCTCTGCCATGCTTCTGACAGTTTTGTGAAATTTTGGGCCTTCCCCTGCTTCAAAATACAGACCCAAACCGAGCGCATCAGGAATGGTTAAAATATCACTAAACAAAATCGCCGCATCCAACTCAAAACGGCGAAATGGCTGAATGGTGACTTCCGTCGCCAAATCGGTATTTTTGCAAAGCGATAGAAAATCACCGGCTTGGGCACGGGTTTGTTTATACTCAGGCAAATATCGACCGGCTTGCCGCATCATCCACACAGGGGTCACATCCACAGGTTCAAAACGCATGGCTCTTAAAATGCGGTCATTTTTTAACATCGGAAAGTTATGGGTCATGTCATTGCCTTTAAAAATAATCTTGGGTAAAAATACTATTGGGTAAAAATACTATTGAATCAGTCTAAAAGTAGTCAAATTTCAATCAAAAATTGTCGAAAATTATACGATAATCGCCATATTATCACGATGTATCATCACGTGGCGTTCCTCATTTTTACCCAAAATCGCTTCGATGTCGCTATTGCGTTTGCGAGCGATGCGCTTAGCTTCATTTGATGAGAAATCCACCTGACCGACCGCGATACGTACCCCTGTTTTATCAACGCACTCCACCACATCACCCTCATCAAAATCACCTTGCACTTCAATCACCCCGACAGGCAATAAGCTTTTGTTATTTTTAATGATGGCATCTACTGCGCCATCGTCAATCACCAAGCGACCTGCCATGCGCAGATGCGCGGCTAACCATTGTTTTTTGGCAATGCGTTTATCATCGTCATTGGTAGTGAGCATCGTACCTAAGGATTCCCCTTTGACCACGCGATTAATCACGTTATCGATGCTGCCGCTGACAATCACAGTGGGACAACCACCCATTGCCGCAAGCCTTGCCGCACGAATTTTGGTAATCATCCCGCCACGACCCAATTTGCCGCCATCTCCCGCCACGTCAAACAAATAATCTGCCATTGCCCGTTCCGTCTTAATCAGCTTGGCATCAGGGTTGGTACGAGGATTATCGGTGAATACGCCTTGCTGGTCGGTCAATATAATGTATAAATCAGCTTTGACCATGGCTGCCACCATCGCACCTAGACTGTCATTATCGCCAAATTTGATTTCATCGACACTCACGGTGTCATTTTCATTAATGACCGGTAGCACGCGCCATTCAAGTAGCTGATTTAACGTATTGGCGGTATTGAGATAACGATTTCGATTGGCAAGATCGTCATGTGTCAGTAGCAATTGTGCGCTTTGTACACCATACTGAATCAACGCCGACCACCAAGTTTCAATCAAGCCCATCTGCCCAATGGCGGCGCAGGCTTGCAAGGCTTGCAATTTTTTGGGGCGTTCTTCCAAATTCATCCGCACCACCCCTTCCGCCACTGCCCCTGAGGACACTAGCAATACTTGATAGCCTTCATTGTGCAGCTTGGCAATTTGCTTCGCCCATTCATAAATTGCGGTGCGATCCAAGCCTTTACCATTATTGGTCAGTAGCGATGAACCAATTTTTACCACAATAGTATTTGACTTAAGGACTTTTTTAGTTGAGCTAGGTGAGGCGGTGGCAGTCATAAGTTGGCAGTCATAATCAGTCAAGTGCAATTTTTTAATCAAATTAAATGCCATAATGGCTTGGCAGAGCATTGTAACAATTTTTACTGGCTTTATAAATGCTAATCGATGCCGGTAGCCGTTAAATATCACACGTTTTTGTCATACGCATTTTTATCCCAATTAAATAGCAACCATTGAAAAAACAAATTGAAATTGTCAACTAAAAAATATCGACTTGAGGTTTTCTCAATTTAGATGAGGATAACTTGCTATCAACATTGCTTTTATATAAATTTGCTCATCTTCATGTGCTACTGGGTTTATCAAATTTATGAAAAGAGCTGTTGTCACCACTTCCTCATCTTGTCTTGAAGCACTTGAATTGTCGCAAGGCATGGACATTCTGCGCTTACACGTAAACATCAATAACGTTGATTTTATCGATGGTAAAAATATCACCAGTGAGCGTCTGGCAACCATCATGAAAACCAACCTCAAATCGGTGGCGAGGACATTTCCGCCCTCCATCCATGAGATGCACCTGTTGTTTAATGATTTGATTGCTCGCGGAGTCACTGAGGTATTTGTTTGCGGCATCTCGTCCAAATTTAGCCAAACCTTGCCCATGCTAGAAGAACTCAAAGTACATTATGCCAATCGTCTGCACATCTTTGTGTATGACACCAAAACACTCAATATTGCTGAAGGGGCGCTGGCGTACGAGGCAAAAGTGTTGATTGAGCAAGGTGAGTCGTTTGAAAACGTGGCAAAAAAACTTGACGATTTGCGACGTCGCAGTGAATTTTTATTTACCCTTAGTGACTTGGACTATATTATTCGCAACAAAAAATTGTCCGCCCCTGCCGCATTTGTTGCCAACTTATTTGATATTAAACCGATTATGCAAATTAATCAAATTGGCGAGATTATCGCAGTAGAAAAAGTGCGAAAGCTTGAAAAAACCCTGACTACCATGGGAAAAACCGTCGAAAAACTTGGCGCAAATCAACCCGCGTTTATCTATTTGACAGATACGGGGCATCATGAAAGTACCGAATTTTTTAAAAAAATATTAGCGACCCATTTTGGTTGGCATGATTTGCCTGTGATTCGCGTGTCGACCATTTCGCTTGCCAATCATGGCTTGATGGGAACAGGCATTGGGGTGTTTTATGGTGAATTACCCCACATTGTCAAAGCATTAAAAAAATGACCTATTCTTATCTACATTCAGCTAATAAAAAAGGTTAGCCCGCGCTAACCTTTTTAAAGCTATTTCCATCACCGCTAAGCATCACCGCTAAGGTGCGTAGACCACTTCCACGCCATCATCGTCATCGTAGTCGTCGTCATCAAAATCATCTTCATCCAATACGCGACCTTCACGCTCAGCTTTACGTTTGGCACGATACGCTTCTTTTTGCTCTTCCGTATTGGCACGCACTTCCGCTTCCAGTCGTTCAAAACGCAACCGCTGACTTTCAGCGAAGTCAGGATCGGTTTCTTCCATCTCGCGCTCTTGCTCGATTTCGTTCATCAAATGCCAAACCACCGCATCAACCCCTTCCCCTGTGAGCGTGGAGGTACGAAAAACCATCCCTGTCCAACCAAGCTCTGCCACGATGTGGGTGCAAAGTTGGTTTAATTCTTCTGCGGGCACTTGGTCGATTTTATTTAAAATCAAAATCTGTGGCAGTTTTGACAGCTCTGGCGAGAATTTTTCTAACTCATTAAAAATCACTTGGGCGTTTGCCACAGGGTCGCTACCATCAATGGGCTGTACATCGACAAGATGCAATAATCGACGGGTACGAGCGACGTGTTTTAAAAAGCGGATACCCAGTCCTGCCCCTTCAGATGCCCCTTCAATCAGTCCTGGGATATCTGCCATGACAAATGAGCGGTGTTTACCCACATCCACGACACCTAGATTCGGTACCAAAGTAGTAAACGGATAATTGGCAACTTTGGGTTTGGCAGCAGAGACTTGACGAATAAAGGTGGATTTACCCGCATTTGGCAGACCAATAAGACCCACGTCAGCCACCACTTTTAGCTCAAACTTCAAGACTTTTAATTCACCTGCAAAACCTGGGGTGGCACGTCGTGGTGCTTGATTGGTGGAGGTTTTGAAATGGGTATTACCTTGCCCGCCGTCACCGCCTTTGGCAATCCTCGCCGTTTGCCCTTTTTTGGTCAAGTCCGCTAAAACCTCACCTGTTTCGGTATCAACCACGGTGGTACCGATGGGTACGGATAGATAGATATCATCCGCCCCACGACCTGAACAGTTTTTGGCGCCGCCATTTTCGCCGCGCTTGGCATCATAGCGACGGGTAAACCGGTAATCGACGAGGGTGTTGGTGTTGTCGTCGCACACCACGTACACATCCCCGCCTTTGCCGCCATCACCGCCATCGGGGCCGCCTTTGGGGACGTATTTTTCTCGGCGAAAACTGACGATACCATTGCCGCCGTCGCCTGCTTTGACTGTTACGATTGCTTCATCGATAAAACGCATTGAAGACTTTCCTTAAATTCTTGAATAACCAAATATTATAGCATGAATTTTAGCAAGAAAAATTTGAACAGGATCGATGTTTGAAATTTTATCTAATAAAAAACCGCCCAAACTTGAGCGGTCTTGTCATCGTTCTTAACGCTTAGGCATTTTTCGCCATGGTTTAGGCATTTTTTGCCATGGTTTCAGCGACACGCAATACTTGGGTGCTATAGCCCATTTCGTTGTCATACCATAGGTACATCACTGCACGGTTGTCTTGAGCAAGCGTAGATTTGGCGTCCCAAATCGCCACTTTTTCACAGCCGACAAAGTCGGTAGAAACGGCTTCATCCGAATCTGAGTAAGCAATTTGCGCTTGCCATTGTTCGCTCTGACTGGCTTCCTTGATAAAGGCATTGAGTTCATCGCTTGAATTAACAGGGTTTTTGAAATTCAAATTCAAAATCGCAAGGCTCACGTTTGGCGTTGGTACACGTACCGAGCTGCCTGACAATTTGCCTTTTAGTTCTGGAATCGCTTTACTGACCGCTTTGGCAGCACCTGTGCTTGTCATCACCATATTTAAGGTTGCAGCACGCCCACGACGCTCAGCTTTATGGTGGTTATCAACCAAGTTTTGGTCATTGGTGAATGCATGGATGGTTTCCATGTGACCGTTTTCAATGCCGTATTTATCGTTTAACAGTTTGAGCGTAGGGGTAATCGCATTGGTGGTACAGCTTGCCGCTGACACGATGGTATCATTGCCGATGGTGTCGTCATTGACATTATAGACGATGTTTTTGATATCGCCCGACGCTGGGGCGGTCAATAGCACTTTTTTGGCACCTTTTGACTGTAAATGCTTGCCAAGACCTGCTTCATCTTTCCATTTACCGGTGTTGTCGATGATTAAGGCATTGTCGATACCATAAGACGTGTAGTCGATTTCGCTTGGGTCAGCGGCATAAATGACTTTGATAAAACGACCGTTGGCGATGATACCGCTGTTTGCTTTATCAACCACCACTGAGCCATCAAACCAGCCATGTACCGAGTCACGCTCAAGTAAGCTTGCACGTTTTTCCAAGTCTTTTAATAAAGCGTCTGCTTCACCGGCTGGACGGACGACGATGGCTTTTAATTGTAAGCCTTTGTCTGAGGCAGGACGGCTCATCAGCAAACGAGCCAAGATACGACCGATACGACCAAAACCATACAACACGACATCTGTCGCAGGCACTTCGTCACCGCTAGTAAAGCTGTCGGCTTGTTTGCCTGATTTGAGCGCTTGACCCAAGTCCACCGTGGTATGGCTTAGATTTTGGTCGTTTAACGCGGTGGCAAAGGCAAGTGTATCAGCGATGTTAAGGGCGTTTTTGTCATGATGGGCGATGATATCAACAAGGTTTAGTGCAATGCGGTTGCCAAAAAACAACACATTGACGCCTTTATTGGCTAGGGTATTTAGCTCAACTAACAACTGAATCGCTTGGGCTTCTTGATTTTTGCGAGTGGTGAGGTGGTCTTGGTAGAGATTGGCAGACATAGTATGACCTTTTTTTGTGAAGGAAAAATAAAATCTGTGGAAAATGCAGCAATGAATAAACGCCTAAATTGTAACGGAATTTAGGCGTTTTAGCAATTTTAAAGCAGGGTGTTTCAACTACCTAGATTATCGGCTATTTTGTACGGTTTTTTGCAATTTACTGACATCGTAGCCTTGAGATTTTGCGGTAGCGACCATTGTTTGATAAGTAGCTTCATCCATCGTGGGCGTGCGTGACAAAATCCACAAGTATTTTTGATTTGGCGTACCCACCAACGCATGGCTATAATTGGGGTCTAAAGCAAGCACCCAATAATCGGCTTTACCCACAGGCAACCAACGCAATCCTTGCGGCAAGAAAGTAACTTTAAGTTTACTGCCACTGTCGCCATTTTTGGTGGCTTCACCAATGCTTTGCATGGGTTTGCCATCTTTGCCCATACATTGGTTATTGACTTCCACCTTGCCTGTCGGTTGTAGGGTGTAAGTGGCGGTGACATCACTGGCACAGTTACGCTGAAAAAACATCGGCAAACGGGCGATTTCGTACCATTTACCCGCATACCGGTTTAAATCAACGCTTTGTACTGCCTGAGCTTTGCCAACGCCTGTGGGCTTGGCGGTGGTTTCGGTTGTGGGGGTGGTGGAGCAAGCACTCATCGCAATTAATGTACCTGCAATACCTGCCACTGCTAGCGTTTTTTTACTCATCAGTTTCATTGTGTATATCACCTTATTTTACTCAGTCTTACTGCGCATTAAAGTACTCATTTTAGCTCAAAATAAACGCTCAAACGGTGACTATTGGGGCATTTTTTGTCAGCCAGTTGTTACAACGAATGCGCTATTGTCAACCTGTTGGCTAGTTTTTATACCTTGTCGACCAATAACCGAATACCCGCGATTCCCATCGCCCCATGCTCATAGGCGGTGGCTAAGTCTTCTTGCCCCACCCCACCCAGCGCAAAAACCGGCACATCACAGATTTTTGCCAATTCACTCAAGGTTTGCCAGCCCATGCCCCCACTTTGAAAGGTTTCTGGGTGTGTCGGAGTGGCTTTCACCGGGGATAAAAAACAGCCCATCACAGTATGCGAGGTTGCCAAGGCATTTAATCTGCTTAGGCTATGTTGGTCATGGCAACTGGCAAAATAGTGATAATTTTTTGATAGGTTTAAGAAATCAAGCGTCATGAGTTGTTGGTGATTTAAATGTACCATGCCGTTTTTTAACCACGCATCTAAACGCTGAAATAAGCGCTCAGGTAAGTACTCAAATAAGCGCTCAACTGTTGCATATTGAATAATCGGGGTGATATCCGCCCTTATCGTGAGTAAGCCATCAATCATAGCGGTGGCATTTTCATCGCTGGTTTGCGGGCGAAGATAACAATGGGCACTTTGGGGCAGTTTTTGGCTATAAAAATCAACCCACTTATCCACACTAACCAAGCTATCTAAAGGCTGGGTGATATAAATTGTATTAGGCAATTTTAACCACTCTAAAATGCGGGCATTGGCATCGGGCAAAGGGTACTGATTGGCGACCAAGTCTGACTGATGAACCCATGTGACGGCTTGACCTTCCTTGCCTTTACCCTGTTGTAACCCATCAAACTGGGCTTGGCTCACTCGAATTTTAAAGACATGCAATGCCACGGTTTTATCAGCATAATCATGGCGTATCACCCCCATTTTGACTGCGGTATTTTGCGCGATATCCAAGCCAATCTCTTCATGGACTTCACGAATTAACCCTTGTGTTGGGGTTTCATCTGGCTCAATTTTCCCCCCAACAAATTCATAGCGATTGCCTTGGTGTTGACTGGCATGGCGAAATCCGAGTAGATATTGATTGTTAAAATGTATCACCGCAACTGCCACATTTACGACTTTTGACATATTTTTCTCAAATTATTGATTGTTACCTATTATAAAGCATTAAATTTGATGAAAAAGTGAAAAAAGTCACTTGACGACCCATTAAATATAAATGATAATCATTATCAATTAAAAACACTATTCGCCCATCTTACAGAGAAAAGGAGTATCCCATGTTACACTTATTAAATCGTGCCAATCTCATTCAACAAAGTTCCTTGCCTACGCTATATTCCAATCATTTATTTGCGCTGACCAAAGAGATTCGCATTCAGCATGACGGCGAAGAATACCGTCTTCGATTAACCCGTAATAACCGCCTAATACTCACCAAATAGTGACTCACCAAATAGTCCCCGTGAAATTGTTAATATAAAAAAGCCAATCTTCCTCAGAGTGGCTTTTTTAAATGGTTAAGTTGATAGTCTCTGTTGCCAGTCACCTTTCCCAATTACCGTTAACAATCACCTGAATTAACCCATGCGAATAGCCCCGTCCAAACGAATAACGTCGCCATTAAGATAGCTATTTTCGATGATGTGTGCCACCAATTTAGCAAATTCTTCTGGGTTGCCCAAACGTTTGGGAAAAGGAACCGCTTGTTCAAGACTGGTACGGGCAGCTTCTGGCAGGCTTGCCATCATCGGTGTGCCGAACACCCCTGGGGCGATGGTCATGATACGTATTTGATGACGCTGCAGCTCACGCGCGAGTGGTAAGGTTAAGCCCACCACACCTGCTTTGGATGACGAGTAACTGCCCTGTCCGACCTGACCATCGAATGCGGCAATTGAAGCGGTGTTGATAATCACACCTTTATCTTCGTTGCTGTCTGCAGTATTTTTTGCCATCGCCGCCGCCGCCAGTCGCGCCACATTGAAAGTGCCGATGAGGTTAATCTGGATACCACGGGCAAAGGTGGTTAAATCGGCTGGATTGCCTTCTTTGTCCAGTAATTTTTGTACCACCACGATACCGGCACAGTTGATTGACCCTGATAATTTACCAAATTTGGTCACACCCGCCTCAATCGCATTTTTGACATCCGCTTCGCTGGTGATGTCACATTTTGCAAAAATCGCTTTATCGCCCAATTCAGCCACTAATTTCTCACCGGCTTCTTGGTTCAGATCGGCGATGATAACATTTGCGCCATGCGCCACCAAATAACGGGTTGTCGCTTCACCTAAACCTGATGCGCCGCCTGTGACCAAAAATGTATTATTTTGTACTTGCATTGTTTTTCCATTAACCTGTTATTTTTTGTTGATAAAAAAAGCCTAGCTTACACTAGATACTCTTTCGGTAGATACTCTTTTGCATAGGGATAAAATTTTTGTTAGTGCGCCACGCTCATGCTACGCAGCATAAAACGTTGCACTTTACCACTTGGGGTTTTTGGCAAGGCATCGATAAACTCAACAATACGGGGATACGCATGGGCAGATAACCGTGCATGCACCAAGCTTTGGATGTCTTTGGCTAACTCGTCATTAGCGGTATAGCCGTCTTTGAGTACAACATAGGATTTGATGATGTGGCCGCGTATGTCATCTGGCACACCAATCGCCGCGGTCTCGGCTACCGACGGGTGTTCCATTACCGTGTTCTCGACATCGGTAGGACCGACACGATACCCTGCAGTGGTAATAATATCGTCATCACGCCCGACAAACCAAAAAGTGCCATCATCATGCTGCTCGACCATATCGCCTGTTAGATAATAACCATTTTCAAACGGATTTTTTTCGTTCCACGTATAGCCTTGGAAAAATAAGGATGGCGAGTTCGCCACATCAACGGCTAGTTGACCTTGTACGCCTGCGCCTACTTCATTAAATTTTTCATCCAGTACTGCCAAGCGATAACCTGGCAATGGCATACCCATTGAGCCAATTGGCTGATCATGGGTTAACTTATGATGACAGCAGCACGCCATCCCCAATTCGGTTTGTCCATAATGGTCAAGAATAGATGCGCCAAGATGGTCATTAATCCACGTCACCACTTCAGTATTTAATGTCTCACCCGCTGAGCTAATACGCGTCAATAGCGGTAACTCATCAACTTTGTTGTCAAAAACACCACTTGATTTCATCATACGAAATGCAGTGGGTGATGAGGCTAAATTAGTGATTTTATGGTTTTTGATAAAATCTAATGTATGCTTGGCATCAAATCCTGATTCATTAAAGTGGGTAGTAGCACCGACTAGCAAAGGTCCTGTAATCGCATAATACAAGCCATAGGCCCAGCCTGGGTCAGCCATGTTCCAAAACCGATCATTATCGCTTAGACCCACTGCGTGTACCATATACAAATAAAATGCGGTTAGCGCTTTAAGTGGTACTGCCACACCTTTTGACTTGCCCACGGTACCTGAAGTAAACATTTGCAAGAAAGGATCTTCCCCTGTTAGCATCACAGGTTCAAAGTCTTCCCTTTGCGCTGCCATTAGGCTATCAAAATGCCAATCCCCATATTGTTTGGCGGCTTGCTCGCTGCCCACCATCACCATGTTTGGTAGTGGGTTTATGTCATTGAATTTTTCACGGTTATGGCTGTCGGTGAAAACCACCTTGGTAGCGGCTTTTTCAAGGCGGTATTCAATCGCTTCGACACCAAATGCGGTAAACAATGGCTGGTATACCGCACCGATGCGCCACGCACCCACAATCACCGCTAACAAAGTCGGTGTACGGGGCAGCATGGTTGACACCCGATCGCCTTTTTTCACCCCCAAAGCAGTGAGCACATTTGCCATTTTACCGCTCAGTTTATCGAGCTGTGCGTAAGTGATTTGATGGATATTACCTTGGGTATCTTCATGCACTAGCGCGACTTTATTTGCCTTATCAGACTGGGCATGACGACCCACACATTCTACATAGGCGTTGATACCATTGATGCGGCAACCTTGCAGGATTTGCTGTTCAAGTTCGTCGATATTGAATTGGTCAATGTAGCTTTGATATCGGTAGCTTTGATAGTGGTAGCTTTGATAATCAGGATGGGTAGATTGCGGGGTTTGGGTGTCAAGATTGTCCATGATTGGCTCCTAATGTCGTCCATGAGATAGGAATAAAGCCAGTGTTAACGGTCACCAACTGGCTTAAAATAACGCTGACTTAAAATAAATCTGGCTTGAAATAAATTTGAGTTAATACAACCATTTTTTTGACGATGGGCTCGCAACTATCACTGATTTACACTCGTACTGACTTACTTGTATCTCGATTTACTTGTCTCAAGTCAAGCTAACAAATTCCTTTTGTCAGCTTATGATGCCTAAAATTTTGGATAATTTCAAGTATTATGATATGAATTGTATCGTTTTAAACATTCTACTGTTAACCAATAAACTTAAAAAAGTGCTCTTTATAGTGGCGCAGTTCACGAATCGAATCACGGATATCATCCAGTGCCAAATGATTGCCTTTTTTCTCAAAGCTTGACAAAATATCGGGGCGCCAGCGATAAGCCAACTCTTTGACCGTTGACACATCTAAATTGCGGTAATGAAAAAACCGCTCAAGCGTTGGCATTTGACGTGCCAAAAACCGTCTGTCTTGGCAAATCGAATTGCCACACATCGGTGAGCGTCCTGATTCGACATATTTACTCAAAAATGCAATGGTTTCGCTTTCTGCTTGAGCCATGGTCACGTTACTACGGCGAATACGGTCAATCAGTCCTGATTGCCCATGTTGGCGCGTGTTCCAATCATCCATGCTGTTGAGCACAATGTCAGGCGTATGGATGGCAAACACAGGACCTTCGGCTAAGATATTGAGTTCACTGTCAGTCACTATCGTCGCTATCTCGATGATGGTATCGTTGAGGGTATCTAGACCTGTCATCTCAAGGTCAATCCAAATCAGATGTTTTTTATCAACCGCCATACTATTGCCTTTTCATACTCTTTAACAAATAATCCGCCATCTTAGCAGATTTTACAGGTAAAATATCGGTTTTGTTGGCGATTGCTCATGTAGCGATGTCCAAAAGTATTGCAAAATTTTATAAGGTGTTAGTATGGTAAAAAATCCCCTAGTGGCTGATGTAGTGGATAGCGTATGGCGTTAATCCGTAAACGTAAACTCACTGACCAGCAAACCCGCCGCATCCAAAAACAACAAAAATCCCAGCAAGTGTTAGACGATGCCCAGCTGATGGATGGGATTGTTGTCGCAAACTTTGGCAAGCAGCTCGAAGTCCAAGCCACTAGCCTACCGAAAACCCTGCCTGAAAAACCGATTGTCGCCGCTGACGAGCCAGAACCTTTTTGGCAACCCATCACTCTGCACAGTGTTTGGCGTTGTCACACCCGTACCAACTTGCCACTGATTGCCACTGGGGATAAAGTCCGCTTTGTAGCTGACCCGAATACCGGGCTTGGACGCATTGAAGCGATTTATGATAGACAAAGTATCATCTACCGCCCCGACCGTTATCACAAGCTCAAACCCATTGCCGCCAATGTTGATATTTTAGCAGTCGTATTCGCGCCACTACCGCTACCGTCTGCCCAGCTGATTGATCGGTATTTGGTGGCTTGCCATCACTCAGACATCACGCCATTACTGATTTTAAATAAAGCTGATTTGTTGGCAGATGGTAGTCATAGCGAGGTTGTAGAGCTACTGTCAGCCTATCAACAGCTTGGCTATGCCACTTTGGTCACCCAATCAAATGGTGATTTAACCCACCTAAAAAACACCGTTGCCGGCAAAAACGTGATTTTTGCCGGTCAATCAGGGGTTGGCAAAAGCAGCTTGGTCAACCAGTTATTGCCTGCCGCGGGACAATCAGTCAATGAAATTTCAACCATTTCACAGTTGGGTCAACATACCACTACCACCAGTCGATTTTTAGCGTTTGACCCGATGGCGCTTAGCAAAGGCGCCATTATTGATACGCCCGGTATTCGGGAATATGGGCTTTGGCATTTGACCCCTGATGATATTTTGCAAGGCTTTATCGAGCTTGCGCCGCTCGCCCCCTATTGCCGTTTTCGCGATTGCAAACATACCGAGTCCACGCCCAATTGTGCGATGTGGCAGGCGGTGACAGAGGGGCAAGTGCTAGCAAGGCGGGTGGATAATTTGGTGCTCCTGCAACAAGAAGCAGCTTCGCAGGATTTTTAAGCTTGCGATTTTAGACTAAATATTAGACTAAATAAAAGTTTCTTAAAATTGACAACTACCGTTATAATACAGTCAATTTTTTATGGGCAGTCAAACGATAATTTTGACGAAATGCCCCTGTGGAGGATATCTTGGAACGTTGGTTTGAGTTTATGGGTCATCACCCATTTTTATTTGGCACCATGTTTGTGCTAATTGTGCTATTTTTTATGCTTGAGAACAAACGCGGCGGCAAAAAAATCAATCCAAATGCAGTGGGCTTGATGGTTAACAACCAAAACGCTCAGCTGATTGATATCCGCCCACGAAAAGATTTTGAAAAAGGCTATATCAAAGGCAGCCGCAATATCCCGTTTACTGAGCTAAAAGATCACGTTGACGCACTTCGCAGTGCTGACCATCCTATTATCATCGTTTGCCAAATGGGTATGACGGCGGGTACCGCAGTGGCAATGATTGGTAACGACAACGTTTATCGTCTTGATGGTGGTATTACCAATTGGCAAGCCGCAGGTTTACCTTTAGTGGTAGAAAAAACCGTGTCCGGCAAAACCAAATAAGATTGGTTGGCTATTCACAATTTGAAATTTAAATCGCCAAGCCCCATAACCATCAATAACGCTTTTATCTCATCGGTATCTGATAATAAGCTTTTAACCCATTTTAAAAAATCCAGAAATAAGGAGATTGTTATGGCTATGGTGAAAATTTATACCACACCGACGTGCCCCTACTGTATGCAAGCTAAAATGTTATTAAAAAACAAAGGCCAAGCATTTGAAGAGGTTAACATGTATGATGTGACCACAGAAGAACGTCAGGCATTGGCGCAAAAAACCAATAATTACCGCACAGTACCGCAAATTTTTATTGGCGATAATTTCATTGGTGGTTATGACCAACTCGCTGGTCTTGAGCGTCAAGGCAAACTTGATGGTTTATTAGCGGATTAATTGTTCGCAGATTAAAAAACTTTACTAGAACTTTTTAGATAAGTAACCCCCATTATAAATACTGTTGATAGTTTTTAAACAAAGTTAAAGCTGTCATATTGTTATAATCCACGTAAAAACAGTCAATTGAGGACACTACCATGGCAGACGAACAAAACTTACCACAACTGGCGCTAGAACGTATCTATGTAAAAGATATGTCATTAGAAGTACCGGGTGCAGATGTATTTACCCGTGAATGGCAACCAGAGCTTGATATCAACCTATCAAGTGCCGCTGAAAAGTTGGATGATGACCACTACCAAGTGATATTAACCGTTAATGTGACTGCCAATAACGGTGGTGAAACCGCGTTTATCGCAGAAGTACACCAAGCGGGTATCTTTATGTTGCAAAATATCCCTGAAGAACAATTGGGCGCAATTTTAGGTGCGTATTGTCCAAACGTATTGTTCCCTTATGCCCGTGAAGTGGTCAGTGACATTGTGACCCGTGGTAGCTTCCCACAATTGTTACTTGCGCCAGTCAATTTTGACCAAGCCTATCAACAAACGCTTGAGCAAGGTAACTAATTTTTTTTAAAGTTAACTATTTTAAAGCTAACCAATTTTTAAGTGTCAAAAATTAAGAGCAGGATACCCCCTGCTCTTTTTTTATGTAAATTTAAGGTAAATCGTTAGGACTTGGGTCTGTGGCGTAGTGACCAAATAGCAGTGAGCAGATGTGACGGCTGGCTAAAGGCATGGGTGCTTTGCTGATAATCCTGCAGCGCTTGATAAAGTTGTGTCGCTCGTTCAAGGTGTGTGATAATCATGGGGTTTTCCAATCCCAACCAATTGGGCTCATATGGATTAAAGCATGAATGATTAAAACGATAAACCGCTTAATCAAATAAATGCTTAATCAAATAGACATAGGTAGCAAATGATGTTGAATCCAGCCGCGATAAGCGAAGTATCCCATCCGTGCCGTGTGGCGTGTGTCACAGGTGGCGCCAAACGAATTGGTCGGGCGCTTGTGCTGGCACTGCACCAAGCCAATTATAATATCATCATCCATTACCATACCAGTGAATCAGACGCCATGGAACTTGTTGATTACTGTAATGCCATTCGCCCACAATCAGCAAAAAGCGTGCAAGGGGATTTAGAGGATTTTGAAACGTTGCCACAATTGACTTGGCGCATAATCAATAGTTTTGGTCGATTGGATTGTTTGGTTCATAATGCCTCACGCTTTTACCCGACGCCCTTTGGTCAAATCTCCCAGCAAGACTGGCAAAATTTATTTTTGACCAATGCGCAAACCCCGTTATTTATCAGCCAATATTTATACCCTTATCTAAAAAAATCGCAAGGCTGCATTATCAGCATTTTGGATATTCACGCCAATGGCAAGCCATTTGGGGGTTATACGGTCTATAACATGGCAAAAGCCGCGCACCAAATGATGGTGCAGTCGCTAGCAATCGAACTAGCGCCCGATATCCGCGTCAATGGCATTGCGCCGGGTATTAATATTCTACCGGTAGCGGGCTCTGAGCAAGCGCTCACCGCTGAAACGATTGACAAAATCTGCCGCGCCGTACCATTAAAAAGAATTGGCACACCGCAAGATATCGCGCAAGTGGCGGTATTTTTGGCAGCTGCCCCGTATATCACAGGGCAGATTATTGCAGTGGATGGCGGTCGTAGTTTGACCTTAGCTGGTAATTAAAGCAGGTAATGAAAACAGGTAATAACAGCCGGCAGCCAGAGCAAATAAAGCACCTGACTAACCGCAATGCAGCAAACTTTTGAAGTTTTAAATAACGTTTAATGCTGTTTTCTGAGTAATTCCATTAATTCTGCTGGAATGTCATCCTCATTGCTGGCGCCATTTTGATTAGCACTATCATTGTTTTGGTCAAAGTTTTGTGACATAGGTAGCTCGGTCAAAGCCTCTTGGGGTTGTCTTTCGCCTAGGGTCACATTGACGCTGCTTTGTGCTTTATTACGCATCACTTGTAGATTGACCACACTGTTGGGTGCTTTACGCGCCACCATTTGAATCAGTGTATTGGCATCATTGACAGGTTTATTATCCATTGCGGTGATGATATCCCCTTTTTGCAAGCCCGCTTTTGCGGCAGGACCATTGGGCATCACGTTCATCACTTCAACGCCCTGGGTGTCATCACTGAGCTTGGTTGGGTCTTTCATCGAACTTTGTAATTCAATCCCAAGCCAGCCGCGGTGCACTTTACCATCTTTAATAATACCATTCATCACAAGCTTAACAATCTCAGTAGGAATGGCAAATCCAATCCCCATCGAGCCGCCCGAGCGTGAAAAAATTGCGGTGTTGATACCAACTAACTGACCATAAGCATCGACCAGCGCACCCCCTGAGTTACCGGGATTGATAGCGGCATCGGTTTGGATAAAATCTTCCACCGTGTTAATACCCAGTCCCGTGCGACCTGTTGCCGAGATAATACCTTGGGTAACAGTTTGACCGACCCCAAACGGGTTGCCAATTGCCAACACCACATCGCCGACTTGGGTCGACTGTTCACGAAATCCTAAGGGTTTCAGCCCTGTCAAATCAACCTTAATCACCGCCAAATCACTTTCCACATCGCTACCGATGACTTTTGCCGTTGCCTTACGACCATCATTGAGCATCACGATAATGTTATCGGCTTTGGAAATCACATGCGAGTTGGTGACGATATAGCCATCTTGCGAAATAATAACCCCGGAGCCTAAATTGGTATTATCGCTTTCGCCATTGGGGATACCGTGATATTCAAAATAGCGGCGCATCATCGGGTCATTCATATAGGGATGTTCCTCGATTTTTTGCGTGGTATAGATATTGACGACTGACTGGGCAGCGACTGCGACAGCATTGTGATAAGATGCCACCGCAGCATTTGGATTGTCACCGAGTTTTTTAGTATCGACAGGCTCAGATTTGGGCGGCTGCCAACTGGTCTGACTGGCTACCATCGCTTGATTTTTTTGCCAAGGCAACTGTGGCTTGGTCATCATCCACAAGCCCGCCAACAGGACTAGTAGTAACAGAATCCAAGGGAGGATTACATTAAATTTGTTAGGTTTACGATACGTAGGCGGCAAAACAGGTGGGGTTTCCAAAGGCTTGTCTGAACGGGGGTCTGTCATAGTCAACGTTTCTCAACGATAGGTCAGAAAATAGACGGGTTTGAGCGAAAAATACAGTTTAGTCTAACACTGATTATTTGATGAGTTGAGCCGATTTTTTATTAGTTTTGTTTCAAAAGATATCTTTGATATTACTGGCTTCATCACTGTATTCAATGACGGCTGGCTTCGATGAGGACTGAATTATCATAAAAAAGCCGCAGTCACCATAATGACTGCGGCTTTGAAAGCTAACGCTATTTTAACGCTGTATTGGTATTTTTTAGACATCTTTGCGGCGCATGTGGGGAAACAAAATCACATCACGAATACTCGGCGCATTGGTAAATAACATCACTAAACGGTCAATACCGATACCCTCGCCTGCCGTCGGTGGCAAGCCATAGGACAAGGCTTCGATAAACTCTGCATCATAATGCATCGCTTCGTCATCGCCTGCGTCTTTCTCAGCCACTTGTTGTTTAAACCGCTCGGCTTGGTCGATTGGGTCATTGAGCTCGCTAAAGCCGTTGGCAATCTCACGCCCGCCGATAAATAGTTCAAAACGGTCAGTAATTTCGCTATTGTCATCGTTACGGCGTGCTAGCGGTGAGGTTTCGGCAGGATATTCTGTGACGAAGGTTGGTTGACGCAGTTTGGTTTCTGCGGTTTCTTCAAAAATGATGGTTTGCAGTTTGCCAATCCCAAAGATATCTTTAACGTCTTGTTTGAGTACGTTTTTGGCATAATCCGCTAGATAATCACGGTCTGCGATTTTGCTCATGTCAAAATTATCCGCGTATTTTTCAATCGCTTTGGTCATTGGCAAGCGTTCAAATGGGGCTTTAAAACTAATTGCTTCACCTTGATAATTAATCTCCGTGGTACCTAAAATATCGTTTGCCAGCTTTTCAAACATATTTTCGGTAAGTTTCATCAAATCTTCATAATCGGCATAGGCTTGATAAAACTCAATCATGGTAAATTCTGGGTTGTGACGCGCCGATACCCCTTCGTTACGAAAATTACGGTTAATCTCAAACACACGCTCAAAACCACCCACGACTAGACGTTTTAAGTACAGTTCTGGCGCAATGCGTAAAAAAAGCGGCATATCAAGCGCATTGTGATGGGTGACAAATGGACGAGCCACCGCACCACCTGGAATGACGTGCATCATCGGGGTTTCGACTTCCATGTAACGCTCGTTAAGCATATACTCACGAATACCTGCGATGACTTTACTACGAATAATAAAGGCGTTACGGCTGTCTTCATTGGTCATCAGGTCAAGGTGACGGCTACGATAGCGAGCCTCAGTGTCGCTTAACCCATGAAATTTGTCTGGCAGTGGGCGTAGTGATTTGGTCAATAACTGTACTTCGGTGGCATGCACAGATAATTCACCGGTGTTCGTACGAAATACATAACCTGTCACACCAATAATGTCACCGATATCCCATGTTTTAAAGTCATTATAAATCTCTTCGCCCAAGTCGTTTTTGCTGACATAGGCTTGGATACGCCCTGTCATGTCGGCAATGGTGACAAAGCTGGCTTTACCCATCACCCGTTTGAGCATGATACGACCGGCGACTGTCACCATGACTTTATCGCTGTTTGCCAATGTTTCTTTGTCTTTATCGGCAAATTGCTGCTGCAAGTCTTGGGCATATTCTTTGCGTTTGAATTGGTTTGGGTAAGGGTTTTTACCTGCTTGTTTGATTAAATCAAGTTTGCTGTGACGTTGTTTGATAAGTTCGTTGACGTCTTCGACTGGATGTTCATTTTCGGAAGTTTGCGATTGGTTTGACATGATATTACCCTTTATTTAAAAACTAAACAATTTTAATAATTTGTCAGCTAAGGATGTGCCTTTATCGTCTTGAATGGACACATCTAAATCCACTGACCAAACGGTGAAATAGCCATACTGCCCCTTTTTGGTTTCACCGCCTGCTTGTTTACCTTTTTCCGTTAAGAAAATATTTTTACCTTTGGTTTCGATATACCCTAATTGCTCTAATTTTTCGCTTAACTCATTCGACTTTATACCGAGCTTATCGGCAAGTTTACTGATAGTTAATTTGTCAAAATTGCGTGGTTTTTTTGGCTCACTTGCCAGCTCATTTTTCGGCAATTCGCTTGGCTGAATTTCGACTTTTTTGGGTTCTACTTTATCGGCAGATACTTTGATTTCTTCACTAATGCGGATAATGCGTTGCACTTCTTCGTAAGTGTCGGCATATAGCTGGCTATCGCTATCACGACTAATCAACACGCCCATTTCGTTATTATTGACTTGGCTAAATTCGTAAAGATTTAAGCTAGTGATAATACATTCATTCTCATTCAGATAGCATTTGGCGTGTAAATTTTTGCAAAAACTGGTACGCACGAAATCCAAGCCTTTTAGCCAATTAATCTCTTCGGGCTGTAAATCACTTTTACCATATACAATGCGAATATCAATTTTTAGGCGATTTTTGTCTTCGAGTAATTCTTTAACTCGTTCATTGAGCTTTAGATAAGGGCTAATTAAAATAAGGCGGTCAGAAGCCTTCTTTATCATTTCTTCAAGATGATATGTCGTGCCACTGGTATTTAAAAATTTTGCCATCTTATTCTTCCCCACTCACCGATGCCATCAAATCGGCTTGGTGCTCACGCAGTAGGCTGTCGAGAAGCTCATCTAAGTCACCCTGCATAATGGCATCGAGTTTGTACAAGGTTAAATTAATACGGTGGTCGGTCATCCGCCCTTGGGGAAAATTATAAGTGCGAATGCGCTCCGAGCGGTCACCACTACCGACCAAATTTCGACGCATATCGCTTGAAGCATCGATTTGTTTTTGTACTTTTTCTTGCTGAATTTTGGATACCAGCATTTTCATGGCTTTATCGCGGTTGGCGTGTTGGCTACGCTCTTGCTGACACTCGACCACCGTGCCTGTTGGAATATGGGTAATACGCACCGCAGAGTCGGTTTTATTAATATGCTGACCACCCGCCCCACTGGCACGATAAGTATCGATACGCAAGTCGGCAGGGTTGATATCTACAGTATCGTCAATCTCAACCTCTGGCATCACCGCGACCGTACAAGCCGAGGTATGTACCCGTCCTTGGCTTTCAGTCTCTGGTACCCGTTGCACCCGGTGTGCGCCCGACTCAAATTTTAAGCGACCATATACGCCCGTGCCCGATACGCGGCTGATGATTTCTTTATAGCCGCCATGCTCACCTTCGTTCTCGGACAATACTTCCACTGTCCAACCTTGGGTTGCCGCATAACGCTCATACATACGGAACAAATCCCCGCTAAAAATTGCCGCTTCATCGCCGCCCGTCCCTGCTCGAATCTCTAAGAAGGCAGGCACTTTATCATTCGGGTCTTTAGGCAGCATCATCACATTGAGCACGTCTTCAAGCTCATTGATGGTGTCTTTGGCGGCTTGGATTTCTTCTTGCGCCATTTCTTTCATGTCGCCATCGCCCGTTGAATCTGACAGCATTTCTTCAGCGGTTGCCAAATCTTCTTCCGCTTGGCAGTATTTGCCCCATACATCGACCAATGCGGATAAATCACTGTGCTCAACCGATAATTCACGAAATTTTTTGTTGTCATTCATGGTTTCTGGCTCAGACAGCATGGCGGTGACTTCTTCGAAACGGTCAGACATTTGGTCAAGGCGAAAACGTAAAGATTCTTTCATAATGATAGCTTAAAAGTTTTGGCTTAATTTAGGGCTTAAAAGTTTTGGCGCAATGTGCGCTTAAAAATACAAAATGGCAAAATAATCGGATATTTTGCCACATTTTGGGGGGATTTGCATGGGTTTCGTGAGAGGCAATAAAAAGCTTAGACTTTTTTGACCAACACCCCCCCAATTGAGTAACCTGCGCCAAACGAGCAAATCACACCCAAATCACCTGACTGCATATTTTCTTGGTGCTTGTGAAACACAATCATAGGACTGGCTGAGCTGGTATTGGCATATTCTGCTAACACCATAGGCGCAATCGATTTATCCGCTTCTTTGCCCAACACGGTGCGTAAAATCAAATCAATCATGTTGGCATTGGCTTGGTGCAGCCACATTTTTTTGAGCTGTTGTGGCTCAACGTGGTTTTTATGGAGCAGTTCAAGGATTAAATTAGACACGGCAGGACACACTTCACGAAATACTTTGCGACCTTCTTGCAAGAACAATTTGTCGGTCACAGGTGCGTCGATATCAGGATACATCGGCGTGCCAGCGGCTAAGAATTCACTGCGATCCAAAAAGCCGTATTCATTTTTAATATTGGTTGAAAACTGGGTAAACAGATGACTGTCTAAAATTTCATAGCCTTTGGGTGTGGCTGTTTTTTCGTCAATCTCTTCGATAATCGTCGCGGTTGCCACATCGCCAAAGATAAAGTGGCTGTCACGGTTGCGCCAGTTGAGGTGCGCTGAGGTGATTTCGATATTGACCATGGCGACACGTTTGGCAGTGCCAGATTTGATCAGACCGACCGCTTGGGCGATACCAAAGGTTGCTGCGCTACAGGCGACGTTCATATCAAAGCCAAAACCGCCTTGCATACCAATGTATTGTTGGATTTCGATGGCGATGGCGGGATACACGCGCTGGAAGTTTGAACAAGCAACAATAATACCGTCTAAGTCTTTACCTTGTAAACCTGCATTGTCCAGTGCTTGTTTGAGTGCATCTAGACCCATTTCTGCCATGATGGACATCTCTTCGCCAAGCTTGCGATAAGGAATCACAGGCGCCATGATATCTGGGTTTAAAATTCCGTCTTTTTCCATCACATAGCGGGATTTGATACCTGAGGCTTTTTCGATAAATTCGGCCGTCGAATGCACGAGTGCCGTCTTCTCACCACGGGCGATGGCATCGGCATTTTTGGCATTATAGTTGTCAACGTATTGGTTGAAAGTAGCGACCAACTCTTCGTTACTGATGCTGTAAGGCGGGGTGTATAATCCTGTGGCAGTGATACAAATACTCATATTAGGATTCCTTTTCTAAACGTAAAACGGCAAGGTAATCATCTAGCTGTCGTCATCAATAATGATGCCGCGATGCATGCCATCAGGGATGATACTGAACAAACAGATGATTAAAAATAGGGGCGTGGCTTATTATGCCTTGAAAATAGCGATAATGCGATAACTATGTTACAAATTATTTCATAGCCTTAAAAGTATAGAAAATAAAGGCGAGGGTTTTTTGTGGGCATACACTATCTATACTACTGTATCCCTGCTACTGTCTCAGTCAATCGGTGCTGCGATAAATCACTACTTGGTTAAACTGCTTGGCTTCATCCATATTGGGCAAAGTGGTTGTGTTATCCAACGTCGTTACCTTGTGATAGCGCGGGTGAGCAAAATTTTTGACGCGGCTATCAGCGACCCAAACCTCATGCGCGTATTGTAAGAACACATCTAATAACGGCAAGTTGGCTTTGTCATACAGCACATCCGCGACCAACAGCACATCGACTTTATCGATGCCCAATTGCTGTTTTAACTCAAATAAATTATCTAACAGCTCAACCGTTATCCCATTTAATTGCGCATTGGCTTGGCAGCTAGTTAGGCTCACGCTATCGATATCACAGCAAATGACCCGTTTGGCACCCGCCATTTTTGCGGCAATACCGACAATCCCCGACCCTGCGCCAAAATCCATCACCACTTTATTGCGCACTATCTGTGGCTGCTGCAAAATATACTGCGCCAACACTTGCCCTGACGCCCATGCAAACACCCAATATGGACAATTATTCCACAGATTTTCTATCACCGCTGGCGTCAAATCTTCATGACAGAAATCTGGATCAATGAGCCATAAATAAAAAGGTTGATTCGGCTTAGATAATAGCGGCACGTATGTCTTGGCAAGATTGGCGCTAGGCAACACTTGCTGCAATGCGGTAATCAGTCGATGAAAAACGGCTGATGCGCCAGAAGCATTTGATGGCATTGAAGTTTTATAAGCGGAAGTTTTATAAGTCGAAGTTTCAGCATCAGTCACGTAGAGATTTCCAGTCATGGTGAAAAAATGAATGCATAAAAAAATGTACAAAAAAAGGAAGTTTTAAGCACTTCCTTTTTTAATTCAAACCCATTATTTTGCTGCTGCTTTTTCTGCCGCTTCTACCGTTTGACGGATGAGTGTATTAATGGTCATTGGACCTACGCCACCTGGCACTGGGGTATAGCTTGAGGCAATAGCTTCTATACCTGTCAGCTCAATATCACCCACGCCACCGCTCGTGCCATCCGCATGGGTACGCGGATGAAACCCTGCATCGACCACCACGGCGCCCGATTTAATCCAATCTTTTTTGATAAGTTCTGGTTTGCCCACAGCACCCACCACGATATCCGCTTGTTTGACCAATTCTGCCAAGTTTTGGGTACGTGAGTGGCAAATGGTCACGGTACAGTTGGCATTTAATAGCATCATCGCCATCGGTTTACCCAAAATCGCGCTACGACCCACGACCACCGCATGCTTACCAGCAAGCTCAACGCCGTTTTTTTCTAATAAATACATAATGCCTTGCGGGGTGCAAGAACCATACGCAGGCTCACCCATCGCCATATTGCCAAAGCCTAAACAAGTCACGCCATCCACATCTTTTGCCAGCGCAATGGCATCAAAACAGGCACGCTCATCAATTTGGCTGGGCACAGGGTGTTGTAGCAAAATCCCATGCACGTCTGGATTGTTGTTAAGCTCGGCAATTTTTGCCAATAGCTGCTCGGTGGTGGTGGCTTGTGGCATGGCAACTTTTAACGAATCCATACCCACACGTTGACAGGCATTGCCTTTCATTTTGACATAAGTTGCAGAGGCAGGATCATCGCCCACCAAAATTGTTGCCAAAATCGGCGTGCGTCCAGAGTCTTGTTTTAACTTGGCAACCCGCTCGGCAAGTTCAGCTTCCATTTGTTTGGCATACGCTTTGCCATCTAACACTGTCGCAGTCATGGTGGTTCCTCAATCAATAACGAATCGGTCAACAAAAAGTCGGTTAGCAAAAAATTTGCGTTATTTTAACCGATTTTACGGCGTGATAACATCCATTGAAAATGTTTAACCGCTAAATTAGCGCTCAAATACCTTTCACCATCCTTCATCACATCGCTTAAATGGCTAAAAAAGTCCTTGCACTTTTAAAAATTTTTGCTATCATAGCAAACCTAAATGAAATGGCTGGGTAGCACAGTGGCCATGCATCGGATTGCAAATCCGCGGACGCCGGTTCGATTCCGGCCTCAGCCTCCATTTTCATTTTGTGGTACTATTATTTTGTTATTATGGGTGTTTTGTTATTATGAGTAAGCGATAAACGCGAAAAAATATCGTAAAAAAATTGCTTGCAAAGTTAACAAAACTGATTATAATAGCACCCACTTCTGACACAGACACCACACGACGCCAAGCGTCAGTGCTGTGACTACCCTGCCCGGGTGGTGAAATTGGTAGACACAAGGGATTTAAAATCCCTCGCTCTTACGAGCGTGCCGGTTCAAGTCCGGCCCCGGGCACCATTGATTAAGCCTAAACTTTTACGTTTAGGCTTTTTTGTTGCCGGTTATTTTTTAACTTTTACTTGTCATTTTTCAAATAATGTTTAGCTGCCTAAGTTAACGGCACCACTCTCATTACTTCTTCAAACGTGGTAATACCTTCGGCAATTTTTTTCGCGCCTGCCAGTCTTAACGGCTGCAATCCATCTTGGTAGGCTTTTTGCGCGATTTGCGACAAGTCAGCGCCTTCGCTAATCAATTTTTTAAGCGCATTACTGAGCACCATGATTTCATACAACCCTACTCGCCCAAGATACCCGGTATTACGGCAATGTTCACAGCCAACGGCATGATTGATGCTATCTGGGGCTGCGGCTTTCCAAGGACTGACTAACGCCTGCCAAGTCTGCTGCTCAATGTCATTCATGGGCTTATTGGATTTGCAATGTGGACAAAGGGTACGCACCAAACGCTGTGCCATAATGCCCAAGATAGTCGCTGAGGTTAAAAACGGCGCAACGCCCAAATCATGCAGCCTCGTCAACGAACTGGGGGCATCATTGGTATGTAAAGTCGATAACACCAAGTGCCCAGTCAGCGAGGCTTGTACCGCCATTTCTGCAGTTTCGGTATCGCGAATCTCGCCAATCATGATGATATCGGGGTCTTGACGCATCAATGAGCGAATACCGTCAGCAAAGGTCAAATCAATGTTGTTCTGAATTTGCATTTGGTTAAACGACGGCTCCACCATCTCAATGGGGTCTTCGATGGTACAGACATTGACTTCTTCTGTCGCCAGTTTTTTGAGGGTACTGTACAGCGTCGTGGTTTTACCCGAGCCTGTCGGGCCTGTGACCAAAATAATACCATTGGCTTTACGGGTCATGTCATCCCATTTTTGCAAATCCCGCCCTGTCAGCCCCAACTGCTCAAAAGAGCGCACCAGTACTTCTGGGTCAAATACCCGCATCACCAACTTTTCGCCAAACGCAGTGGGGAGAGTCGATAACCGCAGCTCAGTTTCTTGACCTTTGGGAGTACGAGTTTTGAGCCGTCCGTCTTGCGGTTTACGCTTTTCAGCGACGTTGAGTCTTGCTAAGATTTTTATCCGAGCTACTACCGCGGTCATAATCCCAGTCGGCATTTGATAAACGGTATGCAAAATACCATCGATACGAAAACGCACGTTGCTTTTATCTCGGCGCGGCTCTAAGTGAATATCACTGGCACGCTGGTCGAAGGCGTATTGTAATAACCAATCGACAATTTTGACGATGTGTTGGTCATTGGCATCGGGATTTTCAATATTGGCGGCATTGCCCAATTGTAATAACGCTTCGACATTGGTGATATCGGCATCTGCGCGTTTTTGCTGATGGTTTGCCCCCGCAATGGCTTTGGTGACTTGATAAAATTCTTGGCGATAGCGGTTGATTTGCTCAGGACTGATTAATACGGTTTTGATTTTTTTGGGCGACACGATATGCGCAATATTGAGCTGCCAATCTTGATAAAACGGCTGGTCAGTGCCGATTTCCACCGTATCTTGGGTGACGGCGACTGGCAAAATGTACTGCGAGCGCGCATATTCAAATGACATAATCGATGTCACTGAGGGCACATCGGTTTTCAGCGGGTCAATGCGTACATAATCAACGCCTGCTTTTTGTGCCAACCAGCGATTGAGCTGATCAAGACTGAGTGCCATTTGCGTGGTTTTATCGACCAGATGAAAGCCTGCAACCACTTGCAAGGGATGCAAGGTTTTGCGGTTATGGGTCATCACCAAATTATAATCACGTTGGTCAATGATGCCATCTTTTAGCAGTTCATCAAGACACCAACGGGTATCAATTATCATTGAAAAAGCATTGGAGAGCATAGGGTTTCCAAAACGATTGCGCCAATAGAATAGCAATTAGGGTCAATTAGGGACATTCTAGGGCAATTGGGTTAAAAGATTAAAATTATCATAAAAATGAGTAAAATAAATCACCATGCTATCCATCGGTATGGCTAGATAACCTATATCAACAATGACAATATAGTATCGACAACGTGGTATCAACAATATAGGCAAGAGTATAAGGGTAACTACTGATATAACCCCTTGCCATCAGATTGGTGCAACCGTAAAAAATACAGCCCAGATAAAATCGTCATGATACCCAATATGATAAAACTGTATGAAAACGCGGTTTGCGTCTGTGCCAGCGAAGCGCGAGCGGGCGTCAGTAAATGTAACAGCATCGCCCCAAAGCCAATCCCAAAACTAATCGCCAATTGTTGGTTAACCGACAATAAACTATTGCCACTGCTAGTTTGACTTGGGCGAAGCCGTGCAATACTGATGGTGTTCATCGTGCTAAATTGTAGCGAATTACACGCCCCCATAAAAGTCAAAAATGGCACACTTAGCCAAATCGGCGTGGTTTGATTAAGTTGTGATAGCAACATGATATTGATGCCAATCAACAAGGTATTGCCCGCCAATGTTTTACGATAGCCAAATTGCTTCACAATACGCGTGACCAGCGGCTTGGTCAACAGTGCGCCCACCGCAATCGGTGCCAACATCCAACCCGCTTGTGACGGCGAATAGCCCTGCACCACTTGCAGCAGTAGCGGCAGTAGAAAAGGAATCGCACTCATCCCCAAACGGGTCAGCAAATTACCAACAATGCCCACGCGAAAGGTACGCACTTGAAACAAATCCAAGCCAAATAACGGTTGTTGTCCATTACGCGATTCTGAGTATTTGGCGTGATAATAATAGCCAATAAGCAGCATAATCGCCAATAAAGCAACCATCACGGGAAAAACCGCTGAAGCCAGATTATCGGCATGAATGTTATTGGCAAACTCGAGCGCAAAGGTAAAGCTTGCCATCGCGCCACCAAATAGCAAGAACCCAAGCAAATCCATGCTGGGATTGCGCTGTAGATAGTTGGGCATCAGTTTCCACCCTGCCCACATCCCCAATGCGCCCATGGGAATATTAATCAAAAAAATCCAATGCCAGCTTGCAAGCTCCACCAAATATCCCCCGACCAAAGGCCCAATCACTGGCGCAATCATCGCAGGCATCACCGCATAATTCATCACCGACAGCATACGTTCTCGCGGATAGCTTTTAATCAGCGTTAACTTGCCCACAGGCATCAGCATCGCACCGCCCAATCCTTGCACCACGCGAGAAAAAATTAGGCTATTGAGCGTTGGCGACACCGCACACATCATCGAGCCTGCAGTAAACACGCCAATCGCCACCATAAAGGTGGTCTTAGTACCATACTTATCAGCAATAAAACCACTAATCGGGGTAAAAATTGCCAAAGTGAGCGCATAGCTAATCACCGTCCACTGCATTGATAACGCAGGCTGATTCAAATCATGCGCCATCGCAGGCAAAGCGGTATTGAGTACCGTTGAGTCTAAGATTTGCATAAACAAAGCGATTGCCACCACGATTGGCAAATATTTGGTTTGCGCGGGGGTCAAGGCAGCTATAGCAAATAGGTCATGCTGTGGCTTTTTGTCTTCGGTAATGATGGAATTTGGCATGGTTAACTTTTAACAATTGCTCAAGGGGCTGTAGTTAAGTGCATGTAATCAAGTCGCTGTAATAAAGAGCATGTAATAAAGTGCCTGTATTAAAGTGTTTATGGCAAAATGACTTGGTTTAAATGACTATGGCAAATTGGCTATAACCGAGCAAACTTACGTAACAACGTGGTTCACGATAATTGTTAACTTTCTAATGTTTTGACAGCAAACCCGCTAGTTTTCACTGCTGTGCGCAATTAAGGCAGTCACATAGTGATTTTGTGGTTGGGTGAAGATATTGTCTGTCGTATCATACGCTTGTGTTTCGCCATTTTTCAATACCAGTATCGTTTGGCACAATGCCTTAACCACCTGCAAATCATGGCTGATAAAAATATAGCTTAAGCCAAATTTTGCTTGAATATCTCGCAATAACTTCACCATTGCCACTTGGGTGCTGCTATCAAGCGCCGATGTGGGCTCATCGAGTAACAAAATTTTGGGTTTCATCACCAATGCCCGCGCGAGTGCCACCCGCTGACGCTGACCGCCTGAAAGCTCATGTGGATAACGACTGACAAAATCTCGTGGCAATCGCACCGTGTCTAAGGCCGCTAATACCGCTTTTTCACGCTCCGTTTTTGCCATACCTTGAATAGTTAGCCCTTCTTCAATTATCTCAAACACACTAAACCGTGGATTGATACTGGCATACGGGTCTTGAAATACCATTTGAATATCCGAGCGATACGGCAAAAAGGCTTTATTCGACAACGCTAAAACGTCCGTCATGTGAGCATTGGCTGACAGCAAAATCTGACCTTGCACCTTGGTGGCATTCGCCAATAATTTGATGAGTGCCAATGCCGTGGTGGTTTTGCCAGACCCCGACTCGCCCACTATACCCAAGGATTGCCCTTGCGTAAGGGTCAAATTTAACCCTTTGACCGCCTCAAACCATTGGGTGGTTTGACCCAATATATTATTTTTTTGGGGGAAAGCAATGGTTAACTGTTTAACTTCCAAAACACTGGGTGAATTGTCAATGATGGGCGAACTTTGTCCAAAATCTTGATAAATCAATGAGCGAGTGTAACTCTGCTGCGACTGGTCAAAAATCGCTTGGGTTGCCCCCTGCTCTATGACCTTGCCTTGCTGCATGACGATGAGATTGTCGCTGTAGCGTTTAACAAGGTTTAAATCATGGCTAATCAAAATCATCGCCATGCCCCGCTCGTGTTTTAGCCGATGCAGTAACCCCAAAATCTCATGGCGTAAAGTCACATCTAGGGCGGTAGTTGGCTCGTCTGCGATAATAATGTCAGGGTCTTGCGCAAGTGCCATCGCTATCATGACACGCTGTCGTTGTCCACCCGAGAGCTCGTGCGGATAGCGCGCAAGTTTGCTTTCAGGGTCGGCAATATTGACTTGAGTAAGTAGGTCAATGGTACGCTGTCGCCAGTATTTTTTTGCCACGTTAGCCACACTTAACGATTCGGCGATTTGTTTGCTCACTGTGTGCAAGGGATTTAAGGCGGTCATCGGTTCTTGAAAAATCATGCCGATACGTTTGCCACGGATTTGGCGAAAGACATTTTGACTATCTTTGCTTAGGCTATTTTTTTCAATCGGTAAACTGATGGCTTGGTCGGTTTGGCTGTCTGTTAAACGGGCTTGTCCTGTGATGCTTAGGCTATTTGGTAGCAGTCCGAGTAAAGCAAGGCTTGAGATGGATTTGCCCGAGCCAGATTCGCCCACGATGGCGCGGGTTTCGCCTGTGTGCAGGGTGTAGGATAGGTTATCAACCAGCGTTTGGGTGGCGGATTTGATGGTTAGGTTTTCGACTTTTAGCAACTCGCTCATTTATCATTTCCTTGAATGGTCGAACTTTTATCCGTATGCACGAGCGTCCCCGCCACAAAACCTGAACTCATATTCTTATCCTTTTAACTATTTATTAAAATGTGTATAATATCAAAGAATCATACACAAAGGCGAAATGATATGCGAACTAACATCATAATAGATGACAATCTAATGCAACAGACCCTACAAGCCACAGGCATTAAAACTAAAAAAGAAGCCGTCGAACAAGGGCTAAAGCTACTCTTGCAAAAAAGCCAACAACAAAAAATCCGTGACTTACGGGGCAAACTGCATTGGGAAGGCGACTTAGCCGAAATGCGTAAAACAGGTGTTGAAGCGTGAACTTGCCTATCATCGCTGATACTAGCGTTTGGATAGACTATTTTAACGGTCATTCAACACCTCACACCGATTTTTTGGACACGCAACTTGAGGCAAGTAATGTGGCGATTTTTGATGTGATTTTGATGGAAATCTTGCAAGGTTTTCGCCTTGATACAGACTATAATCAAGCCAAAAATGCCCTTGATAGTTTATTATGTTACGATATTTTAAACCAACAAAATGCGATTAAATACGCTGATTATTACCGCCAATTACGCAAGCAAGGCATTACCATTCGTAAAGCCAATGATGTGATGATTGCTAGTTTTTGCGTTGAACATCAATTACCCCTGTTATTTTGCGATAGGGATTTTATTCCGTTTACTCAGCATTTTGGGTTGATTGCTGCATTGAATTTTAGTTAATTCAAGACTGCCGTGGATCAAACGCATCTCGCAGCGCTTCTCCAATAAAAATCAGTAGCGACAACACAATCGTCAAACTAAAAAACCCGGCAAGTGCCAGCCACGGTGAATCCAAATTATCTTTTCCCTGTGAGATTAGCTCCCCCAAAGACGGCGACCCTGCAGGCAAGCCATAGCCCAAATAATCGAGCGTGGTGAGTGCCGTGATATTCGCCGTCAAAATAAACGGCAACTGCGACAGACTCGACGACATCGCATTGGGCAAAATATGGCGAAACATAATCTTGCCATCACTCACGCCCATCGCTTTTGCCGACCGCACATAATCAAAATTTCTTGCTCGCAAAAACTCGGCACGCACCAAACCAACGAGCCCCATCCAGCCAAAGAGCAGCATTAAGCCAAACAACACAAACACGCTTGGGCTAAACAGACTGACCAAAATAATAATCATAAATAGCTGTGGTAGACCGCCCCACACTTCCATCAACCGCTGACCCACCAAATCTATCCAGCCGCCAAAATACCCTTGCACCGCCCCCACCGCAATACCAATGATTGACCCTGCCACCGTCAACGCCAATCCGAATAATAGCGATACACGCAAGCCATACAATACCCTCGCCAGCACATCTCGACCTTGGTCGTCGGTACCGAGCCAGTTCTCGCTATTTGGCGGCGCAGGAAACGGCACATCACGACTCACACTTGGCGTTTGGTCGGCAAACGGTATGATAGGCTCAATCATGTAGCCATGTTGGTTGACTAGGTCTTTGACCACGGGGTCTTGGTAGTTGGTTTCGGTTTCGAACACACCGCCAAAGGTGGTTTCGGGGTAAGACTTGACGATGGGAAAATACCAGTGATTTTGATAATTAACCAGTATCGGCTTGTCATTGGCGATAAGGTTTGCCCCCATGCAGGCAAGGAAAATCAGGCTAAATATGATGAGCGAAAAAAATCCCAACCGATTACGCCGAAAGCGGTGAATGCGCGCTTGCCAAACAGGATGTTTTATCAGCATTAGCGACCCTCAAAATCAATACGGGGATCAATGAGATGATAAGTTACATCACTTATCAACTGCAAAATCAGCCCCATCAAGGTAAAAATAAACAACGTACCAAAAATCACCGGATAATCGCGTTGCCCAATCGCTTCAAAGCCCAGTCGCCCCAAACCATCCAAATTAAAAATCACTTCAATCAAAAAATTGCCGGTAAAAAATATTCCCACAATCGCCGATGGCAAGCCTGCAATAATAATCATCATCGCATTGCGAAATACATGACCGTATAGCACTTTTTTTTCGCTTAACCCTTTACTGCGAGCCGTCAGCACATATTGTTTGTTCAATTCTTCCATAAAACTAAACTTGGTCAAATATGCGAGTCCCGCAAACCCGCCAATCGTGCTTGCCGTGATGGGCAATGCCAAATGCCAAAAATAATCTTTGATTTTGCCAAACGTGGACAGCTTATCAAAATTCTCACTCACCAAGCCTTGCAGCGGAAAAATCTGCCAATAACTCCCCCCTGCCAACATCACCAGTAACACCACCGCAAGCACAAACACAGGCACGGCATAACTCACCGCAAGCAGCAACGCGGTGGTTTTATCCATCAGTGAATTATGGCGTCTGGCTTTGGCAATCCCCAGCGGCACAGCGATTAAATAAATCAGTAGCGTACTCCAAAGCCCTAGCGAAATCGACACGGGCATTTTATCCAAAATCAGCTGTGACACAGGTTTGCCTTTAAAAAACGAGGTACCAAAATCGCCCTTGGCATAGCTTGTCAACATGAGCCAAAACCGCTCGGGCGCGGATTTATCAAAGCCGTATTGTTTTTTGATGGCTTCGACCATGTCTGGCGATAAACCGCGACTGCCTTGATAAGTGGTCGTTGACAGTTGGGTTTGGGTTGAGCTGTGTTTTTGTTCTGCTTCAATTTGGGATATTTTTTGCTCGACAGGACCGCCAGGGGCAGATTGGACAATGGCAAAGTTGGTGAGCAAAATCAAAAATAAGGTGGGGATGATTAATAACAGCCGTTTAAGAATATATTTGCCCATGGTTACCCCTCATTATTAGCCTTAATTGTTACCGTTAATTATTGCCCTTAAAAGTTATTTTTTAGTTGACGTAAGGCTTTAAATATCTCAAACGGACTGTCATCCTCAATTCCTGTTTGCGTTTGTACGGTTTTTATCATCTCATCACTGGGTGCAATCACTGCACGTATAAATGGATTGATGGCTTTTTCATCGGCTAACGAGGTTGGCAAAGTTGGCGTATTTTGCTGGCGTAACTCACTGTCATGCGCTATTGCCTGTGCAATGGCTGGGTTATTCGGCTCGATAAACTGGGCAAAGTTAAGATTTGACAAAGTATACTCATGGGCAGGATAAAATAGCGTTTCATCGTCATGTAACTGTGCAAAACGGTCAAAGCTTTCAAACAACGTCTCAATCGTGCCGGTGAAAACACGGCCACAACCTGCGCGAAATAGCGTATCTCCACAAAAAATATGCAGACGGTTATTAAGTGTCAATAAATACGCTAAATGATTTTCGGTATGCCCTGCCACCTGCCACACCTGCACAGGACTGCCCCAAGCGGTTAATTCGCGTCCTTCAGCGACGGGGATTAAATGCGTGGCATTGATTAGCGGGTGAATATTGACGTGTGCAAAAATCTGTGCGTTTGGAAACGCATTTGACAATGCTGTTACGCCGCCGATGTGGTCGCTGTGATGATGGGTTACCCATATTTGGGTGATGGTTAGATTTTCACGATTGACAAACTCTAAAACAGGCTCAGCATCGCCAGCATCGACAATAATCACTTCTTGTATTTCATCATTGATAATCGCCCAAATATAGTTGTCAGTGAAAGCTGGGATTGGGTGGATTTTTAGCATTGTTTTATTCCTTATTATTTTCCTAAATATTGCATGACTTGTGCTTGTTTGTCTTTGTTCGCCCACCAATAATCGATACCGATGGCATTGCTTGGCAACGGCCCATGTTCATAAAATTTCCAATACGCCACATTGTCAGTATGCTTGCCATAAGTCGGCACGACATAATAGCCCGCCCGTAGCAGACGGTCTAATACTTTGCTGTATAGCACAATATCGTCACGATTCTTCGACACTATGAGTTTGGCAATCACCGCATCAATGGCTTTGTTTTTGATACCTGCCGAGTTTTGGTTGCCTTTTTCGTCTGCGGCTTGTGAGCCCCACATATAGGTTTGCTCGGCGCCAGGTGACAAACTTTGGGCAAACATATCGATAATCATGTCGTAGTCGTATCTGCGAGTGCGCTCTAGGTACTGGGGGACATCGGCTTGGCGAAAGCTGGCATCAAACCCGAGTCGTTGTAAATTACGTAAAAAAGGCAACACAATGCGCGCATTCTTGTCATCGGCGGATAAAAATTCCAGTTTGGCGGGCTGACCATCGGGCTGATACAGTTTCATATTTTGGTATTTAAAACCCGCTTGCAGCAGCAATTCACGCGCTTTTAATAAATTGTCGCGATTAAATCCATCGCCAGTTGATTTGGGGGCTTGCCAGTCGCTTAAAACAGCCTGTCTTTGAATGGGCTCAAGGTCAGGTAATAGCGGATTGATAACCGCCAGCTCTTGGGGCGTTGGCGTGCCAGTGGCGGCAAGCGCTGACCCATGAAAAAAGCTTTGCAAGCGTTCATACTGCCCATAAAACATGGTTTTATTGAGCCATTCAAAATCATACGCCAGTGTCATCGCTTGACGCACCCGAATATCTTGAAAAATCGGTCGGCGCAAATTCATCACAATCGCTTGCATCGGTACGGGGTTGTTATTGGCAATTTGCGCTTTGGTGATCATGCCTGCTTTGACGGCAGGAAAATTATAACCCGTTGCCCATGTCCGCGCTTTGTTTTCAGCACGGAAAAAATATTCGCCGGATTTAAAGCCTTCAAATGCCACTTCGGGGTTTTGATAATACACATACTTAATTTGGTCAAAATTATAACGACCGACATTCACCACCACGCCTGCTTCAGGTTTGGCGCCCCAATAATTGGGGTCACGCACATAGGTAATGGCGCGTCCTGCATCGATTGTGCCGACTTTATACGCGCCACTGCCCATCAGTGGCGTCAGTCCGACTTTATCAAAATAGCCATCAATCGATTTTTTTGACCAAATCGGCATTTGCGCGACGGTCAGTTTGATTTCTTGGTTGTCTTTGGATTTAAAAATAAATTTGACGGTTTGTCGATCTATCACTTGGGTCTCTTTGACATCCGACAGATAGCTACGCATACTCATCACGCCTTTTGTGAGCAGTGCATCCATACTGGCTTTGACATCTTGCGCCGTCACAGGCGTGCCATCCCAAAAATAGGCTTTGGGGTTGATGTGATAGATAACCCAGCTTGGGTCATCTGGGTCATACGTGACTTTATCCGCCAATAGTGGGTACTGCACAAACGCTTCAGAGAGCGAGCCTGTCATCAAACTTTCAAACAAATAATCGGTGCCGGTCACAGGTGTACCGACATCAATCCATTTATTGATGCTGTCAAAGGTGCCGATGGCAGATAGGCTCAGCACACCGCCTTTGGGGGCGTTGGGATTGGCATAGGGTAAATGAGAGACATGGGCAAATTGTGCGGTGCTGTTGTGAGCGATAGATGTGCCAGTGATGATAGCGGTATTGGCAGCGGACGCGACCACTAATAAGCCCAGCACCCAGTATTTTTTGCCGAATGTCTGGCGAGTGACTGCCCTCATCCAGTGGGCTGGTTTTATCACCCTGTTTTCTTTCACTTGCATCCCCCTGACCCTTCACCTATTTTTCAAAAAACCTTGGTATTGTTAGCTGTTATCCCTCATATGCCCCACACCCGCTAACTATAAAAAAGACTTAACAAGCATTTTATGTTAAGTCTTAATGTAGCATGATTGTCAAATCTTTTTATACGCTAGTTTGCTCAAACTGCTGCATAAATTTGATTAACTTTTCAACGGTCGCCAAATCAATCGCGTTATAAATACTGGCGCGCATGCCGCCCACCGTACGGTGTCCTTTAAGATTCAGTAGCCCTGCTTCGTCGGCTTTTGCTAAGAAGGTTTTATCAAGTTGACTATCTGCCAAGGTGAAGGGTACATTCATGATTGAGCGGTTGTCTTTGTTGACAGGGTTTTGGTAAAAATCGCTTTGGTCGATAAATTCATACAGCTTTTGCGCTTTTAACAAATTTTGTTGATAGATTGCCTCAACACCCCCTTGTTCAAGCAACCATTCAAACACCAAACCTGCCAAATACCAAGAAAAAGTTGCTGGGGTATTGACCATCGAATCATTGTCGGCTTGGTTTTTATAGTCCAAGATACTTGGGCAAACCAAGTTGGCATGACCGATCAAATCATCACGGACAATCACAAGCGTCAAACCTGCAGGACCGATATTTTTTTGCGCACCTGCATAAATCAGTCCAAATTTTGATACATCTATTGGGCTAGATAGGATGCAAGATGACATATCCGCCACGATAGGTACATTGACCGCTGGCACATCAAACAACGCTAAGCCATTAATGGTCTCGTTGGGGCAATAATGGAAATAATCGGCGTTGTCATTAAGTTGCCAGCTATCACGTGGAGGCACAGTGGTATAGTTGCTGTCTTTGGCAGAAGAAACGACATTGATTTTGCCTAGCCCTGCTTGCTCATAGCGTTTGGCTTCGCTGATGGCTTTTTTAGACCAAATGCCAGTGTCTAAATAATCGGCTTCCCCTTTGAGTAAATTCAATGGAATGGCTGAAAACTGCAGGCTTGCGCCACCTTGCAAAAATAGCACTTTATAATTATCAGGAATATTCATCAGCTTGCGCAAATCCTGCTCGGCTTTTGAGGCAATGCCCACAAATTCACTGCTACGGTGGCTCATCTCCATCACCGACATGCCTGAGCCATGCCAATTTAACAATTCGGCTTGCGCTTTTTGCAGCACCGCAGTCGGCATAGACGCTGGTCCTGCACAAAAGTTAGCAACACGTTGATCAAAGCTGACACTCATAGCACGTTCCTTTTTATCGTGTGAAATGTTATCGTGTGAAATGACATAAAAAAATACTTTACCACAATATGGCTAGTCGATGAATCATAAAGATGCATCATCAATCGGTGGCTTTTAAGCTTAACTTGATAGCAACTGCCAAAGTTGGCGTTTTAGGCGATAATCATCGAGCATATCTACCATATACGGCAGACGCTGTATCGGTTGTTCATCTAGACAGTCAGGCAATGGCGTCAATGCCCCCACCTTGGGATTGCCTTGATTGATACGGTATAAAAACCCCGAAAACCCTGCGACTGCCATCGGGTAGCTGCTCATTAATTGCACCGTGGCTTTGGGTAAATGCTGGCTATCGGTGAGCAAGGGAAAGTTAAAAAAATGCACTGACGCTTTTAACCCACTGATGATTTGTTGCCATAACTGGTGTTGGCGGCTGTCCGTCTGCAAAAAGTGACTATCAACCACCAGTGTCCACTCACCCACGACTATCGCCTGCAGATCAAAACTGGCAGTGAGTAATTCATCACTGAGCTGTTCATTATTGAACCGTTCATCACTGCACCTATCACTAGTTGGCGCAGGGTCACTTTTTAAAGGTGAATGATGGGGTAAAGTTGAATCGTTGGGTAAAGGTAAATCATGGGTTTGAAAATCTGCCAGACTCGCTGGCGGTAATGCTGCTACGCCCCCAACGGCATCATCCGCAATAACAGGATGATTGATGTTTGGCGTTGTATCAATGGGCACAAGTTCGCTAGTTAACCCAGTTTGAGCGGGTTGCAACTGCTGCGGCATGGCAGCAAGGGTCTCAACCGCTTGATAGGAAGAAACAACCTCAAAATCTTCTAGATTAGCAAACGTTTTGACAGGGCAATCTTGGCGCACCCAACGCGTAACACCCATCTGCGCCAGTATTTCGCTTTGCCAGGCATCGTACTGCTGCTCATCAAGGGTAAGGTCAGGTACAGTCATACCAATGTTAACTCAAGTTGAATGGGGCAACGCATTATAGCAACCTTATGGCAACCAAATACCCCTAGTAAAAAATTACACAATCGGGGTGAGCGGCACAGTGACATCCGCGTTTTGCCCACGATGACGCAGATAATGGTCTAACAGCACGATGGCAAGCATGGCTTCTGCAATCGGCGTAGCACGCACACCGACACAAGGATCATGCCGCCCTTTGGTTAGCATCTCTACTGCATTGCCGTGAATATCAATACTTTGACCCGGGGTGGTGATACTGGCAGTAGGTTTTAGCGCAATACTCACTACAATCGTCTGACCCGATGAAATTCCCCCTAAAATTCCCCCGGCATGGTTGGCATTAAAGCCGTGCAAGGTTAACTCGTCGCGAGACTCATGCCCAAACTGTCCCGCCACTGCCATGCCATCGCCAATTTCAACGCCTTTGACTGCATTGATACTCATCATCGCATGCGCGATATCCGCATCAAGCCTGTCAAACACAGGCTCGCCGAGTCCCACAGGTACACCCGATGCCAATATGGTAAGCTTTGCGCCACAGCTTGTTCCTTGCTCACGGCATTGGGTAATCAGCTGCTCAAACTTTGGCAAGGCATCTATATCCGCACAAAAAAATGGGTTGCTGTTGACAAATTCCCAATCAATCGTATCTTCAGGTATCTGTTTGGCAACCACATCACCAATCTGGGTCACATAACCGCGGACTTCTACCCCTAGCCGTTGTTTCAAATATTTCTTGGCAATCGCGCCCGCTGCCACTCGCATTGCCGTTTCGCGCGCTGATGAGCGACCACCGCCACGATAATCGCGAAACCCATATTTCATGCTATAAGTATAATCGGCATGGTTGGGACGAAAGGTGTCTTTAATATCGCTATAATCTTTGGATTTTTGGTTGGTATTGCGAATCAACAGCCCGATAGAAGTGCCTGTCGTTTTACCCTCAAACACGCCAGAGATAATTTCAACTGCATCGTCTTCACGGCGCTGGGTCGCAAATTTTGAGGTACCGGGCTTACGGCGATCCAGATCAATTTGCAGATCTGCTTCGGTTAAAGGCAACCCTGGTGGCACGCCGTCAACGATTGCCATAAGTCCTGCGCCATGTGATTCGCCACAGGTGGTGACGGTAAAAACTTGCCCGATGGTGTTGCCTGCCATTTACGCTCCGCTTAATTTTTCATCAATACTTACAAATCAAATAATAGGTTTGTTGCACCCTGTTCATATATTGTTTTTTTTAGCCATTATCTAACTTGTTAAATCAACAAGTTAAAGATAGCAACCCTAAACAAGCGCTTACTAAGAAACACTCACATACTGCTCAAAATATGCCCGATTTTCCATCAATTCATCATAATCCATGGCAAAAATCCCATGTCCGCCATGCGCAAAGGTTAACCAATCAAACTGAATTTCAGGATACGCTTGGCGCAGTGCCCATTCACTATCCCCCACCTCGCATACCAGTAAGCCGTCACGAGTTAGATAATCTGGGGCGTTGTATAAAATATGATGCACCAAATCCAAGCCATCTTGTCCCGCTGCCAACGCGTGGTCTGGCTCATGCAAGAACTCGGGTGGCAAATCTGCCATCGTTGCCGCATCGACATACGGCGGGTTGGTCACAATCAAATCATATTGATTTTCTGCAGGTACTTTTTCAAATAAGTTTGACTCAATCAAATTGACTTGATGGTTCATATGATGATGTTCCACATTGACCGCTGCCACTTCTAGGGCGTTTTTATCGATATCACTGGCATCGACCATTGCATCAGGGAAACGGCTTGCCAAGGCAATGGCAATACAGCCTGAACCTGTACACAAATCAAGCATACGCTCTGGTTGTGCTAACTGTTTATCATACAATCCGTGGTCATGAAATTTTTTGTCATTAGTAGTGCCACTGATTTTTTCAACCAAATCATTCGGTTCAAAATACGGATAAAACTGCTGGCGAATCAGCTCAGCAATTGGCGAGCGTGGAATCAATACCCGCTCATCCACATAAAATGGCAAATCGCAAAAATAAGATAAATTAATTAAATAACTTAAAGGCTTACGTTCAACGATACGGCGCTGCAACAATGTCAATACTTCTGATTTTTCGCTATTGGTCAGGCGGCAATCTAAAATTTGCTCATCGGCAGACCAATCAAGCGACAAGGTTTGTAGCACAATAGCCGAAGCCTCAGCAAACTCATCTGTGGTACCTTGCGCGACTACCACATCATACTCGCGTAATTTACTGACCCCAAAACGGATAAAATCGCGAATCGTTTTTAGGGTTTGGTGGGCTTCAGCAAACTCTTGCTGCATGGTGTCAAAGATGTCATCTGATTCGCTTTCTTCATCCATATCAAGTGCTTGCAAATCGATTTGCAAGTCATCAAAATTTTGTGAATCTTGATTTTGGTCAAAAGATGGCGTGAGAGAAACATTGGCTGATGCAAATGGCGATGATGACATAGTGGTTAACCTAAAAAATTTTGAATTAAAATTATAATATACTTTGATTTTTTTACAAATTATTTAACAAGCTAAAGTCATTTCATAAGTTAAAGCTTCGCAGATTTGTACCCTTGAATATTTAATCATTGAGTTATCCTATAAACATTGCAAGCACGCCTATTGCCAATAGTGCAAAACATTTTACACACTTTTTAGCTTTATTTTGCTATAAGAATACAGCTTGGTTAAAAAATTTTACCATTATCTATCGCGCGATTTGTTAATGTTAAACTTAGGATAGATAAATTTATCTATGGAACAATTTGACTATAGAAATTCAACTAAAGAGCAGTTTAACTAGGGCGCAAGGTTGTTAAACGCTTTGCCAAAATCTACTTAAACTACCGTGCTATCAACCCATAAGTCATTGCCCGAAAGGTCGGTTTTTATAGTAAAGTTGGTTTTTATAGTATAATTGCGGCCAATTTATACTTTTATTGTACGTTAATTATATTGTCCCTTATTTTTATTTGTTATTGCCCATTATTGAGTCAATCTATGAAAAAATTTGTACTGTCTACCCTAGCTTGTCTGATTGCCAATCAAGCATTTGCAGCCACCAACACGGTCTCAGACACCACCGCCAAAACGGCACCCGCCACCAAAGCTGTGACCAAAAAAACGACCACGACTAAAACTGCCACCACGAAAGCGGCGAGCACCCCTACCGCTAAAAAAACCACTACCGATAGTAAAACGGCTAAAAAACCGCAAACAGCCAAGCCCGCAGCTAACGTCACCCAATCTACCAGCACGCCAAAAGTCGCCTCGGCTGCTGCAATGACGGCAGCAACCGATATCCCTTTGACCCCAATCCCAGCCACCACCACAGCATTAGGCATTAAAGAAGACGCCACGCAAACAGGTATCGACAGTGACTATACCTCGGGTGCGGGTGTCGCAGGCGCGAGCTCTGAAGAGCTCAATAATACTACGACGGCTGCGCCAACCTTTGACCCGACAACAGTGGGTAACAATAAAACAGCAACAACACCTGCCAGTTTTTCTAACCTAAATTTGTCTGACTACGCACAGCTAGTCAATAGTGCCGACTGGAAACCTGGTCAAAATGTTAACTCAGCAACGACCTTAAAACTTCAAGCCTTGTTAGATTGGAATCATGCTTCACCGGGTCCAATTGATGGCGGTTGGGGTATGAATGCCAAAAAAGCGCTCAAAAATTTCCAAGCCATGCATGGACTACCCCAAGATGGCCGTATGAACGCCGAAGTTTGGAAACTGTTAAATGAAAAAATTCCTGCCAATCAGCCTGTGTTGGTCGGTTATACCTTGACGCAAGAAGATATCAAAGGTCCGTATCAGCCAACACCGAGTGGTAGTGAAGCCAAATCTAAAATGAAAGGTCTATACTATCAAGACGTCCAAGAAATGTTGGCTGAACGTTTCCACATGGATATTCGCTATCTTAAAAAGCTCAATGCCGATAAAAAATTCACCGTGGGTGAAACCATCACCGTCTTTAACCCAGGCGCGCCGCTCAATGAGAAAATCACCCGTTTGGTTGCCAAAAAAGCCGACAATATCTTATACGCTTATAATGGCGATAGATTAATTGCCACTTATCCTACCACGGTCGGTAGTAGTGATACACCGTCTCCTACGGGTACCTTTAGTATTGTCAACCGTGTTAAAAACCCTTGGTACCGCGCCAGTAGCGGTGAAGGCAAAGATAAAAAAGTGTTTATGTTGCCGCCAGGACCCAACGGTCCAGTCGGTGTGGTATGGATGGGACTGAGTAAACCCTCATACGGGATTCATGGCTCGCCCGTTCCTGAAGGCATTAGCCGTCAAGCCTCGCACGGCTGTGTTCGCTTAACCAACTGGGATGTGCTTGAAGTGTATGCCAATGTTGATACAGGCACCAAGGTAGATTTACAGTAGCTGTTGAGCTACAGCGTTTAGCACCGTAGTCTAGCGTGAGTGCTATACACTTTTAACCTTATTAGCCATAAAAAAACCGCTTAGCTATTATTAGTTAAGCGGTTTTAGCGATTTTAGTTATTTATCTAGCGTACTTTGTTATCGCGCAACTGGGGTTTTGACAATATTCAGTGTTTGCATTTTTTTGGCGACAATCCATGCAATTGGAATAGATAGGAGTAAGCCAACAATCGCTGTGGCTATAATGTGTGGAATTTGGTCAAAACCAGTTATAAGCGCGATGGTCATTAAAACACCGATAGTCACACCAGAAGCGATTGTAAAAATTACGCTAAATAATTGCCAGTTCATAACAATTCCTTATCATTGTGTAAATAGATGTATTTGTTACGTATAGTTATAATCCAATCCCACACTCAAAACAAGGGAAAAAAGATTAAACAAATGCAAAACCTAAAACAATTGGTTATCAATCCCACATTTTTAGTAAGGTTTAATTTGAATCAAATCTATCGAAAAATCCAAAAAACCCGTGTTTTTTTCCGATTAATGTGACTGAGGTCGAGGAATTTAATTGACTTTATAAACATTGATGAAAAAAAATCCCACCCAGTTTTTTAAGTTTGATGGCACATTTTTTAGTCACTATTTTTAGTCACTATTTTTAGTCACTATTTTTAGTAACTATTTTTAGTAACTATTTTGGGTGTGGTATAAAAAGAATGCTCACTATACCCAGCCATAATTGACATAATGAAACAATAAATCGAATGCTTTAAAATGATTTTCTAATTTCTTAGAAAAACAACACGTCTTTCGGAATACACGCCTANAACATGCGATTACTAATGGGTCAAGTAATCGCTTTATAAGCTAGTGTAGACGTTGTTATGGCTAAGACACTTGCCTAGCCGTCTTTTGGGTTTGATAAACCGTTGCCACAACTAAGAGACAAATGATTAAACTTAGCCAATTCCACTGCTCACCCATAAATAAAACCGCCACACCATACGTTAAAAATGTTTGTAATAGCTGTAACTGACTAATTGTAGCGATACCACCCATAGCTAATGCTTTATTCCAACTAAAAAAACCGAATAGTCCGCTCACGCTGGCCAAAAACAATAAGGCACCAATATGGCTAGCTTTCATCATATTAATATGAGAAAAATCTACGAAAGCCAAAGACAGGCCTAAAATAATTGGAAAATTGAGTACTAACATCCAGCAAATTACCTGCCACCCAAACATGCCTTGTGATAGCTGACCACTTTGGGCATAGCCAAACCCTGCTAATATCACTGCCAAGGCTAAGTATATATCGCCTAATACTAAACTCTGTAAATCTTTAGTCATTACCACGTAGCCTATGACCAATAGCGCCCCAACAATCGACCAAATCCAAAAGGCTAGTGGCATGACTTTTTTACTAAGCCGTACCCCAAACATTGCGGTCGATAATGGTAAAATCGCTAGTACAATCGCCCCATGACTGACAGGTACTGTCTTCATGGCAAGGCTAGAGAATATCGGAAACCCGTAAATAATACCCAGTGAGCCAAGATATAAACGGATGATTTGCTGGCGGTTTGGCAGAGCACAATGTTTGATCAATAAGATAATCATTGCCATAACACCGCCAATTAACGAACGCAGTAAACCTACTTCTAGACCCGTTAAGACTTGCACAGCAATTTTGCTAAAAGGCAGCGTTAAAGAAAAGGCAAAAACAGAGAGCAAACCCAGTAATACCGCTGTGTTGGCTTGAGAATTGTGCGTTATATTGATGCTAGTTGAATAAGTCATAATATCGCTTAATGGCCGAATTTCATTTACTATAAACAAATTAACCAAAACAATCCCGATATGATTTTCAAATAATTTTAAAAAGTGTATTGTCAAACGTGCCAATACAGTTTGTGAGATGAAGAATGATTCCTAAAAGGTTTGAAGCTGAATTAAACAATTTAATTGAGAAGTTTGATAAAGAAGCCATTGATAAAAGAATTGCTGTATATCAAAGATACATGTATATCCATTCTAGATTAGGTAATGTTTTTCCCACTATTCCCTTACCAATAGTTGTTAATTCTCTATTAGGGTGTGGTATAAAAAGAATGCTCACTATACCCAGCCATAATTGACATAATGAAACAATAAATCGAATGCTTTAAAATGATTTTCTAATTTCTTAGAAAAACAACACGTCTTTCGGAATACACGCCTAAGCCTTTGCCTAAAGCGATTGTTGTTGCCTTCAATATCAACCGTATGGCGTTTACCTACTTGTTTAAAGTCAAAATCAAAGGCGGTTAAAAAACTATCCCAGTTATCACAGCAGATATAGCCAAAGTCAATGCTCAACGCATCAAGCTTGGCTCTTAGCTCTCTAGCCGTCTTTAGATTACGTTTACCCCATACGAAGGCAACAATCTCACTGGTATCTGAGTCGTATGCATAGACTAGCCATACCTTGTTCTTCTTATGCCCTACATACGTCCAAAACTCATCCACTTGCAGTTTTCGGTAATAGCGTCGTTTAGGTTTTATCTCATAATTGGAATTGACCAAAACGCTTAATACCTTGTACTTGCTGACTTTCTCGATGACAACGATATCAGCAATGCTACAGCCTCGAACTAGCATTAAACGTATCTTGTCATCAATATCGCTTTTACAGCCTTGGTAGCTTAAATCTGTCTCATGGATGAATTGCCGATGGCAGTCTTTGCATCGATAATTCTGTTTACCATAGATTTTCCAGCCGTTTTTCTTTATACTTAAACCCAGACAGCTTGGGCATCTGATTGTAATTTGTGTCTTCATAACCTCAAATTATCATCTTTTTCTCAAGCTGTCTTTTTTATTTCTACTTCAGCATACTTTTCAAACCACTACC
>BMPS01000009.1 GCA_014647715.1 Streptomyces cinereus
CTAATAGCAAGAGCTTGCGCCCCCTTTCACCCGTAGGTCGTATGCGGTATTAATTCGAGTTTCCCCGAGCTATCCCCCACTACTAGGCAGATTCCTAAATGTTACTCACCCGTCCGCCACTAATCATCTCTAGCAAGCTAGAGTTTCATCGTTCGACTTGCATGTGTTAAGCCTGCCGCCAGCGTTCAATCTGAGCCATGATCAAACTCTTCAGTTTAATCTTTCTATCTATTGTCACCGCTACGCAGTGTCAATAGATTTAATTTGTTGACTCAATTATTTATACTGTCTTTGCTCAAATAAACTTACGAGTATCTTCACTCTGACAATACAAATTAATTAAAGTCTTAATTTTATCGCCCTAAGTGAAAATCCACACAAGTTGTTCTTGTGTTTGTTGTTATTTAATGTACCAAAGATATCGTCTATCATCTGGTGAGCTTGATATTGTAATACGTTTTGTTTTACGCTGTCAAGCTTTATTTAATTCTTTCTAAGCTTCGTAACTTGTTTTACTTATTTGTAAACTCTTCGTCGCTCAGTGGTGGCGTATTATACGTGAATCTGGATGGGTGTCAACACCTTTTTTAAAAATTTTCAAATAAAATAAAAAATACCGCCTTGCGGCGGTATTTTTATCGATGGTTTAATCGGTGAACTGATTATTTATTGTCATCTTTTACTTCGGTAAATTCTGCATCAACGACCCCATCATCTTGCTTGGTTTGTTGGGGTTGTGCATCGCCCGCTTCTGCCGTAGCGCCTGTGTCAGCATAGATTTTTTGACTAACAGGTAAGAAGGCATTGTCTAGGGCTTCAAGTTTTGACTTGATGTCATCTAGATTATCTTCTTTGACAGCCAATTCTAGCGCTTTGATAGCTTCTTCTACTGCGGTTTTGTCGCTATCGGTTATTTTGTCAGCCGCATCTTTCATAGCTTTTTGTACGCCATGAATACGACCGTCTGCTTCGTTACGTACTTGCGCAAGTTCAGCAAATTTGGCATCTTCAGCGGCATTGGCTTCAGCATCACGAATCATTTGCTCAATTTCAGCATCTGATAGACCTGAATCGGCTTTAATTTGGATACTTTGTGCTTTACCTGTACCTTTATCTTTAGCCGAGATATTCATGATACCGTCAGCGTTGATGTCAAAGGTAACTTCAATTTGCGGTACGCCACGCGGTGCGGGTGGAATATCGGTCAAATCGAAACGTCCAAGCAATTTGTTTTGGGCGGCAATTTTACGCTCACCTTGGTAGACCTGAATAGTTACTGCTGGTTGGTTGTCATCCGCTGTAGAAAACACTTGTGATTTCTTGGTTGGAATCATGGTGTTTTTCTCGATGATTGGCGTCAACACACCGCCCATGGTTTCGATACCTAGCGTTAACGGTGTCACATCAAGCAGTAGTACGTCAGTTTTGTCACCAGACAGTACTGCACCTTGAATCGCTGCACCCATCGCTACGGCTTCGTCAGGATTCACATCTTTACGAGGTTCTTTACCAAAGAATTCTTGAACACGCTGTTGCACCAGTGGCATACGGCTTTGACCACCTACCAGGATAACGTCATCAATATCAGACGCTTTTAATCCCGCGTCGCTCAGTGCGATTTTACAAGGCTCAATGGTACGGTTGACAAGCGCTTCAGTTAAACTTTCTAACTTGGCACGGGTTACGTTTACCACTAAGTGTTTTGGACCTGTGGCATCGGCAGTGATGTACGGTAAGTTAATATCGGTGCTTTGCGAGCTTGAAAGTTCGATTTTCGCTTTCTCTGCCGCTTCTTTTAAGCGTTGCATTGCCAGCGGGTCACCTTTTAGGTTCACACTGTTTTCTTTTTTGAATTCTTCAACCAAGTAGTCGATTAAGGTTAAGTCAAAGTCTTCACCGCCTAAGAAGGTGTCACCATTGGTTGAAAGCACTTCAAATTGCTGCTCGCCATCAACGTCTGCGATTTCGATGATTGAAATATCGAAAGTACCACCACCTAAGTCATAAACCGCAATCTTACGGTCTGCCCCGCCTTTTTTGTCCATACCGTAGGCTAAAGCTGCCGCTGTAGGTTCGTTGATAATACGTTTGACATCAAGACCTGCGATTTTACCTGCGTCTTTAGTGGCTTGACGTTGGCTGTCATTAAAGTAAGCAGGTACTGTTACTACCGCTTCAGTGACGTTTTCACCCAGATAATCTTCTGCAGTTTTTTTCATTTTCTTCAAAACTTCAGCAGAGATTTGAGGTGGTGCTAATTTTTTACCGTTGATGTCAACCCAAGCGTCGCCATTGTCAGCTTTGACAATTTTATATGGCACCATACCAATGTCTTTTTGCACGACTTTATCTTCAAACTTGCGACCAATCAAACGTTTGATAGCAAATAAGGTATTTTGTGGGTTGGTTACCGCTTGGCGCTTGGCTGATTGACCGACTAGGATTTCCCCGTCATCTTTATAAGCAACGATTGATGGGGTGGTACGTGCGCCTTCAGCATTGTCGATGACTTTAACTTTGTCACCTTCCATCACTGCAACACATGAGTTGGTTGTACCTAAGTCAATACCAATAATTTTAGCCATAATTAAATTCTCCAATTTTTATTTTGATGGTAAGTGGTGATGAGCACCACGTTGTCTTGTATTTTTATATCGGTTTACCGAGGGTTTTTTTCAAGCAGTTAGCAAAAGTTTTTTGCTACGCTTGTTACCAATCGGTCAATCCGTTGTTTACTGCTTGCCTACTAGCTGCCCACGCGAACCATGGCTGGGCGCAATAAACGCTCATTTAGCGTATAACCTTTTTGTAGTACTTGACCGACTTGGTTGGCGCTTGCCTCTGGGTCGATACCCACGGCTTCATGCAGGTCAGCATTGAATGTTTCGCCTTGTGGATCGACCACTTTTACGCCGTATCTTTCTAGCACCGTAAGCAGCGATTTGTGGGTAAGTTTGACGCCTTCAAGCACGGGATCATTGTCAGATTGGCTACTTTCAATTGCACGTTCAAGGTTATCCACGGTTTCTAATAGGTCTTTGGCAAACTTTTCTAAGGCAAATTTTTTGGTTTTTTCGGTTTCTTGCTCCATGCGGTTGCGCGCATTGTAGGCTTCAGCATTGGCACGGGCATGGGCTTCTTTGGCTTCTTTGACTTGACCTTCAAGCTCGGCAATACGCTGCTCGTAAGTGCTCAAATTAATGTCGCTAGGAATGGTTTTTTGCTCGTTACTTGGCTCAAACTGTTCCATGGCATCTTTTAACTCCGTTGAGACGGCGTCAGTTTGATTTTGCGGTTGCGTATTTTGGTTGTTATCAGCTGAATTCATCAATCATCACTCCTATTATCAAAGTAACCGTCACCAAGGTAACAGTTACACATTAAAACAGTTAAAGTTATTGGCTTTGATAATGGTTAATCCCTTTGATTTCAAGAGTGAGTCGCATTATTTGCGGGTCAAAATGGCGTTTTTCCTATGAAATCCACACTAAATTTGCGTATTTATGAAATTAGGGATTAAAAATCGCTAGAAACATGGTTAAAAACAACATGGCTAAAAACATGGCGTTAAGCGCGTACCTGTTGTTGGGTGAGGGCATCAAAAATTTGGCTAGGTCGAACAAATCTAAGGGTGTCGCCGAGTAAATAACCGATGGCATCACCGAAGTAATGATAAGCAGCCGCAAAATCAGTAGCAGGCGTTAGCCCCGATAGGTTACAACTCGTGGATACCAGAAATCCAAATGGGTTATTGTTGTCTGCGTGGGCGATGTGATTGCATAGTTCGGCAATCATCGGATGGCTAATCACTCGTATGGCTAAGCTATCTCGCCCACCTGTAACCCACTCGGGGATTTTTCCTTGCAATGTCGCAGGAATTGGTAACAACCAAGTGGTGGCTTGTGCATCGCTAGACTGCCAACTTGCCGCAATGCTATCAACTACTTGCTTTGGTAACGGCTGTAAAAATGGCTGAATATGCGCGATATCGCCTGTGATAACAATCATACCTTTTTCAATTGGACGTTGTTTAATCGCTAAAATCTGTTTCACTGCTGTTTCGTTAAATGGGTCACAGCCGATTCCCCACACCGCTTCGGTTGGATAAGCCAGTAGATTGCCGGCTTGTAAAAATTGCTGAACTGCATCGAGCTGAGTGTCATTAAATTGCATTATATACCTCGATTATTTGGTAGTTTTTTTGCTTGTGGCTTATCAAAATTAAGGGCGGCAGCGCATATATAGACCGCCGCGCTGCATCACCAGTCCCATGAGTTCAAGCTCAATCAGCCAGCCCATGAGTGTGGCAATATCGGTGCGGGTCTTATCGACCAAGCTGTCTAAATCTTGCCCGACCCAGTCGAGTTGATTAAGTAGAGTCTGCAAATGCGGCGCCACATCCATCGCCAATGGCGCTTGGTGCGGCAGGGTGTTTGACGCTGATTCGGACGGTAATTGGGGGCTATTGCTCACTGCCTGTGCAACTATCGGCGTTGTTTCAGCCTCGGTGACTTTGACAAGCGGTGATTTAAAAATTGATAAGTCTTCCAAAATTTGTGATGGATGATCGACCAAGGTCGCACCCTCACGAATCAATTGGTGGCAACCTTTGGCGTTGAGGTTGTCAATATGACTAGGAATAGCAAAAACTTGTTTGCCTTGCTCGTTGGCTTCTCTGGCCGTGATGAGCGAGCCGCTTTTGGCAGCGGCTTCTACAACCAGAGTTGCCAAACTTAGCCCAGCGACGAGACGATTGCGCCTTGGAAAATGGTAACGATTGCTCGGCATATCAGGCAATAATTCACTAATGACGCAGCCACCTGACGCAATAATATGGGCTTTAAGGCTGGCGTGATTTTTTGGATAACAATGTTTAATACCATTGCCCAGTACCGCAATAGTACCACCTTGTGTGCCCGTCATCTGTAGACTTAACGCACCTAAATGCGCTTGTTTGTCAATCCCTTCTGCCATGCCACTGGTGACCCATAAGCCTTCGTGCGCCAAATATTGCGCCATATCAAAGGCAATTTTTTCGGCATGTGGGCTAGGTTTACGACTTCCAACAATCGCCAATTGTGGTTGGCTTAAGGCAGATAAGTTGCCTTGATACAATAGCAAAGGGGGTGGGTCATAGATGTTTTTTAACTGAGTCGGATATAAAGGGTCATTATCAAACACCACACCATACTGCCCTTGTGATAGTTCTAATAGCGTATCATTCAAAAACTGGCTGGTTCGACTGGCGCTGATAAACTCAGCAAAGCGTTTGTGGTGATTATCATGCAAGCCCAGCGCTTGCCAATCTGCCAGCTTGGCTTGAATGGCTTGTTCAGCGCTACCAAAGCGCGCTACAAGCTTATTATAAACAGGTACAGATAAGTTCACTAAATGCCATAACAATAGGGCAGCCTGCTGCGCCGGGTTTAGGTTAGGCTGATAGTCCTGCATCACGTATATTCCTTAGGCATGTATATGGCTTATGGTGTTTGCTATTATAAATTTTTCTCACGATAAAAACTTTAAAGACAGCAAAGCCAGTCAAGATGACTGGCTTTTGAACAATCGCTTACCAAGCAAGCAAGCAAGCAAGCATAAGCAAGGGCAAGCAAAGGTGAGTGAAATCGTTAGTTGCCGACCGTAGGCAATAAAAAATCTTGCTCATGAATTGGTGATTCAGCATCGAGTACATAAGCGTAGCTAATATCGTTAAATGCTTTAAATACCATCACATGACCGATTTGCTCACTTGGCAAGCGTACTGCCCCACCCTTCACGGGTGAATAGTCGTCCAAGACTAAGGCGCCTTTTTGATAAACTGTCAACACATCGCCTGGCTCAGCGCCTTGGCTGGTGCCCAAATTAATGGCAATTACCCCATCTCGACCCGCACTACTAATGGAATTTAAAATACGAATCACGCGACCGCCACGGGTAACGCTGGCAGGTTTTGGATAAAAAGCGGGTGGCAAGTACTGACCGACTTCGACAAACACACGGTCACCTTCGCGCACTTCTTGACCATACGATTTTTTAAGCTCGATACTAGAAACACCGTTTGATGCTACGCTAGTGACGATACCTGCGGCAACTTGGGTGACTTCAAGACCGATAACTTTACGGGTGGTTGGGTCAACATACGGTTCGCCCTCACGATACACACCATAGCGTTGTCCCACAATGAGTGGCACGCCTTTGGCATAGATTTTGTTACCGACACCTGTGATAATGTTTTTATCTTTTGAAGCAAGGACATAGGGGGTAGTTTTAAAGTCATCAGGCGATACGATGATATTGCGCTCAAGCCATGTTTCAATGGCAGTCAAAGGAATCGCAGCGATACTACCTGCAGCACTCACTACTGTGGTTGTAGTGACTGGCGCGTTCATGGCTTTTTCAATGCCTGCACAGCCTTCACCCGTATCTACACCGACCAATTTTTGCCCTTTAATCACACATAAGATAATCACATCTTTTGGATAAATCAGATGCGGATTACGAATCTGCTTATTGGTCGCCCAAATTTCTTTCCAGCGCCACGGACTTTCTAAGAATTTACCGGAGATATCCCAAAGCGTATCACCTTTTTTTACTACATAACGGTTGGGAGCATCGGCTTTGACACGAGGCGGCGGGTTGTTAGCAGCGGCTAGCGAAGTCACTGTCATACCTAGGGTTGCCAACAAAGCGAAGGATAATTTTTTCATTGTCGTGGTGTTATAGTTTGTCATAGCCCAATACTCAAGGTTAACGGCTTAACGCTTTAAAATGGCATATGCTTTACCATCACTTATAAAAATCATAGCCGAATGTTGTGTTATGTGTCGCAAAATCACCCATAATTTGCACTATGTAAATTTTGGTTAGCATAGCATAAAATTATTGGAGCTTCATAAATTTTCTCTTTAATTCTCTTTAAATAGTTTTTTTAAATAATTGGTTTTGGTGGATTTTAATCACTCAATGATTATCATTGATTATTTGCTATTGTGAAGCGATTGGTTTGCACCTATATATAAGTTATAGTAGCCAAACTTTAGCGTTTGCGTTACCCTATGCCAATTTTTTTAGATAACTTTGCAATATTAACAGTTGACCGATTATGACTTTACGTACCATTTTAAATTACCCAGATCCGAGGCTTCGTACCCTTGCCAAGCCTGTCACCCACTTTGATGATGAGCTAAAAACCTTGATTGATGATATGTTTGAAACCATGTATGCCGCCAAAGGTATTGGTCTGGCGGCGACACAAGTGGATGAGCATATTCAATTGGTGGTGATGGACTTATCTGAAGATGGCAGCCAGCCTCGGGTGTTTATCAATCCCATTGTGACCCCGTTAGCCGATGAATTATATAGCTACGAAGAAGGGTGTTTGTCTGTGCCGGAATATTATGACAAAGTCGATAGACCCAAACATGTCAAAATTGAAGCACTCGATGCCCAGGGCAACGTGTTTGTTGAAGAAGCACAAGGCCTGCTTGCCGTATGTATCCAACATGAAATTGACCACTTAAATGGTAAAGTTTTTGTGGATTATTTATCCAAGCTCAAACAAGACCGTGCGCGTGATAAGGTGCGTAAAGTTGTCAAACAGCGTGAAAAAGATGCTGAACATAAAAGATTGTGATTTTTAACTGTAAGGGAAAACCATGACCACTCGCCCATCGCGTATCGCCACCGTCACACGAAATACCGCCGAAACCCAAATCACCGTGTCTATCAACCTTGACGGTACCGGTCAAGGCAGCATTGACACGGGCGTGCCATTTCTTGACCATATGCTTGACCAAATCAAACGTCATGGCTTAATTGACATGGATATCACCTGTAACGGTGACACCCACATTGACGACCATCACAGCGTGGAAGATGTCGGTATCACGCTAGGTCAAGCCTTCAAACAAGCGATTGGTGATAAAAAAGGCATCGTGCGTTATGGACATTTTTATGCTCCGCTCGATGAAAGCCTTAGCCGTGCGGTAGTGGATATTTCAGGTCGCCCTGGACTGCACATGGATATCCCGTTTACCCGTGCGATGATTGGTGGGTTTGATGTGGATTTGTTCAGTGAATTTTTCTATGGCTTTGTCAATCATGCCATGATAACTATCCATTTGGATAACTTAAAAGGCAAAAACAGCCATCACCAAATTGAAAGTATCTTTAAAGCCTTTGCTCGTGCGCTGCGCATGGCGGTAGAATATGATGAAAGGGCGTTAGATAGATTGCCAAGCACCAAAGAAAGCTTATGATTTTGAATAAAAAAGCTCTATAAAAATAGAGCTTTTTTATTGAATCTATTGTCCGATAACGTCAGTTAGTCTTTTTTCTTCTTTACTTCTAAAGTCTTGATAATGCTCTTTATCTTTATCATAGTCAGGACATTCTGTTAAAACGATTTTATTGTCGCTAAGTCCTTTATAAAGTAACTTCGAAAGTATCACAATTTCGTTTAACGCATCTTTTGAAAAACCATTTTCACTTTTTTCAATCAATTCTACTTCCGCGCATAAGCCATAATCTATCGCTAGCTTTCCCAAAAAATAATAACCCTTATAATATAACTGATATATCTCAGCTAGAGTTTCAAAGTCATTAGGCTTATTTTGTAAAGATAAAAGCAGATTTTTAAGATGAAGCAAATAATAATTGGTGTAATCAATATAGGGATAAATAATTCTCTGAATATCGTCAAGAGCAAATTTTTGATTAAAGTCTAAGCTAATTAACTCAAAGTAATCATCACCTAATACCTCAGACAAACTGGACTCTTGGTAAATCCAGTTTTCTAAGTCTTTCAAACTACCGTTTTCCATAATAACTTTGAAAAACGGCAGTTGTAATTCAAGCGGTAATTTTTGCATTAGTCTTTAAAATTATTAAATTGCAGCGGCACACCAAATTGCTTTTCTTTCAAAAACGCCATCGCTTGCTGTAGCGTGTCTTTTTTCTTATCATTGACCCGTACTTTATCGCCTTGAATCGCCGCCGATACTTTCAAATCCGACTCTTTTAATGCCTTACTGATTTTTTTGGCAGTATCGCCATCAAGTCCATCTTTGAGATTGACCACCTTTTTCATTTGTTTGCCCGAGCCTTGATTATCCTGAGGGTCAAGCGACTGCAAATCCACCCCACGTTTTATCATGTTTTTCTCAAGCATGGCATACACGTTTTCCATCTGTAACTCATTGTCTGCGGTGATGGTGATTTTTTTGTCTTTCTCATTCAGTTCGACTTTAATATCGCTGCCTTTAAAATCAAACCGGGTAGCGATTTCTTTCTCGGTATTTTGTACGGCATGTTTAACTTCAAATAACTGTAACTCTGAAACCACGTCAAATGATGGCATGAGGTTTTCCTTATCAAATTTGTTGAATAAAATCTAAAAAATCTGCCCTATCATAACTGATTTTGTCGATTTTTAACAATTGACTAGCTGTTTTTACCCAAGTTAATCATATAAAACAAATCATAAACTATATAATGATTTAAAATACTGATTAAAATGATTAACTTTTTAATCATGCTGATTACAGTTTTTTACCTTATTTGTTTGTATAATAAGTAAGCAAATAGGTCATTTACAAATGTAATATAACAATTTACCATAATAAGGAGTAGGACATGGCGTTTAGCGATATGATTGGCAAACAAGTCCCAAGCGTGACTTTTCATACCCAACAGCAAGGCAAATGGGTAGATATTAGCACGGATGAATTATTTAAAGGCAAAAAAGTCGTATTATTCGCCTTACCTGGGGCATTTACACCAACGTGTTCATCACTGCATTTACCGCGCTACAATGAATTGGCAACTGAATTTGCCAAACTAGGCGTAGATGACATCGTGTGTGTCTCGGTCAACGATACCTTTGTTATGAATGCTTGGGCCAAAGACCAAGACTGTAGCAATGTGACCGTGATTCCAGATGGTAACGGTGAGTTTGCTGAAGCGATGGGACGCTTAATTGATGACTCAGCAATTGGGTTTGGCAAACGTTCATGGCGTTATTCGATGCTGGTCGATGATGGTAAAATTGTCAAAATCTTTGACGAACCCCAAGACAGCGGCAGTGATGACCCGTATGAAGTATCAGATGCCGATACCATGATTAAATATATTGACCCAAACTGGCAAGACAAACCCTCTGTCTCGATTTTTACCAAGCCTGGTTGCCCACATTGTGCCAAAGCCAAAGAAACGTTAACCCAAAAAGGCTTTGAGTTTGAAGAAATCGTACTTGGTAAAGACGCCAGTATTACCTCAGTGCGAGCCATTACGGGTCGTGAAACCACCCCGCAAGTGTTTATCGGTGGTAAACACATCGGCGGTAATGATGATTTACAACAATACTTTGCTGATGCAAAATAATGTTTGATTAAATAAAAAAAGACAGTCTAGGCTGTCTTTTTTATTGGCTAGTTAAAATTATTTTCGATGTCTTCAAGTGACATCATCAAAGTCATCACCTGCTCTTCGACTGCTTCAATTTGTCCTTTTAGATGGGTTTGTTCATCGAGTAGCTTTAGTAAGTCGGCTTTTCGGCTATCCTCATACAGACCTGCATCACCCAGCTTTTCTTCAATTTTCGCCAGTTTTTCGCCCAATTTTTCTAGTTGCTTTTCCTCATTTTCGATTTTTTTACGAATGGGCGCGGTGAGTTTACGCTGTTCAGCGGATTTTTTGCGTTGTTCTTCTTTGGATAACGCATTGGGTACGTTAGACGTTTCACGTGAAACATGTGTTTTATGCTCAGCGAATTTTTTGTCTTCGAGCTTTTTATTGTCGCTCGCTTGTTTGGCTTGCTGTTTACGGGTCTGTGATAACCACTGACTATAATAAGCAATGTCATTGTCAAAGATGTTACATTGCCCGTCATGCACCAAATATAGCTCATCGCAAACATTGGCTATCATTTCTCGGTCATGTGACACCAGAATGACCGCCCCTTCAAATTCTTGCAAAGCCATACTCAATGCTTGGCGCATCTCCAAATCCAGGTGGTTGGTCGGCTCGTCTAATACCAAAACATTGGGACGCTGCCATACGATGAGCGCAAGGGTGAGTCTTGCCCGCTCACCGCCAGAGAATAACTTGCTTTTGGTATCAATACGCTCACCGCGAAAGTCAAAACTACCTAAAAACGCCCGTAAATCAGCGTCTGAGGTTTTGCCTGCGAGACGCTGCAGCATCAACATAGGTGATGCTTCGCCATCGAGGCTATCCATTTGGTGTTGGTTAAAATACCCTAGTACCAAACTATCTGCGGCTTTACGCGTCCCAGACAAGATAGGCAACTCACCCACCAAGCCTTTGATGACCGTTGATTTACCTGCGCCATTCATCCCTAGCAGCCCGATGCGGCTGTCAGGGGTAATTTGTAGGCGAATGTTCTCGATGAGTGCTACACCGTTGTAACCCACACTGGCATTATCTAGCACCAATAATGGCGATGTTAATTGCACAGGGGATTTGAAACGAAACTGAAACGGATTATCCGCCATGATAGGCGCTAGCTCGGTCATCCGTTCCAGCTGTTTGACACGGGCTTGCGCTTGTTTGGCTTTGGAGGCTTTGGCTTTAAAACGGCGGATAAAATCTTCAAGGTGGGTACGGGTTTCTTGCTGTTTTTCAAACTGTTGCTGCTGCTGGGCTAAGCGTTCACTACGGGTACGCACAAAGGTGCTGTAATTGCCTGTATAAAGGGTCATTTGTTGGTTTTCAATATGCAAGATATTGCTCACCACATTATCCAAAAACGCTTGGTCATGCGAAATCATGAGTAGCGTGCCGTCATAGGCTTTGAGCCATTCTTCAAGCCACAAGATGGCATCTAAATCCAAGTGATTGGTTGGTTCATCAAGGAGCAATAAATCCGCTCGGCTCATTAAGGTTTTGGCAAGGTTTAGGCGCATACGCCAGCCCCCTGAAAAACTACTGACCGGTTGGCTTTCTTGGGCGACATTAAACCCAAGTCCTGTCATGATTTGGGAGGCTTTTGCAGGGGTACTATAACCATGGATATCATCAAAGCGCGCGTGCACATGGGCAAGCTCATCTTCTGACAAGGTATCTGGATGGTTAATCTTATCTTGCAGCTCAAAGTATTCTTTGTCACCACTCAACACAAAATCTATCGCCGACTGGTCAGTGCTTTCAATCTCTTGCGCCATATGACCGATTTGCCAACTGCTTGGAACCGATAGACTGCCTGTGTCGAGCGCCAATTCACCTTCGCCTTTTTGGTTCAATAGCGTCGCAAAAAAACTGGATTTACCTGTGCCATTGTTGCCTGTTAACCCGATTTTCCAACCTGGATGGATTTGCAAATTAACATCTTTAAATAATACCCGCCCATCACGGCGAATACTGGCATCTTTTAGTTCTATCATAATCGGCTCAAAACTCAAAAAAATTGACTAAAATTAAATGGGAAAATTCTTGATAGTATAAAGCAAGCACCCCATAATAAGAAAAAAGTTTTTATAAGGAATACCCCGATGAGCGATACCGTAACTGATAGTATGGTTGATGGCGTGACTTTAACCGATAATGCTGCCAAAAAAGTGCGTAACCTACGTGATTCAGAAGGCAATAACGACTTGATGCTGCGAGTATATGTGACGGGTGGTGGCTGTTCGGGTTTTTCGTATGGTTTTAATTTTGAAGAAAACTTGGGCGATGATGATGCTACCTTTAGCAACGATGACGTAGCATTGGTCGTGGATAGTTTGAGCTACCAATATCTACATGGCTCAACCATTGATTATGTGGAAGGCCTGGAAGGCTCGCGTTTTACCGTCAACAATCCAAACGCCACCACGACTTGTGGTTGTGGTTCGTCATTTTCTATCTAGCTTTACTGGCTAATTTTACTGGGTTTCTTTATCTAGTTTATTTGAATGATTAAAAGGCTTTAGCTTAAATATAGCCAGTCACTGTTAAGTTTAGCCTTTTAATTTTCGTTTAGCCTGTATTTGTTACCTTTGAACAAAATCATCTACATTTTTTCAGCGTTTATCAGATTTGATTTGTATCGTTAGCCTTTATCCATAATAATGGTGTGATCTACAGCGTAATAACACCTAAGTGTTATCATCAAGTACCCTAATATAGGTTGACATTAATTTATTGTTGTTAATTACTTAACGTTAAATGTGTTAATGATTTAAGTTTGTTAGCTAAGCAATGATTATTAAGCAATCTTTATTATTAATTTAATAATACCAAGGAGCTTATCATGGCTAAATTATCTTTAGACTCACTCAATAACATCGATGGTTTTATTGCAGCTGCATTGGTTGACAGCGAATCAGGTCTAGCCCTTGCCACAACGGGTAATGGTATCGACCTTGAAGTTGCAGCAGCGGGAAACACTGAAGTAGTACGTGCAAAACGTAAAGCTTCTAAAGCTTTAAACCTTAATGATAATATCGAAGACATCCTAATCACATTAAGTAAACAATATCACTTAATCCGTCCGCTAGTCCGTAACGAAAACCTATTCTTGTACTTAGTACTTGATCGTCAAAAATCAAACTTAGCCATGGCGCGTCATGAATTAAAAGGGTTTGAGACTGAATTGGATTTCTCTTAATGCCTTGCTCTTAATTACAAGTGACAGATGTCAAGTAAAAATTACCAGTTAATCGAGTAATACGATAGTTTTTATCATACCCACAGTATTTACTGTGGGTTTTTTACGTTTGGCGAATATCGCAATTGGTAATTTCGTCATCACGATATTTTGATAGTGTTTGCCTAAATTTGGTGGCATAATTTCACACAATTAAAAATAATATTAGGATAACTATGACTCAAGCGCCTCAAACTTGTACTCCTTTGCAGCTACCTACTTGGCTGACCGCTGAAAACATTCATGGCATGCTTCGGGGTATTGAAAAAGAAGGCTTACGTATGAGCCCTGAGGGATATATTGCCACTACCCCACACCCTGCCAAGCTCGGCTCAAAACTCACTCACCCTTTTATTACTACTGACTATGCCGAAAGCTTGTTAGAGCTAATTACTGAGCCAAAACCCACGGTGAAAGAAGCGCTTGATATGCTGCGTGATTTGCATATTGTGGTACAAAATGCTTTGACCGATGACGAGCTGTTTTGGTCGATGTCGATGCCTTGTATGATTTCGGACGATGAAGATATTTTGCTGGCAGACTATGGCACCTCAAACTCAGGTAGACTAAAAACCCTCTATCGTCACGGTTTGGGTATTCGCTATGGTCGCCGTATGCAGACCATTGCTGGACTGCATTATAATTTATCGTTTGGGGATAATTTATTCACCGCTTGGCAACAGCAGTTAGGTGATACCCAGTCATTAACTGAATTTAAAAATGAAAAATATTTGGGTCTGATTCGTAACTTCAAGCGTCTAAGTGGTATGGTGCTTTACTTGGTTGGTGCAAGTCCTGCCGTGTGTGCGTGTTTTTTAAAGGGTCGCGAGCATCCGCTACAGCCAATGAACGCATCAACTTACTATTTACCCAACGCTACTTCTCTGCGTATGGGCAAACTGGGTTACCAAAATAGCGTACAAGATGATTTAGATATCCGCTACAACAGTCTCGATGAATATGTCGCAGGTTTGCGTAATGCCATCCACACGCCGCATCCTAATTTTAGCGCGTTGGGACTCGATGACGACAATGGCTATCCCATTCAAATCAATGACCATATTTTACAGATTGAAAACGAGTACTACAGCCCGATTCGACCCAAACAAATTACCCAACCTGGCGAAAACCCCAGTGATGCCTTAGCCAAGCGCGGTATCGCTTATGTGGAACTGCGAGCGATTGACTTAGATCCTTACAGCGAAATCGGCATCAGCTTAAATACCGCCTGTTTTATGGAAATTTTGGCGTTGTACTGCCTATTGCTGGATAGTCCTGACTTATTGCCCGAGGAAGATGCCCTACTTGCTCAAAACCAAGAAAAAATTGTCAATCAAGGGCGCGAGCCAAACCTAATGATTGATACAATGGCGGGGCAAGTCGCATTTAAAGACTGGCTAGTACAACATCTGCTCGGTATGCGTAAGCTATCAGAACTCTTAGATGTCACCTATGGTAGCAATGATTACCGCAATGCGTGGCAAGCGATGATGGCAAAAGCGCAAAATCCCGACAATACCCTATCAGCGCAAGTGTTAGCCGATACCAAACGCTTTGATAGTAGCTGGCAGTTTGGTAAGTCACTGGCGCAAATGCATGCCAATCGTCTAAGACATCAAGGATTAGTCCCTGAGCAAATGACTTACTTTGAGCAGCTTGCCAAAAACTCTGTGCGTGAGCAAGCCGATATCGAGCAGAATGACACACAAGATTTTTATGCCTATGTGGGTCAATTTCGCTAGTTAGCAGGTGATAGTTATCAGATGTGGTTAGGCTGATTATTTTGTAGTGTTAAATTTCTAAAATTCTAAGCGCTATGATTTGGCTTAATTCTTTTTCACTAAATTGTTTGATGGTTGTTTTATGCGTGATGCTTCATTGACCCACAGCTTGTTAAGTTATCGGGGACTGGCAGGACTATTGACGTTAGCCAGCATTATTGGCATGAGTTTCGCCTATTTTTATTTGCAAGGGGTGGTAAAATTAGACCCTTGTCCGCTGTGTATCTTTCAGCGAGTGGGTTTAATTGTGATGGGGATTTTTGCATTTATTGCCTTTTTGCTCAATCCAAAACAAGCTTGGGCAAAGATTTTGTTGATGTTTGGCGCACTGCTTGGCATTTTGTGGTCAATTGCTGTGGCGATTCGCCATGTATGGATTCAACATCTGCCACCTGACCAAGTCCCCTCTTGTGGTCCTGGGTTAGACTATTGGATGGATACGCTGCCGATTGCCCAAGTGTTGAAAGAAGTATTTAAAGGTTCTGGCGAGTGTGCGGTGATTGACTGGACGTTTTTAGGCTTTAGCATCCCAGAATTATCATTGGGATTTTTTAGCATTTTATTGATAATGATTATTTTGGCGATCCGTCAAAGCAATACTCGATAACGCTATCGGTCGTGGGTTAAACCCATAAAAAAAGGCGATAATCAATCGCCTTTTTTTATTAGCTTTTTTAGTCGCTTTATTCCCATTCAATGGTCGCTGGTGGCTTACTTGAGATATCATAGGTCACACGTGATACCTCTTTGATTTCATTCATGATGCGATTGGACACGGTTTCAATCAAATCATACGGCAAATGTGCAAAACGTGCTGTCATAAAGTCGATGGTTTCAACCGCCCGTAACGCAATCACCCACGCATAGCGGCGACCATCACCGACCACGCCCACTGATTTTACCGGTTGGAACACCGCAAACGCTTGTGCGGTTTTCTCATACCAACCAGATTTTTCCAACTCTTGCATAAAGATGGCATCGGCTTGACGCAAAATATCGGCATATTCTTTTTTCACTTCACCCAATATACGCACGCCTAGACCTGGACCTGGGAAAGGATGACGATAAATCATTTTTTCAGGTAGCCCTAATGTCACGCCGAGCTTACGCACCTCATCTTTAAACAAATCACGTAAGGGTTCAACAAGTTTGAACTGCAAATCGTCTGGCAAGCCACCGACATTGTGGTGCGACTTGATTACATGCGCTTTGCCTTGGTGACTTTTTGCAGATTCAATGACATCGGGGTAAATGGTACCTTGTGCCAAGAATTGAATGCCTTTGCCCTCAACTGACAGTTCACGTGCGGTATCTGCAAACACATCGATGAAGGTTTTGCCAATGATTTTACGTTTGGCTTCTGGATCGCTAACGCCGGCTAATGCGGTTAAAAAACGTTCCTCAGCATCCACGCGAATGACTTTAACGCCCATGTTTTCAGCAAAGATTTGCATCACTTGGTCGCCTTCATGTAGGCGTAACAAACCATTATCAACAAACACACAGGTTAGCTGCTCGCCAATCGCTTTGTGAAGCAGTGCGGCTACCACCGAGCTATCAACGCCGCCCGAAAGTCCCAACAATACTTGCTCATCGCCAATTTGTTCTTTTAATTGCGCCACACGCATTTCAATGATGTTATCTGGTGTCCAGGCATTGGCACAGCCACAGATTTGGTGTACAAATCGGCTAATCAATGCTTCACCTTGCAGCGTATGGGTCACTTCTGGATGAAACTGCACCCCATAATAATGTTTGCTTTCATTTGCCATCGCAGCAATTGGGCAGCTTGGGGTTCTGGCAGTCACTTCAAAGCCTGCAGGTAACTCAACGACTTTATCGCCATGACTCATCCAAACGTGTAATTTGTTGGGCTCATCTTCAATGCCTTTAAAGAAGCTATCTTGAGCGGTTTTTTCGATGATAGCAGCGCCAAACTCTTGGTGACTACTGGCTTCAATTTTGCCACCAAACCGATCTGCCATCGCCTGCATACCATAGCAAATGCCTAATACAGGCACATTGATATCAAATACGGCGTCATTAATTTTTGGGCTATTTTCTGCATACACGCTCTCTGGACCGCCCGATAAAATAACCCCTTTTGCACCAAAGTCGTGAATGCGCTGTACTTCGATATCGTATGGGTACATTTCACAAAATACCCCTGCTTCACGCACGCGGCGCGCAATTAGTTGACTGTACTGTGAACCATAATCCAATACCAAGATACGGTCTTGTTTGATTGAGTTGTTGGATGTTGACATACAAGCCTCTTTAAATTTAGGTAAATAGCTTAACTGAACCGATGCTAACAGGTTTCAAAAATTCATGGTTGATTATTGTATCAATTAACGGCTTTATCTGCTGATTTTTATAGGGTAAAAATAGCTACATGAATGTTTTAAGTAAAAATTTTTCCTAAAAAATTTCTATGATAAACGCCCATTAATTGCGTTTTTTTGCATCCCCTTCACCAATTGATTATCTTTGTTACACAAACATCATCTAAGGGCCTTTAGGTTTACCAAACTCTACGAAAAAATTGCTCATACTGCTACAGATTAGACGCAAAAATTTATTATTATGAAAGGGTAATAACTTAAAACGGTTTTACGAAAAATTGATTTTAATTTATTCATTTTAAGTTAACGTCACGTTTAATCGTTTTTCGACAATAAAAATAACAGCCATATTAAAAATTTTTTCTAAACGCTAGTATGGCTTGGATAAAAAAACTTCAAATGAGGATACAATCATGGTAGATAATATTAATAATTCAGACTTAAACCGCGACCCTATCACTGGTGAACCAGGCTCACATCCAATCGGTACTGCAGTAGGCGGTATGGGTGGTGCTGCTGCAGGTGCAGCTATTGGTGCTATTGGTGGTCCATTAGGTATGTTAATCGGCGGTGCAATTGGTGCAATCGCGGGTGGTGCTGCAGGTCACGCCGCAGGTGAAGCGATTGACCCAACTATTGAAGATACTTATTGGAACGATACCTATTCACAAACAACCTACTATAAAGATGGTTATGATTATACCACTGACTATCAACCAGCTTATGCCGTCGGTTATGCCAATCGTGCAAAATACCCAGCTGGTACAACGTTTGACAGTGTTGAATCAGACCTTGAACGTAGCTGGCATGAAGTAAAAGGTAATTCACGTCTTGCATGGGAAGATGCCAAAGAAGCCATTCGTGATGGTTGGGATAGAACAGACGCGCGTATTGCTGGTCAAGAATATTCACCACGTCTTCGTACGGTGGATGGCTATGCAGAAGGTGAAGAAAAAGGTCATCCTGTTGCTACGGGTACAGGTGCATTAAGTGGTGCCGCAGCAGGTGCAGCCGTTGGTTCAGTAGCCGGTCCTGTTGGTACCTTAGTGGGTGGCGCTATCGGTGCTGTAGCAGGTAGCGCGGCAGGTCATGAAGTCGGTGAAGCAGTCAATCCTACCACCGCTGAAGATGCTTACGAAAAACCTCACCCAGTTGCCAGTGGTTCTGGGGCACTAGGCGGTGCAGCAGCCGGTGCAGCCGTTGGTTCAGTAGCGGGTCCTGTCGGTACCTTAGTGGGTGGCGCGATTGGCGCTGTAGCTGGCGGGGCAGCAGGTCATGAAGTCGGTGAAGCAGTCAATCCAACTGAAGCAGGCGAACAGCGTAAAGAAGCTAACCCTGTTGCCAGTGGTACAGGTATGGCAGCCGGTGCCGCTACAGGCGCAGCGATTGGTGCGGTAGGTGGTCCCGTAGGTTCAGTGGTGGGTGGTGCAATTGGTGCCGTAGCAGGTGCAGCCACAGGTAATGCCGTAGCAAATACGCTTGAAGGTAATACAGAAGAAGATACCTACTGGCGCAATAACTACAATACCACGACTTACTATACCCAAGGCTATGATTACGATACCGACTATCGCTCAGCGTATGATTATGGTTATCGTGCACGTCATCATTTCAATACCGCTAATGAGTTTGAAAGTGTTGAAAATGACTTACGCAATGATTGGGAACAATTCAAAGGTAGTTCTCGTTTGACTTGGGACCAAGCTCGCCTAGCAGCCCGTGATGCATGGTATCGTATTGAGCGTTAATCCATGGATTAAGCTTAACAATAAAAAAAGACTTTCATTGATTTGAAAGTCTTTTTTTATTTAACAAATTAAATTCAAAGCCAAAAAAGCCAGTTTATTAAATTACCATTTTGATGCCAATACCGATTAATACTAGCCCACCAAAAATTTCAGCCTTACTCTCAAGCCACGTGCCAGATTGCTTGCCCATAAATACGCCGATAAAGCTAAAAATACCTGTTACCACGGCAATTACCGCACAGGATACATAAGGCTTGACTGGGATTAAATTTAAGGTAAATCCAGCTGCCATTGCATCAATACTGGTTGCAATCGCTAAAGTAGTCATGGTTTTATGCGTAATGACAACATTGGCATCATTGGCGATATCTAAAGCAATATTGTGCGGGGTGGAATCTTGTAATGTGGCATCTTCATCATCGCCAGATAAAGCTTCATACAGCATTTTTCCACCAAGCCCCACCAAAATAATGCACGCGATCCAAGGCGCCCAATTTGCGATAAATCCTAAGATTGAACGTCCACCGAGATAACCAATCAAAGGCATTAAGCCTTGAAAGACGCCAAAATATACGCCTGCCATAACCGCAATTTTGGTCGTATCTTGGCGATGTTTGGCACCGAGTCCAATCGCTACAGCAAAGGCATCCATTGATAAGGCTATCGCTAGCAGTAATAAAGCAATCATGTGATATCTCTTTTAAAAATTCTAGCTGAAACAAAACCACCTTATTACAACATAAGGTGGTTTCTATTGTATTAAAGTATTAAAACACGACTCTAAAATTGGGTTAAATATCTAAGTTAGTCACTGTTAACGCGTTCTCCTCAATGAAGGCACGACGCGGCTCTACATCATCCCCCATCAGACACGAGAATAAATGGTCAGCAGCAATCGCATCTTCAATGGTGACTTTTAGCATATGGCGGTTTTCTGGATCCATCGTGGTTTCCCACAATTGATCAGCGTTCATCTCTCCTAACCCTTTGTAACGCTGAATCGCTAAACCACGGCGCGCATCACTCATGATAAATTGCCATAGATAACCCATGTCTTTGATCGGCAGTTTTTTGTCACCTTTAGCGACATAAGCGGTATCTGACAACATGTCTTTCCACTGGCTGGTCAAGCGATGCAAACGGCTATACTCACCTGAACCAATAAATGCGGTATCTAATAAGTAGGCGTGTGGCAATTGATGGATAAAAATCGTCACGCGCGGTAGATAATAGGTTTTTTGATGATCGCCTTCTTGTTTGCTAAAGGGCTCTAATTCAATTTGTGGGTGTAATCCGTCTGCCGTCACTGCTAGATTCTGCGCTAACGCTTCTACCCAATTTCGCATTTGCGCCTCATCTTCAATCATTGGCATGCTAAGTTTGCTGGTGATTGCCAACGCATCCAATACGGCGCTTGGATATTTGATTTGCAAACGGTTTTTGATGGTCTGAGTTTGGTTATAATCATTGAGCAAGGTTTCTAGCGCTTGGCCTGTGACCGCAGGCGTACCTTCACTCAAATGCAACTGGGTATCGTCAATGGTTGATGACAATAAATAGGCCTTTAACGCTTCATCGTCTTTGACATACAATTCTTGACGACCTTTTTTCACTTTATACAGGGGTGGCTGCGCAATATAAATATGACCACGTTCTAATAGCTCTGGGGTTTGACGGAAAAAGAACGTCAGGAGCAAGGTGCGAATATGTGAACCATCCACGTCCGCATCGGTCATGATGATAATTTTGTGATAGCGTAATTTGTCAGGATTATACTCATCAGGCCCGATGCCTGTACCCAATGCGGTAATCAAGGTACCCACTTCTTGCGACGATAACATCTTATCAAAACGCGCACGTTCTACGTTTAGAATTTTACCTTTCAGTGGTAAAATCGCCTGCATCTTACGGTTACGCCCTTGTTTGGCAGAACCACCTGCCGAGTCCCCTTCCACAATGTACAGCTCTGACATCGCAGGGTCTTTTTCTTGGCAATCAGCAAGTTTGCCTGGCAGACCTGCGATATCAAGTGTCGTTTTACGGCGAGTCATTTCACGAGCTTTACGCGCCGCTTCTCGCGCACGGGCAGCATCGATGATTTTACCAGCAATCCCTTTGGCAGCATTGGGATTTTCAAGCAAGTAAGCGCTAAACTTATCGTGCATGGCTGATTCAACCGCGGGTTTGACTTCACTTGATACCAGTTTGTCTTTGGTTTGGCTTGAGAATTTTGGGTCAGGTACTTTGACAGAAATAATCGCCGTTAGACCTTCCCGAGCATCGTCACCTGTTACCGCAACTTTTTCTTTTTTCATCAAGTTTTCGCTATCCATATAGCTATTTAGGCAGCGTGTTAACGCCGAACGAAAACCAGAAAGATGGGTACCGCCATCTTTTTGCGGGATATTGTTGGTAAAGCATAATACTTTTTCGTTGTAGCTATCTGTCCATTGCAATGCTACTTCGACACTGATACCGTCATTTTCTTCACTGGTAAAATGAAACACCTCATTTAGCCCAGTTTTGCCCGCATTGATGTAATGAACGAATTCAGATAGACCGCCAACGTGTTCAAACTCATGGCGCTTGTCATCGCGCTCATCCGTCAATACGATGCGTACACCCGAGTTTAAAAACGACAATTCGCGTAAGCGCTTGGCGAGAATTTCAAAATCAAAAATCGTGCCTGTAAAAATATCATCGCTTGGATAAAAGCGCACTTGTGTACCTGTTTGCTGGGTGGCTTCAAGCTGCTCGATAGGGGTTACAGGCTCACCATCGGCATACGTTTGGCTATAGTGGTAACCGTCACGCCAGATATCTAGCACTAATTTTTTTGATAACGCATTAACCACTGACACACCAACACCGTGCAAACCACCTGAGACTTTATAACTGTTGTCGTCAAATTTACCGCCCGCATGCAGGACCGTCATGATAACCTGCGCGGCTGACACCCCTTCTTCTGGATGAATATCGACAGGAATACCGCGTCCATTGTCTTTGACGCTAACCGATTCATCTTCGTGGATGATGATGTCAATTTGATCACAGTGACCCGCCAAGGCTTCATCAATGGCGTTATCCACCACTTCAAACACCATATGATGCAAACCTGTGCCATCGTCGGTATCACCAATGTACATACCAGGGCGTACACGGACGGCTTCTAAGCCACGAAGTACGCGGATACTATCAGAACCATAGGCTTTATTTTCTTGATGACTTGATTGGGTAGTAGATTGTTGTGTCTGATCGGCTACATTCGCAGATGTATCAGTCATGATGACTCCATAAGTTTTGCATGGCAAAAACGTCAGAACATACTCGATTTTATGGTCAAAATCGTTGATTTTTTTCTTAGTTTTTTGGCGAAAAATAAAGGGTTTATTGTAGCAAATTTTAGGGGAAAAGTCACTGAATATCCCGGCTTATGAGAGGCAAAATAGTGATTTATCTGAGCTAGAAAAGCGGGGTTTTAAGTTACATCAGTTTGAAAAAATACTTAATCATTTAAACTTAGTCGCCTAAAAATGTTATTGGTTTTTATAGGTCATTTTGAATAGGTTGTGCTTCAAGTGATAATTGTCTAACGCTCCCCTGTTCCACGTGAAACAGTTTAATATCATCCTGCCAAATCTTTTGAATACTCTCAGCGATATCTTGGGTAAGACTGGTGATAAACAGCTGTGAATTCACTTGTTTTAAGCCAGTTAATAACAACATAAGCGCGTCATTATCCAATTCCGCTGTGATATCGTCCACCAATACCAAAGGTACTTTATCGACCTGATTGAGTAACGGCAACTGCGATAAGCGAAGCGCCATGACCAATAATTTTTTTTCACCCCGTGACAGCATATCGGTGGCAAGCAATGTCTGCTTGTGTTTATGCCCTGCTGCATCGGTATGCACTAAATCTAGCACAACATTGATATCAGCCCGATGGCATCCCATACGCGTATAGCCAAGCTCGATGTCAGACGCTAAACGATTGGCTAAGGTAATGGCTAAGCCAGCCTCAGTATCAAACCCCGGGGTATAACGCAATCGTAATTTTTCGGCATACTGAGGTAAAAATTTTTGCACTTGCGCCAAAAAATGGGGCTGCCATTGTTCAATGATGTCAGCCCTTGCTTGGTGAATTTTTTCTGCATGTTGACTGAGCTGGTAATCCCAAGCTGACAGTTCTTGCTGTTGCAGGCTAGTTAATGAAGCATTGCCAACATTTTGCTTTAATAAGCTATTGCGTTGTTTTAGTAGACGCTGATAAGACAGCCAATTGGGATGAAACGATGGTTCCACGTGAAACCCTAACCAATCTAACATTTCACGCCTTGCTTGACTACCGTCTTCTAGTTGGGCAAGGCTCACAGGCTCGAGTAATAGTGTGGGTAGCAGCTGCGCAAGTGGGCTTTGGGTGACAAGCGACTGACCATTAAGTCGCAATTGCGTGGTAGCGTCTTGGGATTTGGCAATAGCGACTGTTTGATCATCATTGAGCCTAGCAAAAACCGTCGTATCGCTAAAACCATGCTCAATATAATGCCTCGGTTGATGATGGCGAAAACTTTTGCCGCGCGATAATAAATAGATGCTTTCTAATAGCGACGTTTTCCCGCTGCCATTTTGACCCAAGAACACATTACAACTGCTGGGTTGTAATGCAATCGTGTGAAGATTGCGAAAATGATGAATAGTTAATTCAATAATTTGCATGATTTATCTACTTGACTACTCATCACTAAATTGAAAAAAATATGCCCGCTGACTAAATACGCATTGGCATAACCACAAACTCGTGTTTGCTATCGTTGACTTGCTGTACCAATACCGAAGCATTGGCTTGGCTCATATGAAAGTCAATTTCCCCTTGCAATACATTAAGTACATCTAGCAAATAAGCCACATTGAATGATATTTCTAATGGCTCACCTTGATACTTAACCTCAAGCTGCTCACTGGCTTCATCTTGCTCAGCATTGCTAGCACGCACCATCAAATTGTTATCACCTGAAAAATCAAAAATCACGCCACGCGATTTCTCATTACTCAAAATAGCCACGCGGCGAAGCACATTCGCTAATTGCTCTTGACTAATACGGGCAAGTTTGTTGGTTGACGACGGCATGACGCGGCGATAATCGGGAAACTTACCATCAATCAGGCGTGCGGTAAAAGCCACCATGATGGCATTTTTTAGCTGTCCTGTACTATCGACTTCACCAAAGGGTAGTAAGACTTGTAAAAATTCACGGCCGACATTGAGGGTGATTTTATTGTCTTGATTTGGTAGCATGCGTTTAAGCTCTGCTAACAAACGTTGTAATTCAAGTACGGCTTTTCTTGGTAAAATTGCAGACAGTGCCACGTTATCATCACACGCTATCACTGTACGAGCCAATGCCAAGCGGTGACCATCGGTTGATACTGTCGCTAATTGCCGCTCTTTAACCTCAAACAGCATACCGGTGAGATAGTAACGCACGTCTTGCACTGCCATCGCAAAATGCGTTTTATCGAGCAAATCGACTAGGTCTTCACGGCCCAATTGAATAGGCGTGACTTGCTCGGGCTCACCCAATAGGGGAAAGTCTTGGGCAGGCAAGGTGCTGAGTTTAAAACGACTACTACCGCAGACAATTAAACACTGATTGTCGTTAGCGACAGTGATAGAGACCGGTAAACCGTCGGGCAATAATTTTACGATATCTTTGAATTTGTTGGCAGGAACGGTGATTTCACCTGGTTGTTTGCACGCCGATGCTGGCAAATTAAGGGTGGCTTGTAATTCAAGCTCCAAATCTGACGCTACCATCACCAATTGAGAGGGGGTTAACGCCAATTTCATATTTCCCAAAATCACCATGTTATGGCGTTTGTCAGCGGCTTTTGAAATTAAATTAATCGCTTGTAGTAACAAATCGCGAGAGATTACTAATTGCATGGCACCGCCTCAAATCAAAATGAATGGTTTAACAAATGGAAAAATTACAATCTATTATACGGGGTAATTAACTAAAAATCTTTTTAATCGAGTTAACAAAATACTAGGTCTGTAACATTAATTTTAATGAGCGATAATCCTTATCAAACATCAGATCGCTGACACAAAGTTCTTGAACTTTTTCACAGGCGTGCATCACCGTGGTATGGTCGCGACCGCCAAATGATTGACCAATTTCTGTAAAGCTGTTGTTGGTTAGTTCACGGGCTAAACTCATAGCCACTTGCCGCGGACGAGCGATATGACGTAAACGCTTTTTACCCATTAAGTCTTTGACTGAGATATCATAAAACTCAGCAACAACTTTACGAATATTATCCATGCTGACCGCTTGTACACGCATGGCAATCAAATCTTTTAACGCCATTTGTACCAGCTCTAGATGGATAGGCTGATTGAGCAAACGAGAAATAGCTAGAACTTTGTTGAGCGCGCCTTCCAATTCTCGCACATTGGCGATGATATGCTGAGCGATAAAAATAGCGCACTCTTTTGGCAAAATCACCTCTTGCGCCTTGGATTTTTTTTGCAAAATTTGAATACGGGTTTCTAGCTCTGGCGGCTCTAACGCCACGGCCACCCCCCAAGCTAGACGTGACTTTAAACGCTCGTCAAAATCAGTGAGGGCACTCGGGTGTTTATCGGATGCCAAAATCACCTGTTTATTTTTGCTCATAAAGTCATTGAGCAATAGCAAAAACTGCTCGCTACTTTTTTGCTTGCCGGCAATCACATGAATATCATCAATAATCAACAAATCGGCTTTTTTAATTTTATCTTTGAACTCATCGATTTTTTGTGTTCTTAATGAATGCACCAGCTGGTTGACAAACTTATCGGACGTAAAGTAATAAAAACTTTTGCCTTGCTTTAAAATCTCATGGGCAATTGCTTGCATCAAATGGGTTTTTCCCAAACCTGTCGCACCATAAATAAACAGCGGATTATTTTTAGATTGACCCAAGTTGTTGGCAGTCTCTCGGCAAATACTATAAGCAATTTGATTGGATTTTGCGGTTACGAATTGGTCAAACGTAAAATGCGGATCGATATACTGAAAGGAGCGTTGCTGCTCAGTTTTTACCAGTGTTACTTTTTGCTCACCAAACTCTTGTTTACTAACGGCGTCGGTGATTGCGTTACCCTTATCAATTTGAATTTGCACCTGAATCGGTAAGGTTGGCTCAAGCTGTTGTAAAATCGTTTGAATTTGACTTAAATGATTTTTTTCAACATAACTGGCAAAGTACTGGTTAGGTACATTGACAACCATCGTGTTATTATGCATCGAGGCGGATAATGGGCGAATCCACATGGTAAAAATATTATCAGGTACTTGATATTTTAATTCGTCAACGCACTTAAGCCATAATGCATCAGCCATAACTTTGCTTTCCTAATCCAAGCATCTTCAAAATTGGTGTAATGTATCATAAAACAGCGATTTTACAAATAAAATTATTGTGGATAACAATGTGGATATAATTGTTGATAAGTAAAAACAGGAAATTACTAACAAGCTATCAACGGTTTATATACATACTTATCAACATGGCAAATATTTGTTTTTTATTATTTTTAGTTAAATATCCACAGAAATAGACCTGCTTAATAATAATAAATAATACTTATTAAATATATAATAATAAAATAATTCTTTGTGGATAACTTTTGTTGAATGGTATTTGTTATACAAAAATGTTATTTTAAATAAACAAAATAATTGATTGTGTCTGTGATTTAAAGAAAGAAATTAACCAATAATCTTAGTTATCCTTGACCTATTGGTTAAAATTAAGGATAATACTAGATTAACTGTTTTGAAATTTTGTATTTTAACCGCTATCGGTTAAATATCACGTAAATTTAGCCAAGGTGAATCGCATGAAACGCACTTTCCAACCAAGCGTAATCAAACGTAAACGTACTCACGGTTTCCGTGCTCGTATGGCTACTAAGAATGGCCGTCAAGTTTTAGCTCGTCGTCGCGCTAAAGGCCGTCATCGTTTAACGGTGTAATGTCTATTTCTTAACTTGATTTAATGATAATGTTGACATTAAAACAGGTTATAGTAAAAAGCGATATACTTCTTATATCGCTTTTTTTATTGTTATACCCGAAGTCCGTTCGTAACCTACGCTTAGCATACTCCCCTACTCTATTATTTCAGCCTGTTTTTACCCTATCCATCAAATCTTGATAGTTTTTAATGGTGCTTTGGTATTGATTTGGACTTATCCTCATGACTGCAGACAAACCTTTTAAATTTGATAAATCACAGCGGCTGCTAACGCCCAAAGATTTTAAAGCGATGTTGGGTCGTCATACCAAAACTGGTGAAGATCAGTCACAGCATGTTGTCGTTTTTAAAATTCATCAACCTAATCTGTTGTTATTCGTCAAAGTGGTTTTAGCTGATAACCAAAGACAAGCTGCAGTAAATCGGTTGGGTCTTGCGATTACTAAAAAGAAAGTCAAACGTGCCCATGAACGAAATCGTATTAAGCGATTAACGCGAGAATATTTTCGATTGCATCAGCACCAGCTAAATGCCCAAGTTGATATTTTATTAACTATCAAGCAGTTTTCCGATGATATGCAAAATCAAGCAATTGTCCAGCAATTAGCGATGGGCTTTAACTTAATCAATGATAAGATTGGAAAGTTGAAGCGGAATTATTTTAGCGGCAGTTCGTAATATCTTTACTCCAATGAAGGTAATAAAAAATCTGGGTTTAATCCATGGATAAATTATTAGCAAAATTTTTGCTGTTGATGATTATATTTTATCAGCGTTTGATTAGTCCCTGGTTGGCACCTCGTTGCCGCTTTTATCCAACGTGTTCTAGTTATGGTTTAGAGGCGGTAAGATTGCATGGCGGGTACCAGGGTGGATTATTAACAGCCAAGCGTATCGCACGTTGTCATCCTTGGGGTGGGCATGGCATTGATTTTGTCCCTAAGCCGTTATATCGCTACCACTATCATTATATTGACACACGCCCGTCTTACTTTTTGGTATATGCTTATCACTATCATTAATTTATTGAGTTAATGAACTTATAAAAACTTGTTGCGAGTCTTAAATAGCGTAATTGAGTCAACTATTTATGGAATATCTTTTTTAACTTTTTTTTAGTAGAATGTCTTCTATTTTTTAATTGTTTTTCCTTTATTAGCAACTAGTGATTTCAAGCAATATCATTAGATAGGATAGCTATATATGCAAAAAATTTTACGGACATTGATTATTATCGCAATGTTAATTACGGGTTATTTGCTGATTCTGGCATGGCGGGATGATTATACCAATGTAAATAAACCCGTGGCGATAACCCCAACAACCACAGCGGTCAGTAGCAATGATGTGCCAGTGGCGGGGACTTCAAGTACGCCAACGGGCGATGTTCCAACCGCAACAGCAACCACACCAACCCCAGCTGCTACTACCCAGCGAACGGGCGCACAGCTCATTAGCGTGATGACGGACAAATATGATCTTCGTATTAATCCAGTCGGTGGCGATGTGGTGTACGCGGCGCTTCGAGAGCAGACCCAGACATTAGATAGCAAACAGCCATTTGTACTCCTTGAAGAAGATAGTAATCGCGTATATGTGGCTCAGTCAGGGTTAATTGGCGCCAATGGTATTGATAATAGCAATGGTCGTGCGACTTTTACCGCGCCTAGTAACCAATTTGTCATGCAGCCTAACCAAGCCGAATTGGTCGTGCCTTTAACTTATCAAAAAGATGGCGTAACCGTCATCAAATCGTATAAGTTTACCAAAGGTCAATATCCTATCAATGTCAGCTATAACATCACCAATAACGGCACACAGCCTTGGCAAGGACAAATGTATGCGCAGTTAAAACGTGATAATAGCGAAGACCCAGGTAAAGGTGACAAAGGCGCAATTAGCCTATCGACTTACCTAGGTGGCGCATGGGGTACACCAGATCAGCCTTACAACAAACTCAAGTTTGGTAATTTTAATGAGGGTTTAAAAGTCAGCAGTGATAAAGGCTGGATTGGTATGGTACAGCATTATTTTGTCACCGCTTGGATGCCAAAGGATTACACAGCAAATTTTTATAGCCGTGAAGCTGGCAAAGATCACATCATCGGGTTTACCAGTAACCCTGTGTCAGTTGCTCCCAACAAGCAAGTGACGTTAACGTCTGCCTTGTATGCAGGTCCAAAAATTCAAACCAACTTAAAGCCTTTGGCAGAGGGGTTAGATAAAACTGTTGATTACGGTATTTTATGGCCGATTTCAAAAGTCCTATTTTGGATTTTGGATAATGTGCATAAAGTGTTAGGCAACTGGGGTTGGTCAATTATTGTACTCACTTTATTGGTTAAAATCGCATTGATGCCAATTGCCAATAAAAGCTATCACTCGATGGCAAAAATGCGTGCAGTTGCCCCAAGGTTGCAAGCCTTAAAAGAAGAATATGGTGATGACCGTATGCGTATGTCACAAGAGATGATGCGCATCTACAAAGAAGAAAAAGTTAACCCAATGGCAGGTTGTTTACCGGTATTGCTGCAAATGCCGATTTTCTTGGCGTTGTATTGGGTACTGGTTGAATCGGTTCAATTACGCCATGCCCCTTGGATTGGTTGGATTCGTGACTTATCATCCATGGATCCATTGTTTATCTTGCCACTGATTATGGGCGCTGCGATGTTTTTTCAGCAGATGCTAAACCCGCAGCCGCAAGATCCTATGCAGGCTCGTGTGATGAAATTTATGCCGATTATTTTCACCGTGTTTATGCTATTCTTCCCAGCGGGTCTAGTGCTTTATTGGACAGTCAACAATTTGTTTAGTATGGCGCAGCAATACTTTATCAATAAAAAAGTTGAGCGTGAGCAAGCAGCAAAAGAGGCAGCACGTAACGTGGTGTAAATCCATCAAACCGTAATTTAATACTTTAACCGCCCTTTAAACCGTTGTTTAAAGGGTTTTTTATTGGCAAAAAATAATCATGTTGTAATCAGTGAACGGATGTTAAAATATCAGCATTAAGTCAATGCTGACTACCCAAAATGTTAGATTGTAAAAAATTATGTTAAATAACTCTCAAACAGCGCTTACTTCAACGATTGCCGCCATTGCAACCCCAATCGGTCGTGGCGGGGTTGGTGTGATACGCCTATCAGGTCCAAACAGTTACCAAATTGCCTTGGCGTTAACAGGTCGTCAAGCTTTCAAACCGCGATTTGCCCATTTTTGCCGATTTTATGATAATGATGATACGGTGATTGATGAGGGATTGGTGTTGTATTTCCCTGCCCCCCATTCTTTTACAGGTGAAGATGTGATTGAGTTGCAAGGTCACGGTGGTATGATTTTGCAGCAGCAGCTTTTGACCCGTGTGTTTGAATTGGGTGCAAATCAAGCGGTAGCGGGCGAGTTTTCGGCGCGGGCTTTTGATAATGATAAGCTTGATTTGGTACAAGCAGAAGCAATTGCTGATGCCATTGATGCCACCAGTGTGGCTGCCGCAAAAAGTGCCATGCGCTCGTTGACCGGTGAGTTTTCACAAAAAATTAATACGCTGCTTGAGCAGTTAATTCAGCTACGATTGTATGTTGAAGCCGCTATTGATTTCCCAGATGAAGAAGGGGTTGATTTTTTGGCAGATGAGCATATCGCCAAGCAATTACGCCAAGTTTGTGAGCAACTAAACACTGTGTTAGCCACTGCCAAACAAGGGCAGCTACTGCGAGATGGCGTCTCAGTTGTGATTGCCGGGCGACCCAATGCGGGTAAATCTAGCTTGCTCAATCGCTTAGCAGGACAAGAGCGTGCCATTGTGACCGATATTGCCGGGACAACCCGTGATATCCTACAAGAAACCATTGTGTTAAACGGTCTAACGCTGAATTTGACCGATACCGCTGGGCTGCGTCACACCGATGATATTGTGGAACAGGCGGGCATTGAGCGAGCACGACAAGCCATCACCCAAGCTGATTTACTGCTTATGGTGTATGATGCGCACCGTGAGCATGAGCCATTACGATTAGCGACCGAATTATTTGGTAGCCTGCCCAATGCCAATTCAATATTAATGATTGCCAATAAAATTGATTTATCCGACAATCACCAAAATTTGCCCAAGCAATTTCAATCACAAGAGCAGATTTACCACCCCGTCTATGTGTCTTGTAAATATGATACCGGGCTTGAGGAATTGGCCAATCAAATCTGTGATAAAGTCGGTTTTCATCCCCCTGAAAACAGCTTGATTGCACGAACACGCCATCTTGATGCGCTGCGCCGTACCCAAATGGCGCTGCATGAAGCCGATGAGCAACTGCATTTATTTCATGCCGGTGAATTGGTGGCGGAAAGCCTACGCCAAGCACAGATTAGCCTCAACGAAATCACCGGTGAATTTACCGCCGATGATTTATTGGGCAAGATTTTTGGCAGTTTTTGTATTGGTAAATAACGTAATAGGTTTAAACTTAGCTAGGAAATCGCATGCACTGTCCATTTTGTAATGCTGAAGATACTAAAGTCATTGATTCAAGACTCGCGGCAGAAGGTGCGCAAGTACGACGTCGTCGTCAGTGTGCCGCGTGCCAAGAGCGATTTACCACCTTTGAAATTATCGAAGCGGTCATGCCTCGTATCATCAAATCCAATGGTCGTATTGAGCCCTATGATGGGCAAAAACTGCGTCGCTCAGTGCAGCTACCGTTACAAAAACGTCCAATATCGACTGACAACATTGAAGCTATGATTAGCCGGATTGAAAAGCAGCTCAGACAGCTCGGTGAGCGTGAGGTGCCAAGTAAAATTTTAGGTGAAGTCGTCATGAAAGAGTTGAGCCAAATTGATGATGTCGCCTACGTTCGATTTGCTAGCGTGTATCGAGATTTTCAAGATATTGAAGCGTTTAAACACATGGTGTCAAACCTTACCACGGACACCAACAAACAAGAAATCAATCAACGTATCGAAGACTTGAACCACCAACATAAGCTCAAACATCTACAATCCTAAGTTTTATTATGACGGCAACTTTATCATCCGCTGAGCGCTATCAGCACCAATACTACATGTCACGCGCCATTGAGCTGGCTAAAAAAGGACGTTTCACCACCCGTCCCAATCCTAGTGTCGGCTGTGTCATTGTCAAAGATAATCAAATTATTGGCGAAGGTTTTCACTATCAAGCAGGACAACCCCACGCCGAAGTGTTTGCCCTTCGCCAAGCGTATGAGCGTTATGCTAAGCATTTGCAAGGTGCAACAGCATATGTCACCCTTGAACCTTGTAGCCATCATGGACGTACCCCGCCCTGTGCTGATGCGCTAATCCAAGCGGGTATTAGCCGTGTGGTGATTGCTGTTGTCGATCCTAATCCTAAAGTTGATGGTGGTGGTATTGCCAAACTGCAGCAGGCAGGTATCGAAGTCATTACCGGTATTTGTGAGCAAGCAGCTTATCAATTAAATGAAGGGTTTTTTAAAGTCATGCGTGGCGGCTTGCCTTTTGTGCGCTTAAAGATAGCGACAAGTTTGGATGGACGCACCGCGATGGCAAATGGCGAGTCAAAATGGATAACCAGTGACCAATCACGCGAGGATGTACAGCGTTTACGAGCGCAGGCAGGGGCGATTATTACGGGGAGCGAAACCATCCTACAAGACCATCCTGCGCTAAATATCCGTAGTCAGCAGTTAGGGGTAAATTTAGACGACATACCCCAGCCGTTATTGGTAGTGCTTGACCGTCGTCAACGTATCCAAATGACGGATGCATGGTACCAAAGTCAAATCAACAAGCGTCCTGTTTTGCTTATCCAAGACGCAACTATGGGCTTAACCCAACTACTCAACACTTTAAAAGACAATTACCAAATCAATGATGTGTTGGTTGAAGCAGGTGCAACGGTCGCTGCTAGTTTCTTACAACAAGGTCTAGTGGATGAATTAGTCGTGTATCAAGCGCCATGCTTTTTGGGTAACAGTGCTAAGCCCATGATTAACTTTAATGCACAGCATATCCACCAACAAATGGTCGCTTCACTAGTTTCACATGAAACAATAGGCGCTGATATCAAACTAACGTATCGCTTTGATAAGTAAATCAACACAATGGACTAAGTAAATCTTGCTCAAAAAACCAGTTAACCTGATATATTCTTTGCTTTTTAAAACTTATCCACATTGTTAGCTAAATTTTAATGGCTACATTAAAATTGGAATTTTTTTGTGGATAAGTGTTTCACATGAAACAATGATTAGAGTCAAATTATACTGTAATACTAGACTATAAGCGATGTTCCACATGAAACATGGCACAAAATACCCGTTACCTATCACAATTATGACCAGTGGATAAGTAGATAAATAAGGTCATAAGTAGTCTATGATGGTAAGTTATCCACCAAAAGCTACCTCTATCATTTTAATTTTTTGAACGCCTGATGACCAATTTAAATTATATCTGAGAGCTGATTATAATTTAATTATTCTAAATAATATTTTATGTTTGTGATAGTTGTAAAAGTACATTAAAATGCATTGATATCATAAATAAATAGGATAAACAATGTTCACAGGTATTATTGAAGCGACTGGAAAAATCGTTGCGATTACGCCAACACAAGGTGATGTGCGCTTAAAAGTTCAATCTGACTATTTAGACTTTGCTGATGTTAAATTGGGTGACTCGATTGCAAGTAATGGGATTTGTCTCACTGTTGTAGAGCAAGGTAAAGACTGGTACGCCGTTGATGTTTCACGTGAAACACTCAATAAAACAGCGATGCAACAATGGCAAGTTGGCGATGTAGTAAACCTTGAAAAAGCCATGTTGCCTACTACACGATTTGGCGGGCACATTGTCACCGGTCATGTTGATACCACGGGTACGGTTAAACTGATAAAAAATGATTCGCGCTCGATTTATATAGAAATTGAGATTCCAAACGAGTTTACCAAATATGTCGCTACCAAGGGTTCTGTAACGGTCGATGGTATTAGCCTGACCAGTAATTTGGTAGAAGGTAATGTGATTAGTTTAAATATCATCCCCCATACAGCGCAGGTCACCAACATAAGCAGACATTGGAAAATGGCAACAAAAGTTAACATCGAGGTGGATGTGGTAGCCAGATATTTAGAAAAGCTTCTTGTGTCAACACCCGATAACATGTCAAATTCTAACCATGAAGGCATTACCTTAAATTTCCTACAACAAAATGGATTTAGCAAATAGAGCGCAACTGCTTTATAATGATGGACAAAGAACCACCAACCAATTTACTTTTAAAACTCGACCCTCATAACGTTTTACTTCAAACAAAAAAAGACCAAGTTAACCTGGTCTTTTTTTATTGTCTCAGACCATGTAATGATTGATGGCTTCGATGAGTTTTTGCTTGTTGATGGGTTTGGTCAAAAAACTGTCCATCCCCACTTCTAAACAGATATTCCTATCATCATCAGAATCATTGGCGGTTAAGGCAACAATCGGCACACTATCTTTATTGAGGCGAATAATACGCGTCGCTTCAATACCATCTAGAATTGGCATGCGACAGTCCATCAACACAAGTCCGATTTGCTGACGATTTTCGCTGAGTAACTTAACTGCTTGCTCGCCATCGGATGCTACAAGATAGCGATAACCCAAGGCTTCCAAATGCTTTTTGGCAATTTTTTGATTAACCGGGTTGTCTTCTGCTATCAATATCAATTTTTGGCTAGAAGAATGCGCATCGTTTGGGCTCTCAAGATTGGTGTGACCCTCATCAACCACTTGAATTGGTCCATCCAATAACAGATTAGGGTTATTAACGGGGGGGGGTTGCGGATGCTACGTTAACGCTAGAATTAGAGGGATTGGGGTACTGCTGCAAAAATTGCTTAAAGGCTAGTTGGACGGGCAGATGGGTATTGGTTTTTTCTTTTTTGATTTTTAACTCATATAGATGATTCACCTCAGCAATCAATAGGCTTAAAGACGCAGGTTTTTGCAAATACCCATCAAATTGTAATTGCAGCTCGGGTGGCAGAGTTTTAGGTGATTCAATACTTAAAATAATTTTAATCGCATCATTATAAAAATGAATATTATTTAATAAATGGTTGTTGGCTTTGAGTGCTGCATCATCAATCACAAAGACAGGAACCAAGCCTTGCAAGTTAAGGTTATTAATCGTATTGATAACGGTTTCATCAATAGTTGTGAAGATATGGTGCGATAATTCCACATAACTTAAAACTTTATTCGCTCGCTCAAAGATAGAAAATGGCGAGATAAGAATGAGTGTTACCCTTAAATTCCTGGTTTTATGTTGGTAAACAGGTTGCAGACTAAACTTTGGAATCGGTAAAAATAGTTGGAATTCACTGCCTTGACCAAATTGACTTTCTAAATGAATAAAGCCACCCAATAAATGTGAAAAACTATTGGAAATAGCTAAACCAAGTCCTGTACCGCCAAACTGCCGACTAATGGAATCATTGGCTTGTTCAAAGTAGGAAAATAATTTTTGTTGGTCTTTTTCGCTAATACCTAAACCGGTATCTTTTACCGTTATTTTTAACCAATCTTTGCTGACAGTGGTATTTTGGCTAGTTTTAGCCGCGATTAATGGGTGACGGCTATCGGTTTTATCAACCGTGATAGCCACGTAGCCCTCTTTGGTAAATTTTACCGCATTGGTCAATAAATTTAAAATAATTTGCCGTAATTTGCCCTCATCACAATCAATAAAACGTGGGGTAAATGGGTCCACAAAAATATACAGACTAATTTTTTGACGTCGGGCGTTACCAACCATCAGTCCAGTGGTTTGGCGTAGTAACTGCAAGAGATCAATAGACGTGACATTGGTTTGTAGCCTGCCTGCGTCTAATTTGGCCACATCAAGCATATCATTGAGCAGTTGAATCATAGTATAGCTAGATTGTTGTAGCGTGGCGATGGTTTCTTGTTGTTCGCTATTAAACTGTGCTTTATCTTCAGCAAGTAGATCTATCATGCCGACTAGACCACTGAGTGGAGTACGCAATTCATGCCCCACTACCGCCCACATTTTATTAAAATTGGTTAGTTTATCAGTAGTAAATTTATCCTCGACCCACGCTTTTTGCAGCTTATCGTGATAATCGGTGGTATCTTGTAAGCCACAGCTATAACCTTGTAGTTGACCAAAACGGTTATAATACGGGGTAATGCGTAAATCAAAATACAGATTTCGCTGTAGATTGGTCACGGGTAAGGTCGCATAAGTCTGAATATTCTCGAGCGAATTTAGTAACTGCTGCGTGGTTTTATTGGTACCGGTGATAAAGTCACTGAGAATATACATCGACCCCGGTTGAAACGGGGTATAAAACACTTGTGAAAATTTATGATTAAAGTAAACAATCCGACCATTTCTGCTCATGATAAATAGCAAAATTGGTGAAGTATCAATCAAAATATTTTGTCGATAGGTTAACTCGCGAACCTTATCATAATATTGCCCCATCTTATAAGCATATCGGTTAAATAGCTGAGATAAATAGCGTAATTCAGGGTGGTCACGAAACTCATGAAGCTTGGCAGGCTGATAACCTTGACTAATTTGCAATTGCAAATTTTGGGCATAATCGAGAAATTTATCCCAAACATCATAAACTTTTCGCAGCTGAATCATCATATATAAAAATAGGCAAAACCCCAATAGCAGCGGCAGCAAATAGATAGGGTTGGCAAAATTACGCCAAAGTGGCAAATATTGTACTTTAACGTATAAGCGGTAACCCGCTGCCAGATTCTGCCAAACTTCAAAGCCATGAATATCATAAAACATTTTATTGCTTTGTTTGTTAGATAGCGTCCAATTGGGTAAGGGGACAGAAAAATCGTCATGGTTGTTTTTGACAACGGTAGTAGCACCCGTCGGCTCAACGATAATCAACTGATAATTTTTAATCGCCGCATGGTGATCTAAAGTGACTTGGCTCCAATCGTACTCATGATGGCTAATTTTATGATTGAGTTTATCAACCAGCTCAACGAGGCAACTTTCACCGAGCTGCTGTTGCTGCTGCAACGCATAAAAACCTAGCAACCCATAACCTGCCACTATCAGTATCAGTTCGATAACCACTAAGGTTACGATGAGTCGCCGAGCTGCCGGGCGATTGTAGAGAGAAAACTGGTTTGACACAGCGTGATATACCCAATAGAGAAAACGGTCAATGAAGGTAAAAGAAAAAAACCCATCATCACAATGCTAGATTTAAGTATTGTGCCAATTCATATTATAATAGCAGAAATTTATTGTATTTAAGACGAAATTTATCATGTCTCAAACCCCGCTTAGGGTCGTATTTGCTGGTACGCCCGAATTTGCTAAAGTCGCTTTACAAGCACTCATCAGTCACCAAAAAGCCCTTAATATTGACATTGTGGCAGTCTATACACAACCTGACCGCAAATCTGGTCGTGGGCAAAAAATTAGCGCATCGCCCGTTAAAGCACTTGCCTTAGCGAATAACATTGCGGTGGAACAACCCGAAAGTTTTAGCTTAAAATCAGCCAATGGGACTGTTTCACGTGAAACACTCAAAAAATATCGACCCGATGTGATGATAGTGGCAGCTTATGGATTGATTTTACCACTTGGCGTACTGCATACCCCAAAATTTGGCTGTATCAATATTCATGGCTCATTATTGCCACGCTGGCGCGGTGCAGCGCCCATTCAACGTGCGATTTTGGCAGGTGATAACACTACAGGCATTACCATTATGCAAATGGCGCAGGGACTCGATACGGGCGATATGCTGTATAAGATAGCTTGCCCCATCACTGACACAGATACTACCCAACTATTGCATGATAAATTAGCCAAATTAGGCGGTGAAGCCATTGTGACGGTGTTGTCTGATTTAGAAAATTATCAACAAAAAGCCGAAAAACAAGACGACGCTTTGGCTAATTATGCCGAGAAAATCACCACGGCAGAGGGTGAGATTAACTGGCAAAATGATGCTATCAGTATTCAACGCCAAATCCGTGCGTTAAATGCCTTTACCTATCTTGATGAACATAAAGACCCCAACAGCCGTATCAAAATAATAAAAGCCGCGCCCATCAAACTCGACCAACAAACCCATGAACCTGCAGGTAAAATCGTCAGTGTGGGTCGTAACGCGATTTTGGTCGCCTGTGGCAAAAACGCGAGCAACCACCAACATCAGGGTGTACAACATCTGATTAATATCACCCAAATGCAGTGGCCAGGTGGTAAGCCGTTAACCGCTGAGCAAATTGCCAATGGAGATAAACTCAATGATGGTGATATTTTTCACTCATAACCAATTAGGCACATCATGACCCAATTACATTCTCAGCTTAACACTCGCGCCAAAGTTGTCGCCACCCTCGAGCGTATCCAACAAGGCGAGTCATTAGCTAGCTTGCTTGACCCACTACTCAACCAAGTGAGCGAAAAAGACAAAGGCTTTGCCCATGAATTATTGCTTGGCACACTGCGTCAATGGTGGGCACTTGCTCGTATTGGGGAAGGCTTGATTGAGCATGAAGTCACTGACAAAGGCGTATGGGCAGCACTCAATATCGGACTGTATCAACTATTGTATATGGACACGCCAGATTACGCGGCGATTGGTGAAACGGTCGAAGCAGTCAAACAACTGGATAAAGGTTACGGTGCTGGACTCATCAATGCCATACTGCGAAAGGTGCAAAAAAACCCTGCCAAATTTGCCAAAAAAATTGAGAAAAATCACAGTCTACCCAATTGGCTTGCCAAACAGCTCAAACAGGATTGGGGTGAATACTATGCCGAGCTTGGACAAGCGCTTCGCCAAGCTGCGCCCATATTCTTACGCGTCAATCGCAAATTTTGTAGTGTAGAGGATTATGCCGATATATTAACCCAACAAGGCATCGGTTTTGCCCTAGTGTCAATTGGCATTGAGAAAGTGCAAACCATTCAACTCACTGACGCTATAAGAATCACCGATTTGCCTAAATTTGCCGAAGGATGGGTTAGTGTGCAAGACAGACATGCCCAGTTATCAGCGCACATTTTGGCAAGCCTCGCCTTAGATAAATCTTTGACGGTACTAGATGCTTGTACTGCGCCTGGGGGTAAACTGGCGCATTTATTGGAGCTTGATCAGTCAAAAACGTTTCACGTGAAACATCAAAATATTGCGCATGTAATCGCTTTGGACAACGATGAAAAACGTTTACAACGGGTGAGCCAAAACCTTGAGCGTTTGCAGTTAAAGCAAGAAAATGTACAATTGGTATGTGAGGATGCTACAACGTTTCAAGCAGATACCCAATTTGATGTGATAGTGCTTGATGCACCTTGTACCGCAACGGGGGTGATTCGCCGCCATCCTGATATCGCACTGCTACGCACCGAAGAAGATGTAGGACAAACTGCCGCATTACAAGCCAATATTTTAGCCAACTGTTGGCATAATTTAGCCGATCATGGTTATCTACTCTACATCACTTGCTCGATGTTAAAAGCAGAGAATGAAAATCAATTACAAGCGTTTTTAGCCACACACAAAGAGGCGCAAATCGTGGATTTTAGCCTTAATTTATCCAACCAAATCAAACAGGACATCGGTTATCAATGCTTGCCGCTTCATCAAAACGATGGCGATGGCTTTTATTATGCCTTACTGCAAAAACGTGGCTAAAAAATTGGCATTCATCGCAATGCTAGGTTTATGCTAAACTGCATCAAATTGATTAAATGGATGGAAAGATGAACTATATCAGCACCCGTGGTAAAACGGCCCCTATGCAATTTAGTGATGTGTTACTGATGGGGCTTGCCCCAGACGGCGGCTTAATGCTACCTGAAGAATACCCACAGATTGATGAAGCAACCCTCACCCAATGGCGCACTTTAAGCTACCCTGAGCTTGCCTTTGAAATCATGCAATTATTCGCCACCGATATCCCAAAAGACGATTTAAAAACACTGATTGATAAAACTTACACCGTGCAGGCATTTGGCAATCCCGATATCACCCCTGTTCGTACACTCAAAGATGGCATCAAAATCATCGAGTTATCAAACGGCCCAACACTGGCATTTAAAGACATCGCCATGCAGTTTTTGGGCAATGCTTTTGAATATGTGTTAAAGAAAAAAAATGAGCGTCTGACCATCATCGGTGCAACATCAGGCGATACAGGCTCAGCTGCTGAATATGCGCTGCGTGGCAAAGACAATATCGAAGTGTTCATGATGTCACCCCATGGCAAAATGAGTGAATTCCAGCGCGCACAAATGTATAGCCTTGATGACAAAAATATCCATAACATCGCCATCAAAGGTATGTTTGATGACTGCCAAGACATCGTAAAAGCCCTGCAGCAAGATGCCGAATTTAAAGCCAAATACAGCCTTGGGACTGTCAACTCCATTAACTGGGGTCGTATCCTCGCGCAAATCGTCTACTATTTTAAAGGTTACTTTGCCAGCACCACCGACAACAGCCAAAAGGTGAGTTTCTGCGTGCCATCGGGTAACTTTGGTAATATCTGCGCGGGACATATTGCCCGTGAAATGGGATTACCCATCGAGCGGTTAATCGTCGCCACCAACGAAAACGACGTTCTGCACGACTTTTTCACTAGTGGCAAATATAGCCCGCGTACCGCTGACAAGACTTATGTGACATCAAGTCCATCGATGGATATTTCAAAAGCGTCGAATTTTGAGCGTTTTGTGTACCTACTCGCTGAGAAAAATGGCGAAAAAATCCATACGCTTTGGCAGGATGTAAACGCCGGTAAAGGCTTTGATATGTCGGATTTGATGGCAAATATCAATGGCAAATATGGCTTTGCATCAGGTAAATCAACGCATGCCGACCGTATCGCCACGATCAAACAAGTGTATGCCGAAGACAATCAGCTAATTGACCCGCATACCGCTGATGGGATAAAAGTGGCACGTGAAGTACGCAAAGCGGGTGAGGTCATTGTCTGCGCCGAAACCGCATTGCCAGCCAAATTTGCCGAGACCATCACCGAAGCTGTTGGTCAACTTGACATTCCCCGCCCCAAGCATACCGATAATATCGAAAGCTTGGCGCAGTATGTGACTGTGCTTGATAACGATGCAAATTTGGTGCGGGCGCAAATTGAACAGTTTGTGGTAGCCAAATAATGCCTATCTAATAAATTGGCTAATAAATTGACTCAAATAAAAGCCTTTTAATTTGCCAGTTAAAAGGCTTTTTTGAATTATTGTTCTTTTTTGCCTTACTGTTTATGGACAAATTTGCGCAGTATCGCTTTGACTTCATCCGTCTGTAGACGGTTACTAAAGTGAATATTTTCTTGTTGGATACGCGCTAGGATTTCCGTGGCATTACGCATCAAGTCTTTGGTTTGTCGTACCGATGACACTGATTTTTTGGCAAGTATTTCTGCTTTTTGGCGCGCCGTGCTTAATACCTCATCGCTACTAGCAAAAGCTTGGTTGGCTAAGCCCAATTCAACTGCCTGTTTGCCTGTGATTTTTTCACCCATCACAAACACCTCAAAGGCACGCTGATAACCAATTTTTTGCGTCAGCAAAAGCGTCGAACCTGCTTCTGGTACCAACAATAAATCCACGAATGGGGCTAATAATTTAGCGTTTTCTACGATATACACCAAATCACAATGAAGTAGCAGCGTCAAGCCAATGCCAACGCCTGAGCCTGTCACCGCTGCCACGATGGGTTTGGGATAATCACCCAAAAACTGTACGAAATCTAACGCATTAAGCTCAGCGTCATCGTTTTCAGCTTTGGTTAAAAAATCGACAAGATCATTGCCTGCGGTAAAAAAATCACCGGTTGACGTAAATAAAATCACTCGAATATTATCGTCACTTTTTGCCTGTTCCATCGCGGTTTGTACGGCTTGGTACATGGCATTGGTTAGGGCATTTTTTTTATCAGCTCGATTAAATTGGATTTCTAAAACGCCATTTTGCGTGTGAAAATTGACAAGTTGTTCCATGAAAATGTTTACCTTAGTATCTCATCAGTGTCTAGTTGGGGTCTATATAGTAGGTATCTAGTGCTAAAAACCAAGTCAACAATATAGCATTATTCTAAGCTGAGATTCTAAAATTAGTGAGACAAAGACTGCAAAAAAATCAAGCTGAAAAAAATTTAAAGCCAAAATGCCAAGCGTTTGATACCGTGCTTTCAGAAAATTTTAGCCAATAAAAAAGGCATTTAAATTAAATGCCTTTTTTTAATTGATATTTTAAATTGATTGCATAGTTAACTCATACAGTATTAACCAATACGGCGTTTACCAGTGGCTAATTCATAAACGAATAGCACAATAATGGCGCCAATCACTGAAAAGATTAAACCGGTAAAGCCACCATTGGCATTCATGCCTAGCATACCTGCTAAGAAACCGCCTACTAACGCACCAATAATACCCAGTACAATGGTAAGGATCCAACCCATTGCGTCGGCACCTGGCTTGATAGCACGGGCGATAACACCAACGATAAGACCCATGATAATCATATAAATAAAGCTCATTTTAACACTCCTCATTTTTTAACTTGTCTAGTTTTTAATTTGTTTTGTTGCTTAATCGATTGGCAGGCGTTACAGGGCTAAATTGTTATATTTATGGTTTTAACTAATAACTGCCTCTCTGATGACTAGTATTTTATAGACAAGCTACCCGCAGTTAAAATATTGGTTTGTTAATTGTGTAAGTTCTCTTTGAAGTATTAAGAGAATTTTTTGTTTAATGTAATGCTATGTCAGTAGACACGATTAAATGTAATTTCCGTTATCTGGATTCGATCTCTTGATAAAGCGCAGCGTATTGTTGGGTGAGTTTATGTTTAGCGTCCAAATAAATCAGCGGTAAGCTTTGATGGTGGGATTGTTTCATGATAATGGAAGGGCTAAGTTTGGTATCATAGACAGGATAGCCTTCATTGACCAATGTTTGTACCACTTCTTTGGGTAAATTGGCGCGTGGGTCAAACTGATTGACGATAATACCTTCAATTAACAAGTCACTATTATGGTCTTGGCGTGTCTCTAAGATGTTTTGCACCAAGGTTTGCAGCGCGCGTTTGGAGAAAATATCACAATCAAACGGGACGATAACACGATCAGCCGCGATCAATGCCGACAAAGTAAAAAAGTTAAACGCCGGTGGTGTATCAATGTACACCCGATCAAACTGCTGCGTTAAAAGGTTTAAGCCGTCTTTTAATTTATAAATTTTATGTTTGCTTTCAAGGGGCTGCAAAATATCGGCAAGCATGGGGCTGGCTGGAATCAGTGATAAATTATCAAATCGGGTGGTGTGTATGCAGTGTTCTAACCCTTGATTGCGACTACCCGTCATACCGCCAAATGGAAATGCAAACATCATCGGCATAGGGCTAGACGTCGCTTGCAGGGTTTGCGAAAAGAAATTTTCAATATTGGGTTCTGTGATATGCGCGGGATGAATGTCTGTGGCCGCATCGCCGATGATATATTGGGTAGCGTTGCACTGTGGATCAAGGTCGATGAGTAAGGTACGCAAACCTTGATGGGCACTTATCGCGGCAAGATTGACAGCAATGCTGGATTTACCAACACCGCCTTTTTGATTAAAAATGACTCGGGTAAGCATTGTGTAACCTAATATTTGTACAAATAATCATGAGTATGCTAAAAAATCACGATTTTTGCTAGCAAATTTACAAGGTTAAAACAGTTAGCCTTGCTGCAGTGCCTTCACCAGTCGACCATGAATGCCTTCAAAGCCGCCATTTGACATCACAATCACCGCATCGTCATCGCCAATGTGTGCTGCAATATGCTCAATAATCGCATCGGTCGATGTCATCACTTGTTGGTTGGCCGCATTGCCAATTGCATCGGCAACTGACCAATCTAGATTGGCAGGTTGATACCAAATGACTTGGTCGGCGATACTCGCTGACGGCGCAAGCAAACCTTGGTGGGTACCGAGTTTCATGGTGTTTGAACGCGGTTCAATCACTGCCCAGATTTTACGCTTTGGGTTATCCGCAAAACGTTTTTTGGCACCATCAAGCGTGGTTTCAATGGCGGTTGGGTGGTGGGCAAAGTCGTCGTAAACTTCTATCTGTTTGCCGTTGTCATCAATTGTGCCGACCAGTTCCATACGGCGTTTGATGCCCGCAAAATTGGATAAAGCTTCACAGGCTTGTGCAACCGATACGCCAATATTGTAGGCTGCTGCAATTGCCACTAAACCATTATTGACGCTATGTAGCCCGCTCATCTGCCAATTGACTTGTCCTTTGTGACCATCAAACATGACTTCGTATTGGCTTCCGTCTTGTTTCACTAGCTTGGCTTGCCAATCGGCGTGGGAATTAGTGCCAGCAATCGCTGTCCGCCAAATCGGTGTCCAGCAGCCTTTTTTCAGGGTTTCTTCCAAGCTTTCGGTATTTGCTGGCATGATGATTTTGCCATTTGACGGTATCATGCGTACCATGTGATGAAACTGGGTTTGGATGGCGGCAAGGTTTGGGAAGATATCGGCGTGGTCGTATTCAAGGTTGTTTAAAATTGCGGTGGTAGGGCAATAGTGAACAAACTTAGAGCGTTTATCAAAAAAAGCACTGTCATATTCATCCGCTTCGATGACAAAGTAACCTTCATGATCCGCAGTTTTATCACTCCCCAAATAACTACTGTGGGCAAACGCTTGTTGTAGGCGTTCATCTTGGGTATCAACAAGTGGCACACCACCAATCAAAAAGCCGGCATCAATACCTGCATAGTGTAAAATCCATGCCAGCATCGTGGTAGTGGTAGTTTTGCCATGCGTGCCTGCGACGGCTAATACATGACGGTATTGCAATACCTGCTCTGCCAAAAACTGCGGACCTGAGGTATAAGGAATACGCTCATTGAGCATATATTCAACCGCTTCGATGCCGCGCTTCATGGCATTGCCGACAATCACCAAATCAGGTGCAGGTTGTAAATGACTGGCGGCGTACCCTTGCATAATCTCAACACCCGCATTTTCAAGCTGGGTGGACATTGGTGGATAGACATTGGCGTCTGAGCCTGTCACGGTATGTCCAAGGTCACGCGCAAGCAGCGCCAACGAACCCATGAAGGTACCACAAATACCAAGAATATGAATGTGCATAAGTTTGCCTTAGGTCAAATACGCATTAGCGGCTAACCAAAGCCGCTAAACCTTGCTAAAAATTAACAATTTTAAAGGACAAATCATGCTTTGTCAGCTATTAAATCCAGTTGCAGGTTAACTTGCTCACAAACACCCATGTCTAGTTTTCGGCAACCCACCGTGCCAAAACCGTGCCAAAGAAGTACAGAAAAATAGTTTTACAAATTACTATGACAGTGCTAAGTTACTATAAATTCACCAAAATAGTGTTTTTGCACTATTTTTATGAAGTTAAAGAATTGAGGAGTGGTATGAAAAGCAGTGAGTTATTAAGCATTTTAAAGCAGTGTCATAGCAATGAGCCAGAGTTTATCCAAGCGGTCGAAGAATTCTGGGAAGATATCGCAGCGGTTTATGACCAATCCACTGTTTATCAACACCTTAATCTATTTGACCGCTTAACCAACCCTGACCGTGTTATTCAATTTCGTATCAACTGGGAAGATGACCAAGGCAATGTTCAAGTCAACCGCGGTTGGCGTGTGCAATTTAACAATGCATTAGGCCCTTACAAAGGCGGTATCCGTTTTCATCCCAGTGTGAATCTTTCGGCACTAAAATTTTTAGGGTTTGAACAAATCTTTAAAAACGCATTGACCGGTTTGCCTATGGGTGGGGGTAAAGGCGGTTCAGACTTTGACCCAAAAGGTAAATCAGACGCCGAAATCCGTCGATTTTGCTATGCCTTTATGCGCGAATTAGCGCCCTATATTGGTGCAGATATAGACGTACCTGCGGGTGATATCGGTGTCGGTGGCCGCGAAATTAATTATATGTTCGCCATGTATAAGACGCTTAATCGTGAGTTTACGGGAGTATTAACCGGTAAGACAGTGGGACAAGGTGGTAGCTTGATTCGTACCGAGGCAACGGGGTTTGGTCTTGTGTATTTTTTACAAAACATGCTAGAAGCCCATCATGATGGCTTGATGGCTAAGACTGTCCTGGTCTCAGGTGCGGGCAATGTATCGCTACATGCGGCACAAAAATGTATTGAGCTTGGCGCACAGGTACTGACATTATCAGACTCAAAAGGTACCTTATATCTCAAGCATGGCTTTACCTTAGAGCAAATTGAAGCGCTCAAAACTTATAAAGCGCAAGGCAAACGTTTAAAAGACTTCGTCGGCACCAGTGATGACGCAGAATGGATCGACGGTAGCCGTCCATGGCATATCAAAGCCGATATTGCCCTACCTTGCGCCACCCAAAACGAAATCAACGGGCACGATGCGCAAAATCTGGTCAATCATGGCGTTAAATACGTGGCAGAAGGTGCCAACATGCCCAGTGATGCCGATGCCATCGCTATCTTCCAAAGTAATGGCGTCATTTATGCGCCGGGAAAAGCCTCGAATGCCGGTGGGGTTGCGGTATCAGGTCTTGAGATGTCACAAAACTCGGTACGTCAATACGCAACCTTTGCGGTGCTTGATGAGCAATTAAAAACCATCATGAAAAATATCCATGACGATTGTTTTAACCATGGTAAACAAGCGGATGGGAGCATTGATTATAAAAAAGGCGCCAATCTAGCAGGTTTTAACAAGATTGCTAAAGCCATGGTGAATTACGGCATTTTATAATATTAAAAACCCCCTAATTAACTTTAATAAATAAAAAGCGCCGTCATTGTGATGGAGTTTTTTATTTAAATGATAGCAATCAGGTAAAACAAGCTTCAAAAAATTTAAAGGTCGTGGTCGGCAGCCAATTCACATTGAGTTTTTTGTTTTGTAATTGTACAAAGCCCACATGTCCACCATGCTGGCTGTACAGTAAGCGCACACAAGGCGACACATCGGCTTGGGTGGCAATAATGCCCAAAAATGGGTCATCTTTGGCAGTGATAATCAGCGTGGGTTTAGTGATGTTTTTGAGTACAGGTAGGGCAGACGCTTGGATGTAATAATTCGCCCCTGTGCCAAAACCATGGCGCGGCGCGGTATATAACTCATCAAACTCGTCAATCATCTTGATATTTTTTAATGCGTTGATTAATGCTGGTTCGTCCACCTTTTTTAAGGCTTTTTGCAATAAAGGATTGAGCAAATAAGGCGTATAAACCCGTTTGGCGACAAAACGATGCATGGCTTTTGCCGAAGTCGTCAAATCGACGGGCGCAGAAATCACCACCGCTGCTTCACAGGCAGCTGCATCGCCTTGCTCACCCATATAACGCGCCAGCATATTGGCGCCGAGCGACACGCCGCTGGCTACAATTCGGCTATAACCGTACTGAGTTTTTAGCAGGTCGAACATATGCACCGCTTCGGCAGTATCACCCGCGTTATAGTCCAATTCTGAGGTATTATCCACCCCGCCGCAGCCGCGAAAATGGACGATAACCGCATCATATCCCAATCGGTGCGCTTGGTGGGTAAAGGCAATGGCATAATGGCTGTCGCTACTGCCTTCAAGCCCATGAAACATCACCGCCAATGGCTTATCAAGGTTTGGCTGATTGTCGGTATTGGCAAATACAAAATCATAAGCCACTTGGGTGGTGTCGGTACGGTCAGGGTGAAGGTGTCGCTGATAGTTAGGTTTTGGCAGTTTAATAAACTTGGGTAAAATGGTTTGAACGTGGGGGTTGGCTAAGAAAAACGGGGTGCGAAATGGCGTTAGGGGTAGTTGATGAATGTTCATAATATACCTAGTGATTGTTATGATTTTTGACTATTTTACGGCTTTTTGACAGTTTTTTCATGGCGACTTGTGAGCTAAGTTTGGGGTGTTTTGTAGGTTTTTTTGAGGACAATTTTGCTAGGCTATCGCTTTTACGCTGCTGCTGTGGTTATTGGCTTTTGGTTATTCACTGGCTTTCACAGTCCCGTAAAAGCCGATTTTTTCGCTGAGGGCTTGAACCGACTTTTGCGCAGCCTCTACGGTCAAAACGACATTTTTACCATAATCAACCTTCAAAATCGTGGCATTAAAGCCGTCTAATGTATGCCTAACAAAGGATTCATTGGCAAAATCGGTTTCAATCAGTATCACGCTTAACGGCACAAACGCGTGCAAATTCATGTTATCAACCACGGCTTGTGCGGTGCTACTATAGGCACGTGTCAGCCCACCTGCACCAAGTTTGATACCGCCAAAGTAACGCACCACAATCACCACGCAGTTACCAACTCCCTTGTGTTGTAACACGTTTAAAATCGGCTTACCTGCCGTACCACTGGGCTCACCATCATCATCAAAACCTGCCGAGGTAGTGTTGTGCGGGTCGCCAATAATATGGCCATAGCAGACATGGCGTGCATCGGGATACTGGTTACGTAATTGTTCCACGTGAAACATTAATTGCTCGCGGCTATCAATGGCAAAGCCAAAGCCCAAAAATTGGCTTTTTTTAATCTCAAGTGTGGCAGTACATGGGTCGCTAAGCGTGTAATAGGTCATGGTTAATCTATGTTACAATAAACAAAACAAGCACTAGGATAACAAAAAAATGCGTTTAGACAAATTTTTAAGCAAAGCCACCGAGCTATCGCGTAAAGACTGCAAAAAAATCTTGCACGCAGGCGAAGTCACTGTCAATGGCGAGGTGGTCAAAGATGCAAGCCTACATATCGATGAAGTGAATGACGATATCGAATGGGCGGGCGAGCCATTATCAGTCGCGATGGGCAATCGCTACTTACTGTTATATAAGCCAGAAGGCTTTGAGTGCACCCTAAAGCCAAAAGAATGGCCGATTGTCACAGACTTGATTGATGTACCCCAGCTAGGTAGTTTGCGGATTGCAGGGCGACTCGATGTCGATACCACAGGTGCGCTGCTACTTAGTGATGATGGTGGCTTTTTGCACCGCGTCACTAGCCCCAAACATCATGTGGCAAAGGTGTATGAGTTGACCCTTGCCGACCCAATGACTGAAGCACAACAGGCATTTGCTATCAAAGAATTGGCAAAAGGCATCATGCTTGAAGACGAGTATGATAAAACCAAACCCGCTGAGTTAAGTTTTTCTGATGCTACCCATGCCAAGCTGGTACTCACGGAAGGTAAATACCACCAAGTCAAACGCATGATGGGCTACTTTGGCAATAAAGTCATTGAGCTACACCGCGCTAGTATCGGTAACATTACCTTAGCAGGATTAGAAAAAGGCGAAAGCCGGTTTTTGACTGCTGAAGAAATTGACCAATTTTAATCATTTAGCGGCAGTGTCACACCCACGATTTTCCAATGAATAAGCCCTTGGCGCTGCAAGCTCAACGTTAAGGGATAGCCACGCACCTGTCCGGTGACTTCAAAACAGTTAAAACCACAATAGTGTGTGGTCGGTCGGTTTTGCGACGTTGCTGTGGTGGCATTGGGATTAGGCGATTGCAGTTGTTGTTTAATTTTTTGATTAAGCTCAGCTGAATTGCGCGCCAAAATCAAGTCTTTGATATCAATCTTATCCATCGCTACGGCCACCAAGCCACCCAGCAGTTTGACATTTGTTTTAAGCAGCTCGGTGGTCGCTTGTCCTGTCAGCGCATACTGTACGCCCTCTGGCTTGACGGTATTATCCACGGCTTGATTAACCATTTTATTTACTAGGTCATCAGGGTTTAATTCGATATTGAGCATCTGCAAAATCGGGGATTTTGCCACATGACTGGCTTTTTCCACCAATACAGGGGTTAGCTGTGATTTGATACTTTGCTGTAGTTGCGTAAATTCAATCGCTGCACTGATGGTGTCTGCTTGTTGTGCATCATAGGCTTTTTTCAGTTGGTACACTGCCCAATAAGGGGATGCAAATACCCATGCGACGACAATCAATGCGAGGATGATTAGCAAAGATAATACTTTTTTCATAAATCACTATCAGGGTTAAAGTTTGCTAATTAGTTTAAAACAACGGGCTAGGCTGTTGCGTATTTTTCTTGCAAAAAAAGGAAAATATTTTTGCGCTGATTGCCGATTATTTGCTTGATTATTTAACAAAAATCGCCACTATATTGCATATTTTTAAATTTTAGTCTTTCAAAGGTTTGGCAGCTGTTAAACGTTGCTACTGGTCGAATCCACTCTGCCGTACTGTCAACACTATGCTGCCAAAGGAGTTACTATGTCAAAACGCGATTTTTATGAAGTATTAGGGGTAGATAAAACCGCTAATGAACAAGAAATCAAAAAAGCCTACCGCAAACTTGCGATGAAATACCATCCAGACCGTAACCCTGATGACCCTGCCGCCGAAGAAAAATTCAAAGAAGCCTCGATGGCGTACGAAGTGCTAAGTGATGATAGCAAACGTTCAGCGTATGACCGTATGGGGCATGCCGCGTTTGAGAATGGCATGGGCGGTGGCGGCTTTGGCGGTGGAAACTTCCAAGATATTTTTGGCGATATTTTTGGTGGCATGGGCGGCGGTCGTGGTGGCAGCGCGGGCGGCTTCCAAGACATTTTTGGTGACATTTTTGGGGGTCGCACAGGGGGTGGACGTAGCAGACGCGGCTCAGATTTACGCTATATGCTTGATTTGACGCTTGAAGAAGCGGTGCAAGGGACAAAAAAAGAAATTACCTTTACCGCACCTGCCCCTTGTGAAACTTGTGATGGTAAGGGCGCCAAAGACAGCAGCGATATCGTGACCTGCGCAACTTGTGGTGGTGCGGGTGTGGTACGTATGCAGCAAGGATTTTTTGCTGTGCAACAGACTTGCCCCAACTGTGGCGGCTCAGGTAAACAAATCAAAAATCCTTGCAATGACTGTCATGGCTCAGGTGTTAAAGAAAAATCACGCACCCTTGAAGTCACTATTCCTGCTGGTATCGACAATGGCGATCGGGTACGTTTAACGGGCGAAGGTGAAGCGATTACCGGCGGCGAAAGCGGCGACTTGTATGTTGAAATCCGTGTGGCACAGCATCCTATTTTTACCCGTGAAGGCGCTGACTTATACATGGATGTGCCAATTAGCTTTGCGGATGCAGCCTTAGGTCGTGAGGTGGAAGTACCAACGCTTGAAGGACGTATCAATTTACGCATTCCCGAAGGCACCCAAAGCCATAAAGTATTCCGTATCAAAGGCAAAGGCGTTACCCCCGTGCGCACGACGATGAAAGGTGACTTGTTATGCCGTGTGGTGGTTGAGACACCGACCAACCTTAACAACGAACAAAAAGACCTACTTCGTCAGCTGCAATCATCTATGGGTGATCATCAACAATCGCCCCAGAAAAAATCCTTCTTTGATAAACTCAAAGAAGATGTCAAAGATTTGTTTGACTAAGTTTTATTGGTTTATAGTGTTTTATAGAAGTTTCACGTGAAACATTAAACCCTTGTAATGATTGCAAGGGTTTTTTTTGGCATAAGCCAGTATTGGGTTAAGCTAGGATTCAGCGAGACAAGCTGTTATGATTTGAACTTAAAAAGTTATGCAAGAAAATTAGGCTAGAAAATCAAATTAGAAAGTTATACTAGGTAATTGGGCTAGATAAAGGATAAGCAAATGGTAAAAGTAGGGGTCATAGGCGCAGGTGGGCGCATGGGACGTATGCTGATTCAAGCAGTGGCGCAAAACCCACAAACTACCCTTGCAGGGGCGATAGAGCGTCAAGGCTCAAGCTTGTTGGGCGTGGATGCGGGCGAGCTAGTTAATCTTGATAAAATTAATGTCGCTTTGGTCGATGACTTGGCAGGGGTTATTCATGATATTGATGTGCTCATAGATTTTAGCTTGCCTGAGTCGACTGCCAAAAACTTACAACTTTGTGCTGACAAAGGCGTCAATATGGTCATTGGGACAACAGGCTTAAACGATGAACAAAACGCCATCTTAAAACAGGCAAGTGAAAAAATCGCCATCGTGTATGCAGGCAACTACTCAACTGGGGTGAATTTAACCCTTAAACTGCTTGAAATGGCTGCCAAAGCATTTGGTGATAGCGCCGATGTCGAAGTCATCGAAGCCCACCATAAACACAAAATTGATGCGCCATCGGGCACTGCTTATATGATGGCTGAAGCGGTTGCCAAAGGACGCGGTCAAAACCTAAAAGACGTGGCTATCTATGGTCGCGAAGGTCAAACTGGCGCACGCAAAGCAGGCGAGATTGGTATCCATGCCATTCGCGGTGGCGAGATTGTCGGCGACCATACAGTGATGTTTATCGCCGATGGCGAAATTGTGGAAATTACCCATAAAGCCCGTGAGCGCATGACCTTTGCTGCAGGGGCGGTGCGTGCTGCGGTGTGGGTCAATGAGCAGCAAACAGGACAGTTTGATATGCAAGATGTGCTTGGGCTAAAAGATTAGCATCAACTGCTTATTCAACAAAAGAGCCGAAACACTTTGATAGTATTTCGGTTTTTTTATTAACTAACGCTTATTTGGTTTTGGGTTGTAGCACTTGTTTTTTAAAACCCGCTTGTTTCATTAAGGCGTCTAAACCATTACGCACTGCTAGCGTCAAGTTTTTTGATTTGGTGAGTTGCGCTGCAAATTTTTTCTTAGAGTCAGGGGTTGGTTTTGGATTGGCGATGACGATTTGAGCGGCAGCGATATCGCTACTTAACGTTTCGATATATTGGTCACGCAAGTTTGATACGCTTGGCTCGGTCAATTTGATTGCCGCAAATTTTTGTTTTTGATAGCTCTTATAGGCAATCACCTCATTTAAAAACTGGGTCTGAATCGCAGCTTTTTGGGCATCGGTTTTGGCTTCAGTAACTTTAGGGTGGTATTTTTTTTCGATTTCAGCTTGTTTGACTTGGGTCTCAGCTTCCATCGCTTGACCAGCTTTGATTAAAGTCAATAGATTTTGCTGTAGCAGAGTAGGTGCAGTTTGGTTGGCAGCACGAGTAGGCGTGGGATTGGTGGGCGCTGCATGCGCAGCCCCGACATGTGTAACCACTGTGCCAAGCACGGCAAGGGTCAAAGCTGTTAGAATTTTAGGGTGCATAAAAACCTCTTGATTTCTTTGTAGTACGCTTGTTTTTTTAATTCAATTAAATACGATTTTCAACTTGCGAGTTAAACGACTTTGCAAATTAGTAGCTGTTATAGGTTCGCGCGTTTTTTTAACTTTAATTAATGGCACATTAAAAAGGCACTACCATAACAGGTAACTGATTGAAAAATCAATAAAAAGTATGATAAAAATTGATGTAAAAAAGCCGCTAGCCGGCAACAAGCATTGGGCAAGTTGACTATGCTAGCGGCTATACATCATAGCAGCGTTAGATTAGCTGGGGCTTAAACTTCTTTATACAACTGCTTGCCTTCTTCAATAAATTTTTGCTTCATCTGCTCCATGCCTAGGCGAACTTCATCGGCAGACGCTTCACCGACTTGACCGACCAATTCAGTATCCACCTGCTTGATAGCGTGGCTTGCATCCGATAACTCACCTGTATCAGGGGTAATGTCTTGCCCAAGCTGTGGTTTATTAAACTCAAGCCCTGCTGCATAATCCCGCACGTTTTGGGTGATTTTCATCGAGCAGAATTTTGGACCACACATCGAGCAAAAATGCGCCGATTTATGCGCTTCTTTTGGCAAGGTTTCATCATGGAATTCACGAGCCGTGTCAGGGTCTAGGCTCAGATTAAACTGGTCATCCCAGCGAAACTCAAAACGCGCTTTTGACAAGGCGTTATCCCGCGCTTGGGCACCTGGGTGTCCTTTTGCCAAGTCTGCCGCGTGTGCGGCGATTTTGTAAGTGATGATACCGTCTTTGACATCCTTTTTATTGGGTAAGCCCAAATGCTCTTTTGGCGTGACATAGCACAGCATGGCAGTGCCGTACCAACCAATCATCGCCGCACCAATGGCGGAGGTGATGTGGTCGTAGCCTGGCGCGATATCCGTCGTCAAAGGTCCAAGTGTGTAGAAAGGCGCTTCTTTACAGACTTCAAGCTGTAAGTCCATGTTTTCTTTGATACGGTTCATGGCAACGTGCCCTGGACCTTCAATCATAACTTGTACATCATGTTGCCATGCCACTTGGGTCAGCTCGCCCAAGGTTTTGAGCTCACCAAACTGCGCATCATCATTGGCGTCTTGTAGGCAACCGGGGCGCAAACCATCACCCAGACTAAACGCCACATCGTAGGCTTTCATAATCTCGCAAATTTCTTCAAAGTGGGTATAAAGAAAATTCTCTTTATGATGGGCAAGGCACCACTGCGCCATAATCGAGCCGCCGCGTGACACGATACCCGTCAAACGATTAGCGGTCACCGGTACGTAGCGCAGCAGTACGCCTGCGTGAATGGTAAAATAATCAACACCTTGCTCGGCTTGTTCAATCAAGGTGTCTTTAAAGATGTCCCATGTCAAATCTTCGGCAACGCCATCCACTTTTTCTAGGGCTTGATAAATCGGTACGGTACCGATGGGCACGGGGGAGTTGCGGATAATCCATTCACGGGTTTCATGGATATGCTTGCCCGTTGATAAGTCCATGATGGTGTCCGCGCCCCAACGGGTAGCCCAGGTCATCTTGGCAACTTCTTCATCAATGCTAGAGCCCAGTGCTGAGTTACCGATATTGGCATTGATTTTAACCAAGAAATTACGACCAATAATCATCGGCTCTGATTCGGGGTGGTTAATGTTATTAGGGATAATCGCTCGTCCCGCGGCGACTTCGGCACGCACAAATTCTGGGGTGATGAGTTTGGGGGTATTGGCACCAAAGTTGTTACCAGCGTGCTGACGCATATCAGTTAGGTCATGCTGTTTTTGGGTTTCACGGATGGCGATGTATTCCATCTCTGGGGTGATGATGCCTTGTTTGGCGTAGTGCATTTGGGTGACGTTTTTGCCATTGATCGCCCGTCTTGGCTTGTCGATATGCCCAAAGCGCAGGTTAGCAGTGGCGATGTCATTGGCGCGCTCATTGCCGTATTGGCTTGAGAGTTTGGCAAGTTGCTCGGTGTCACCGCGCGCTTCTATCCAAGCTTGACGCAGTTTTGGTAAGCCTTTAGTCAAGTCAATTTCGACATTGGGGTCGGTATATACCCCTGAGGTGTCATACACATAAAACGGTGGGTTTTTTTCGCCTTCTGCCTTGCCAAAACCGCCCACCGGGGTATCGGTCAAGGTGATTTCCCGCATCGGCACTTGGATGTCAGGGCGTGAGCCTTGGATATAGACTTTGCGAGATGCCGGTAAGGCACGCGTCAAATCACGCGCTTCTTCTTCAAAGCGGTCATCGGTAGGGTCACGGTGGGCAGGGGTTTTGTGGGCTGAAATGGTAAGTTGGTTCATAGCGAGTCCTTGTTATGTTATGAAGTTATGGTTTGCTGGACTCGGGCGAAGATAGGTGAGTGTGACTGTTTCTAGTAAAAGGCTGATTCTAGAAAAATATTGGTCTAACTAACCTAATAGACGACTTCCCTACGACGGTGTTAACCGTGTCAGGTTCGACGGGTATGTCTCAGCCGTTGGTATGTCATCCAACTGCACCCCGAGTCAATACCTCCATATTAACAAAAACTCACAGGTTTACCTAATAGATTTTTAGCCATTTTGTGCCGATGATTTACTCAACTAAATTACTGATTTTTTTGACAACTATCGGTATGATAGAGGCTCCTTGGTTGTTGAAAATGTTGTAATTATTGATATGAAATGCATCTGTTTGTGGAATCGTAAAGCGACTGGCGCCCGATGGCGGTTAGGGGCGATGGCAGTGTCATTGATAGGGTCGATGTCCATTAGCCCAGCCGTGATGGCAAAGGATTTGTGGGAATTGTATAGTGCAGCCCAGCGTACCAATGGCAATTGGGCAGGGCAGCAATATGACTATTTGGCAACGCAAAAAAATGTGCAGCTAGCGTTTGGCGATATGCTGCCGCAAGTGGGACTACAAGGCAGTGTCAAACATAACCAGTTTTATCCCAAAGACGATAACATCCCTGACACGGGCAATACTGCAAGCCAAATTGGTATCGGACTGCGCCAAGCCTTGTTTCGTGCTGATAAATGGGCAAACTATGAAAAAGCCGTGCTCGCCAGTCAAGCCAATGACATCCAGCTATTACAGCAGCACCAACAACTCATCGAGCAAATCAGCAAAGCCTATCTCAATGTATTGCGCGCTGAAGCGATGACAGATAGCCTCAATGCCGAGTTCACCGCACTCAAAGCACAAAATGACATGATGCAAGCGAGACTCGCGCAAGGGGTAGCAGCGCGGGTAGATACCGAAGAAAGCCGTGCAAGGCTTGAAAGCGTCAGCGCCTCTATTGCCAACAATGACGTGGCAATCGTAAATGCCAAACAGCAGTTATCACTGCTCACCGGTCAACCAATCAATCAGCTAGATGCTATCAAGTTACCGCCTGATTTGAATCTGGTGGCAAGTCAAAGTATCGAAAACTGGATGCAGCAGTCACAAAATAATAATCTCGATATTCAGCTAGCACAAACCCAAGTGGCGATTGCCAACAAACAAGTCGATTATCTCAAAGCCAATGCCTATCCCCGTGTCGATTTGGTAGGCAATGTGGGGGGGCAAGATTATACCCATAATAATGTTAGCGCTATTGATGGCACCAATTATAGCTTTGGGGTGGAAGTGGATTTCCCGTTTTATACCGGTGGGCGGACACGCGCAGGCGTTGAGCAAGGCACTCTGCAGGCGCAAGCGGCAAAAAGTCGCCTCGCCTATGTGTACCAAGCCGCCATGACTCAGACTAGCCAAGCGTATTTAAATTTGGTCGCACAGCGTGCCACGATTAAAGCCCAGCAAACTGCGGTGGAAGCCAATCGCCGCGTCGCCCAAGCGTCAAAAACAGGCTATGATTTGGGGGTGCGCTCGATGGTGGATACGCTACTGGCAGAGCGCCAATATCACGCTGCCAAACGCGATTTGATTAATGCGTATTTTGATTATTTAAATGCCTACATTGACCTACAAAAAGCTGCGGGCAATCTGACCGATGAGACGGTCAAAGTGCTAGATAATCAGCTGATTTGATGCTTTTTTTGGCAAAATTTTAAGCTAAAAAACCCCGCCAATCGGCAGGGTTAGTTAATCTAGTAAGCTGACACAAATGACTATTTAACTTTCGTCCATTCTTTACGAACCGCAGCTTTAGTACCGGCAGGTAGCGGAACGTAGTCGAGTGCAGTTGCTTGTGCATTGCCGTTAGTAAATGCCCAGTCAAAGAATTTAAGCGCTTCTTTGGCTTTTGCACCGCCCGTACGAGGTACGAGGATGAAAGTCGCTGCAGAGATTGGCCATGCGTTGGCTGCTGGCATGTTAGTGATAGTCACTGCAAAACCAGGATATTGTGCCCAGTTAATGTTTGATGCTGCGGCAAACGTTGAATCGTCTGGTAGTACAAATTTACCGGCGCGGTTTTGAAGTTGGGTATAAGCTAAACGGTTTTGTTTTGCGTAAGCGTATTCAACATAACCGATGGAGTTTGCAACACGTTGTACGTTGCTTGATACGCCTTCGTTACCTTTACCACCCACGCTCGCTGCAGCATTAGGCCATTTAACAGTTTTGTCCGCGCCTACTTTTGATTTCCAATCGCTTGATACTTGGCTTAGGTAGTTAGTAAATACGAAAGTGGTACCTGAACCGTCTGAGCGGTTAACGGTGGTAATTTTAGCGGCAGGTAGGGCAACACCTGGGTTTAATGCTTTGATACGTGCATCGTTCCAAGTAGTGATTTTGCCCATATAGATGTCAGCAAGGACGGGGCCTGATAGTTTTAATTGACCTGGTTTGACGCCAGCGATGTTTACCACAGGTACGATACCGCCAATGACTGCGGGGAATTGGATTAAGCCGCTGGCATTTAGCTCTGCTGGGCTCATGGGCGCATCAGTGGCACCAAAATCAACCGTTTTTGCTTGGATTTGTTTGATACCGCCTGAAGAACCGATACCTTGATAGTTTACTTGGTTACCCGTTGCTTTTTGGTAGTCGCTCGCCCATTTTGAGTAAACAGGTTGTGGGAAAGTTGCACCAGCACCTGTGATGTTAACAGCATTGGCTTGTGCGCCTACAGCAGCTAACGCCACACTGACGATTAAATGTGATAATTTCATAATGTTTCCTTGATGGACAAATGAGGTGATTGTCAGGGAAGATGGTAAATTAGCTTAGGACGTCGCCAACTAATGTGTCGCGTTTTAAATCACCCAAAGCTTGAAAAATTGTTACCATGTTAATGTAACAAAATGTCAAATTTGTTACGGTTATGTTAAATTTTGATGACATTAAAAAATTTGTTTGGTATTGACTAGACCTACATGATGGCGCATCGGCGGACATGGGGCGTACTTTTCATCATTTTGTCGTAATTTTTAGTTATAGTTAGCTTTTCTTTAAAGGCTTTTTTAATAACAATTTTGCTCAGTCCATGAGTCACAATCCATGAGTTAGGAAGGGAAACATGAATTTAATTGGTGAACATTTATCAAAAAGTTATGACCAAGATTTACAAAACTTGGTGAATTTGTTTTTAAAAATGGGTGGCATGGCAGAAGCCAATCTCACCAAAGCGATTGAATCACTGATAAAAAGTGATGTGGAGCTCGCCGAAGATGTCATTGATGGTGACAAAGAAATCAACTTTACTGAGCAGCAGCTTGATGATTCGGTGGTCAAAGTATTGGCACGTCGTCAACCTGCCGCAACCGACTTACGCCTAATCATGGCAGTGAGTAAATGCGGCGCTGACATTGAGCGTATTGGTGATGAAGCCAAAAAAATCGCCAAGATGGCGCGCCGTGCCACCCGTGAAGGTCAATCACCGATTGGGTATCATGAAGCGCATCAAATGGGTAATTTTGTGCAGATGATGCTAAAAAATGCGCTAGAAGCTTTTGCCAAGTTTGATGCAACAGGTGCTTACCGAGTAATAGAGCAAGATAGTGAAATTGATGCGATGTACAAATCTGCGTCACGCGCGATGATGACCTACATCATGGAAGATGGTCGCTATGTAGCAAAAGTCATTGATATTTTATGGGTGCTACGTTCGATAGAGCGTATTGGTGCGCATGCGCGTAATATCGCTGAGCAATTGATTTTTTGTATTACCGGTGAAGATGTGCGTTATCAAAAACTGGGTGCCAACAAAGACAGTGCATTTAACCCCGTAGCTAGCCATGAAATCAATGATGCCTCACTAGATTATCAACCGAGCAATGGCGAAAACTAACATTTGCTAGTAACACCTGCTGTTAGAGGCAGTGGGCTATCCGTGTTAGGTTATTTTAATGGACGGTTGCATGGTATTTTTAGGTGATTCTGCTACACTGTAGCCTATCAACTTTGGTGACAAATGATAGGAAACACCATGTCTAGCGAATCACTTAACACCCCAATCCGCACATCTGTTTTGGAAAATATCACCCAAAAATCATTACTTATTTTTGACTTGGACGGTACGTTGATTGATAGCGTGCCAGATTTGGCGGACGCCGTCAATGCGATGCTAACCACGCTTGGCAAAGCCAACTTTAGCGAAGATGTCATCCGCAACTGGGTGGGCAATGGTGGCAAAGTACTGGTGCAACGTGCCTTATCAGGCTCACAAACCATTGACCCCAATCTCACTGAAAACGATACCAATCAGGCGCTTGCCCTGTTTTTTGACTACTACCATCAAAACACCTGTGTCAGAACCCAGCCCTATGCAGGGGTGAGCGAAGGGTTGCGTCAGCTTAAAGAACAAGGCTATACCCTCGCTATTGCCACCAATAAACCCATTGATTTTGTTCCTGCGATTGTCGAAAAATTGGGTTGGCAAGCCCTTTTTGCTTATATTTTGGGTGGTGATAGCTTGCCTGCCAAAAAACCCGACCCGATGCCGTTACTGCACGTCTGTGACAAACTGGGCTTTAGCATCGCTCAAAGCTATATGATTGGTGATTCCAAAAACGATATTTTGGCAGGGCAAAACGCGGGCATGGATACGCTTGGGTTATCGTATGGCTATAACTATGGGCAGGATATTCGTGACTATCATCCGACCCAAACCTTTGATGACTTTGCCACGCTGACTGAGTTTTTGAGTCATGCACGAGTTTAACTATCATCTCAACTTTGACACGCTGAATTTTCGCGAGCATCCAGCGTTGTATCGGGTGGGGCGCGGTGAGCAGGGCGTATTACTGGTAGAGCCATATAAATCCGAGATTTTGCCGCATTGGCGATTTGCTACGCCAGAACTTGCGCGTGAGAGCAGTGATACCATCTATGCGATGTTTTTGGACTATCTTGCCCAAGGGGATTTTGTCGGTGCTGATATGGCGCGTAAATTTATCCAAATGGGTTATACGCGCTCGCGTCGTTATGCCAATCACAAAGGGGGCAAAAAATATGACGGCGCTGTCCCTGACGCTAAAAAAGGACAAAGTGGCGCGCATGGGCGTGAGCAATTGCCACAGCAATCACAACAGCTTGAATCCGCGCAAATCAAAGCCCAATCCGCACAAATTTTTAAGCAAAAATGGGATGAATGCCGCGCCAATGCGGACTACAAAGCGCTAAAGAAACAGTTTGAAGCCAAATACGTCAACGACACCCAATACGATAACCTGCCGCCCACGTTTTTTCGCGAGCATCCGTTTTTATAGCCTTGCTATATCTTGCTCTATGATGAGTTAGCACGAAAATTAGGCATTCGTTAATTGACTACGATAGCTTAATGCCTCGGTTAAATGCGGGGTTTGGATAGCTGCACTGCCTGCCAAGTCCGCAATCGTGCGGGCGACACGAAGGACGCGATGATAGCCGCGAGCGGACAGATTCAGCCGACTTTGTGCCATTGCTAAAATACGACTTTCTGCATCGCCAAGCGGCGCAAATTGGTCAAGTTCACTGGGGGAGAGTTCATTATTGGCTTTGCCCTGTCTGGCTTGCTGACGCTTGTAGGCTTGTATCACCCGTTCACGCACTACCGCAGAAGACTCGCCCCTCTGTGCTGACTGCAAATCACTGGCAGGCAGGGCAGGCACGGTAATATGCAAATCTATACGGTCAAGCAAAGGTCCTGATAGCTTTTCTTGATAGCGTTTGATGTGCTCAGGTCGGCACTGGCAGCGACCTGATTTATCCCCATAGTAGCCACAGGGGCAGGGATTCATCGCTGCTACCAGCTGAAAATTGGCGGGAAAGCGCACTTGAGAGTTGGCACGGCTGATGACAATTTCTTTGTTCTCGATGGGCTGTCTGAGTACCTCAAGCACCTTGCGATCAAACTCGGGAATCTCATCCAAAAATAATACCCCCCGATTGGCGAGCGTGATTTCACCAGGTTTGGGCGATGAGCCGCCCCCCACGAGCGCGACCGCTGAGGTGGTATGATGGACTTGGCGAAAAGGGCGTGTGCCGTAGTCATAATCACTGTTGGCAATCGAGTAAATACTGGCAACTTCGAGCGCTTCATGGTCGTTGAGCGGTGGCAAAATAGTGGGTAGGCGAGATGCCATCAAGGTTTTGCCTGTCCCAGGTGAGCCACAAAATAGTAGTGAATGCCCGCCCGCTGCCGCAATCTCTAGCGCACGTCTAGCTTGGTGTTGTCCTTTGACATCGGCTAAATCAAGCATGTAATTGGCTGATTGGTAAGATGTCTTATGCTCGGCTTGGCTGAGTTGTTGCTCATTCATCAAGTGTTGGCACACGGCTTTGAGGGTATCGGCTTGCAACACCCTTACGCCCTCGACTTTGACCGCTTCATCAGCATTGTCTTTGGGAACAATCAAGGTGCGCTGCTCTGCCTTGAGTGCACGTGATACTGCCAACGCCCCAGCAATGGCTCGTAAATCGCCATTGAGCGCCAATTCGCCAATAAACTCGTACTGCGCAAGCACGGTTTCATCAATTTGACCACTCGCTGCCAAGATGCCTATGGCAATCGGCAAATCAAGCCGTGCGCCATCTTTGGGTAAATCCGCGGGCGCAAGGTTGATAGTTAATCTGCGATTGGGAAATTGAAAACCCGAGTTGATAATGGCAGAGCGCACCCTATCTTTACTCTCGCGTACCGCAGCCTCAGGTAAGCCGACCATGGTGACTGCAGGCAAGCCTTGCGATAAATGTACTTCAACCATCACGCTTGGCGCGTTTAAACCCACCACCGAGCGCGTATATACTTGAGCAAACGACATTGTTAAAATCCTTTTTCAACCACTTGGGAGCTAGCTTGACACAAGACAGGCCGTTTTTTTGTGGCAGCAACTAGACAATTTTTGATAAAAAACGGCTAAATCATAGCATAATTCATCTGCTTTCTCATCATCGGCTATCTATGATGACTATGTTATAATCACAACCAATATTTCGAGAATTTTACGCTACACGCTATACGAGACTATTATGACAGACCAAACTCGCCCTTTATCTGACAGCGAACTGCCCACCTTTGATCGTCCTGTCGAAATCATCGAAAATCCGTATGCCAATGCCAATCGTAGCTACACGACCCAAACCCATTTGTTTAATGAAGCTATTATCAATAAATACAACCGCTCAGGTCCCCGTTATACCTCGTACCCAACCGCGCTAGAATTTGCCCCGATTGCTGACGGCATGGAAGCCCGCGTTTTGGCAGAAAAAGACCCACGGGTGCCAGTGTCTTTGTATTTTCACATCCCGTTTTGTCGCCACCTGTGCTATTACTGCGGCTGCAATAAAATCATCACCAAGAAAAACAGTGATTCGGGCGACTATTTAGCGTATCTTTTTGCCGAAATTCGGCATAAGCGCAGCTTGATGCAAGGGGACCCTATCGTCGAACAAGTGCATTTTGGCGGCGGCACACCCACCTTTTTGACCGATGATGAGCTGGTCAAATTGTGGAACTTTTTGCAAACCCAATTTACTTTTAGCGATAAACCTACCACTGATTATTCGATTGAAATTGACCCACGCGAATTGCGCCCGACCACGCTTGAGATATTGCGTGGACTTGGGTTTAATCGGGTGAGTTTTGGTGTGCAGGATTTGCAAGAAAAAGTACAAATTGCCGTCAATCGCGTGCAGTCTGAAGAAATGATTCGAGGCGTGATGACGGAAGCTCGCCGCCTTGGGTTTCATTCTATCAATATTGACTTGATTTATGGGTTGCCGCACCAAACGGTGGATAGCATGCGCAATACGGTTGAGCGCATCATCGATATATCGCCAGACCGTCTGTCTGTTTTTAACTATGCCCATTTGCCCGAGCGATTTAAAGGTCAGCGTCAGATTAATGAAGCGGATTTGCCAAGCCCTGCCGACAAATTGACCATGCTCGGTAATACCATCCATGCGCTGACTGACGCAGGCTATCAATATATCGGCATTGACCACTTTGCCAAGCCTGATGATGAGCTGGCGATTGCGCAACGTGAAGGCAAATTACACCGCAATTTTCAAGGGTATACCACACATGGCAATTGTGATTTATTAGGGTTTGGGGTGTCGTCGATTAGCCAAATCGGTCTGCATATTTTGCAAAATCCAACGGATTTGAATGATTACCAAAATCTCATCAATGCGGGAAAATTGCCTGCGGTGAAGGTGATTTCTGCGCGCTTGCCTGACTTGCTGCGCCGTTATGTGATTATGAATCTGCTATGCCATGATTATATTGATTTTAAAGATGTGAATGCGCGCTTTAGTATTGACCCGATGACTTATTTTATTGATGAAATCCGCCAACTGGGCGAGATGCAAGCGGATAAACTCGTTGATATGGATGCCAAAGGGATTCGGGTGCTACCAAAAGGGCGGCTTTTGGGACGTAATGTGGCGATGGTGTTTGATACTTATTTGGCGAGTAAAGAAGGCAATCGCTTTAGTAAGGTGATATAGCCTAAAAAGCAAAACACCTGCCAAAATGACAGGTGTTTTACTATACTAAAGGTGGAAGCTTTCGCTCACGTATCCTCTAGCTCACATAGTACGTATTATACGGATTTTATTGAATGAATTCAACACAGCTTAATCAAATTTTCCAAACGCTTTCTTTTGAAAGAATGCAAACTTATGAAAATAAGACCAAAACAAGAGAGCAAGCCGTTGAATTGTATCTTTGGAATGCTCAAATTTCGGGGGCATTTTTGTTTCCATTACATATTTGTGAAGTCACGATTCGCAATGCCATTGCTGAAATGCTCTATGCGCAATACGGTAGTAATTGGGTCAATAATCATATGTTTATTAATAGTTTACCTAATCATCCAAAACCAAAATATAATCAAAGAACAGATTTAGATAAAGCAACGAAACAACATACCCTTAATTATATCCCAAAAATTATACCCGAATTAAACTTTGTATTTTGGCAAGCCATGCTCACACAGCGCCACGATACTAGGCTTTGGAATAGCCAATTCCAACTTATTTTTCCCCATGCTAATCTATCAAGATCTGTGCAAAAAAATCGTGAGCATTTGCATAATGATTTAGATATCGTTCGCCGATTACGCAATCGCATTGCCCATCATGAGCCGATTTTTGATGAAAAACTATTAAGCATTTATAACAAAATTATCAAAATTATTGGTTATCGTTGTCAAGAAACTGCCAACTGGGTTGCTAGTCATCAAACCGTTACCACACTTATTACTCAAAAGCCTAAAATATAACGTTTAAAGGAAACTCCATGCACCAAATCCCCACCGACTTACTCAAAAAATCTGCCCACTGGCGAGAAGACATCCAGTTCAGCCAAGATGTGCTTGGCAAGCCGTTTCACTTTACCAGCACTTGGGGAATTTTCTCGCCCGAAAAACTCGATGACGGTAGCCTTATGCTGCTTGACTATATCGAGTTCAAAGACGATGACCACTCAATCGACCTAGGCTGTGGCTATGGCGTACTGGGTATGACTGCCGCCCGTGAATGCCCAAACGGACAACACTTGCTCATCGACAAAGACTTTGTGGCGGTAGAATATGCCAAACTTAACTGCCAAAAAAATCATTTAAATAATGCCCAAGTTCAGCTATCCAATGGCTTTCGTGATGTTGAAAAAGACAAAAAATTTAGCCTAGTGATGAGTAACTTACCTGCCAAAGCCAGTAAAGAACAGCATTATCTATATTTGCTCGATGCCTACAATGCGATGGAAAGTGGCGCACGGTTCTATGTGGTAACCATCAACGGCTTGCGGGACTTTATGAAACGCTCATTTACTGAAGTGTTTGGTAACTCAGATAAAATCAAGCAAGGTAAAACTTATACCATTACCTTAGCAGTCAAAGACTAACGTCCTTCCGCTAAATTCTGACCGTTTGGGTTTTTGATTTACTGTAGGTTCGTAACCGGATGTACAGGGTCTTGGTGACAGTGGCGACCACCTGATTTTGGTCATCAACCACTTGTACCTCATAGTTGCGGAACACCGCTTTACCAGCCTTTGCTAAGGCTTTTATGGTATCGATTTCGGTGTCATCCAGGTGAAAATCGGCAAACACATCGCTTTTGCCCGCTTTAACAAAATCAATGCTTGCCGCCTTATCCCATACCACGTACGCATTGCCCAAGGCTTGCATCAACAAAATCATCAAAAATGGGTCGGTCATCGAATACAAACTGCCCCCAAACTGGGTGCCGACGATGTTTTGATTGAGTTTGTTTAAGGGTAAACGCACGCGAATATGATGGTTGGCGAAATCAAGGCTGTCAACACGGATACCTGCCCCAAAATATGGCGGATAAAAGTTAAAAAACTGCTTTAATAACTTGGGGTTATGAAACGGATTAAAGTAGTCTTTGGCTTGAGATTGAAAAGTTTGGCTTAGCTTAGATAACTTGGATAACCTAGATAGCTTGGATAAATTGGATAGCTTGGATAACTTAGATGACATGGCAGACTCGTTTTTAACATGAAAAAAGCATTGCACAACACGCCATTGGCAAGGCAACAATGCTATTGTATGATGGATACAACTGATAGCAAAGCGTGACAAACTAATGGCAAAAGGTAAAGCAAAAAATAACGAAGATGAAGCATTTTGGGAAGCGATTTTGGCGGAAAAAGCGCCATCGCCACCGTGTGAATTGTGTGGACGTGATGAAGTTGAATTAACCCAACATCATCTGATTCCCAAATCCCGCCACGACAAAGCCCGTACCAAACGCGAATTTAGCCGTGAGGAAATGAAAAACGACATCGCCATGCTGTGTCCTGCTTGTCATGCGCAGGTGCATGAAGTGTTTAGCAACCAAGAATTATCCAGCTACTATCATACGGTTGAGCGGCTTGCCGAGCATAGCGAGATGCAAAAATTTATCAATTGGGTAAAAAAGCGTCCCGTTGGTCAGACCATTCGAGTAAAAAGCAACCATACGCTACGCTAATTGTCACCCAATCAACTTTCAATCATGATTAATTACTCGTAATCAATCATCAAAATGAAAAGGACATCGAGGTTGTTGAATGGGTTCGGCATTATGCGTACTTCTAAAATCGGCTGAATTTGCATAAGCTGATTTGCGCGCACGCATGATGGCACCGACAGGACGATGTGCGGCAATACCATGCCAAGGCGAAAATGACATATGATCGTCAACCCGTTGTGAACGCGCTTCATCCCAAGCAACTTGGGGTTGAACTTGCAAAGTTGCCACAGTAACAAAGGGGCTTAATGATTCATCCCACTCAACAGTTGGATCTTCCACTGGCATTTTTTCAATATCAACACATAACTGCACTTGAAAATGCCACATACCCCCATGAGTCTGGAAAAAATCAATATTATCATCGCGTAACCCATTAGGTTTGCCTTCCAAGTCAACTTTTTGGTTTTTCTTTGCAAGCAGATCACTGCTCACAGGAATAAGACGATATTTGGCGATGTAAGGGCCGTATAAAGTTGGCACTTGGCTAAAGAAATTTTCGCCAATGACACTGGTAGGTGGTTGTCCACCCAACCCTGCAAGTGCAACACTTTGCACGCCTACCTTTTCTAACCCCTCTTCAACAGTTTGCAGTACAGTTGATAAAGCAATCTTTAAGCCTTCTGCTTTGTCAGTCGTTGCTGCAGTGGGGATAAGTCCTCTTAAAAAATGACGTAACGTAGGGGACTTAAATACAGGGCCATTGACCATGATAAAGTCTTGAACTTGTCCTTGACTGTCAGGTAGACGCTCGCCTTCAACATCAAATATCTTGATCGCACAACCACGTGGCGTAGATACTTTATCATCTAAAATATCACCAGGATTGGTTGAAAAACGCATGATAGCGCAGTACTGCTGGGGCGTCTGAAAAATACCTTGAGCCAAGTGTGGGGGTAAGTGATCATGGACAGTAAATGTACCCGTTAAGATGGAATGACTTTTTGCATGAACACTGCGCACTGGAAATCCGTAATCCTTATAAGTGGTCTTTAAAATATAATCCATCGCTTTATTGATAGCATTAATGGTTTGTTGCTCATCAGGGCTGATTTGTTCCATATCTGGGGTAAAAACTACAGGACTTGGCATAATTGGCTCACTTTGATAGTAGGTTTTAAAAGAGTAAGGTTTTGTGACAATCAGTTTTTTAAGGCTATAAGTACGACGGGTGGCTATTGACTTTTTAGCGATTTTAATACTTTTTTCAAAACTAAGCTTATACGTTTCTAACGCTAGCAAGTGTATTTTTTTTAACACGGTTTTGTAGTTTTTTGATAATTTATACACCTATATTTTTAACTTGTATGGTGTTTTGACAGTCACAAATTGTGATAACACCCTGTATTTTGCCTGATGCACTGTGGTCGTTATTTTTTAATTTGTAATCAACTCACTGGGTATGAGATTGATTAATTTGCGATTAAATGGGTTGAAAAGTGTGCAGTTAAACTTAATATATGATCTATATTGAACAAGGTTGTTTGTGGTGAGACTGTTAACCATGGCGATAGTGACTCGTAGCTATCACTTAGGGTAAATGGTGCTCATTACCATGTCGGGTTCATTGTATGAGCAATTGACCCAAATTGTGTATATGTACCCGTAAGTTGTAGTAGCGATAGCAAACCATGACTTAAGCATTGAAAAAAATTTGAAATAGTAATACGTAAATGCCCAAAAATAAAACGCCCAGTATCGACCCTGCAACCATTGAAATTGCTGCAGCGACTGCCGACCGCAAAGCGCGATTGGATCACTTGATTAAGCGCCTGCCCAACTTACCAGGCGTGTACAAAATGCTCGGCAAAAATGGCGACATCATCTATGTGGGTAAAGCCAAATCGCTCAAAAGCCGCGTCAATAGCTACTTTGCCAAAACCATCGACCACCCCAAAACGCGGGCGCTGGTGCAACGTATCGACAACATCGAAACCATCATAACCCGCTCTGAGACCGAAGCGCTGCTGCTTGAGCAAAACCTCATCAAGCTCCATCGCCCGCCGTACAACGTGCTACTGCGTGATGATAAATCCTATCTGTACGTATTTATCTCAGCCGATAAACCTTATCCAAGACTTGCCTATGGGCGCGGCAAAGGGCAGCACCAAAAAGGCAGATTTTTTGGACCTTTTCCTTCGGCGCATGCCGCCAAACAAACCTTGCTAATGATGCAAAAAATGTTTATGGTGCGCCAATGTACCAATGCATTTTTTGCCCAGCGTCAACGCCCTTGCCTAGAGTACCAAATCAAACGCTGTAAAGCGCCCTGTGTCGGGCTGGTATCGCCCGAAGACTATGCCGATGACGTCAATAACACCATTCGATTTTTAAAAGGTGAAGGCACGGATTTGCAAGTCAAATTGGTGGGTAAAATGGAGCAAGCGGCTGAAGACATGAACTTTGAACAAGCCGCCTTGTATCGCGACCAACTCTCGATGCTACGCGAAGTACAAGCCAAACAAGCAGTATATACGGTCAAAGGTGAAGCCGATATCATCGCCATCGCCAGTCAAGCGGGCATTACCTGTGTACATGTCATGAATGTGCGTAACGGGCAGGTTTTGGGTGGCAACAATTATTTTCCTGATGTGGATAGCGAAAACGACATAGCGGATAACTTGTCTGAGTTTGTCAGCTCGTTTTATTTTCAAGTCAGTGATGATTTGCCCGAAGAGCTGATTATAAGTCATGAGTTGCCCGACCAAACCGCGATGACAGAAGCCTTAACAGAAACCTTTGGCAAAAAGGTGACGATAAAAACCAAAGTTCGAGAGCAGCGGAGCGAATGGCTCACCCTTGCCCAAATGAATGCCAACAACGCCCTGCAAACCAAATTGGGCGATTATTTGGAAGTCAAATCTCGCTTTAACGCACTCAATGAGGTATTAAAAGAGGCGCTACAAGGCAAAACGCTCGACCGTATCGAATGTTTTGATATCTCACACACTATGGGTGAAGCCACCATCGCCAGCTGTGTGGTCGCTGACCAAGGCGGACTGCGCAAACGCGACTATCGCCAATATGCCATTCATGGCATCACGGGTGGTGATGACTATGCCGCCATGAAGCAAGTATTAAACCGCCGCTATAGCAAACAACCGCTGCCAGATTTATTGTTGATTGATGGCGGTAAAGGGCAGCTTAATATGGCAAAAGACGTACTGAGCGAGCTGGGGATTTTAACCCAAACCTTGCTCGTCGGGGTGGCAAAAGGCGAAGGTCGCAAGGCTGGGCTTGAAGTACTGCATTTTATTGACCGTGAGCCGCTCGATTTGCCGGCTGATAGCAAGGCACTGCATTTGATTATGCATATCCGTGATGAAGCGCACCGCTTTGCCATTACCGCACACCGCAAAAAACGTGATAAACGCCGCTCAAGCTCAGTGCTTGAAGCCATCCCTGGGTTGGGGGAAAAACGCCGCCGAGAGTTACTCAATCATTTTGGCGGCTTGCAGCAGCTGCTTGGTGCGTCACAAGATGAAATTGGGCAAGTAAATGGCATTGGCAAGGTGATGGCCAATACCATTTATAAAGTATTGCACGGCTGATATTAAATTTTTAGCCGTTTTGGATGAAACGGTTAGTTAATAATGATAACGACATGGCATTGTAACAATGGCAGAAATTTTTTTTAAATCAAGCGCAGCTGCGGATAGCGATATCTGCATGCACTGTGGCGCATGTTGCGCTAACTATCGGGTGTCTTTTTATTGGGCAGAAGGCGAGACACTCGGTATCCCCGAGGAGATGACGGTCAAAGTCAATGATTTTTATACCTGTATGAAAGGTACCGAAACAAAGCCGGTCAGATGTATTGCATTAGCGGGCGAAGTTGGTAACTCGGTAGCCTGCCAAATCTATGATAAACGCTCAAGCACCTGCCAATCGGTACAAGTCGGTGACGAGCAATGTATCAAAGCCCGTCATCATTATGGGTTATCTAACGATATCTTTAGTCAAGTGCCTGTTTAATGGCTTTGTGATAAACGAACAGTCAGCTGTTTTTCTACTTCGGTTTTGAGCCATTGATTCAAATCCTCATTCATCAGCGTCATTGATTCGAGCAAATAGTTGTCAATATAGCCTTGCAGCTGTTTGACGATATCTTGTTTGATTTGTTCAATAGCGGGCGTGGTGGCGATAGATAGGTTGTCAATATCAGCAAGTGGGTCAGTGACGCTCGTTTCATGGGTCATCATGGCCGCTGTTGGGTCATCAGCTAACGGCTCAGCCTCAGCAAAGTTATCAGTGTTATCAGCGGTATCAGTATGATCAATGGCATAGACCATCTCACTGTGATGGCGCTCAATCGTGATATCGCTGGTTGCGGTATCCGTGGACTGCGCTTGTTCATCTAGCTGGTGATTTGCGCCCTCGTTTGAGCCAGTTGATAGTTGCGTCGCTGGTTGGAGAGGGTCTGCCTGTTTTGCCAGATACGCTTGTTTGGCAATGGCGCGTTCTTGCTCGAGTGCCGCAATGGCTGCGTCATCTTGTGCTTGGCGTTCGCGTTGTAGACGTTCTTCTTGCGCTTGGCGTTCTTTTTCGTTTTCTTGTGTTAACTGTGCTTGTTCAAGGCGCTGTTGTTCAAGTCGTTGTTGCTCAAGGCGCTCTTTTTCCAAGCGCTCGATTTCTAAGCGTTTGTTTTCTAACCGCTCTTGTTCTAGCCTGTGTTGTTCCAATCTTTCTTGTTCTAGGCGTTGTTCTTCAAGCTCGCGCTCACGTGCTTGCGCTTGTAATTTTTCTTGGTGGTCACGCTCGATAGCCAGTAATTCCTCGACTTTATCATGCAGATTAGGCACGCTAAATTGATACTCATCAAGGTCGGTATCGGGGTAAAGCAAGGTAACGATATCATCGAGTTCTTGAATAATGGCGTGTTTGACAGGGGCAGGGGTGGCAAGCCAGCGCTTTGAAAATTGGTGGGAGAAGGCAAATCCTGACATGAATGGTGTCCAGCGTTAAGGATGAAATAGGATAGCTTCATTTAACGAAAAAACGGCTACAATTTCAATAGCCGTTTTCAAAATTCACACCGTTAAAAGATTAATGAAAGGGTCAATGTTGTCATCACAGTGATTGCTATTTATCGTCACTGCCATTTGGCAAACAACAGCGAGCCATTGGTACCCCCAAACCCAAAGCTGTTAGAAATCGCATGGGTTAAGTTGTCGACTTTACGGGCTGTATGCGGTACATAGTCAAGCTTGCACTCAGGGTCTTGATGATCCAAATTGATGGTCGGTGGCAATATTTGTTGTTGCAGCGCCTTAACGGTGAAAATCGCTTCGATACCACCTGCAGCGCCCAGTAGATGACCGGTCATCGATTTGGTGGAACTTACCACCATGTTCTCACCAAAGATACCCGCAATCGCACGGCTCTCTGCCACATCACCCGCTGGGGTACTGGTGCCATGGGTATTGATGTAGCCAACGTCACTGGGGGCAATGCCAGCATCACTCAAGGCGTGGCGCATCGCCATAGCCGCACCTTCACCATTTTCCGGTGGCGCTGTGATATGACTGGCATCATCACTCATGCCAAAGCCGACAAACTCTGCTAAAATCGTCGCACCGCGCGCTTTGGCGTGGGCAAGGCTTTCCATTACTAGCACGCCTGCACCATCACCCAGCACAAAACCATCACGGTCTTTGTCAAATGGACGACTGGCTTTGGTGGGTGCATCGTTGCGCGTTGATAATGCTTGCATTGCTGAGAAGCCACCGATACCGAGCTGGCTTGAGGCTTTTTCACAGCCGCCCGCTACAATCACATCGGCATCGCCATACGCAATCAACCGTGCCGCTAAGCCAATCGCATGGGTGGCTGTAGTACAAGCGGTAGAAGTGGCAAGATTTAACCCTTTAATCCCATGACGAATCGCCACTTGTCCAGCTGCCATATTCACAATGGCTGAGGGCACAAAGAACGGTGAGATTTTACGCGGACCTTCGCTATTAAGTTTTACCGCTGTATCTTCAATGGTGGTAATACCGCCAATCCCTGAGCCGATAATCACCCCGATACGGTCGGGGTCAACCTGCTGTACAGGCGCGGCTTGCAACTCACTGATAAAGCCTGCTTGCTTCAAGGCTTGTGCTGCTGCGGCAACGCCATATTGTACAAAGGTGTCATACCGACGCGCGTCTTTGGCGTTCATGTACAAGCCGATATCAAACCCATCCACTGTACCTGCGATTTGCGCGCGGTAGTCAGTGGCGTCAAAATGGCTAATCGCTTTGATACCGCTTTCGCCATTAATGAGCCGTTGCCAAGTGCTCTCTACATCCAGTCCTAGCGGGGTAATGGCTCCCATGCCTGTGATAACAATACGCTCATGGTCAGGGCGTTCGTCGTAGCGGGGCTTTTTTGGTCTAATTTTTGTGGTCATTTTATGCTCGAATTTTTGAATAATATTTTTTGAATAACATTTTATGAAAGTTTAGCAAAAATAGTGTACGAGTGTAAACACAATAACTTTAACGTCTTTAGGTTGATTGTATATAATATCTGATAAATTAAACAATGTTTTTAAGGGTTATAAATGCCACAATTTAGCGATTTTATGGTGTATGTGGACGAAAGTGGCGACCATAGCTTAACGTCTATTGATAAGAGTTATCCAATTTTCGCTCTCGCTTTCTGTGTGTTTTATAAATCGCATTACTTAAATATAGGACTTACGCAAAGACGACCGAAGGCGAGCGTAACTGCTCACGCAAATAATCACTGAGTAAACCCCTTTTAACCTGATATAAAGATTGTTTTAACCGTTTAGCCTGTCTGGCTAACTGCAGCCA
>BMPS01000010.1 GCA_014647715.1 Streptomyces cinereus
CTGTCTGCTAGGGAGAGTTGCCCTGTTTGTTTCCATGCCATAGTCGTGTCTTTTGCTAGGTGATTGATTTTATTGTATTATACCAATTTAATGAACTTTTGTGTGTTTATTCGTGCAAAGGTTTCTACTTAATAAATTGCCCGATTTTACACGGGATTATCGATATCGACAAAATCAACGGTTAAGGCAAGATTTTCTTTGACATAATCCCCCAATGCGAGCACGCCACCTCGCTCAGTGGCATGATGTCCACAGGCAAAATACTCAATACCCAACTCACGGGCTATGTGAGTGGTTCGCTCTGATACTTCACCGGAGATATAGGCTTGACAACCCATTTGTGCCGCTTGCTCAATCATATCCTGTGCGCCACCCGTACACAGACCGATGCGCGAAATCGCTTGATTACCCCCGGATAGATGTAGAGGCGGACGGGTTAAGGTAGTCGATATTTTGTTGGTGAGAGCTGCAATCGACAACGGCGCTGCTAAATCCACGATATTACCAATCGGGTGTTTTTCGTCAGGGTATAGCGGCGACAAATCACGCCAGCCCAACGCTCGCGCTAATTGGGCGTTATTGCCCAATTGGGGATGGGCGTCTAACGGTAAATGATAAGCCAGTAAGGAAATACCGTGTTGCATCAACAAACGAATACGCTTGCCTTTCATGCCAATTAAAGGCGCAGGTTCACCTTTCCAAAAATAGCCATGATGCACCAAAATCGCTTGGGCATTGTGCGCAATCGCTTGTTCAATCAATGCCTCAGAGGCTGTGACACCGGTGAGGATGTGCTGTATCGGCTGTCCACCATCGACTTGCAGACCATTGGGACAATAATCTTGGAATTCATTAATTTTTAATAGCTCATTTAACCGATGAGCCAATTGAGTCGGACTCATTGAAGTTGCAGGCTGGTTCATTGTAGTTTCCGAAAAAGTCATCATATTTCTATCGTGTTCAGTGTTTCATCAATTATTTGGGTAGCTTGCTTGCCGTGTCATTTGGGGTGATATTATCGACCGCCTTTTGCACCACTTTTTCTTTAATTGCCTGTTTTTTCTCTGCAATTTCTTCATCGGTCAGTTTTTCCGTATGACTGATATTGTCGATATGGGGCGTAGTAGCATGCGGATGTTCTTCTGGCTGTGATGTCAGGGCAGTTTTATGTCCCTTGTTATTTTTACCATCGTTTGCAATCGGTTTATCATCATAGATAATATTACCATCGCTATCGATGAGTGCATACTTCATCGGCTGTTTACGCGGGATGAAAAAGTCAGAGGGTTGGGTCATCAAATGCGAAGCGACCAATTCAAATAAGAATTTCCACTCAAAGACTTTCACATCACGCGCGCGTAGGGCGGTCATTAAGGCGAGTGAAAAACTAACCATCAAGTTAATCATACCGATGACCATCACCCCAAATAGACTGACCAAAATAATACCGATTTCTGGAAACTCGCCCGTGTTGGCATAAATATTAAAAATCCCATGAATAAAGTTGGCAGATGCAAAGGCAATGTGGCGAATATCGATCGGTAAGCCAAAAATATAGCCAATTGTCGCCGTACTACCCAAAAAGCAACCGAATAAAAAGTTGCTCATAATCGCACCCAGATTGCGCTCGATAAAATCGCTAAAACGCAATAACGTGACAGGTGTCATCATCCGTTTGAGGGTAGGATGGTTGCGGATACGCTCACCAATTTTGTTGTGTACCGCAAGATTATCGTAATAGCCTGCAATCAATCCTGAAATATACAGATACACCCCAGCAATCGCGGCATGAAAGATAGCAAGCGAGGTAAACGGGTTAAGATCATGCAGCAAGTGCTCTGCGCTAGCTTCCGACGTTAACGGACGACCCAGCCCATACAACCACAGGGATGAAATCAGTAGCGCAATCGGCATTGCAATTGAAATATTACCCATAATGGCAATAAACTGGGTGCGCATGATATCAACGACCAATTCTGTCAATTTGGTAAATCGTGCCGCTTTGCGTCCTTTTACCTCTGAGATGGTTGAAGCAATAGCGGCAGCCGTCATGGCAGGCTGTTTGGTCGCCACTGTGCCGCCAATGATATGAATCGCCACAAAGCCAAGACCATAAATCATACTGTTTAAAAAAGCCACGCCAAAGGGTGCCAGCGGTAAGGATTTCCCTAGGATTTTAAGGGTTGCCATAAAGCCGATGAGTAGACCACCCAGTGCTGCTTTTTTATACATACGGCGATAGCCCGCTTTATCGGTACTGATATAATGCTCGCCGACCTTACTGGCAGTCTCAGTCACACGGCGCGACAAGAGCGCGGTATTGATGCCAAATAAATATCTAAAACTACTGCGGTGGTATGAATCTTCATACAACGTGTTAATAAGCTCTATGATGGTTTTTTTCTTGATATGATCGTTGTCAGATAGCAGTGACACCAACAATTCAAGACGCTGCAAGCTTTGCTCAAGGCGCACCAACATATTGGTGGTACGCACAGTAATACCCGTTCGATGAATACGGCGACGGATGTTTTGCATCATGGTGCGCGCTTGGTCGGTCAACACTAAAATTTGACTGCTATCCACCTCAGGCTGAGGCATCGCTTGGTCATCCCCTGACTGCATGCTGAACTGGTATTGACTGACAAATTCAGCGACTTCGCGATTCAGCGCAATAAAAGTATCTTGGTTGTCAATCGGATTGGGAAACGCCTTTATTAAATCGGCATTGAGCCCGATGCCGTTGATACGCGCAGTTAAAATAGTAATGGCTTTGAGCACATTGGCTTCAAGCGCTTGCACTAACGCTTCTTTGCCTGCGGGTACTTTAAGAATAAGTATCAGTTCAATCCACCAGCGCTCATGGATTAAGCGCACCCAGTAGCGGGTTTTTGGAGTGGCAAAAAACGCATTAAATAAGCCAATCAAATCGCGGTCATCGGGTACAGAGGGTAATAGCTTTTCACCGACCAAGTCAAAAAATTGCGAAGTAAAGCCAGCGTCTGACAAGATACCCAAATCCGTGTATAGCGACACCTGACGATAACGACTAATCAAGGTAAGCATAAACACACAAAACCCTTCTGCCCACACACGATTGCCGCGCAGTAGCCGAATAAATAGCTCCATCTGTTCATTGGCGGTCGTAGCATCATTTGCACGGTTACGCAAGGTATCTAGTAGTTGTTTAAATAGGGTAACTTGGGGAAAATCACGCAGCGCATTAATTTCGTTTAGAATAGTAGTTAAACGCGCTTCTAAGGTTGGCATCACCTTTAATTGGTCTGCCATATCCGCCGCATCATAATGATGTTGGGCATTGGGTAACGTATCTTGATTATTAGGTTGCGATAAATTCGTCAAACTAACCTCGAAGTAAACAGAAAATTGAATCGTTTTTTAAATAGGGTGAATCACAACTATAAGAAAAAATACGAAAATAGATATCTTAAGATGAAAATTTAATCGACTCATCAAAAAAAATCCATCATTTATTTGCAACAAAAATCTTATGGGCCAAGGTTTAAAGACAGTAAGGGATAAAATAACGCTACGTGTTACCGCATTTATGTATTCGAGAAAACAACCTAACGGATTATCCTAATTGATTATATGGCCGCAGCGATTATACTATAGTTACTCTGTTGACTGATTTTTTTCTATGGCATCGACTATAACCACCCAATCAAAAAGCCCCAAACAACCCAATACCGAATCAACACCCAATGAGATAACCCAATACTACTATCCAGATCCCGTGAGCCAACAGGTGATACAGCAGTGGCTGTTTATGGATTTACTGCCGTGGCAACAGCCAACTTGGCAGTATCTGACCACCCATCTACACGCCTTGCCGCACGCGATATTGTTTGCAGGCAATGCAGGGACTGGTAAACGTGCTTTCGTGTATCGATTTGTCGCATGGGCTTTGTGTGAGAATCAGCGGGTCAATGAACAAGGTGTGGCAACTGCCTGTGGGCAATGCCAAAGTTGCCAATGGCTGATTGCCAACACCCACCCCGATCTTTATCAAATTCCCACACCCACCGTGGCGCGTGACGCGTCGCCTAAACCTAAAGCAAACAACGCCCTGATGGCGCAAGCTCCAACCCATCAGTCAAGTTATAGCATCAAGATTGACGAAATTCGGGAACTGCAGCCGTTTGTCACGCAGTCGAGTGGCGGATTAAGAATCGTGGTTATTCACCAAGCTGATGCGATGACCCTAGCAGCCAGTAACGCGCTCCTTAAGACATTAGAAGAACCTGCCGAAAATGTGTTGATGCTGTTAATTAGCGATAGCCCTTCGCAGCTACTGCCAACGATTCGCTCGCGGCTACAGGCATTTTCAGTCAGCCATATCACCCCCGCTCAATCAATGCAAGTGATGCAGCAATTAATGCCCAATACCGATACTGCAACGCTACAACAAGTGAGTGAATTGTCTGGTTATGCGCCTTTTTTGGCACTGCAAATGTTAAACAGCGAATGGTATCAACACCGCCAGACTTGGATAAACAGCTTTCAAGCGGTTCGTAGCGGGCAACGTACGCCTGTACAAGCCAGCAACTATTGGCAAAAAACGCTGACATTGACGGACTTTTTGTACTTGTCGCAAGCCTTGTTAGTGCCATTGGGGCAATTTGCCGTCGGTATCTCAGCGTCCACCAATGACTTAGATTTTGGCAAGCTGCAGCCAGCACCGACATTAAAGCAAATCAGCCATTTACAGGGGGTTATCGATCAAATCTGGGAAGATAGACAGCAACATATCCAAGATAAGTTATGCTATGATAAAATTTTTAGCACCATGCTTGATTGCTAATTTATTCAATTATCTATATTACCCAATTATCTATATTAACTATCATTCACCATGCGTTAGTAAAAGGAACAGTGATTATGGCAATGCCATCTCGTGGCGGTATCACCACTATTAACTATGATACGATCGAAAAATTGTATGCTAGCTATCTGCCTTTTATTGAAAACGGTGCGTTATTTATTCCTACTAACCAGCAGCAACAACTAGGCAGTCAAACCTTTGTGGCAATCACTTTGCCAAATTCGAGTGAGCGAATGCCGCTGCATGGTAAAGTGGTGTGGGTCAACCATCGCGCACAAGCACAGCGCCCCGCAGGCTATGCGTTACAGCTTGGGAAAGATGAAGCAGGTTTACGCATCAAAAACGAAGTCGACCGCCTTCTAGCAGGTCATCTCAGCTCCGATAAACCCACCTTTACGCTATAAATTTTGGAAATTCTAGAAACTGCGGCAGTTTTAGCAGGTGATTGTTAAAGGCCAGCGATTGTTAAAGGTGAGCTTATGCTTAATCCTTTAAGTCGCTAGCTTTTTTTCTTCTATCGCGCAATGGTTAATCATCACTCTACGTATCGGTGCGTTTCTCGTTTTTAGTCCCTTTTTTGTGCATTTTTTCATTAGCAAAAAATGAGACGCAATTTAGTCAATCCTTGTGTCAAATTACTTGTATAAAATAGCTTTCAGGCGTAAAATATACGACTATTTTTGCTTTGTTCCTAAGAATGGCATGTCACAAACGATAACGCAACGGTCTTTTGATCTAACTAAAGAAGATTTAACCGCGAGCTTGCCCGTCATCACCGTTGATGGCTCAAGTGGTGCAGGTAAAGGTACATTGACGGCAAGACTGGCAAAGCTGCTAGATTATCAAATTTTGGATTCAGGGGCGCTGTATCGGATTGTGGGGCTTGCAGCCCACCAAACGGGTTTGTTAACGAACAGCATTGATGAAACTGCGCTAGCTGATTTAACCCAATCGTTGAAAATTGAGTTTGCAGCCGCAAAAGCGGGTTCTGAGCATGTGACAGTGCTCGTGAATGCCAACGATGTGAGCGAAGTGATTCGCACCGAAGAAGTGGGTAACTTTGCGTCAAAAGTCGCGGTATTCCCGAAGGTGCGTCAAGCGCTATTGGATTTACAAAAAAATATGGCAACGTCGCAAGGCAACCCAAAAAAGGGTTTGATTGCAGACGGGCGTGATATGGGCACAGTGGTTTTTCCCGATGCAACGCTGAAAGTTTATTTGGTCGCATCCTCTGAGGCACGAGCCGAGCGCCGAGTCAGTCAGTTAACCCATGCTGGCAAACAGGCAGATTTTGACGAAATTTTGGCACAAATTATTGCCCGTGATGAGCGTGATAGTACACGCAGTGCCTCACCGGCTAAGCCTGCCGATGATGCGATAGTGATTGATAGCTCAGCCATCGATGCTGAGCAAGTGTTTAACCAAGTTTGGCAACTATGTGTTGAGCGTGGTTTGACAATTAACTAACAGGTTTTTAACTAGCATTTTTTAAAAGTTTTATCGATTTTTTATAGGCACTAAAACCAGCCTTATGTTTATAAAAAATCTTAATTTGAACCGTACTGTGCTGGACAGGCTACGGCTATACAAAGGTAAATTTTATGATGGAATCATTTGCTGAACTGTTTGAAGCAAGCCAAGTACTTGACGTAGAACGCGGTGCAGTTATCGCAGGTACCGTAGTTGCGATTGATAGCGACTGGATTACCGTAGATACGGGTCTAAAATCAGAAGGTATCGTTGCGCGTTCAGAATTTTTGAATGAACAAGGCGAGCTTGAAGTAGCAGTTGGCGACCAAGTTCAAGTCGTTGTAGACGCGGTTGACAATGGCATGGGTCAAACCCTATTGTCACGTGAAAAAGCAAAACGTGCTGAAACTTGGAACGTACTTGAAAAACTTTATGAAAACAATGAGATCGTAACCGGTCTTATCTCTGGTAAAGTTAAAGGTGGTTTCACGGTTGATATCGGTTCAGTACGTGCGTTCTTACCAGGTTCATTGGTAGACACTCGCCCAGTACGCGACACGGCGCACTTAGAAGGCAAAGAGCTAGAATTTAAAGTCATCAAACTGGATCAAAAACGCAACAACGTCGTTGTTAGCCGCCGCGCTGTGATGGAATCTGAAAACTCAGCAGAGCGCGAAGCACTACTATCTAACCTTGAAGAAGGTCAAGAAGTGGTCGGCGTGGTGAAAAACTTAACTGATTACGGTGCATTCGTAGACCTAGGTGGTATCGATGGTCTATTACACATCACCGATATGGCATGGCGTCGTATCAAGCACCCATCAGAAGTGGTTGAAGTGGGTCAAGAATTAAAAGTTAAAGTATTAAAATTTGACCGTGAACGTAACCGTGTTAGCTTAGGTCTAAAACAATTAGGCACTGACCCATGGCAAGACGTTCTTAACAACTATCCAAAAGGTACTAACGTTAAAGCACGCGTTACTAACCTGACTGATTATGGTTGTTTTGCTGAAATCGCTGATGGTATCGAAGGCTTGGTACACGTTTCTGAAATGGATCATACCAACAAAAACATCCATCCTTCAAAAGTGGTACAAATCGGTGACGAGATCATGGTTCAAATCCTTGATATCGATGAAGATCGTCGTCGTATCAGCCTAGGTATCAAACAAACCATGCCAAACCCATGGGAAGAGTTTGATAAGAACCACCAAAAAGGCGACAAAGTATCTGGTACTATCAAATCAATCACTGACTTCGGTATCTTTATCGGTTTAGAAGGTGGTATTGATGGTCTAGTTCACTTATCAGACCTTTCTTGGACTGAAAGTGGTGAAGAAGCGATTCGTAACTACAATAAAGGTGATACCGTTGAAGCGGTCATCTTGTCTGTAGATGCAGAAGCTAACCGTATCAGCTTAGGTATCAAACAACTTAACAGCGACCCATTCAATGAATACCTAGTATCAAATGATCGTGGTGCGGTAGTGAAAGGGGTAGTGACTGACGTTGATGCCAAAGGCGCTAAAGTAAAACTAGCTGACGATGTAGAAGGCTACTTACGCGCTTCAGAAATCCAACAAGATAAAGTAGACGATGCGACTACTGTACTAAATGTCGGTGATGAAGTTGAAGCGAAAATTGTCAGCGTGGATCGCAAAACTCGCGGTATCAATCTATCAGTTCGTGCAAAAGACGAAGCAGAGCAACGTGATGCTATCAAAGCATTAAGTTCAAATGCAGCAGCTGATACCCAACCAAAAACCATTGGTGACTTAATCAAAGAGCAGCAACAAAACCAATAATCGGTTTTGCAAGCGATAAAAAAAGCGACTAACTTAGTCGCTTTTTTTTATTTTCACCTTTTAGGTAACAAAATGCAATATTTAGTCTAAAAAAAGCCGCCGAATTTAAGGTGGTTTTGTTATAATATGCGAAGAAAAGTAATGAAATGTAATTTTTCATTATTAGAATTGTTAATAGATTGTTGAATGAAATTAGACTGTAACGAAGTTTTTAAAACAATCATTCTGTAATTTAGACTATGACAGTTACGTTTAGCGTGTTAGGGGTAGTATGGAAAAAGTGTTAAACAAATCTGATTTGATCACTAGATTATCAAGTGAATGTGAGAATATACCAGAAAAAACCATTGAGGAAGCCACCAAGCAAATCATTGATTTGATGGTCGATACCTTATCTCAAAACGGACGTGTCGAAGTACGCGGTTTTGGTAGTTTTAGTTTGCATCATCGTGAGCCACGTGTGGCGCGCAACCCTAAAACAGGCGAGAAAGTTACTGTGAAAGCAACAGCGATACCTCATTTTAAACCTGGCAAAGCGTTGCGAGAGGCAGTCAATCATCATCGTTAGTTGCGGTTTTGAGTCATTTAACGTTGTTGAACTTACGCTATGGTTTAATATATGATTGATCAAAAAAGAGTGGACAAAAAATCCACTCTTTTTTTTGAATTATCTGTAATAATAGTGGCATTCAAAAATGTAGATTAATTAAAATAATCAGGGAGAAAACTATGCGTTATCTGTTAGCGATTCTGTTGTTCGTGGTCGTTGGTTATTCATTGATGCTGGTATTGGTGAATAACAACCAAGTCGAAGTAAATTTACTGTTTAGCCAAGTACCACAAATGAGTTTGGGGCTACTGCTGATTATTAGCATTGTTTTAGGGGTCATCGCGGGGCTATTGATAGGCGTGATTTTATTTCGCGTGTTACAAATGAAACTGGAAAATCAGCGCTTATCTAAAGAGTTAAAACAAACCCAAGAAAAATTGATGCAAACGCAGCATAATTATGAACAGCATTTAGCGCAAACCAGCAATGCAACGATTGCCCCTACCGCAGCCAACCCTAATTTACCACCCGTACGATAAGCAATGTATGCTATCGAGTTAAAAAAAGAGTCAGTTTGTTATGAATCAAGTGGCAGTACCGCAAGCAACATCACTCATCAAATCACCCATTATTGTGGCATTGGATAATATGGATGACCGTCAGGCATTAAGCTTGGCGGATAAACTGGACCCTACATTGTGCCGAGTGAAAGTTGGCAAAGAGCTGTTTACCAAATATGGTAGTAGCTTAGTGACAGCCTTACATCAGCGTGATTTTGAGGTGTTTTTGGATTTAAAATTTCATGATATCCCGAACACCACCGCGCAGGCGGTATTAGCGGCGGCTGATTTGGGGGTGTGGATGGTCAATGTACATGCCAGTGCAGGGCGCACCGCCATGCAAACGGTGAAAGCGCGTCTATCGGCGCAAAACTACCAAACCTTAGTGATTGCGGTGACGGTGCTGACCTCTATGTCACAGCAAGATTTGGCTGAAGTGGGCATCACCGACTCGGTGGAACATCATGTCAAGCGACTAGCATTATTGACGCAGCAATCTGGGCTCGATGGGGTGGTTTGCTCTGCACAAGAAGCCACTATGCTTAAACAGCTTTGCGGCAAGGATTTTCTTTTAGTCACGCCAGGTATCAGACTACCAGAAGACGCCAGTAATGACCAAACCCGCATTTGCACGCCCAAAGATGCCATAGCAAATGGGTCTGATTATTTGGTGATTGGGCGGTCAATCACGGCGGCAGCGGATCCCACCGCCAAACTGCACTATATCTTGGATACGTTAAAATAATCCATTTCGAGTCATGTATGCCAGTACGTTTTCAAGTGTTAAGTGATTTACATATTGATAGCTATGCAAGAAGGGATTTGCCGATTGGTGAAATCCCTTATACAAATGCCGATGCTATTTTAGTAGCGGGCGACACGTCCAATGGGCTTTTGGGCATCGAATGGCTCATCGGTGAATCAAAGCGACTTGAGAAACCAATTTTTGTGATTGTCGGCAATCATGAGTATTTTGGTCATAATATTCTTGAGTTAGATGACCAAATAAAGGCATTGACGCAAGATACGCAAGTACATTTTTTACAATGCGCGAGCTTTGAATTTATGGGTGTTAGAATCATTGGTACAACGCTTTGGACGGATTATCAATATCAACCACAAGATAATACGTTGGAGATTGCTCAGCAGTTTATGCGCGATTATCGCGAGATTTATTATGATAACCGACTGTTAACGCCCCAAGATACCGTATCTATTCATCAGCGTCAGAGGGCATGGTTGCAAAATGCCTTAAAACAAAGCCAAAAAGATGCTATGCCCACTGTGGTCATGACACATCACAGCATTAGCCCATTATCTATCGCGCCAAAATATGCCAATTTTCCCAGTAATGCGGGATTTGTCGTTGATTTGAGCGAATGGCTACAGAGCGACTTTGCGCCTGATATTTGGCTGCATGGACATACCCATGAAGCCTTTGATTATCAGCAAGGTCATACACGTGTTATTGTCAATCCTAGAGCCTACCCCAATGAAATCAGTAGTACGGGGATAGTTTTTGACTGGCACAAAGTCATTGAAGTCATGGTATGATTGGCACGTTTGCCCCAGTAAAATCCCATTTAATCGCTTAAATTTTTGACCTCATCAATTTATAGTATCAATTTATGGTGCAAAGATAAAAAGATATAAGGAATGCGTATTTAAATGTCTAGTTCAATCAACACCATGCCTGCTCATTTACCGCCCAGTATGATTGACTCGGTCAAGCTACTGCCGAAACATGAGCGATTAATACTATTTACCCGTCATTCATTGCGCGAAATGTCAGATAAAAATGGCTTTGCCAGTTATGCATTACCACTGACACCAAAAGGCAGAGTGTTGGCGGAGTCTTGGGGACGTTGGTTGGCTGCCAACTTAGATTACTCGATGGATGTAGATAGCATTAGTAGCCCGATACAACGTTGTATTGATACTGCAATTTTAATGCAAGCAGGGGCTGGCATCTCTAGAAATGTGTCGCACCAATCGCTGTTGGTAGAGCCAGGTAGTTTGGTGGTTGACCATGAAGAAGTGAGTAAGGTATTCAAACAAATTGGTGCGCTCAATTTTATCAATCGGTTTTTGGCGGGCGACATGGCAGGGATTAAAGCGCCACATAAAGGCGGTTTGGATTTATTAGCGCTTTTATTTCAGCATCAGCCAAACCACGGACATTTATTACTGGCGGTTAGTCATGATACGCTGTTGTCAGCATTTTTAGCGGTGATGATGGGCGTGGGTGAAATTAGCTGGGATGACTGGCCAAAAATGATGGAAGGGGTGTTTTTGTGGTTTGATGATAAACCCTTTAGTGATGCAAAAGTACATTTTATTTGGCGCGGGCAGTGCTATGAACGCCGGTTGATTGAATTGTTAGACCCATTTTCACCCTCTTATCCGTTAAAAGACTAATCGATACCCAACAAAACCACAAAAATAAAGGTAGGACTTTATCCTACCTTTTTTGACCCAGTCAACCTTTAAACATGTTTATGTTTTAATCAAACATGTTTGCCTTTTAAATGATTAACCAAATTTTCAATTTGCTGCGCATGATTGCGAAGTTTATCCTCAATACCACTAAATTGGTCTTTTAGCTTATCATCGACTTCATGAATACGCTGGGCAAACTCATTTTTTTTCATCTCAATGGCTTGCGTTTTTAACGCTTGCCATTCTGCAATCGTTTGTTTAAAGGCTTGTTGTTCACTGTTTAAACGATCTTTTATCGCTTGGAAATCGCTAGTTAAATTCCCTGAAAAGGTCGCAACTTTTTTCTCAGCACGTTTGAATGCCATTTCTGTTTGCGCATGCTGAATAGTAACATCTGGGACACGTTTTAAATCCCAAGTCAAACCGATTTTTGACAAGCCATAAATAATCCATTTGCTAGGATCATATTGCCACCATTTTACCCCATTGCGATAGTCGTATTGGAAAAAGTGATGGTAGTTATGATAGCCTTCGCCCCAAGTGAAAATCGCCAGAATCGGATTATCACGCGCGGTATTAGTATCGGTATAAGGACGGGTACCAAACATATGGCAAAGCGAGTTGATAAAGAAAGTAAAATGATGGCTTAATACCAAACGCAGTAGGCCTGCGAGTACTAAGGTACCCGCAACATCACCCACCATCCAACCAAACAACGCTGGCAACCCAATATTGGCTAATAAAATCCACAGAGCATAATATTTATCTTGCGCCACTAACACAGGATCAGCTTTTAAATCTGGGATATTTTTGTAGTCATAGTTGCCGCTTGGGTAGTTTTTGAGCATCCAACCGATGTGTGAGAACCAAAAGCCACGCTTGGCAGAGTAGGGGTCTTGATAGATATCATCGACGTGGCGGTGGTGCAAACGGTGTCCCGCACACCAGTCAAATACCGAACCTTGAACGGCTAAGGTGCCGCCAATTAGAAAAAACCATTTGACAATCGGATGTGCTTGGTAAGTACGATGTGACCATAAACGGTGATAACCGACAGTGATACTTAATCCATTCCAAGCCATAAAGAATGCGAAAATTGCCCAAACTTGCCAACTGACGCTATGTGTCCACAAGTAATAAGGTACAATCAATAAAGCCGCCAAAGGCGTGCTAATTAAGACAAACGCAGGGATCCAATTGATAGGTGCGTTTTCAAAAGATTGAGGTTGTGCCATAGAGATAAATGTCCTGAGGATGATCAAAATACGACATGTATTTTTTTAATCATTGATGCTATATTGTACTGAAAAAATGGAGAAAAGTGAACACATATACACTCAAACTCCCGACAATTTTGCTAAATTGATATCGATAAACTTACTGTAATATGAATGCTTTAGCCAAAAAATTCAATTAAAAATTTTAGCTACAAAGATATTTTAGACGGACGGTAAAGTTTTGGTTTGACAACTAATCCGAAAGCAAGTTTGCCGCTCACTTGGCACATATTCTAGATTGGCATAGTTTGCCTGACAAAAGGCCTGCGACAAATAAAGCCCTAGCCCCGTGCCCTGATTATCGGTGGTAAAAAACGGATTAAATAAATACTGAATATTTTCTTTGGCAACGCCGTGACCGGTATCTATCACATCAATATGAATAGATTTGCCAAATTCATATACTTCAAGGGTGACAAAAGCATGAGGCTGGGTTTTGCTACTAAAACGCAGCCCGTTATTGATGAGGTTGACCAAAATCTGTGCTAGCTGATAGTTATCAAACATAAAGCCTTTATCCGTACGGCAGTGCAGAAAAATATCATGGCCGCTAAAGTTTTCTTGTATAAAATCGTTTAGCCAAGTTTTGGGTTCAATATAAACAAAATTAGGGCGCTGCTGACGAGATAATTTAAGCACATCTTCGATGATTTTATTGACCCGAATGGTTTGGTGATAAATCATCTCATATAGCAGGATATTATCACCCGATAAGCCACTGTCAGCCTCATTAACTTCCTCCATTAATAATTGACTGGCTTGGCTAATGGTTGCCAGCGGGTTACGAATCTCATGGGCAATACTGGCGGATAATTGCCCTAGTGACGCAAGTTTTAACTGCTGCGCGCGGCTAAACTCATGGCGTAAATCTTCAATAAAAATAATGGCATATTGCTGTCTTAATTGGGTGATACGAAGTCGCAAGTCATTAAAGCTTTGGTGATTGGGCTCAATGCCAACGGCCAAAGGTGTGCTAGCAGTCGCTGCGCCGAGCCGCACTATTAAAGTTTCTTCAGGCTCTTGGATGATGGGTGCAAGTCTTGCGGCTAATAAGGGGGAAATGTCTAGTAAATTAAAATTATCAAGGGCTTTGGGCAGATGTAGTTGTTCGAGTGCGGTATCATTGGCGATAAAAATTTCTAAATCGTGGGATAATACCACCACCCCTTGATCAATGATTTGCACAATTTTATTATTGATGGCATTTAGCGCATTGACTTCATTGACTTGGCGCTCAGAGAGCAGCTCAATTTGTTTAAGCCGTTTGGATAACGTATAACTTAAATAAGCAACCCCGATAAAGCTAATCGCCATCGATGCCACGTTGTTGACCAGCGCGTAGTTCACATCGTTTTTTAGGGTCTGATAAAACTGCTGATAAATAACCAACGTGATGGCAAAAATAGTCAGCAAAATAGCTTGGTTGGAGCGCACCAACATAAAGGCCGCCGCAACTTGCACCAAAAACAGCAAAATCACTTGTAAATCATTACCACCGCTAAAATACAACATGGTAGTGAGTACCAGCGCATCGACAGTTAGCCCGACCATCAACAGCGGATTTTTGGGATAAAAATAATACAAAATAAATAAAGCAATACTAAACAAAAAATAGAAAAAAGTGGGAAAAAGATTAATCAATACCCAATAGTCATGCTGGGCATTTTTTAGTGCCAACATAAAACTAAAGGAAAAAAAGATAGCAATAATAATACGGTAACCATTGTAGACGTTACCGATTTTTTTGGTTCTAGCTTGGGTGCTTGGCTTGTCAAATAGCGATGAAAACGCAGGATTGGTAATCATGGTTTAGGGTTGAACTAAACCATGACGCATAGCCAAATGGGTAAGTTTGACATCACTGTCGATATTAAGCTTTTCAAAAATACGATAGCGGTAGGTATTGACTGTTTTGACACTCACAAACAACTGATCGGCGATTTGCTGTGGACTTTTGCAATTGACCACCATCATCGCCACCTGCATTTCTCGCTCACTTAGCGCATCAAACGGTGACTCTGAATTGTCAGTGAATAAAATATCAGCAAGCTGCTCGGCAACATCGGCACTAAAATAACGCCCGCCTTGGTGGACTTTTTTGATGCCTTTAATCATCTCATCAAGCGGTGTCCCTTTGGTGATATAGCCACTCACCCCTGCTTTGATGAGCATGGATGGGTAGGGCTGCTGAACTAGAGAGCTGACCGCCAAAATCTTGGTATTTTTATCGGTTTGCAGCAAGCGCTTGGTGACTTCTAACCCGCCAATGGTAGGCATATTGACATCAAGTAACACTACATCGGGTTTTAATTGTTTGGTTTTGATAATCGCGGTTTCACCATCAGCAGCTTCACCAATTACATCAATGTCAGGGCTATCTGACAGCATCCGTACGATACCCATGCGGACTAAATCATGATCGTCAACGACCAATACTCTAATCATCATTTTTTATCTCCACCGCGCTTATCTATGCTTATCTTTATGCCAACAAAGTTTTGTATCAATAACGCTTTATATAAACAAGACTTTATATAAAAAAGAGTCAGCTAAAGAAAACTCATTTTTTAACAATAACTGTCTATCCCCAAGTTTTTATATTAGCACAGTTAGCGATTTAAGACGTGAGTTACTGTCTTAAATGTGACGAGATTTTTTGTTTAGGTCACGGGTAAATTTAGGCAGGCAAATTTGCGCATATGACGAAAATTCGCTTAACTTGCCCAATAGCTTTATAATAGTCAGTATTCAAACCTTTATTACTGCTAAAAAAATGCGAATCCTATTATGAGAATTAGAAAGCTGTTTAAATTTGAAAATGCCCATATCGTGCGCAATTGTAGCTCCGATCGCTGCAAGTACTCGATTCATGGGCATAGTTACCAAATCGAGCTGATTTTGGAAGCGCAGCGCCTCGATCACGGGCAAATGGTGTATGATTTTGGGCTGTTAAAATCATCGATTAAAGACATCATTGATAGTTTTGACCATGCTATTTGTTTTTGGGATAAAGATGACCCTGACTATATTGACGCCTGCAAAAAATTTAGCGCGCGCTGGATTAGTTTGCCTGTTTCGCCCTCGGCAGAGCAGTTTAGCCGCGTGGTGTTTTTTTGGGCAAGGGAAATCTTAAAACAAACCCAAATGCAAAATGGCGAAACCGATGTCAAAGTGTATTCCGTCATCGCCCACGAAACAGCCACAGGCTATGCACAGTGCTTTGAAGACGATGTCGATAATGCCCAAATGGGCGCGTTGACGCTGGGGGATTTTGAATTTAGCGAGCAAGTAAAAGCCGAATGGCATGACCCCTTGATGTATGACAAATTAAAAAAAGGCGAGAAATTTGTCAATCCGACAGTGGTGTTACAAGTTGACTAAGCTGTTGGTATCTGACGGGGTTGTTGTAACGATTTTTGATTCAGGACAAACATGGGGCAAGCTGGGAAAATCGACATGAATAAAACTATCCTCTTAAAATCCGAAACCGACACCCAAGCCTTAGCCAAAGAGCTTGCCGAAATGAATTTAGCAGGTAGCGTGTGGCTGTCGGGTGATTTGGGTGCGGGTAAGACCACGCTTACCCGTTACTGGCTACAAGCAATGGGGCATATAGGCGCAGTGAAAAGCCCGACTTTTACCCTGGTTGAACCTTATCGTATTACGCAGGATGATGGTACAATTAAGCCGGTTTATCATGCCGATTTATACCGCCTAAATGATCCTGAAGAATTGGAATTTATCGGTTTTTATGAATATCAAGATGAGCCAAATAGTTTGGTGATTATTGAATGGGCGAGTCGTGCAGCAGGCTATTTGACGCCGCCCAATGCCACCCTTGATATCAAACGCCTTGATGACGAACAACGAGAAGTGACGATAAGTTTTGCCTGACAACCGTATTCATAAATTATCCCCACTGCTTATCAACCAAATCGCCGCTGGCGAGGTAGTGACGCGTCCTGCTTCTGTGGTCAAAGAATTGATTGAAAATGCTATCGATGCCAACGCTACTCATATTCGAATCGATATCGAACAAGGCGGGCTTGGGTTGATTCAAATTAGTGACAACGGCATGGGAATTCATCCTGATGACATGACGCTTGCGGTCACTCGCCATGCCACCAGTAAACTTGCTAATGTCAGCGAGTTGGTTGGTATTCATAGTTTAGGCTTTCGCGGTGAGGCACTAGCGAGCATTGCAGCGATATCGCATTTGACATTAACCAGTAGTCACAACGACAGTGGTATAGGGCAGCAGCTGAGCGTGAGCGGTAGTGAGGTAAGCCAAGCTACTATTCGTCCTATCGTAAAACATCGCGGCACGTGTGTCAGCGTTCGCGATTTGTACTTCAATGTGCCAGGCAGACGCTCGCACCTAAAAAGTATTGCCACAGAATTTGCCCATATTGAACAAGTCGTGCAGCGATTAGCGATTAGTTTTGCCGATGTGCAGATTGAATTATATCATCAAGACAAGCTGCGTTTTAGCTTAACGCAGTCAGCCAAAGCGCCTCATCAAAGTTTAGAGGGTGCTACATTGCCTTTTTTGCCGGCGTTTAGTTTGGCGCGGCTTGAACAAGCGTTGAATTTGCCATTGGCTGAGATTGCACAGCCATTTTATTTATCATTGCAAGGTTTACAAGCACAGACAGAGGAGTTAAGTGCCCAAGTCACCGGCTGGTTTTTTATCGCCCATAAGAATAATCTGCCAAAACTGATTTATATCAATCATCGTCTGGTCAGTGATTTGGCGATTAGTCAGGCCATACAAAAAGTGGGTCGCAAGCTAGGGATTGGCATCTATAATTCGCTACAAATGGGCTATGCGTTGTCTTTTCAGCTGCCTGCCGAGTGGATAAATGTTAATATTCACCCGAGTAAACAACAAGTCAAAATCCAACCATTGACCAATATATTAGCTTGGTTGTCTCAGCATATGCTAGAGCAATTGCAGCCTAAAATGACTGAGTTAAATACCCTGCAACGGCAAGCTTGCGTGACAAATACTGATGACAGTAACGTCGATAAATTTCAAAAATTGCCTGCAGGTGAAGCTACGTCCATTCAGTATATAAATCCTAATGAAAAACCCACTAACCACATAACTCACGTTGCCGAAAATCAGTCGATTTATCAGGTGGCAAGAAAGGGTGCTGTTAATAGGTTAACGGATAGCGACGCGATACAGCTAGTGACCTTATTTGAAAACCAGCATCAAAATTTTGCTTTAATTTTTTGGCAAGGATATTTTTATCTGATTGATTTACAATACCATCATATAGACAGTCATGATAAAGCCTATGTTCAATCTTATTTGAATCAAGCTGATTTTACCCACATTGCCGACAATGCCATTCGAGTCAGTGAAACTGACATGCTACAATGGCTGCTGTCGCATTCGCATTTACCTAATCGCTAGTAACTTTAACAATCCCCAGAATAAGCTATGATAACAGCCGATAAACAAGACGTGATTTGCCTTATAGCACCTACTGCCAGCGGTAAAACAGCGTTGGCGTATGAACTCTACGAAACAGGCAAATATCGTCTTATTTCGGTAGATTCTGCCTTGATTTATCGGGATATGAATATCGGTACTGCCAAACCGACACGTGAAGAATTGGCAAAGTATCCGCATGCGCTTGTTGACATCATCAGTCCTGAGCAAAGCTACAGCGTTGCCCAGTTTGTAAGCGATGTGGACTATCATATCAATCTTGCTCATCAGCAAAATAAAACACCTGTGCTGGTGGGTGGAACGATGATGTACTATATGGCACTGATTCAAGGTATCAATGATATCCCAGCAACCTTGGCAGAGACTCGCCAACAAGTCACCCAACTGATTGCCGAGCAGGGGATTGAACAGCTACATGCTTATTTAACCCAGGTAGATCCTATCCTTGCTAAGCAACTCAAAACCACAGACACCCAAAGAATTGGCAGAGCGGTCGAAATCTATCTACAAACAGGTAAGCCATTAAGTGCTTGGCAGAATCAGCCCGCTAGTGCGTTAGCCGACAATCCACATCAGCATTGGCAGATTTTAGCTGTGATGCCAGATCGTGATTGGTTACACAAGCGCATCGCACTTCGGCTAGATATCATGTGGCAACAAGGCTTTTTGCAGGAAGTGATTGCCCTGCGACAACAGTATCACCTCACGGCTGATCTGCCATCCATGCGCTGTGTTGGCTATCGGCAAGCTTGGGATTTTTTAGAAAAAATACAAAATACAACATTGTTTACATATGATAATAATGAAGAAAATTTTCATGATGATGTGGCGCGTTTTTTACTAAACACGCACAGCTCCCCAATTCAAGATTATAGACAAACTATGCAAAATGAGGCATTATATGCTACAAGACAGTTAGCAAAACGCCAATATACATGGATGCGTAAGCTGGTTAGCACACAACAATTGGTTGAGCGTTTTGATATCAGACCCTTGGCAACTATTGATCAAGCAAGAAATTTGCTAATAAAAACAAGTTAACAGCAGTGACATGCTTGGGTGATACTATTTGAGTGCTTATCTAATATGGTGATTCGACAATCCATATTAAGCTAATAAGGTATAATTAAAAATTCGTTTAAAAATATAATAATTTAACCAACTTTCTGTTTATTTCTGGGAGAAACCTATGTCAAAAGGTCAAACACTACAAGACCCTTTCTTAAACTCTTTACGTAAAGACCGTATTCCAGTGTCTATTTTTTTAGTCAATGGCATCAAACTTCAAGGTCAAATCGAATCTTTCGATCAATATGTGGTATTACTCAAAAACACCGTCAGTCAAATGGTGTATAAACACGCCATTTCTACGGTAGTACCTGCCCGTAATCCCCGTTCAGCCACGCCCATGCCAGGGGCAAGTGGATACGGCCAATCTAGCCAACTGGGCTTTGGTCAAACAGGCGGTTTTGAACCACAGGGCTATGGCGCAAATCGCACAGGGTTTGCTAATCGTGGGGGCTTTGGTGACCGCGGCTTTGATGGCGGTTATGACAATGACCCACGTGGCTATTCGCACGAGCGTACAGGGTTTGCCCAAGCACCGTATGATCGCAGTGGTTTTACCGACCGTGGTTTTGATAGCGGCTATGACACTATGAATTTTGAGCCTGCCAAAGATGATACTAATTTTGACGATGATGCCAACGGCAATGGCGAAGACAAGTTTTAATTTTAAATCCAACATCTTATATGACGTGGCGAACCCTATCAGTGTTCGCCATTTTTTATAGCTTTTATGACTTGTCTTTTATAGTTTATTTGGAACTGATTTAGCAATGCCTAGATTGTTAATATAAACTCGATGAAATGTTGTCAAAATATGTATTTTCGGACTTATCCCGTGAATATTGGCTTAAATTGCGCTATGATACAGTTTGAAAAAGTTTAAATTTTAGCTTTTAAGGTTGCTGATGGCTGAGCGATTAAGCGCACAAAAAGTGATTTTGAAAAATTAGTGAGGAATTATCTTGGATGCATCGGTTGATTATTTAAAGCATGCCAAAGACGCTATCAAAACGGAACAACATGCTTTAGATTTGCTGATTGAACAGCTAGATGAACGATTTGTGACTGCTTGTCATTTGATCGAAAACTGTCAGGGGCGTGTGGTGGTGACAGGCATGGGTAAGTCAGGGCTCATTGGTCGCAAAATTGCGGCGACTTTTGCCTCAACGGGAACGCCGTCTTTTTTTATGCATCCTGGTGAAGCGGGTCATGGCGACTTAGGCATGTTGGTCAAAGGCGATGTGTTAATCGCCATCTCAAACTCAGGTGAGTCAGATGAAATCCGCACGTTACTGCCTGTGGTAAAAAAACTGGGCATTCCGCTCATTAGTATCAGCCGCGACAAACGCGGTATTTTGCCAAGATCTGCCGATGTGGCTTTGACTTTAGGGGCGTCTGAAGAAGCTTGTCCCCTTGGATTGGCACCGACATCAAGTACCACAGCTACTTTGGCGCTAGGAGATGCGTTAGCGGTGGCGTTGGTGCATAGTAAGCACTTTACCTCAGAAGATTTTGCTTTATCGCACCCTGCGGGGGCATTGGGTCGCAAATTATTAACCCAAGTGAAGCACTTGATGCATGTAAATAACCTGCCAACCATTGACGAGCATTCGACGCTTAACGAAGCCTTGTTTAGTATGACGGGTGGCAGACTGGGGATGACGGTAATTACCAATGCAAACAATCAAGTCGTGGGTGTATTCACCGATGGCGACTTGCGCCGTGGCTTAGCGCGCCAGTTGGGACTTGATACGCCGATTAGTCAGGTGATGTCAACCAATCCAAAGTCCGTCAATCCTGATATGCGTGCGTCTGATGCGCTGACATTAATGAATGAACAAAAGATAAATCAGCTATTAATCATTAATGATGATAAGACTTTAGCGGGTATTTTGACCTTGCATGAGCTACTGCATGCGGGTGTGAATTAATAGGCTTAAAATAACTAGGCTTACAATAATAAGGATAAGGTCATGCAAAGTCTGCTCACTAAAGCAAAAAACGTTAAACTATTGGTCATGGATGTGGATGGTGTGTTGTCCGATGGAAAAATTATCTATGATGCCAACAGTGTTGAAACCAAAGGCTTTAATGTTCAAGATGGCTTTGGTATTCAACGTATTCACCAAGCAGGGATTCAAACTGCCATTATAACGGGTCGTACTAGTGACATTGTCACGCATCGCGCCAAAGAATTAAAAATTACCCATCTCGTGCAAGGGCGGGAAGACAAATTGACAGCGCTCAATGAATTGTTAGCTAATATTGGTATCTCGCTAGCAGAATGTGCTTATATCGGTGATGATTGGCCAGATATCAAAGCCTTACAATCCGTCGGATTTGCTGTAGCCGTGGCAAATGCCAATAGTGAGGTCATCAAGCGGGTCGATATGGTTACCACGCGCTCAGGCGGAGAAGGGGCAGTTCGTGAGTTATGTGATTTGATTTTAAAAGCAACGGGTCATTACGAGGATATTTTGGCCAGTTATGTGATTTAGGTCATATAACTTGGTTTAAGGGATTTATGCTAAGGGATTTGTTCTAAGTGATTTTTTTTGAAAGTGGTTTAGTTTAAGTGATTTATTTTAAGTGATTTGCGTATGCGGCTTAGTGTTAACGTCCCTTTTTATCAAATTTTTTGGCAATGTTAGGTGGCAATCGTGTCAACAAAAACGCTATTTATTTTAGGCTTATTGTTTATTATCGTATCGGCCTATTTTTATGCGCAAAACGACGCTCGCTTGACCCAAGTGTCACTCAAACCGACCGATATTGATTACCAAGCAGAGCAAATCAAAGCGCTACAAACGACCGAAACAGGTAGTGTTGGCTATCAGTTAACAGCGGCGCAGGTGACCCATTACCAAAATGCTAATACCGCCGTGATGTCCAAGCCGCAGATTGTTATCCGTCCAAAAAATGAGCGTGAAGTAACCTTGGTGGCAGACCAAGCGCAATTGGATGAAAATAAGCAGATTGCTAAACTGATAGGTAATGTGACCTTAACCAGCGTTCCGTTGCTCACCCAAAATAGTAGTATGTCGAATTTGCCGGTTAAAATGATAGGTAACAACTTTGTCGGTGATTTGGTCAATAATACAGTAATGACTAATGAACCGCTTACCTTTATCCATGGGAATAATCGGTTTGATGCCAAACAATTTAGTGGTGACTTGGCAACGGGTGATTACGGTTTTGGACAAGTGAGTGTGACGATTGAACCTGCACAGTAGCTAACCCTAGCCTTTAGTACAGCAGCTACTGTGACAGCAAACCAGTTGCGATGTTGACGGGATTTAAGTGAGTATCAAAAATCTTTAACTTCGGTGCTAATTTAAGCTATATTGTTGATTTTAAAATTTTTATATAAAAGGTTTAACATGATTGTGGTGAAGACTCGACAATTAATAATGGCTGGCGGTGTGTCAGTTGCTGGCATCCTTGCGGCATCGAACGTGGCAAACGCCTTGCCATCAGACGCCAATGAGCCGATTCGGTTGTTGGCAGACAAAGCGACGTACAGTGAGCGTTCTGGGGTGACAACCTATACAGGCAACGTCACCATTACCCAAGGCACGCTCAAAATGACGGCGGATAATTTAACCGTCAATTTGACGCCAACCCGCGCCATCGAAAGCGCAGTCGCAACAGGGCGTCCTGCCACTATCCAACAAATTGTGTCACAAGAGAAGGGCTTGGCAAAAGGTCAGGCGAATCGAATTGACTACAATGTCAAAACAGGGCTTGTCACCCTCACGGGTAATGCGCGTTTGACCCAAAATGGCGGTAGTTTTTCTGGGAATGTCATCCATTATAGTCTAAAAGTGGGTGATATTGAGGCAAAAGCAGGGAATAACCAACGTGTTGAGCTGGTGTTTCCGCCACAAGCGACCAACCGTGTGGGCGTTCGTAATCGCTAGTATTTTTTAACTTGCTTTCGCTTTGTTCATTGCCATTGTTTAGTTCTAGGATTTATTATGTCGCAACCGCAAACCAACCAGACTCTAATCATGCAGCACCTTGCCAAACGCTATGGCAAGCGTTGGGTGGTTAAAGACGTGTCTTTTTCCGTAGAACAAGGGCAAGTGGTTGGGTTACTCGGTCCAAATGGGGCGGGTAAGACTACCAGCTTTTATATGGTCGTCGGTCTGGTCAATATGGACAAAGGGCAAATACAGCTCGGCAATCGGGATTTGTCGGCATTGTCCATGCACGAGCGCGCCGCAGCAGGCATTGGCTACTTACCGCAGGAAGCGTCAATTTTTCGCAAATTAACCGTTGAAGAAAATATTTTATCGATTTTGCAGACTCGCAAAGATTTGGATAAAGCGGGGCAGCAGCAGCAACTTGAGCAGCTGATTGGGGAATTTAATTTGGGTCATGTGCGCCATTCATTAGGGATGAGCGTGTCTGGCGGTGAGCGCAGACGCTGTGAAATTGCGCGCAGCCTTGCCTCAAATCCCAAGTTTATTTTGCTTGACGAGCCTTTTGCGGGGGTTGACCCGATTTCAGTAGGCGATATCAAAGAGGTAATTATTAAGCTCAAACAGCGTGGCATCGGCGTGTTGATTACCGATCATAATGTGCGTGAAACTTTGGCTATCTGTGAACATGCCTATATTGTTAGTGAAGGACAAATTATTGCGGCAGGTACACCAGAGCATATCTTAGACAATGAGTTGGTACGTAAGGTCTACTTGGGTGAAAACTTCGTGGTCTAGCAAGCAGGGTTTAGTAAGATGGTTAAGTAAGATGGTTCAAGGCAAAACGTGATGACCACCAAAGCACGCATCTGGCAAGCGATGTTATTTGAGACAATCGCCATACTGCTATCATTAGGCTGGGTAAAATTACTCAGCTTTTTTGGCTTTACGGGTAGTGAATCACAGCATAACTCAAGTATATTGGCGCTGCTGATTGGCATTTCACTTATCGCCATGATTTGGACATTTATTTATAACTTATTGTTTGATAAATTTTTTACCGGTGAAAAACTGGCTCGTCCGATATGGCTACGGGTACTGCATATAGTGGGGTTTGAAGGTGGCTTGTTGGGCTTTACCTTACCACTGGTCATGTGGGTGATGAATATTGGATTGTGGCAGGCGTTTATGCTCGATATTTCGTTGACCTTACTTATTTTAGTGTATGGGTTTATTTTTTACTGGATTTATGACCTAGTCGCCCATAAATATAGTGGCAAATAACAGCAATCTTGCGTGTCAAAACTTGTGTGTCAAACATAGCTCGCTATCCCTAACTTCATCGCATTAATTTCATTGCATAGTTTATCCCTCTCCCAACTACCAATACGCTTTAATTTTCTTTATTCTTTAGTTTTTCTTTATTTTTAAATTTTTCATTGCAAATTGGAATCTATGGCAAAATCAAAATCATCCTACGTGTGCCAACAATGTGGCGCAAACTTTGGTAAATGGTCGGGACAGTGTGCCGAATGTGGCGCCTGGAATAGCCTTGTCGAAGCGCCGACAGTCAGCATGCCACATCATAAACCTGTCGCCAAAAAAGCTAGTAACTACGCGGGCGAACAATCGAGCGTCATGCCGCTTAATGCCGTGCCTATGTCACTCGATACTAGGCTACCAACGGGTGTTGGTGAGTTTGATCGGGTGTTAGGCGGTGGCTTAGTAGCAGGTTCTGTGGTGCTGATTGGAGGTGATCCTGGTATTGGCAAATCCACAATCTTGCTACAGACGGCGATTCACATGGCAGAAAATCAAAGTCTAGCAGGAAGTGCGCTTTACATCACGGGTGAAGAATCGTTGTCACAGGTGGCGATGCGCGCTAGTCGTTTGGGGCTACCCAATAACAACTTAAAAGTATTGGCAGAGACCAATGTTGAAATGATCTGCCAAGCCTTAACCCAAGAGCAACCAGCCGTCGCCATCATTGACTCCATTCAGACTTTGTTTACCGAAGCCATCCAATCCGCACCAGGCGGAGTCAGTCAAATACGTGAGTCAGCAGCGATTCTGACGCGCTATGCCAAGCAAACAGGTACAGCGTTATTTTTGGTCGGGCATGTGACCAAAGAAGGGGCGCTGGCAGGCCCTCGCGTGCTAGAACATATGGTAGATGCGGTACTGTATTTTGAAGGGCAGTCGGACAGCCGTTTTCGAATGATTCGTGCGGTGAAAAATCGTTTTGGTGCGGTCAACGAGCTGGGCATTTTTGCCATGACGGATGCAGGGCTCAAAGAAGTGGCGAATCCATCGGCGATATTTTTAAGTCGCTATGATAAACCGATTGCAGGCTCAGTGGTCATGGTTAGCCGTGAAGGTACCAGACCGCTACTGGTTGAAGTACAAGCGCTGGTGGATGAATCGCAAGGACAACCTAGGCGCATGGCACTAGGTTTAGATTATCAGCGCTTAGCCATGTTGCTGGCAGTCATGCACCGTCATGGCGGTATCCAAACCAATGGGCAAGATGTGTATGTCAATGTGGTAGGCGGGGTCAAGGTGCTTGAAACAGGCTCAGATTTAGCGGTTTTATTGGCCTGTGCGTCTAGTATCAAGGAAAAGCCTTTGCCTTATACCCTAGCAGTATTTGGTGAAGTGGGCTTGTCGGGTGAAATCAGACCTGTGCCCAATGGTCAAGAGCGACTAAAAGAAGCGGTGAAACATGGCTTTACCCATGCGATTGTACCCAAAGCCAATGCCCCCAAAACGCAATTAGAGCAATATCAAGGTCTCAAAATCATTGCAGTTGAGCGACTAGATGATGCGATTGATAGCGCCTTTAATTATCTATAAATAAAGGAATCATCTATAAATAAAAGGTATAAAAAAAGCTGAAAAGTAACATTTCAGCTTTTTTATGATTCACTTGTTTATTCTGCATCTGCGGCAAAATTAAAGTATTTGGATTGACTGCCAATGATTTTTTCAACCGCTTCAATCACTTCATCCACCACATCATCATATACCCCATAGTGAAGTTCATTGCGAAACGAGGTAAACGGGCTTTTGCGTAGACCTGAACGCACTTCGGTGATACCACTTTTATGGTAAATAAAATCAACTTTACCATTGGTATTTAATACACAGCTTAATCGTCCATCTTTTACCATCATATCCACGCGCTCGGGCATAAAGATGTATTCATTGACATTTAACGTTTTGTCTTCGACAGCTTTCGTAACAAGTGATTTTAAATCAAACATAATGACCTCAAAGTATAGTGTTTTTTATAATTGAAATTGAGAAAAATAGCAGTATTGTCATTGCTTGCTTATCCAGTGTTATTATGAACAATTAATCTATCACTGTGTGTAAAAAAATGGATAACTTATGTTATCCATCTTCATCTTGTTAAGCGCTAGGGTTTATTTGAGCAAAGTTAAATTAGCTTAAAATTAAGCTGTCATCTTCTACCACTTCGCCGCGGGTGCGTTCAAACATATTGAGTAAATCATGAACAGTCATGCCTTTGCGTTCATCGCCTGATACGTCTAATACCACTTGACCTTGGTGTAGCATGACGGTGCGCGTGCCGTGATTGAGCGCTTGTTGCATGGAGTGAGTGACCATCATGGTGGTGAGATTGTTTTCTTGGACGATTTTATCGGTCAGTTCCAAGACGAAAGCGGCGGTTTTTGGGTCAAGGGCAGCCGTGTGTTCATCGAGTAGTAAAATTTTTGACGGCTGTAGGGACGCCATTAATAGGCTAACCGCTTGGCGTTGCCCGCCTGATAATAAACCCATCCGGTCAGTGAGTCGATTCTCTAACCCTAATTTTAAAATCGCCAGTTTTTCACGGAAAATTTCACGGTTTTTGTGATTCAATGCGCCTCTTAAAAAACGTGATTCGCCACGCTTGTAAGCCAGAGCCATGTTTTCTTCAATGGTTAAGGCTTCACAAGTACCTGCCATTGGGTCTTGGAAAACGCGTGCTACCCAGTGTGCGCGCTGATGGGCAGATTTTTTGGTCACGTCAATATTGTTTAGGGTAATTTTACCGCTATCGACCCGAATAGTGCCAGCGACGGCATTTAAAAACGTCGACTTACCTGCGCCGTTGGTACCAATGACCGTGACAAATTCACCCGCCTCAATACGTAGGCTGATACCACGTAAGGCAGGGTTTTCAATGGGCGTACCAGGATTGAAGGTCAATCGTAGGTTGTCTGCGTTCATCATAAGGCATTGTCCTTTTACTTTTACTTTATAAGTTGTTAAGTGCCAAAGTTAAAATCAACTCTTTGATACCAAGTTAAGCGGCATGCTTATGGCGATTGCTTAAAATTTTTGATTTGATTTTTGGTAGGATTAAAGCAATCACCACCAGTAGTGCGGTGACTAAGTTAACATCTTGAGGACCAAAACCAATCGCACGTAAGGTATCATTTGACAACGCAATTTGGATAAAGAATTTATAAAGAATCGCCCCGACAATAGCAGATAGGGTAATCCACAGCATTTTTTTGGCAGGGATGATAGTCTCACCAATGATAACGGCAGCAAGACCAATCACAATCGTGCCAACACCAATAGAAATATCGGCACCGCCTTGGGTTTGCACAAAAATCGCACCAGCAAGCGCAATCAGCCCGTTAGAAATCGCCATACCTAACAAAATGCTACGAGAGGTAGCAATCCCTTGAGCTTGTGACATTCTAAGATTAGAGCCAGTTGCTCGCATCGCCAAGCCCATCTCAGTGCTAAAGAACCAATCCAAGAAAAACTTGGCAGCAATCACCACACCACCAATCACCACACAGCGCATCCAATAGCCGTTACTATCAGTCACCAGTTCGCCAAATATTGTTGGCTCACCGAGCAATGCCAAGTTTGGCGCTTGCATAATACGTAGATTGACGGCATACAGCGCGACCATCACCAAAATACTGGAGAGCAACTGTAAAATACCAAGTTTGACATGTAGCCAAGCCGTTACCAAACCTGCAACACCCCCGGCAAGCATACCAAAGATACACGCCAGCCAAGGGTTGACATCCGCGATGATTGCCACACCTGCGACAGCACCGCCTAAGGGAAAACTACCATCCGCAGTCAAATCTGGAAAATCTAACACCCGAAATGAAATGTATACGCCCAAAGCCACTAACGCATAGATTAGACCACTTTCTAGGGCACCAAATAAAGCAAGTAACGACATAACTGTTCACACAAAAAAGTAAAGACCGCTTGTTAATTCAACAAGCAGTCAGGTGTTAAGGTAAACCAAGTGGCATTAAGCGTAATGCGACTAAAGTACAAATACGCGCTTTGCAACTTTAGTTGCCACTGGGAAATTAAATTTACAATCACATTAAAACAGCTAAAACTAACAAAAGATTTATTGTTTAGCTTTTGGCGCAGGCTCTACTTGGGCTGCCTGACTAATTAACTCTTGTGGCAGGGTAATACCAACTTCTTGCGCGTGCTTTGGGCTAAGGTATAAGTCAAGCTTATTCATCGTGATAGGCTTGATGGTACCTGGTTTTTCGCCTTTTAGGACGCGGCCAACGATTTTACCTGTTTCGATGCCTAAGTCTTTGTAGTTGATACCCATCGCCGCAACTGCACCACGGGCAACGGAGTCAGTATCGGACGCCACTAGAGGGACTTTGATTTCTTTAGCCGCTTGGTAAAGCGACTCATAAGCGGATACCACGTTGTTGTCAAGTGAGGTATAGATGAGCTGAACTTTACCTTGTAGACCGCGAGTCGCTTGGGGAATATCGGTAGTGCGCTGTGCAGGTGCTGCAACGATGCTGATATCCATCGGTTTAAATTTTGTTTCAAGCGCTTTCAGTACCACGGTTGAGTTGACTTCGCCTGGGCTGTATACATAGCCGACTGATTTGAGATTTGGTACGACTTTTTTCATCAGCTCAATCTGTGGCTCAAGTGGCAACATGTCTGATGCGCCTGTCACGTTGGTGCCAGAGGCTTCCCAAGATTTTATCAGTTTCGCTTCGACAGGGTCGGTAACCGCAGAGAAGATAACAGGAATTGAGTTGGTCGCTGCAATGACGGATTGCGCCGATGGGGTAGCAATGGCAACGATGGCATCGGGCTTATCCGCGGCAAATTGTTTGGCAATCTGACCGGCAGTCGCCGTATTGCCTTGGGCTGATTGGAAATTTACTTTAAGGTTTTGACCTTCTTTAAAGCCTTCGTTGCCAAGCTCTTCAATCACACCTTGACGAACGGCATCTAATGCTGGGTGCTCAACGATTGCTGTGATAGCAACAGACTTGGTATCGCCTGACGCAGCTGTCGTTGCACTTGCTGTGCTTGCAGTATTGGCATCAGCTGTTTTATTGTTAGATTGGCTACAGCCCATTAGGCTTGCCATACAAATTCCACCTAGCATCATTGCTTTGGTCAAACGAGAAACACCAAATGTAGCGTTCAACATATATCACTCCAAAAATCCATCCATAGGGTAACAATTAAAAAGGTAATAAAAAGGTAAATCTTAAAAAAGAAAATCTTACACTTCAATAACAATCTCATACAGCATTGTTAAACATTATTTACATTTTATCAGCTAATTTTGCAGCCGCATAGCGTTATATATAGTAGCCTTAATGAAAGCTTTGGGTAACTGGTTAAAAAGGCATTATCTGATAAATTCCTATAACATAACAATTTGCCTCATTTCGCTAATGTATCATTTTTTAACAATAATTCGCTAAATCATCAGCTAACTAATAAGTCATAGCGCATTGTTTTTAAGTAGAAAGAAAATTACCACAGCATTGTCATATTAAGTTACATTTTAATTTCATAATATAGCCTCATACAAAATTACTTATTCAACGTACAGATAAAGGTGTATGACAATGAAAAAATCGACGTTATTAACTAGCTTATTTTTAGCAGGCTCATTCATGGCTTCATCCGTTGTTTTGGCAGACCCTGGTCATGGTAAAGGTCAAGATAAACAAGCTAGAAACTGGACTCAGCAACAAAAACACTATAAAGATGACCGTAAAGAAAACCGACGCTACAACACAAACCATGATAGAGACCACGACAGAGACAATAATCGATACTACGATAGTCGTACAGGTCGCTACCTAACCCACGATCAGTATCGCCAATTGCCCCCAGGTCTACAAAAAAATGTCGCACGTGGTAAAGCGGTACCACCAGGCTGGGCAAAAAAACTAGATAGTCGTTATTACACCGTCAAGCGATACAATGACCGTAATATCTATGTGTTAAATAACAATGCTTATCGAAATGCAAAGGTTATCAGTCGCCCGCGCCCAGGTGAAGTTCGCCTACGTGTTGACAACCGCGTACTTGATGTCATTGAAGCGACACGTGTTATTTTAAATGTGCTTTAAATAACGCATCATTTTACTGTAGAGTTTGAAGAACCCGTCTATTTAGGCGGGTTTTTTTATTTAACCATAGCGATTATTTGTCAATTTTTTGCTCGGGTGTGGTATCAACGTTAATCGCACCTTTTAATAGTTCAGGATTTAGTGTTACGCCTTGTGCTTGGGCGTGTTTTGGGCTCACGTATAAAGTTAATTGGTTCATTACTTCGGGTTTAACTTGACTAACAGGTGTGCCATCCAAAATTTTGCCTACCATTTTGCCTGTGGTACGTCCAAAGTCATAATCATTGACACCGAGTGCTGCCGTAGCGCCACGGCGGACGCTAAACTCATCGGAGGCGATGATGGGAAGTTTTAATGCATTGGCTGATTGCACCATTGATTCAAATGCCGACGCCACATTATTGTCCATTGAGGTATAAATCAACTGGGCTTTGCCGCCAAGGCTATTAGTTGCCATGGCAATATCAGTCGGACGGTTGGCTGGGATATCCACTAAGTTCATGCCACGCTTTGGTAGCGCAATGCTGAGTTTATCGCGCAGCGCCACCGAATTCATTTCGCCTGCGCTAAACACATAGCCAATGGATTTGGCTGACGGCATGATTTTTCGCATAAAGTCTAGCTGCGGTGCTAGCGGTAATTGGCTAGATAAACCTGTGATGTTGGGCTGAGTCGGGGTGTTTTGTTGAGTAATGAGCTTGGCAGCCACAGGATCTGACACCGCTGTATAAACAATCGGTATCTCTTTGCTAGCGGCAGCCAATGACTGGGCAGTAGGGGTGGAGATTGCCACGATAGCATCAGGTTTATCAGCGACAAATTGCTTGGAGATTTGTCCTGCCGTTGCTGTATTGCCTTGTGCAGATTGAAAATTTACCGTCAGATTTTGCCCTTTGATATACCCTTCAGCAGCCAATTCATCAAGGATACCTTGGCGAATGGCGTCGAGCGATGGGTGCGCCACAATCGCAGAAATGGCGATGGTTTTATTGGGTTTTTGGCTGGCAGTGGCTGAGGGTTTGCTAGACGTGTCTGCAGCTTGCGCGGGTGGTTTCTGAGGTGAGCAGGCGGCTAAAGATAAACCAAGAAGGGCGCAGATAGCGGATAATTGACCGCGTGTGAATGACAACATAGTATTCCCCAATCATCAAAATTGTTTTGTGAGCAGAGTATATCATTTCAACGTACTAGTTTGCTATAACACAAATGAAAGTTTGCTATCCTCTATACATATTATACATAAGTTTTTTTATTGCTTAGCGGTTTTTATGAATATTGGTCTATTAAAAAAGTGTTGTAAATATTGCTGTCTGAGTAGGTTTAATTACATAAAGCGCTTAATGGCAACAAAAAGACCTTAATTGAAACATAAAGAATCAAAATAATTGGATATTTCATGAAATTGTCATAATAAAATGGTATGAAAATCTTTCGATATCTTTTAGAATACAACTTCTACTCGCAGCATTATTTATCTTTTTTAAACGATTCGTTGCAGCGTTGATTAAGTTAAACATGTCTGTGCTTAGTAAAGGTAAATGATTCACAGATGGAATCATCGTACACTAACTCAACAAGGAGGCTATATGAACTCATCAAACTTGATGGCAGGCGTATTAGTAGTTGGTGCTATTCTACCTTCGGCTGAAGCACCCCATTATTGCCAATACAATAAGTCAGCTAATCCGGTTAGAGCCAATCGAAAATCTATACCTGTTCGCATTAGCGTTAGCAAAAGCGACCGTTAATCGGGCGACATTATCGATTTTTTGATATTTAGGATAGCTTAATAAAAAAACCGCTGGTAATTATCAGCGGTTTTTTTATATTTTGACAAAGAATGTGTCAAAATATTTCAAATTATAGCCATAAACCCCAGTTAAGCCGATTAAGCAAGGGTTGCACCCGCAGGGATATGATCATCTAAAGTAACAACCGTCAATTGACCGGCTTTTTCAGCCGATAAAATCATACCTTCAGAAGTACCAAACTTCATTTTTCGTGGCGCAAGGTTGGTAACGCAGACCACAGTTTTGCCCACCAATTGTTCAGGGTTATAGAATTTGGCGATACCGCTAAATACATTGCGCGTTTTCACATTGCCCTGCGCATCTGTCTCACCCACATCTAGGGTAAATTGCAGCAATTTATCTGCACCTTCCACGTTGTTGCAGGCTAGCACTTTTGCTACGGTCATCGTGACTTTGGCGAAGTCATCGATGCCAATCAATGCTGTATCGCCAGTGGATTGTTCACTAGCGGCGGCTTTGGCTTTGCTCGTGCCCGCTTGCCCATTTGCTGGTTGATTGGCGATAGCAGGCTGCTTGTTTAAATCTTCTTTTGAAGCGTCCACCATCGCAGCAACTTTATCTTTGTCAACACGCTGCATCAATGGGGTAAAGGCGTTGATGGTATGCCCGACCAATAACGCATGACGGCTATCAAAATCTAGGCTGTCAACATTGAGAAAAATTCGTGCTTTTTCACACATCAATGGCAATACAGGGGCAAGATAAACCACCAATTGACGGAAGATATTAAGCGCGACGGTACACACCGCTTGTACTTCGGCTTGTTGACCTTCGACTTTGTTGAGTGCCCACGGTTTTTTGTCATCGATGTACTCATTGGCTTTGTCTGCACACGCCATAATGAGACGCATGGCTTTGCTAAATTCGCGCGCTTCATAAGCGGCAGCGATGTCTTCGCCCGCATCAATGATTTGTTGCACCAGAGCAGGCTCGCTGATTGTCAGTGCCAGTTTGCTACCATGATTTTTATGGATAAATCCTGCACAGCGGCTAGCGATATTGACAACTTTACCCACCAAGTCTGAATTGACTTTTTGCATGAAGTCTTCAAGATCCAGATTGATATCTTCGACACTGGCTGATAATTTGCTAGCAAAGTAGTAACGCAAGTATTCAGGGTCAAGGTTTTGTAAGTAGGTATCGGCTTTGATAAAGGTGCCGCGAGATTTACTCATTTTCTCGCCATTGACGGTCAAAAAGCCATGCGCGTTGATGGCAGTGGGGGTTCTAAATCCTGCGCCTTCAAGCATGGCTGGCCAAAACAGGGCATGGAAATACACAATATCTTTACCGATAAAGTGATAAACTTCGGTGTTGTGATGATTTTCTTTTGACCAATACTCATCAAAATTTAAGCCTAACTGCTCACCTTGTTGGTCACACAAGTTTTTGAAACTTGCCATATAACCGACAGGCGCATCGAGCCACACATAAAAATACTTGTCGGGTTCACTGGCTGGGGTGTTTGGGATTTTAAAGCCAAAATACGGCGCATCGCGGCTGATATCCCAGTTGGCAAGACCTGCATCAAACCATTCTTGTAATTTGTTGGCGATAGAGGTCTGCAGGCGACCTTCTTTACGCGTCCAATCCTGCAAAAATTCGTTAAAATTTGGCAGGTTAAAGAAGTAATGGATGGATGATTTCAAAACAGGCGTTGCACCTGAAAGCGTTGAGTAAGGATTTTTGAGCTCGGTGGCATTGTAGGTCGTGCCGCAGACTTCGCAGTTATCGCCATATTGGTCTTTTGCGCCGCATTTTGGGCATTCGCCTTTGACAAAACGGTCTGCCAAAAACAAGCCTTTTTCTGGGTCATACAGCTGTTCAACTGCTTTGTGCGAGATATGACCGTTTTCATACAAGCGATTATAAATCAGCTGTGAGTAATGCTCATTTTCAGGGCTATGGGTCGAATAATAATTGTCAAAATCAACCAAAAATCCCGCAAAGTCTTTTTCATGAGAGGCTTTGACATCGGCAATTTGCTCTTCAGGGGTGACACCGTTGGCTTCTGCTTTAAGCATAATCGCTGTGCCATGGGCATCATCGGCACACACATACGTCGCTTGATGACCCAATGATTTCATGGCGCGTACCCAAATATCGGTTTGGATGTACTCAACCAAATGCCCCAAATGAATCGGACCATTGGCATAGGGTAGGGCGCTAGTAACTAAAATTTTTCTCACAATACACCTATCATTGATTTGTTTAAAAAAATGTCATTATTGCTGTATGATAGCTTAAATCGCATCATTTCCCAACCAATGGGCATCAATCAAACAAGAAAAATTACTTTTCACACAGATATGTTCAATCTGTCTCTGTGAAAATTGGCAATAAACCCCACTTAACAGGGGTTAGAATCGTTAAAATAACAACATTGGGGTAAGCAACTATCATGTTCAACTTTATCAAACCAAAAACCGTGGCAGCAGTGGATGAGTCCACGCTTAATCAGTTATTTGATGAATATCATGTCAATAACCAGCCAATTCGCCAGTATGTCAAAGGGGCTAAACAGCAAGGTAATAGTCTGACATTGGATTTGCGCTTGCCTGATGACTGCAATCCTGAACAAATCCATCATGATTTGAGCCAAAAGCTGCATATTCATGGGGTCAGTGAAGTGAATATGAATATTACCTTATTTGACAGCACTACTGCGCCAAAACCTACCACCAAAGGCAGTGGTTCAACCCTACCCAAAACCACCAATGCTATGCCACCTGTCACTCAGGCGGCGCCACAAAGTGACAAATTAGTCACAGAAACCCCTGAACCTGCGATTGCCAAAAAAGCCACTACCCAAGCAGAATTAACACCGCATCCACGTATCGAGCATATTATTGTGGTGGCTTCGGGCAAAGGCGGCGTTGGCAAATCGACGACGACGGTGAATATCGCCTTAGCGCTGCAAAAACTGGGCAAACGCGTGGGCGTGTTGGATGCGGATATCTATGGACCCAGTATTCCAAGTATGCTTGGCGTGGCAGGTCAGCAGCCGCAGCTCGAGCATGAGCAATTCGTACCGATTGCAGCGCAAGGTATGCCGATGCTATCTATCGGTAGCTTGTTGAGCGATGACACCACCCCGGTTGCTTGGCGCGGTGCCAAAGCGACAGGCGCACTGATGCAGCTTTACAACCAAACCAACTGGCCAAATCTTGATTATTTGGTGATTGATATGCCACCTGGGACGGGGGATATTCAGTTGACGCTTGCCCAACGTATTCCTCTGACCGGTGCAGTGATTGTGACCACCCCCCAACATATTGCTTTACTAGATGCGCAAAAAGGCATTGAGATGTTCCGCAAAACCCATATCCCTGTGTTGGGCGTGGTAGAAAATATGGCGCTGCATACTTGTAGCAGCTGTGGGCATACCGAAGCAATTTTTGGCGAAGGTGGCGGTGATAAAATGGCCGCACAGTATCAAGTGCCACTACTGGGGCAATTACCACTGGCAAAAGGCATCCGCGAGCAAGCCGATAAGGGCGAGCCGTCCGTCATTGCTAATCAAGGCGCAGGCGATGAATTTGCTGACTATTATCTCAATATCGCTAAAAATATCGAAGCCAATATCACCAAATTTGCCAAAACGCATGATAACAATCGGATTTTCTAGCACGATTGGAAAGTCAAAAAAGTCAAAGAATATGTGTTAAATAAACCTGTTTGGGTAGCATACAAACAGGTTTTAACTAACATACATAAGACACCGCTATACCCTAGACCAACAATTGGCGTAAATCTAAATTGCCAAAGTTTGCATCGGTTTTAAGATGATAAAACTGGTTAAATGTCGCTTGATAGCCACTACCGACATTGTCAAGTGTGACAGGAACGCCTAACGGAAAATTAATGCGTCTTGCTACATGCCCAAAGGGGAAATCTGTGTAGATGGGTCGCCCTGTCGTTTGTTGGATGGTACGGATGACGGTATCAAAGGTGTAATCGCCATTGTAAGCATCACTGATGCCGCTAAAATTAAATTTGCCCAGCACAATCGCTTGCTGTTTTGCCACAATACCTGATAACACCAAGGTTTGTAACATACGCTCGATACGGTACGGCTGCTCACCGGTATCTTCCAAAAATAAAATCCCATTGTCGACAGTTGGCATATACGGTGTGCCCACCATGGCAGATAACACACTAAGATTACCGCCCCATAAGATGCCTTTTATCGGCTTAGCCAAGGGACGCGCAGTGTCACGGTAAAGCTGAGTTTCTGGCACTTGGATACGTAGCTGGTTTTGGGTACAAAGGTTGATAAAACTTTGGATGGTATCGGTATTCACCTCTGTTTTGCCAAAGTCACTACTGAGCATTGCCCCTGCTACATAGGGAAGATGACCTTTGGCGTACATAGCAAGTTGCAAGGCAGTAAAATCACTAAATCCCATCAACAGTGTGCCGCGCTCTTTGAGTTTTTGCGTCAGCATTCGCCACTGCTGATCACTTAGTTTGTTAAGCAAACGCATCGCACCATAGCCGCCACGCACGCCGAGTAATATCTTAGGCAGCCCATGTACAGGTCGGTTAAGTAACGCAGTAATATCGCCTAAGCGCTCACTGTCTGAACCTGCAAAGCGCAAATAACGTCGGCTAATCACTTCTGGATTGTCGATATAAAATCCCGCTTGGGTGAGTCGGTGAATCGCCAGTAAGTTACGCTGTTCATCACTGCCAAATCCCGATGGCGCTACCAAATGGAGGTGGACACCGCGACCTTTCAGGGCTTCACAATTGGCTTTGATGGTCGCAAAGTCCCATTGGGGCCATCGGGGCCATTGGGGATTAATGGGCACTGTTTCCATAGGCGTATTGTCATTGGGCATAGCGCTGGGTTCGCCAAAAGCCATGTTATCAGCATCATTGTTTGACCCATAGCGCTGTGAAGGTTGGCTAATCACTTGCCCGCCAATGGTCAAATCCGCTTTTGCACCCGTTACCGTCGCTGCCGATAGCGCTATGCCTGTCTTTAGCAGTCGACGCCGCGTCAAGCCAGCCAAGTGGGTGGTAGTCATGGGGGCGTGAGTGTTCGCCATTTTTTGAGACATTTTATTATCCAAACAAATTCATCGACTGACAAAAAATCATGGTTCAACTAATCCGGTATGTTTAATCAGGTATATTCATCTTGTTGTTGGTATCTGCCGAGATACCATAATAAAAAACCCCTGTCGCCACCAAACTCGATACCAACACAAACATCATATCAAGCGCAGCTTTGTGCATGACATATAAATTCAATAGCGCAAAGACCACGAGCGCGATCACAAAAAAAATCGCCACATATTGCCATTTTTTATCATTTGGGAGGGTTGTGCCTTTGTATCGAAAATGACGGATACTAAAGCCACTAGTGTATGCCACCAAGCCCAGCACTAACCATGCAAAAAAATTCATCGCTTATTCTCTATCAATCGTTTGGGGTTAAAATTTGGATGAGATATATTAACTCAAGCAGCAACTCAGGTGATTAAAGTTTGGTGGTTTGCTCGCATGCCACTTTATAGACAGTATTGCTGCCTTTGTAGATATAACCCAGATAGGGACTGTCAAATTGCGGGTTTAGACTTGCAAAACTATCGGTGATTTTGGCGAGCACAAACACGCGGTCGGGACGGGCGATGACTTTTTCTAAGTATTGATGTTCATCGGCTTTGATGTCAAAGTATTTTTGTATATCTGGGCTGTCAGTTGCGATGACTTGCATGGCTTCAGGCTTGTCCCAGTTTTTGCTAGGGTCGTTAAACTCGCGCATTTGCATGGCGTAACTTTCACCATTTTTACTATCACCATTTTTGATGATTTTGATTTGGGCAGGTTCTGTATGGCTGACTGTGTAACAGCCCACAAACACATCATCGCTAGCGGCAGGTTGTGATAGTGCTGACGACGGTTTTGCGCCATCGCTGCTAGTCGTTGCAGGGGATTGGGGCTTGTTACAAGCCGCCAAATTTAGGCTTAGCGCACAGACCATAGCCATACCCACCTTGGTCAACACAGCTGACACGAGCGCACGAGATTTTTTTTGCATAGACGTCCTTTAAACCTGCAGATAGCAACTATAAGCGGTTATTATAGACGTTTTGGCATGGCTTTTTATGCTTTTTTTTCTTATACTGAGGGCTGTTTTTTTGATTGTTTTGCTGTTTCATATGGGTTGTTATCTATGTCAAATCATGCCTTAACGCCCCTTGTGGGTCGAACCCTTGCTTACACTGATGGCGCCTGCCGTGGTAATCCTGGTAAAGGGGGCTTTGGCGCTGTGGTGATTTTACCTACCGGTGAGCAAATTGATATTTGCGGGGGTGAGGCGCATACCACCAACAACCGCATGGAGCTGATGGGTGCGATTGCCGCACTAGAAAACAGCCCAAAAGCGTTACCGATTCAAATTTGGTCAGACTCTAGCTATGTCATCAAAGGTATCAGTGAATGGCTGGCAGGGTGGAAAAAGAAACATTGGAAAAATGTCAAAAATGTGGAATTATGGCAGCGACTTGATGGGCTGTGCGAGCAGCGACAAATTGACTGGCAATGGGTCAAAGGACATGCCGGTCATGATGGCAATGAATATGCCGATAAGCTTGCAAACCAAGGCATTGACCAACTACCCAAAAGCTTTAACAAAGTGATTAAAAACCCACCCAAACCTACCACTGATTTAGATGTTAAATCGGATTTTAGTGATACAAACCCTGATTTTGATAGTAAAAAAAAAGACCTGCCCATGAATCCAATGTCAACCGATAACAACCCAGTCCTCACTCACTCAGCGTTAACCCGCGATTTTAGCGATACGTCTTTTGGTGACGCGCAAGATATGGCGTTTGCCGACAGTGAGATGATGGGGGATATCTTTTTGCAGGCACTCGACGGTGAGCCAGTCGCAAGCACTATTCAAACAAGCAATACCAAAACCAGCCCTATTCAAAGTGTCAATGTATCAACTCAATCATCGTTAGGGGGACAGCCGACGCACTTGCCAACCAGTGCTAACCCACATTTTGCGGTGTTCACCAATCCGCAAGGGCAATTTATCGCGCAGGATGACAGCTTGATTGCCCAGCGTCCCGTGTTTAACGGTATTACCAGCCAGCCCAACCCGACTTTTATACCTTTACTGCCCATCGCCAAACACAAAGGCATGGCCAATCGCCAGCTGATTCTCGATACTGAGACCACAGGGTTTGAAGCGCAAAATGGTGACCGTATCATTGAGGTCGGTATCGTTGAGATGATTAATCGACGTTTTACCGGTGAAAAACTGCATGTCTATATCAACCCAAAAATTGAGATGGGTGAGGAAGTCATTCGCGTTCATGGCATTCACAATGTGTTTTTAAATGATATGCCCGTGTTTGAGCAAGTCGGTGAAGCGATTTATGACTTTTTGCAAGGCGCAGAACTCATCGCGCATAACGCGGGGTTTGACATGAGCTTTTTGCAAGCGGAGTTTGCGCGACTTGGCTTGCCTGATATCCACCAAACCGTCACCGTGACAGACAGCCTTGCCATTGCCAAACGCATGTTCGCAGGGCAGCGCAATACCTTGGACGCGCTAGTTAAACGTCTCAATGTTGGTAAACAAGACCGTACCTTCCACGGGGCGTTACTCGATGCCGAGATTTTAGCGGAAGTGTATCTGGCGATGACAGGCGGTCAGGTAGCATTAGCCATCGATGATGAGGTCGGCGGCGGTGTCGGCGGCGCAACTGAGCATCAGCGTTTTAGCACGACTATCAAGCGCTTTTTGGCAAGTAGTGATGCTGAGCAGGCGCATCTTGAATGGCTTAACGCCTTAAAAGATAACAACTCGCAGCTGGCTGAGAACTGGGCGAGTGTTTAACAATAAACAATGCCTCATTAAATTTTGTGAAGGCATTTCTTTGATGGGCAAAATTTCATGATAGAGTGTAATTATTGTGCGGGTGTTAACACTTTGACATAGACACTGGCATAGGGACGTCTTACAATAATCAGCAATAAGCGTAGCTGTCATTTTACCTTTATCAACTTAAAGTCATTTTGGATAAAAAAACATGAGTCTGCCAAGTTCTAACTCACAAAAACTAACGGCCACCAATTTTGATTTGCCTTCATTGCATTTATTAAGACCTGAGATTGCCGTGACGCTACACGATGCCGAGATGCATTTGAGTGAGTTTAATGACGACAGTAGTCAAGCGCCTTTGCTACTTGATTCCGTGGATACCTTGGCGCAATTGGCAAAAGTATTGCGGTTGATTCAATTAGAGGAAGGCTATGAACTTGCCAATAGTCTATCGGCAGGACTGCAAAAACTCTATGACGAGCGCGACCAAGCCAACCGTGACAAAGCCAGCAATGATATGATAATGGATGTGTCAGAAGGCATCATGACATTGGCGCGTTATATCGAGTTTGTATTACTTAAAGAGACCATTGAACCTTCGCTGTTGTTGCCGATTATCAATCAACTTCACAGCGATTTGAATCAGCCAGCGCTGCAGCTATCAGCGTTAACTGGCCACAAAAACAGCAGTATCGTAATTGCCAATCCAGAACAAAATTACCAACCATTAAAATCACTCGGCATTGACCCAAAAAAACTGGTGGAAGCTTATCGCGCAGGTCTAAGCGTGGCCCTCACCGCACAAAGCAATCAATTATCGCCAAAAGAGCGAGAAAAACTCAAAGCCATGCAAGCTGCGTGTGAAATGGTTTCAAAACGTACCGATAGTTTGTTTTGGCATGCTGCTGCTGCGGCGGTATCAGATTTGGCAGGGGCTTTACCGCTTAGTAACCTACAAAAGCGGGCGCTTATTTTTGTTGAACAACAGTTTAATGACTATCTACCTGTCAATGATTCTCGCTTTGCGGATTTGGTGCAATTTGCCAGTTCAAGAGATAGCCAGCTTGCCTTGCAAGTTCAGCACAAATTCTCGGCCAATACCTTAGATGAAACCCAGTTAAAAACCATGCGCCGCTTCCTATTTGGACCTGACCGTGAAGTGACCAGTACGCTTAACCAGCTCATCCAGCAAGAAATTGATTTGATTAAATCTGCCAGTGACAGTTATGCCCGCCAAGTCAATCTCAATTCAAGTACAGATGAGATTGATACCATGGCGCAGCATTTGCATGATTTAAGTAGCGTATTTAAAACCTTAAATTTAAATGAGGTGAGTGCAGCGCTGACTCAACAAATTGGCAAAGTAAAAACTTGGACGCAGCCAACGCCTGATGATTTTGATGGCTTGCTTGGCACTTTAATGATGGCAGAAAATGCGGCGATTAACCTGGCAAAATCACATACCCCAGGTGCGGTAACATTGCCCGTGTACAACCAAACGATTTCGCTACATCAAATCGAAACGGCTCACAACACGCTCGTTCAAGAAAGCCGTACCGCCATTGCCACCATTGAAACTGCGCTCAATGATTATCTAAATGACACCGACAAAGATATTTTACATATCACGCCTGTGCCTGATATGATGCGCGCTATCTCGGGTGCTTGCTTATTTTTAAACTTACCTCGACAAAGCCAACTGCTCAAACGCGCTGCAACAGTGCTACAAAACTTAATTGAGCAACAGGGTCGTGAGTTGTCAGAGCATGAGCTTGCTAAAATTGCTGATATTGTGATGTCAGCAGATTATTATTTAGAAAGTCTTGAAACGAACAAACCCGCAGGCAACCATGCAATGTATGTCGGCTATCGCAGCTTACAACACATGCTTGTGGCCTAGGGTAATTTGGTAACCAACATGACCACATTACATCATAATTTACTTATATGTGATAACGATAAGTTCGCTTGTATAGGCGGACTTCCTTTTTTTTATCCTTGTGAGGATATGCCCGCTCAGGCCGTTAAAGTGAGCACCGATGAGGCAGGCAACAGTATTTATGCCGTTGCCTATCAGGATATTGATTTATCGCAATTGCCAGAAGCGATTACAGGGCAGATTGAGTTTCTGCGCTTTCGACATCTGATTGGCAGCCTTGATGCGCTACAAACTAGCCAATTAGCCAAAGCCATGCAGCTGTTACGCTGGCATCAAGATCATCAATTTTGTAGCCGCTGCGGTACGCCCACAGAGTTACACCCCGTTGAAAATGCCACCGTTTGCCCTAGCTGCCACTACCACCAATATCCTCGAGTACAGCCTTGTATCATCACCGCCATCATCAAAACCACCGAAGAAAAACCGCAGATTTTGTTAGCGCATCATCTACGGGCGACCGATAGCAAAATGTATACCGTGCTGGCAGGTTTTGTGGAAGTGGGTGAGAGCTTAGAGCAATGCGTGCATCGTGAAGTGATGGAAGAGGTGGGTTTATCTGTCAGTAATTTACGCTATTTTGGCAGCCAACCGTGGCCTTTTCCCAGCAATTTAATGATAGGCTTTATTGCAGAGTACCAAAGTGGCGATATCACCATAGATAACAATGAGCTGATGGATGCCCAATTTTTTGATGTAGATAGTTTAGATGAAAACGGCCCTATCATTCCGCCAAAAGGCACGATTGCTTACCAACTGATCGAATGGGTCAAACAGCATTACCAATCTTAAACAGATTGATTAAGTGATTTGTCTTCATTATTTGTCTTGATGATTTGTATTAATAGGTTATAGGCGAAATAGGCATGAGCTATGGTAAAATACACATTGATGATTATAGTGAATAAAAATTGAGCCATGTCTGATAGCCAACCTGTTTTTAAGGTACCCAATCTATTTAATAATTTAAACCTAAATAGCCTAAGTATCGAGCATCAACGATTAATACAACAAATCGACCAAGTCCTGCCGCAAACCCAATGCGGGCTATGCGGTCATCCTGAAGGCTGTCTGCCGTATGCCACCGCCATTGTTACACTGGGCGAGTCGCATAACCAATGCGTGCCCGGTGGACAATCAGTCACTGACCAAATCGGCAAGTTGCTTGGGCGTATACCGCTAACAGCTGAAGCCTCAAAGTGGCAAACCGATCCCGCTACCAATCGTCCGATGGAAATGCGAGCCATTATTCGAGAAGAAGATTGCATTGGCTGTACCAAATGTATTCCTGCGTGTCCCGTCGATGCCATCATTGGCTCAGGCAAACGTATGCATACCATTTTTACCGACCTATGCACAGGTTGTGAGCTGTGTTTGCCACCCTGTCCAGTGGACTGCATCGAGCTGGTGCCCTTCACACGGTTGATGGATGACACGACAAGACAAACCGAGCAAGACGGATTACGCGCGCGCTATTACGCCCACCTTGACCGTATCGAATGCCAAGTCAATGACAATACCAATGCCAAACCTGTGGTCAGTATGGTACAAGCCAAACTCAATGATATCAAAGTCGATATCGATGCAGCAGCGGCTAAAAACGCCATTGAAGCGGCAAAACTACGCACCCAAATCAAAAAATTAGAAAAACAACTTGCCGTACGCGCAGATGACAACAAACAAGCCTTGGTGCAAGCCTTGCAGCAGCAACTTGCGACACTACAATAACTTAAAGAGTGCATAATGGTTGCCAACATCAAACCAAAAATCCAAGTGCCCAAAACCGCAGAGACACCGCCCTCACGGCGCATGCCCAATAAAAACGTGTTGCCGTTTTTCCAAAAACTAGCCGCAGCCATTCAAAAACCAGAGACGGAACTGGAATATCAGAGCAACTTTGAATTGTTGATCGCAGTCATACTGTCGGCACAAGCCACCGATGTCAGTGTCAATCTGGCTACCCGTAAATTGTATGCCGTTGCCAATACCCCGCAAGCAATGTTGGATTTGGGTGAAGCGGGGCTAAAAAGTTATATCAAAACTATTGGGCTATATAATAGCAAAGCCAAAAATGTGATGAAATGCTGTCAAGACTTGGTGGATAAATTTGCTAGCGAAGTACCGCAAACCCGCCACGAGCTTGAAAGCCTAGCAGGGGTAGGGCGAAAAACTGCCAATGTGGTGCTTAACACCGCCTTTGGGCAGCCCACCATGGCAGTGGATACCCATATTTTTCGTGTCGGCAATCGCACAGGCTTGGCAACGGGTAAAAATGTGCGAGAAGTGGAAGATAAACTCATCGCACGCATACCACAGGATTATATATTGGACGCGCACCATTATTTGATTTTGCATGGGCGTTATACTTGTAAAGCTAGAAGTCCCGAGTGTGGCAAATGCCCGGTGTTTGATGAATGTATGTTTAAAGACAAAGCCAAGTTTATTGAAAAGTAAGTGCATTTAAATTAACACAGGATGTTAAACGACCAATTTTTTTAATTCCAAACTTGCCTATGGATATTCATAATTTCCTATAAGTTGCGGCGGGAAAAAATAGAGAAAGCCAACAGACTTTGCTATAATCAACCCACTTTTAAGCTACTTTTTTACAAGCAGTTTTTTAAACAAGTTTACTAACAAAAAGGAAAAACTCATGGCAGATTTTAACCAAATTCTTGATGCGGGCGATGTCGATGGCGGCGTGATTAACGTGGTTATCGAAATTCCAGCGGGTTCAAACAACAAAATCGAATGGAACCGTAAACTTGGCGTGATGCAACTTGACCGCGTAGAGCCACAATTATTTGCCAAACCAACCAACTATGGTTTTATCCCACAAACCCTTGATGAAGATGGCGACGAATTAGACGCACTGATCATCACTGACACCCCGCTACCAACAGGCATCTTTATGGAAGCCAAAGTCATTGGCGTGATGAAATTCGTCGATGATGGTGAAGTAGATGATAAAGTGGTTGTGGTACCTGCCGATGACCGCAACAATGGTAATGCTATCAATACCCTAGCAGATTTACCACAGCAACTGATTAAGCAAATCGAGTTCCATTTTAATCACTATAAAGATTTGAAAAAAGCAGGCACAACCAAAGTTGAAAGCTGGGGTGACATTGAGGAAGCCAAAGCGGTGATTAAAGAATCACAAAAACGCTGGACAGAACAAGCCTAATGGCTGGTGTTGAATTTAGCTAACGCTTAAGTTCAAAAACCCTACTTACAAAGTAGGGTTTTTTATTGCTATTTTGGCCCTCGTTTTTTACAATGACGGCATTTTTTATTAAGTTGTTTCAAGAGTCGTTATGCAAGCCACACCGTTATACTATCGTCTCGCCATATCGCTGTTAAAACCGCTATATCAACTAAAACTTGCGAGCAAAACCACCTTGCCTAATGAAAAGCAGCAACGCTTCGGTCAAGTGTTTCCAAAGATTCATACCCATCAGCCGATGATTTGGTGTCATGCGGTGTCACTCGGTGAAACCAATACTGCCGAACCGATTTTAAGGGATTTGCTCGCGCAAGGCTATGCCCTGTGGGTGACCAATACCACTCATACAGGCTATAACCGCGTCGAACAGCTGTTTGCGCCTGAGATAGCAGCCGGCAAGGTGTACCATAGTTTTGTACCGGTCGATAGTAAAGCAGTGATTGATAAATTTTTGACCCATGTCCAACCCGTCGCCGCGCTATTTATCGAGACTGAATTGTGGGGCACCACGCTTGCTGAACTGAACAATCGTCGAATTGCCACGATTTTGGTCAATGGCCGCTTGTCTGAAAAATCTTTTAAGGGGTATCAAAAAGCTGCCAAACTTAGCCAAAGTATGATAGAGAATTTAAGCCTTATCATCGCCCAAGACAGCGATTCTGCCAAACGCTTTCGCCAATTGGGCGCTACCAGTGACAAAATCCGCATTGCCAGCTCGCTTAAATGGTCTAGTAAAACCAACCCGTTGATGCTAAGCCGTGCCGAAAAGTTAAAACAAAGTTGGCACTTGTCAGATCGCGCCGTGATTTTGGCAGCCAGCACCCATGAAGGCGAAGAATTGGCAATTTTAGACAGTTTTTTAACCGTGAAAGCCCAGTATGCCAACCGTCATCCGCTGCTCATTATCGTACCACGTCATCCTGAGCGATTTGATGATGTCGCCAAATTGATTGATTCCAAAAATTTACCGGTGATTCGGCGTAGTCAAGATGGCGAACCTGCCAAAAACGAGAGCGTCTATCTGGCAGATAGTATGGGTGAACTTGGCGTGTGGTATGCACTCTCAGACATTGCCATTGTCGGTGGGTCTTTGGTCAATATCGGGGGGCATAATCCAATAGAAGCAGCCATTGTCGGCAAGCCGATTATTATGGGGCAATATACCCAATCTTGCCAACTGATTGTAGAACAGTTAAAACAAGCCGGTGCATTGGTGCAAGTCAATGGTAGTGATGAATTAACGCAGCAACTGGCTCGCTGGCTTGCCAACCCAAAATCTGCCCAAACCGCGGGTCACGTCGGGCAAATTTTAGCAGAAAAATATCAAGATGCGACCAAGCAACAACTTGCCATGATCATGCAATGTATCGCTGATAACAATGAACAGCTTATAAAATCAGAGATTCAAAAAATTGACCATGAACCTGTGGCGAGTCATGGTCGAAAGCTCATTGACGATCTGTAAGCCATGAATTAACCATTTATATCGATTGCAAACGCAAAAAAAGGACTAGCCAAGCTAGTCCTTTTTTATCAGTCAGTTTTGTAATTTATTGTTGCACTTCAGATTTTCTTGTACTTTGGTTTTATAGGACAGCATTTAGCTATTTCATAAACCAACCATGACTTGCAATAAATGATTGACCTGTCATCGCATTGGTTGGGAAAGCCGTTAAGAATAAGGTTAATTGAGCGATATCATCGGTTGTGGTAAATTCACCGTCAACGGTTTGGCCAAGCATTACATTTTTCACCACTTCTTCTTCAGAAATGCCTTTTTCTTTGGCTTGTTCTGGGATTTGTTTTTCAACCAATGGGGTTTTGACAAAGCCTGGACATACCACGTATGAGCGCACGTTGTGAGCTGCGCCTTCTTTAGCCAATACGCGTGCTAGACCTAATAGCGCGTGTTTGGCAGAGACGTACGGCGCTTTTAGGGCTGATGCTTCATGCGAGTGGACTGAGCCCATATAAATAACTGTACCTAGTTTATCATTTTGATACATGTATTTAAGTGCCGCTTTGGTAGTCAAAAAAGCACCGTCTAGATGAATGGCAATCATTTTTTTCCAATCAGAGTAGCTAAATTGGTCGATGGGGTTGATGATTTGGATACCGGCATTGGACACCAAAATATCAATATCCCCAAATTCTTGTACCAGTTTATCCACGCCAGCATTTACCGCATCTTCATTGGTCACATCCATGGCAATGGCAACCGCTTTGCCGCCTGCGGCTTTGATTGCATCCACGGTTGCTTGCGCCGCATCTAGGTTGATATCTGCAATGCCTACCGCAGCGCCTGCTTTGGCATAGGTTTCTGCGATATCGCGGCCGATACCACTTGCAGAGCCAGTGACGAGTGCGACTTTACCTGTTAAATCGGTAGTGAGTTGGGTAGCCATATTTTTCTCCTTAATTTTTTATGACAAAGTGGTTTTATTATGACGGTTTTAATTATTGAAAATTAATTATTGAAAGTTAATTATTGAAAGTTACTATCGGGACGGGCTTGCGCATCGGCAATATAGTCTACCGCTACTTCACCCAACGCCAGGGTGAGATTTGCAATAATATGAGAGGTTTTGACGATTTCTAGCACAGGTAATTTTGACACGGGTGCCATCACATGGTCAAATAACTGTAAGGTAGCAGGCCCTGTATAGGCTGCTTTAACTTCTACATCAGTCAAATAATAACGCACCAACTCGCAAATACGCGGCGTGCCATCGACATGGGGAATAAGTTTTAACAAATAATTGGGCGTTTTTTCCATATTGGCTTTGACAGTGGCTTTGTCCAGCTCATCATATTTATACGCCATAGTACCTGTGGCTACGCGCACACTGCCATAGTCGAGGGTGCCAAGTAGAGTGTCGGTATTGTCAACGGTTAATACAGGCGATGCCATTTTTTTTGGAAAACCCCACAGCTCACGCCCGCCCGCGGTAGGTCCAAAGTCATCTAAAAACATACAATGGGTATAATTGGCATGACGACCTTCGGCATCAATCACTTCAATCACTTGTCCTGATTCAGTATAGTTGCCAAAACCTGTACTGTTGGGCATACGGATAAACTCGTAACTCACCAGCGCGTCATCAGTGATTTGGAGTGGCTCAGGTACAATAGCGCGCAGTTTTTCGGCATCGGTGCGGTAGGTGATGATAAAGTATTCGCGGTCAAAAAATTCGTAAGGACCATTCGAACAAGGTGGGGCAGTAAAAGGCATAAACGTTGCGTTATCTAAGATATCACTCGCTTTCATGAGCTTTCCTTTTTATCTCGTTATGTTATCTAGTCATGTTGTTTAGTTATGCAATATTATTTAATTTTATCGTTATGACATAAAGCAGGAAATATCATACACCCTTATGCAAAATCAATCCCAAGACAAAATTGTTATGATTTTGTAATGATTTTTTCACACCTGCATCGGCTTAACTTTGGCGATAGCAGGTTATTTGACGGCAAGGTAGGGCTGTTCTTATGGACTAGTTAACAGTGCATGACCGCAGAGCACACTCACGGCATTCTCAGTACGTAAGATGCGATTGCCAATATGCGCCGCTTGGCAGCCAGCAGTTTTGAATAATTCGACTTCATAATCGATCCAGCCGCCTTCAGCCCCAATCACTAGCACATGTGGCAAGGCATTGTCCCACACTTGGGTAAACTGCTCATTGGCATAAGGATGTGCCAAAATCGCCTGCTTACCTGCGATTAAAGTAGGTAGTTCATCTTCAACAAAAGGTTTTAAGCGCTTTTTAAGGCTTACGGTTGGGCTTACGGTATCGCAGGCTTGTTGTAGGCCTTCATGGATATAGCTGTCAAGTTGAGTTAAAAATGGGGTTTGCCAGTAGCTCTTTTCACTACGGTAACTATTGACCAAGATAATATGGTCGGCGCCCATCGCCGTCATGTCTAAAAATAGACGACGCAATACCTTGGGGCGGGGAATTGCCAAAATAACAGTCAGCGGCAGTTTGGCAGGTGGCGCAATAGTACAGTGGATTTGCGATAATTCGATGCTTGAATCGTGGATATTGCTCACAACCGCTGTGCCTAAATGCCCATTTTTGATACCGACTTTCACCGTATCGCCCAATGTCACTTTAAGCACCTGTTTTAAATGCATCACGCTCGTTTTATCATCAATAATAGCGGTCGATAAGGTATTTTGCGGTAAAAGAATGATATTCATAGGGATAAATCTTAGACAATAAAAAACCCCAAAACTTAATTAAGTCAGGGGTTTTTTTAAATATGGCGGAAGCTGAGAGATTCGAACTCTCGAAGGGCTCGCACCCTTGCCGGTTTTCAAGACCGGTGCATTCAACCGCTCTGCCAAGCTTCCAAATTGTGGTGGCTATTATATACAAGTGAAATAACAATGCAAGCACTTTTTTACGTTAATGCAAAAAATATTAGCGAAAGAAAGCTAAATAGAAAGTTAGATAATTATGCTGATTACCTTGGCTTAATATCTAGGCTTCATACCTTGCGCTGATGTTAAGCAAAATAGTGAAGCAAAAAACGCTCAAAAACCCACCAAATTTGCGTATAAAAATATTCATACAATGGATGGTTTCAGTGCCTCCATGTGACCCATTACAGCTTAACAATAATGTTGAAAATTACCTTGCTGATACGTTATCACATTGTTAATATACGCAGCACTGCAATCCATTAGATTTTCTAATGATTACTGATAAAATTCTAAAGGTTGTGCGACTATTTGGCTAAATTTGTTCCACAATTTTTACCGCAAATGTAACCTTATCCCAGTTTTAGGGTTCGTCAGATAAAGGAGTGTATCTGTCATGATACCTATCGATACCACGACGCTCGTGGAACCCCCCAAACCCCGTAAATGGTACCAAATTCTGTATGTACAAGTGATTATCGCCATTGTACTGGGTATCTTGCTTGGCGTCTTTGCCCCAGAAGTGGGCGAGGCAATGAAACCACTGGGTGATGCATTTATTAAATTGGTTAAAATGATTATCGCCCCCGTTATTTTCTTGACAGTGGTGACGGGTATTGCTGGTATGAGCAATATGAAGCGAGTCGGTCGTGTTGCTGGTAAAGCGATGCTGTATTTTATTACCTTTTCAACCTTGGCATTGATTATCGGTCTTGTGGTTGCCAATGTGCTGCAACCTGGCGCGGGTCTCAATATCGATCCAGCCACACTGGCAACAGGGAAAGATGCGGCTAAAGTGTCTGAGTATGTTAGCAAAGCGCACGATAGTACCATTACCGGTTTTTTGATGAATATCATTCCGGAAACCATGGTAAGTCCACTGACGGAAGGGAATATCCTGCAAGTGTTATTTGTTTCAGTGCTGTTTGGTGTTTCCTTAGCATCCGTGGGTGATCGTGCTCGTCCCGTGTTAAACTTTTTTCAAGAGTTATCTGCGCCTGTGTTTAAAGCGGTTGAAATCTTGATGAAAGCTGCGCCGATTGGTGCGTTTGGTGCGATGGCATTTACCATTGGTAAGTATGGCGTGCACTCACTGGGTAACTTAGCATTTTTGATAGCCTGTTTTTATATCACTTCATTGCTATTTGTGCTGGTGGTACTCGGTGCTGTGGCACGTTACAATGGCTTTTCAATTATCAAGATGATTAAATACATCAAAGATGAATTGCTATTGGTGTTAGGCACCAGTTCATCAGAGGCGGCACTACCAACCTTGATGCAAAAACTTGAACGCGCAGGCTGCGAAAAATCAGTGGTCGGTTTGGTGATTCCAACAGGGTATTCATTTAACTTAGATGGTACCAACATCTATATGACCATGGCAGCGTTATTCATCGCGCAAGCCTGTAATATTGATTTGACGTTGACCCAAGAAATTACGTTATTATTGGTCGCAATGTTAAGCTCAAAAGGCGCGGCAGGTATCACGGGCGCTGGTTTTATTACCTTGGCAGCCACTTTGGCGGTGGTGCCAACTGTGCCAATCGAAGGGATGGCGCTTATTTTAGGGATTGACCGCTTTATGTCAGAGTGCCGTGCATTGACCAACCTAACGGGTAATGCCTGTGCGACGATTGTCGTGTCACGTTGGGAAAATGCGCTAGACAAGCAGCGCTTGGACGCAGCGCTCAATGGTCAGCCATTACCGCCTATTGAGCATCATCCCACTGTATAATTGTAGAAAGAATAAGCCTAGAAAAGATAAGCGTATAAAAGCGTTGATGAATCGTAAAAAACCCAAAACATTTGCGTTTTGGGTTTTTTTATGGGGCTAAAAATGCTTAAGGTTTTGCCGTATCGTTTGCTTTGGCTTCTGGCTCATTGGCTGTCTCTTCAATCGCTTCAAAAATCACCTCATCGGACACCCCTTGACGCTTAAGCTTTTCGATAAAACGGCTGTCTTTGGCGAGTGAGTAGCCGACATTCTCGGCATCGAGTCCACGGCGAATATATAAGCGAATCAAGCCTTGAATACGTGGAAAACCATGGTTTTTGGCGACTTGGGTCAACAAATCCCGCATTTCTTCAGTGATTTTGATATGGATAGGAACCATGACTTGTTGATTTTTTTTGATTTTAGTAATCATTTGCATGCCTCGCGTGTGATCAATTTTTAGCAATGAAGTTAGATGTAACCAATTTATCAATTAGACGGAAAATTTAGCGCAATTAGATATCTTTAACCTAGTGTAATTATTTCATTGGCGAGAAACAAGCAAGGCAAACGTAAAATTCCTACAAAAATCTTAGCCAAATGTTGCATTAGCTTAACGCTGGATGCGACCATCAAGCCAATTTTCTTTACAAAATTTGTTGTTCCCAATAGTTCTGTACCGATTTATCACATTGATAAACCTTCTCAACGATGCGATCGGCAGGGGCATTATTCACTTTTTTTACCGATTCAACCCACAGTTCAGGCGTACCGAATTCAATAATCACATTGAACAGGGGCGTCATATCGCGCTGCAACAGCGATTGGTCAATCATATATGCGGCAAACACACATGCTTTCGGGTTTTTATCAGCCACGGCGCGATAAGCCATGCCATCAAGCAAGGCTGGCACGGTGATTTTGAATTCTGGTAAAAGCTGCATGGCTAAATGCGCGCTATCAGGCAGCTTGATTAACTCGATAAATTGGGTAATTAGGCTTTCATAGTAAGATTTATCATCTGGCGATAGTTTACCTTGCTGATGATCGTTCACTAGCTGGGTGATACGGTCTTTATTAATCGCTTGTTGCAGGGCTAAAAATTGAGATTGAGTAGGGGAAAACGACAGCGTCATAACTAGTACCTTATCAATAGTATCTTAAGTACTTTAGCAGGTGAGATAATAGGGTATCAAACAAAGGCGTATTAAACAGCAAATTGCTAAACTTTGCTCATAAAAAAACCCATTCACAAGGGAACGGGTTCAAAATATACAACAGAATTTGGCTTGATTGGCTCTCCAACCTGGGCTCGAACCAGGGACACATGGATTAACAGTCCATTGCTCTACCGACTGAGCTATTGGAGAACAGATAATCAAGTGGTGCGTATATTACTGAGATTTGAACAATGAGTCAAGCATTTTTAGCAAAAAATTCATGATGCAAAATGACCCCTAGCAATCAAAATGACTCATAGCAATAACGATAGATAAAAAATACCACATAAAAAAAGACCTTTAACAAGCGATGTTAAAGGTCTTCTTAATATGGCTCTCCAACCTGGGCTCGAACCAGGGACACATGGATTAACAGTCCATTGCTCTACCGACTGAGCTATTGGAGAATAAGCGGTAGAATTTTTTGTTAAACCTGCAAAAATCATCGCAGCGTTTAAGTGGTGCGTATTTTAGCAAATTAACCGTGACTGTCAAGCCCTATATCAAAAAATATTCAGATTTTTTATTATTCAACCAGATTGCGGCTAGTAGTCAGTCAGTTACTGATTGGCTATTGTTATGATAAGGCGAATTTGCTACTTTAGCGATTAAGGCATCCCTATATGCTGTATGGGTCAAGTTGGCTCACAGTATTAATTCACAGCTAGGCTGCCGAGGTTGATAATTTTTTATGATAGTTGTTATATGAATTAAGAAGGATCGTCATTGTGCCCAACTCCATTGAATCAAATCAAAATTTGCAAGTTGCCCCTTTACAAAACGAACTTACCATGTCTGTGCTGATGACGCCTGATTTGGCAAACTTCACTGGCAATGTGCATGGCGGCGATTTATTAAAGATGCTTGACCAAGTGGCTTATGCTTGTGCCAGTCGCTATAGTGGTGGTTATGTGGTGACGCTATCAGTGGATCAGGTGATTTTTCGTGAGCCGATTCATGTAGGGGAGTTAGTCACCTTTTTGGCAAGCGTCAACTATGTGGGTAAAACTTCGATGGAAGTGGGTATTCGAGTGCAAGCAGAGAATATTCAAAACCGTACGATACGCCATACCAACAGTTGTTACTTCACCATGGTAGCGGTGGATAAATATGGCAAGCCCACCCGTGTGCCACCCCTTGAAATCAAAGATAGCCCGCAAGAATGCCGCCAAAAAGCCGCACAGATGCGTAAAGCATTACGTTTTCAAAGTAACAACATTCCCCAATGTGATATCGAGTAGGCAGAAAAATGCGTCATAAATATCCCTCTAAAAAATCCAACAAACCGTTAAGTCCATCAGGCTCATTAAATGCTAAAAAATTAGCCTTGCTAGCCTTTTTGACCTCAACTAGCATGATTATGCTGGTTCATCCTGCTTACGCCGAATTAATCATTCAAAACAATCCAGTCAATGCTCAAACACCAGTTACGACTATCAACGAATTGCAAACCCAGCCCACTGATGCATCGCTTGACAAGCTTATCAAAGTGCTACATATCGATAAAATGATTGATGAAATGCTTGCCCAACGTCAGCAAGCTGCCAATATGATGAAAGGGCTACCCCAAGAATTGCATACAGATGAAAACGCGGGCATTTTTAGCCGCCATGCGCAAAAACAACTTAAAAATATCTTTGTCAAATATAGCACCGTCTTGGGACAGCAATTAGACCAACCCATCTCTAAACAGCAACTGCAACAAGCTTATCAAGCAATTGCCAAAAAAACCTATACCCAAGCTGAGGTCGATGCTCTCAACCAATTTTATGAGACCTCAATGGGACAACGCATTTTGAGTAAACAATCGCAAGTTTCCAGTGAGTTTGTGCAGGTGATGATGCCGACCCTGATAGGTGACACAACCCAATTAGAAAAAGCGATGCCAAGCTTGCAAAAAGATATCGAAAAAATCTTTAAATAACTAGTTGACAATCCATGACAAGTCTATATAATACGCGTCACTTCGATGATATTGAAGCAACTTGATTGGCTTATAGATTGCCTGTCAGGGTCGTTAGCTCAGTTGGTAGAGCGTCTGCCTTACACGCAGAATGTCGGCGGTTCGAATCCGTCACGACCCACCAACCTATATCATCGTTATCAGCTACCGTGCAGTGGTAGTTCAGTTGGTTAGAATACCGGCCTGTCACGCCGGGGGTCGCGGGTTCGAGTCCCGTCCGCTGCGCCACTTATTTTAGTGGATTTAAAAACGAAATTTTTAAAGTTTTATGCCTCAAATCTCCCCTGATTTGAGGTTTTTTTTGGCTTAAATTTTATACCAAGTTATTGATTTTAAAAAATATATTATTTTCTACATTTTTCTCTTGATGTGATTAGGAAAATTGATTTTGGTTGTAAAGTTGAAAAGATATCTATTTTTAATATTTAAGTAAAACTAACATGACCAAATGCTTGTGACCAAAACGTGACCATTTTGTGACCAAAAATTTTGGCTGACGACCTACAAGGTCACAAGCCGTTGTGAAAACACAAGAAGCCTAGCGAAAATCAAAAAATTAGCCACAACGACTAAATGCTTTGATGGAGTATTGTCAACTATTCTGGGAGGCGTGCATATACTTGAACAGCCGTCTTAAGTCATTGGTTTCCCCAAATAATACTAAAACCGTATCAGGTTCAATGACAAAACCTGGATGTACAATGCCATCAATTTTGGATTTAGTTTGATTTCGACCAAAACCAAATTGGTTTTGGTGAAATGAAATGGTGGTTAACAGCATCACATTAAATTGATTGATTAAATCAAGCGCATGAACTGTTTTACCGTAAAATGTAGGCGGTGTCTGTATTTGAACAATACTGTAATCGTTATCGAGCTCAAATGAGTCAATTAAGCCATTTAAGGAGAGTTTCTTTGCCCAGTGGGTTGCCGCCTCGTTTTCAGGTTGGATGATATCATCAACCCCCAATGCTTGTAGCACTTTTTCATGCAGTGGGTTAATGGCTCGGCTAATGATGTATTTGGCATTAAGATTTTTGAATAGCGCAGTGACCATCACGTTTTGCCCTTGGTCTTCGCCAATGGTAATGAGCACCACATCTGTCTGGGCGATGGGTAATCCCGAGACGGCGTTTTCACTGGTAGAATCGATACAAATCGTGTGCGAAATGGATTCTTTGTAGCGCTCAACTTTATCCATGTCGATATCAATACCAATGACCTCATGCCCTTGACTGGTGAGTTTGGTGGCAAGTGATGAGCCAAAATTGCCTAGACCGACGATGATGTATTTCATATCTATACCTTATCAATTTATCTTTAGGTGATAATAATCTCTTCGCTAGGATAGCGATAGCTTTGATGCCTTGGGCGATTTAATAACCCAATTAAGATGGTCAACGCCCCAACCCGTCCACAAAACATCAGCCCAATCAGGACAGATTTGCTAAACGCACTTAAATGCGGGGTGATACCTAAGCTTAACCCTGTGGTGGTGTAAGCAGAAACACTTTCAAATAACACTTCTGTCATACTCATATTGGGCTCTGCCCAGCGTATTAACGTACAACCAAACGCAATGATAATTACTGATAAACATATAATCGCAAATGCCCGCTTCACTGAGATATCCGCAATTTCACGACGAAATACTTCGATACGAGAATAGCCGCGTGCCAGTGACACAATATTGAGCACAGCGACCGCAAAGGTCGTGGTTTTGATACCACCGCCTGTAGAGTTTGGGGATGCCCCGACCCACATCAATGCAATGGTAAGCATCACGGTCGGTGGCGCTAGCTGTGCCATGTCTACCACGTTAATTCCTGATGAGCGCGGTGAAGCTGCCACAAAAAAACCTGTCACAAGTTTGCCTACGACACTGGTATGCTCAGTTAAAGTACCTTGCCACTCAAATACAAGCACACTGACAAAGGCAAGCACTAGCAAGGACACGGTCGTTACTAGACTAATGCGACTATTGATACTCAGTAACCACGGCTTGGCACCATATCGTGAGCGGTTAGGAAACAACAGGCGCATCACCTGATGGCGCAAATATTCCACGACATTGGCAACTATCGCAAACCCCAACCCCCCAAACAAAAACGTCACCGCCACAACCATTTGTAACGGATAATTAAAGCGCACTTGTAACTCATATAAGCTATCACTCATCGTTGAAAAACCGGCATTACAAAATGCAGAGATGGCATGAAACACCGAAAAAAAGATGCGACGATGGATACTCATAGGGACATCAAGCATACTGAGATAAATCGCTATGGCTGCCACGAACTCCACCGCAAACGTGACCGCAAAAATTACTTTGAGCGTCTTTAGCACATCACTCATACGATTGGCTGAGGTCACATGCCCAAGCTGTAGCTGTGTCTGATAACTGATGCGTCCTCGAAAAAAATAGCTAAAATAGGTAGCAAAAGTCAAAATCCCTAAGCCGCCCAATTGAAACAAACACATGATAATGATTTGACCCAATGGGGTAAAAAAAGCGCCTGTATCTTTTACCGCCAGACCTGTAATACACACCGCACTCGTGGCAGTAAATAAAGCATCGACAAACGCAATATGACCATACGTGGCATTTGGCATCATCAGCAAAAACGTGCCGAGCAAAATAAGCAATAGAAAACTTAAAATAAACAACTGGGCAGGATGCGCAACGACTATCTTAAAGCTAAACTCCATCACCAATAACTGACGAATAAAAGAAACCAATAACGCAATTTTTATCAGCGATTTTTCAAACAAGAATTTGTATAAAAAAGAACTGTTATCGGCAAAAAAATGTGTCACCAATAACGCAATGACTAATAAAGCAATGGACAAATCAAACGTGAGCACAAGCTTTGAGCGTATACCTTTTTGCACATATTGACTCAATAACTCAATAAAATTAAGCCCAAGCACGATTAAATAAAACGTTGAAGCCGCGCCATGCAACCAAACTTTAAAATCAAACCCTGTCTCAATAATGGCAAGCAATACAGCGAATAAACTGCTATAAAATACCAGTTTATTAAGCACACCCGATGGCTTGTCATGCATTGAGTCCAGCGCATTTTTTTTATTTTTTTTCAATATAAAATCAAACATCGTAAAGTTGACTTCCGTTTTGCCCAAGCATAGTTGTTGTACTTTATACCGCAATTATGCGTTTGAGAAAACTAGATTGAACAATGATTTAAAAAAAGCAGCGATGATTTGACAAAATTACGTTGTTTTTGAGGCAGGCTAAAACACCAAGGTTACCGTTAAGCCTTGGGTGGTGGTAGTGGTTTGGGCGTCATTCTCAACCAGTTGCGTAGGACTCAGATAAATATCGATATTGGCTTGTTGGCAGATTTGATAAACAATCGATAAACCCAAGCCGGTACCGCCAATCACCGTCAAACCTGAATGGGCGCTAGTGTCTTTGGAGGAAAAAGATTTTTTGGCAGTATCACTATGGGTTTGTGTGCTACTAGTTTGTCCTTGTGCTAGTGACGCGCTCGACGGATTTTGATTGACGCGGTAAAAGGGTTGAAAGACGTCTTGATAATGGGCTGCATCAATGCCAATGCCGGTATCGGCAACTTGGACGATGAGTCGTTTTGCGCGATGATTGAGTGCGTTGCTAGCGTTGTTCACCAACACAGGGGTCGGGGTCAATGCGTTGGCTAAGTTGGCATAGATGTCTTGGGTGGTATAGGTAGCATGGGTCGAATCGGTGCTGCTTGACGTTTGTGTTAAATCTTCGATAGTCATCTGGTCAATGACAACCGCGATAGTGCCTGTGGTTGGGGTGTATAAAATGGCATTTTGCAGTAGGTTTTTGAGGAGGATAAACAAGGCAGTTTCATCTACACTGACCTGCGTCGCGGACCCCCCAGCGCGGCGAGATGGTTGTCAACTGACAGGGTTTGGTCTTTGCTATCGGCAATCGGCAATAGCAGTTTGATGGCTTCTCGTAGCACTGCGATTAAATCGGTGGGTGTATTGGTACGCTCGGTCAGCTGTGATTGCTGGGCGTCCATACGGGCAAGGGTGAGTAGCTGTTCCACCAAATGTTGATTGTGTTCCACTCTGACAGCGAGTTTATGAATGTTTTGTTTGAATTTGGCTTGCCTTGCAGGGTCGCTATACATCGCCGCATCTTGACTGTATTTTTGCAGTTGTTGCACTTGCAGCGAGATTGCGGTCAATGGCGAGCGTAGCTCATGTGCTGCATCCGCGATAAAGCGATTTTGGTTTTGGATATGCGTGTCAACCCGTTGTAACAACGCATTGATTTCAATGACCAAGGGCATGAGCTCGCTGGGCAGAATCGAGCGATGTTGGCTGTCAGTGGGCAGCTCGATCAAGCTGAGATCTTGACCGTGACGTTTTGCCATTTGCCGAGCTAATAACTGAATCGGACGCAATACGCGCTTTAATACCCAAGGCAATAGTGCAAGCAGCATTAGGGTCGTTAGTAAAATTGGGATAATGGATTGCCAAGCCGATTTTAGGGCAATTTTTTTCTGCCATTCGACAGGTTGACGCACAAAAATCACTCGCCTTGGGGTGTCTTTACGAAAGACTTTCCAGATTTCACCATCGAGGGTTAATTCACTAAAACCGATAGGGGTGTTAATCAATTGCGGGTGAGCCATTGGTTCAATAAAATTGGTGTCAATTTTGCCAAAGCGGGCCGGGAAGATATCAACTTGCACACCGTCTTTAACGCCTTGATACTGTAGTACGCTGCTTTCATCATTGGGTGAGGAAACAGTAGTCGGCGTGCTACTGCTAGGGGCAGAAGCTATCATAGCTGGTATGGGTGGTCTAGGCGGTGGTAAGTCATGCGGTAAAAGATTATTATCTAGGTTTCGCCTATTGGGAATTAGTTCATGCGGGGGTGGTCGCACCGTTGAGCGCGAGCCGACCAGCTCAGCAAGATAGCTAAGATTGGTTTCTTGTGAGGTATTAAACTCTTGATAGGTATAGCAAAACACCGCAATTTGTACCAAAATGCCAATCGATAATAACGTGCCAAGTATCCAAACCAGCAACTGTTTTTGCAGTGATTTTTGCAACGATTTTTGCAAGGGCAGGGCGGTTTTTGTAGGGGTAGTCATGGTCATTGTCGCGGCTATTTGGCGGTCATTGTCTGGATGTTTTTTGAGGCCTTTTTTTATCGCGTTTGTTAGTCTTGGGCTTCGGCACTGATATACCAGCCTAAACCACGGATGTTTTTAATGCGTTTTTGACCAATTTTTTTGCGCAGTCCATAGATTAAAAATTCAATAGCATTGCTCTCTATCCCCGCCTCCCAATTGTAGATAGAATTTTCTAATTCACTTTTTGAAAACACTTTATCGGGCGCGGTCATAAAAGTGGTGAGTAGCATGTATTCTTTGGCGGTAATATCGATTTCTATGCCGTCACGTTTGAGGCGTTTGGCATTGATATCAAGGATTAAGTCACCGACCTGTAGGGTGTTTTGGCTATTGCCCTGCGAGCGGCGCACCAACACGCGCATACGAGCGAGTAATTCACTCATCGCAAACGGCTTAGTTATATAGTCATCTGCCCCAGCATCCAGCCCTTTCACGCGGTCTTTGATTTGGTCTCGGGCGGTCAGCACCAGTACAGGCGTATCGATTTTGGCACTGCGAAGCGTCTGTAGCACGCTCATGCCGTCAATTTCTGGTAAGCCCAAATCTAGTAAAATCACGTCATACGATTCGACTTTGAGGGTCAAAATCGCTTCTCGCCCATCTTTTGCCCAATCTAGCGCATACGCTTCTTCTTCTAGACTATCAATCAGACTGTCGGCAATGAATACGTCATCTTCGACGAGTAATACTCTCATTGGGTTACCTTTATACACGAATACTGTTCAATAAATAGACTATAACACAAAAAACCGCCATTCTAAGAATGACGGTGTTGCTTATAGGCAAGGTTGCCATTTGGCACTCAATTATGGCTGAGTAGGCGCACGACGTTTGAAGTCGTTAAATGATTTGACATCGCTCACAGCACCTGTTTGGGCATCAACTTTGACATGATAGACTTCTTGGCCTTTCACCACCTCAATTTGATAGCTTGGGGTTCTAGGTGGTTGATTTTGGGCAGGGTTTGGTGCAGGTGGCATGCCTGTATTGCCCATTTGTGGGTTTCTGTTAGGGCGGCGGTGACCGTCACGAGAACCATGACCCATTTTACCCCTTTTATCCGCACCCAAATGGGCGCCAATGGCTTCACCACCCACTTGGTTCGCTGCCAATTGCATGGCGCGCTCTAGGCTGATATTGATGGCAGGTGGTTGATTGTTGTTGGGGTTATTAGTTTGTTGCGGACGCGCTGGGCGTGATGGCCGTGATGGCATAGTTGCTTGGGTCACTTGACCATTAGAGGTATTGACGATATATAGCTGTGGCTGACCATTCGCACTAAGGGTCATGACCCGGTAGCCGACAATGTTGTCATCGGCGTTGTTGCCGCTACGGGCAGGATTTGGGTTGGGTCGGTTGCTACTGTCATGATAGTGTACGCCAACAATGCGAGTGTTCGCGGTTTGTTTTTGTACCAAGGCGACCGCTTGAGAGGCACTGATGCTGGCATTGGCGGCTGCTTGGGCGTTGGCCTGCATGGCTTGTAAGCGTTGCTCAAAGTGCTTGGTATTGGCGGGGTGGCGTTTTTGCATGTTTTGCGCTTGTGGTGCCGCTGAGGTACTAGCACAGGCGGTGACTGTCGCACCTGTAACAACACTAAGCAAGGCTACACTAAGCCCAGTGGCTAAAAATGAGGGGTTAAATTTTGCTAAGTTCATAGGTTTTCCTGCGGTTGTTAATATAGTTGTTGATAACCCTTGATTGGATAATACTATCATACAGAAATTAAGACAGCAGAGACTTAGCGATAACGCAGAATCGGGCTAGGTAGGTTATAGCAATCGGATTAAACAATTTGCTTTGCATAAACGCCCACAGCAATGTTCAAAAATGTTTTTATCAATTTTTTTGCCTGTCAAATCAAACCTGACCCCACAGGTTAAATTAAAACATCAGGCTCAGGTAATTGCACGATATTAATTGGACACTCAGTTTGCCAAAGATGATGGGTGACAATGATTAAAATGCCTTGCTGCTGATGCTGTACTAGCATTTGCCACAGTGCTTCACGGCTTTTTTTATCAAGTCCTGCAAACGGCTCATCTAGCAGCAAGATTTTTTTTGGGGTGAGTAATAGCCGTGCCAAGGCAATGCGTCTGGCTTGTCCACCGGAAATAGCTTGCCCGTATTCCCCTAGCGGGGTCTGTAATTGTAGCGGCTGACTGCGCGCCCAGTCTTTGAGTCCAACCTTACCCAGCACTTGCCAAAGCTGTTCATCACTGGCATCGGTGCTGCCCAATCTTAGATTGGTTGCCAAGGTCTGGTCAAAAATATCAATCTGTTGCCCCAAATAACCTGTGAGCGCTGGCGTATCGTGTAACGCTAGCCAATCCATCCCATTGAGCTCTATGCTGCCTTGTTGTGGTGCTAGTTCATGGGCTAGCACTTGTAACAGTGTTGATTTGCCCGCGCCCGAGCGCCCCGTAATCAATACCGGGATGCCTTGGGTGGCAGTCAAGCTGATAGCTTTGAAACCGACAATCGCCTGCGGCATTTTGCCAGCTAGCTGATTGATGGTAAGTGTGAGTGGCGCATTTAGGCGCGCAACATCAATGGGTAAAGGGGCTAAATCATGGTTTAAATGATGGCTAGGTTGTAGCGAAGGATTGAGTAATTCATTGAGTTGATGTTTTGCTGCCAAACTATTGCCAAGGGCTAGCGAATGGGTGACTAACGGCGCTAGCAAGTCAGTCATGCCCATGATACCGAGGAATAACGCAAGCAACATCGGCACACTGATGACAAGGGGGGTGTGATAAAAACCCACTAACAAGCCGACCAAAACCGCTGCAATCAGCCACTGCATGATCAGCATGACCAATGACTGGGCGCGCTGGATGCGCTTTTGCTGATGCGTATGTTGAGTGTCGAGGCTTTTAAAAGCAGTCAATTCGGATTGCCAGCGCTGCCAAATCAATAAATGGGTAAGCGCCGATAGCGGATTGAGCAAACTGACTCGCCTAGACTCTGCCAATGCCTGATGAGCGCTGGCATGCTTGATACTGCGCCATGTCAGCATGGCAGGCAGCATCAAACCGGCGATTAAAAATATGCCAATCAGCATGGGGTTAACCTCATACTGATAAAGTAAGGTGGCTACTAGCAAGCTTGCGGTGGTAGCGACTAGCCAAGGTGATACCACGCGCAGTGGTAACTCATTGAGCACCTCAATATCATGGGTTAAACGGTGCATGGCATGGGTAGATTGTAGGGTACTTGATAAATTTGCCAGTGGCAGGCGTGCAAACTGGTTAAAAAACCGCACTCGCAGCCGCTGCAACAAACCAAACACCGCATGGTGGGATACCATCATTTCGCCATAGCGTCCTGCGGAACGTACCATCGCCATCACACGGATAATCGCTGCCGGTACCAGATAATTAAAACTGTGTGAGCCCAGCGCCACCATCCCCGCCATTGCTGCCGCAGAAATAAACCACCCTGACGTCATCAATAGCCCAATCACCGATAACGCAGTCATTATGCCTAAACAGGCAGCAATGAGCCATTTATCTAGCTGCGTGCTAAACAGCTGGGTTAAACGAAAGGTTTGATGACTGTTTGATTTTTTTTGCGGGTGAGTTTTGGCAAGCCTATTTTGACTAATAAGCCTATTTTCACTAGCAAGTTTATTTTCACTATTATGTTCTTTATTAGAGGCTGTCATACCGTTACGCCTTTGCTAAAGTAGATGCAATATCAAGGCTTATTTGCCGATCCAGCCAAGGCAGGTTTGTGGCATCGTGCGTCACCCATAACAAGGTTTTACCCCTCGTCACTTGTTGTAATAACTCATTAATCTCGGCTGCCGTCTCACTATCTAAATGCTCAGTGGGTTCATCGAGTAGCCAAAGGTGCGCGTCTTGTAATAGTAACTGGGCTATTGCCAGTCGTCGCTGCTGCCCACCCGACAAACCGCTACCACGCTCACCCAACTGAGTATCTAGCTGATTTGGCAGGGCTTTTATCAAAGGTTTTAAGCCCACTTGCGCAAGAATTTGCCATAGTTTGTCATCACTGGCGGTTGGATTGGGCAGGCGTAAATTATCGGCGATACTTATCGGCAGTAGCATGGTTTGCTGTGACAAATAGGCGATTTGGTGGCGAAATTGCGTGGAATTGATGGTATTAAAATTTTGGTTATCAATAAAGATATCGCCTTGGTAGGCACAAAAACCCAAAAAAATTTGCAATAGCGTGGATTTGCCGCTGCCACTTTGACCGACAATCGCCAACCGTTCCCCTGAGGCAATAGCGAAACTTAACGGCGCGAGCCGTATGCGCTGCTGATGATTGACCCAAATATTATCCGCGTCAATGGCAGGGGGTGCGGTTAACAAAAAATGGTTAGCTTTTGTTTTTTCAGCTGATGCAGAAGCTAACAACGGTGATAATTCAGCAATCGCGCCTTCCGCTTGCGCTTTGACATGATAATCCGCGCCCAACTGACGTAGCGGAGCATAAAATTCGGGTGCCAACAGCAGTAAAAATAGCGCCGACTGGTAAGGCACAGGCACCGTGTTTTTTTGCCAAGGTAAAATACCGATTAAACCAAAACCCAAATACACGGCAAGTAGCGCAATCGACAGCGCGGCTAACAGCTCTAGCGCTGCGGTGTTTAAAAACGCAATTTTGAGTACCGACATGGTGCGCATACGGTAGGCTTCGGCTGAGGTGTCGATGTCTTGACTCGCGTGCCCGACAGCATCCAGCCGTTGCAGTGTCGCTGTGCCACGCAACCAATCCAAAAATCGCCCGCTCAGCTGTGCCATCGCAGCAAATTGTTGCCGACTTTTACGGGCGGTGGCATGACCAATTAATACCATAAATACAGGAACTAGCGGTGCGGTCAGCAGTAAAATCAGCGTCGCTATCCAACTTTGGGTCGCAGCGGCGACTAATAGCATGATAGGCGTGCTCACCACAATCAGTCGCTGCAGATAAAAACGGCTGACATAGCCAGTTAAGGCATCACATTGTTCAATCACCATACTGGCAAGCCCGCCATCACTGCCATATTGGTCGCGCGCTGCACCTACTTGTGCCAGTTTTTCAACTAGCGTTTTTCGTAGGATGCTGGCTACTTGTAGCCCCGCGTCTAACGCCAGCTGGTCTTTGCAAAAATGCAGTAAAGGACGTAGCAACAGACATCCCATCAGCCACGGCAGATAATCAAAAAATACGTCAGTGGCAGGGCGGTGATGGGTAATTTGTGTTAACCAATTTGCAAAGATGACCGCAATCAGCCAAGACTGCACGATCAATAGCAGCGTGGACACAACTGACAGTCCCCATGCCATATAAATCGGTCGCTTCGCCATAGCGGCATAGTGACGAAGGGTTTGGTTGACAGCAGAAGTTTCAGACATGGTTGGTTAATAGTAACGATAAAATCAATGGACATATCATAGCGTATCAAGCACGGGTTAGGTACGACAAATCATGCTCATCAAGGCAATGAGACAAAAAAGTGTAAACACCGTGCCCACCAATGAGGGTTGATAAAACCTTGATAAAGGCATATAAAAAGCCATATAAAAGACAATTAAATAAGTAAAGCGATGAACGACCCCACTTTAAACGACTACCCTCAAGAGACCCATAAACTATCACTCATTCAACTATCACCATCTTTGACAGGGTATCAGAAAATCGTAGCAGCAACGCAATACTCATCATAGTATTTTGTAGTCAGGTGCGACATTATGCCGCATGACAAATAGTTTATGGATTTATATAATGTTTGTAAATAAAAAATTACCCTTTTTTAAACCACGCATGAGGGTAATTGACATCTGAATTGGTTGTCAAACCAAGGAGTCAACATGATAACAGAACATCTCGTCGATATCTCCCGTCTGCAATTTGCAGTCACGGCGTTATATCATTTTTTATTTGTACCACTCACACTGGGCATGGTGTGGCTGCTGGTCATCATGGAATCGATGTACGTGATGACAGGCAAAGAAGTGTGGAAGGACATGACGCGTTTTTGGGGCAAACTGTTTGGCATCAACTTTGCCTTGGGTGTCACCACAGGCATCACCATGGAATTCCAATTTGGTACCAACTGGGCTTACTACTCACAATATGTCGGTGATATTTTTGGGGCGCCGCTTGCCATTGAAGGCTTGATGGCGTTTTTTTTAGAATCGACCATGGTTGGACTGTTTTTCTTTGGTTGGGATAGACTGTCACGCGGACAGCATTTGCTAGTGACTATGTTGATGGCGCTGGGTACCAATCTATCCGCATTGTGGATTTTGATTGCCAATGGGTGGATGCAAAATCCGGTTGGCGCAGAGTTTAGTTACCAGACTATGCGCATGGAAATGACCGATTTTGCCGCAGTATTATTTAACCCTGAGGCGCAGAACAAATTCGTACATACCGTCTCTGCCGGGTATACGGTGGGGGCGACCTTTGTGCTTGCCATCTCATCGTGGTATTTGCTCAAAAAACGCGATGTCGAATTTGCCAAACGCAGCTTTCAAGTCGCGGCGGCGTTTGGTTTTGCGTCGATTTGTAGCACCATTGTGCTGGGTGATGAGTCGGGTTACTCCATTGGCTTGGCACAGCAAACCAAAATGGCAGCAATAGAGGCGATGTGGGAAACCGAGCCTGCGCCTGCCAGTTTTAATTTGATTGCCGATATCAACCAAGCCGAGCAAAAAAATAACTGGGCAGTACAAATTCCGTATGTGATGGGCTTGATTGGGACGCGCTCACTAGATACCCCGATTTTGGGCATCCATGACATCAAAATCATCAATGAAAAACGTATCATCAATGGTCAAAAAGCGGTGGTGCTACTGGATCAATTACGCAGTGCGCCCCCAGGTTCAACCCCAAATCCTGTCACAGTGGCAGAATTTGAAAAGGTAAAAAAAGACTTGGGCTTTGGGTTATTGCTCAAACGCTATTCGCCAGATGTTAGCCAAGCCACGCCGGCAATGATTAAACAAGCCACCGATGCCACCATTCCACCTATTGTCCCGATGTTTTGGTCATTTCGTGCCATGGTGGGTTTGGGCTTTTTATTGTTGGCATTGTTTACGATTAGTCTTTGGTCAAGTGTCAAAGGCAATTTTATTCAAAAACCTTGGCTGTTACGTTGGGCATTATTGATGCTGCCTGCGCCTTGGCTTGCTGCTGAATTTGGTTGGTTTGTTGCCGAGTATGGGCGTCAACCTTGGACGATTTATGGCATGTTGCCAACGTATTTTTCAACCTCCAATATTAGCGTGGCGAATGTGTATGCCTCGCTGGCGGGATTTGTTGGTTTTTATACGGTGCTGCTGATGATTGAAATGTACTTGATGGTAAAATATGCCCGTAAAGGACCTGCGAGTCTAGGTACAGGCAAATACTATGGCGAAGATACTCACAAGGTTCATGTGAGTTCTTCATTAAATTTGCCCCATGATACAGCCGAGGTGAATCATGTTGTTTGATTATGAAACACTCAAAATTATTTGGTGGTTATTGGTCGGTGCGCTGCTCATTGGGTTTGCTATCATGGATGGGCATGATATGGGCGTGTGTTCGTTACTGCCCTTTGTCGGCAAAGATGATGAAGAGCGCCGGGTGATTATCAATACCATTGGTCCGCACTGGGAAGGTAACCAAGTATGGTTTATCACGGCAGGCGGCGCGATTTTTGCGGCATGGCCGATGGTGTACGCCACTGCCTTTAGCGGTTTTTATTGGGCGTTGATGGCAGTATTGTGGGCGTTATTTTTCCGCCCGGTGGGGTTTAAATATCGCAGTATGATACACAATCCAACCTGGCGAAAAGCGTGGGACTGGGCGTTATTTGTTGGTTCATTTATCCCGGCTGTGGTATTTGGCGTGGCATTTGGTAACTTGTTTTTAGGCGTGCCATTTAGTTTTAATAACCATTTGGTATCGACTTATACAGGCTCATTTTGGGCATTGCTTAATCCATTTGCCCTACTGTGTGGCTTGATTAGTGCGTCTATGTTGATTATGCAAGGTGGGGCGTATTTGGCGCATCGCACCCTTGATGAGGTACAACATCGTACCCTTAACTACGCTGCTATCAGTAGTCTGGTGATGGCGGTGCTGTTTGTGCTGGCAGGGGTATGGATACAATCGATAGACGGCTATTATATCACCAGCCACATTGACCCCCAAGCCTTGCCAAATGTGCTCAATAAAGAGGTGACGCGTCAAGCGGGCGCATGGATGGCAAATTATCATCAGTATCCGCTGGCATGGGCATTCCCTGCACTTGGTGTCATCATGCCGATTGTCACGGCAATATTGCTAAAAGCGCGTAAAACCTTGACCGCATTTATCGCATCCAGTATTGCTGTGCTTAGTGTGATTATGACCGCAGGGGTGGCGTTATTTCCGTTTGTCATGCCATCCTCTAGCGATCCACGTTCAAGCTTGACGGTTTGGGACAGTGTATCGAGTCATCTTACCTTGATGATTATGTTGTTTGTCGTGGTGGTGTTATTACCGATGATTGTAGGCTACACCAGCTGGGCATATAACGTGATGCGCGGTAAAGTGACCAAGGCTTATGTTCGAGAGCAAGAGCATTCACTTTATTGACCCAAATCAAGGCAACTTAATAGGAGAACACAATGTGGTATTTTGCGTGGATATTAGGATTGGGGTTTGCGGTATTATTGGCGATTTTAAACGCGCTGTGGCTTGAAAATGCCGATGCGCGTAATAAAGCCTTTAATCCAAAAGCGCAGGACGATAATCCCACCAATGATGGTACGGTGACAGAAGGCAATCCCACTGAAGATATCCATAAAACAGGCAACACTTCAGATAACGAGTCCTTATAGCTATCAACCTCAACTATTAGCGCTTTAAGTCATCACGGCTTAAAGCGCTTTTTTATACGCTTTTAAAACCCGCTATTTTTTAATCATTTTCTTATTTGGTACACAATTTGCATTCCCTGTCTTTGTAAAACTGACTAATACTTGAGAGATAATTTTTTATCGAGGGCATAAGGGCATAAGGGTAAAAGCTTCATGAGAAAGTTAAACAATACGGTTCAACGGCATACGGGTAAACGGCTTAATAAAGCCTATAAATGGCTATTATCCGTGATGGTTTTTTATCAACATTCCTCGGTGTACGCTGCGACGCCCACCAATGAGCAGCTATATGACTACCAAAATGTGATGTGGGTAGTTATTGGCGGTTTGCTGGTGTTCTTTATGCAGGCGGGCTTTGCGCTCATTGAATCAGGCTCAGTGCGCAGTAAAAATACCGTGAATGTGTTGATGAAAAACTACACCGATATGGCGATTGGTGGATTAATTTTTTATATCTTGGGCTATGGCTTGATGGCAGGAAACAACCCCACAGGTTACGTGGGTCAAAGCGAGTTTTTACCAGAGCAGCTCAGCAATATGCAATGGGCACATTTGTTTTTTCAGATGATGTTTGCCTCCACCGCTGCCACCATTGCCAGTGGTGCGATGGCGGAGCGCATTAAATTTTCAGGGTATCTGATTGGTACGTTGATGACTTGCGGATTGATTTATCCAGTCGTAGCAAGTTGGGCATGGGGTGGTTATTATGGCGGTCAAGGCTGGCTTGCCCAGCTTGGATTTATTGATTTTGCCGGCTCTTCGGTGGTGCACTCTGTCGGTGGCTGGTTAGCGCTCGCGGGTATTATCGTGCTTGGACCGCGTATTGGTCGCTTTGCCCCTGATGGCACGCCGCGTTTGATTGCCGGTCATAATCTCACGCTGGTCACCTTGGGCGGGTTTATTCTATGGTTAGCGTGGTTTGGATTTAACGCAGGTTCTACACTGACCAGCTCAGGTAATTTGGGCAAAATCATGCTAAATACCCACCTAGCAGGGGTGAGTGCGGTGACGGCTTATCTGCTGATTTCAGGGGTGATGCGTAAGGCGATTTTATTGAGTGATACGGTCAATATCAGCCTTGCAGGGTTGGTCGCTATTACCGCAGGCTGTGCGACCATGTCGCCTGTGTATGCGATTGTTACCGGTGTGGGTGCATGTTTGGCGTATTTGGCGGTGAAGCGGTTGTTGGATAATGTTCAAATGGATGATGCGGTGTATGCCGTTGCCGTGCATGTGGGCGGCGGTGTGTGGGGTACGCTGGCTGCAGGGCTGTTTTATGAAGGTGATTTATTCAGCACCCATCGTATCATCGTCCAGCTGATGGGCATCGGAGCAATGTTTGTCTGGTCGTTTGGACTGGGTATGGTGGTGTATTTTGTGATTGAAAAAACCATCGGTCTTCGCGTACTTGCACAGCATGAGCAACGCGGGCTTGACTTTACCGAACATGCCGAAGGGGCTTACCCTGAATTCCAAGATAGCTTATTTAGTCAGCAAACGCTAACTGAGCGGCATTAGTTTTAAATTTTTGCGGTACCTGTATGCTCTGTCGTCACAGGTACCCGACCCACCACAGTCATTTGCGTCAATTGTTACTTTTATTAACTTTAAATATTTGGCACCGTCATGAACAAAGAAGCTACTATCAAATCTGCGTTAACACCGTTTTTAAAAGAGGCTGATATACGTAAAGCTATGGACATCTTTCATAAAGATTATGCCGATATTACGCCTTACCAAATCCAGCGTTTTGTCCATGAAATTACGCAAGACAACGCAACCAAAGAATATCGCTCAAATATCCGTCGAAGTTTGATGAAAGCGCTGAGTGATTATCAAATGGGTGCAGTCAACCCCCAATCGATGACCCATGATATCCCTAATTTGGGGCAAAATAGGCCAGTAATTCACCCATCATCCAGTCAAGTAGCTATCTTTAACCAAAAACCTGACCCAATATCTAGCCAAATAGCCGCCTTTGAGTTGCTGATTGATAGTTTTATGGTGCAATTTTCACCATTATTGGGCAGCCAAATTTTAGACAGTGTCAAGCAGACGATTCATCAGCATCATAATTCATCAAAATCCCGTGGTTTTGGGCTATTAGCTCGCAGGGTAGAAACCAATCAGGCGTTAACCTTAACCATGATTCACTTTTTTGATCAGTTTTTTGGTGGCGATAAACAAAGTGCGTTGACAATGTCGTTGACCGATGCGGATACAGCAGGTTTTAGAACTATCTTATCGTTATTTTATCAGCAAGCGTGTCAATGGGCGGGTCCTACTGATGCAGATATGGCTTTGGCGCAGGCAAACAAGATTACCAAAGCCAAGTTTGACGTATCTTTGGTTGAAAAATTTATGTAGAATGCCATTTATATAAAATACTACGGATTGACAGTATCATAGTACAATTTTTATGCAGACCTAAAGATGCTAAATGGCAAGTTCCCAGTTCATTTTATTTCCAGCTCCATTTTAGAGAGTTTAGCACTGCGTTTGATGCTGTATTGTAGCTTAATTTTATGAGACCAATTCTAGGTGTCATAAGATTAAGTTTTTTTAACCGATGAAAATTTATTGCCACTGGCTTCCCTCACAAGTTTTCGGAAAATGTCATGAATCATCAAATTCAGTATTATGTCTACGCCAGTAAAATAAATTTGACCCAAATTTTTGACCATAATTTATTCACTGATATTCGCGAGCAAGCCCAGTCCAACAATCAAAACCATCATATTACGGGGTTTTTATTGTTTAAGGATGGCAAATTTTTGCAGTATATTGAAGGTCAAAAAGCGCTCTGTGAACAATTATTTAACACGATAAAGCAAGACCGACGACATAAAGAGATAGTGGTGTTAGACCAGGGACAGCTAGAAAAACGCTATTATCAGCAATGGCTGATGAATTGTTATAACATGGACGAAAAAACCCAAACCCTCGAACTGCTTAATCTTCCAGATATGGTGTACGACTTTGATATTTATCATTGGAGCCAAGCTCATGTACATGAAGTGATGTCACTAATGGCAAAAAACCATTTGCTTGCCATGACCCCTCAAACAGGCAGTTTTTTCTCGGTGGTTTATCGCCGCTTTATGGGGCAGAATAAAAAATATTTAATCATTCAACTGCTGATATTAGGTATGTTTTTCATCAGTTTATTGTTCTTAAAAAGCAACTATTAAAATTAAGCATTGATTAACGCGATAGGGTATAAACCAACAGTGACGATTACCAAATACCCAATAAAGGCGGCGGAAAAATTGAGTTTAAAAAGCGCATCGTTACCTTGCGCAACGTCTGATGGTTAGCCTTTTTTACTATCAGATTGGCAAAAATTTATATGTCAATTAACAACATAAATATCACTAACCATGGAACCGTGATGATGGTGAGCCTGAAAAAAAGGTGTTTTTTGACATGGTGTTTGATGATGGCGCCGATATAGCTTCCTGCTTTGACTTGGTAGGGCGCAATATCAGCATCATCGCGCTCATAAAATGCGACCATGTCATTGAGTAATTGCTCGACCTGTTCGGTCTGCCATTGGTAGGTTTCAAACTTTGCTAACAGCTCGCTAATCACTGGGGTTGTATGGGATATGCCGGGTGTCACACATAGCATATCGCATTGCTTAAAGCGTTTAGCAGGGGTCGTACCTTGATGGATAAGATGAATTTTATGGTGGCGTTTATCATGGGTGATAGCGAGGTACAAATTCGCTATATACATTTCACTACCTTCCATAAAATGCAGAAAGCGACCATCTTTAAATAGGATAAAACCCATGATGCCGGTTTTTTGGTTATTATCTCTGGCGCTTTGATAAATCTGGGTAAATGTGCTGGGCTTTAAAGCGGCTGACCAAGTAAGCGAACTGGTATAAGTCAGGTAATAAGTAGGGGGAGACATCATCGTAGAACTCCTCAGCCATACTCTTTATATGTTACTTTGAGTGTAGCATAATAATTTTTTAATGTTATGATTAATTAAGCATTTTTTATTAAAACTAAAGTATAACCCTTAATTCATACAAAAATAAATTAAAGTTTATAAATTTTTTTTAGGGTAAAAATTTAATTATTTTTATGATGCTGTGTTTGCATATCTGTGATTAGCTCGTTTACTTCCGATGACTGCCAATAGGTTGGGGTAAACGCTTGAAATAGTCGGCTAATGGATAAATTATTCACATCCTTATCAATGTCAATACAGTACATATCCCATTTTTTGAACCGCGGCTGCTCCCGATGACCCTCGGTAATTATTTTTAAATTTTTATGGCGATAATCTTTAAGTAAATCTTGGTACAGGTGAGTGACCAATGCCTTATCGCCTTCCAAATATTGAAAAAAATGCCCATGTTTGAATAGCAAAAATCCCGTGATGTGTTGGGTATGATTGTTTTGCCTAGAAATCTGCTCGATAGTTTTGAAAGTAAACGGATTAATCGCGCCTAGTAAGGTGATTTTACTGGTGTAGGTTAAATAATAAATAGCATTACACATAAAGGATATCCAACATAAGGTTACCGTTGTTACCAATTAACTACAGCAGGCATTTGATTAACGCTTATAAGCGATTATACTTAACAAAAAGCCATTCTGTTACATAAATATTTAGGCTGTGTCCCCAATTCAAAAACGAGATAAAAAGTGCCAAAATATGCCTAAATCTATAGCATTTAGAATAGGAAAAAATGGCACGAATCGTATTAACAGATGAATTATGGGAACAACTACAGCA
>BMPS01000011.1 GCA_014647715.1 Streptomyces cinereus
TTTATGGCATTTATCCCACAGATTTATGCGTAAAATCTTGGCTCATAACTTCTGCTTTGTAATCAATAAACAGCTAGGTAATCCCCCACTTCAGTTTGAGTTGCTTATTTCAAGTTGAGAGTGGGGTTATTCTAAATAATTTTTATAAGATATAACAAATATTTCATACAGTGTAGTTACAAACCAACTGTATGGTGATATTTTTAAAATACTACCATACTTTTTTGCTGCAAAGTATGCTTAAATCGATGCACTTACCGTTCATTTTTAACATCCTATGATGATTCAGGTTCGATCTATTGACTGTTTTGTAGATTGCCCATACACCCATGTTAATATGCACGGATTCCATGAGATAGTGACACATCTTGAGATAAGCTTAGAAAAGTTTATTGCACTGGCTATTTCTACATCGTTTTATATTTTTTTAAGTTGATTGTTTGCGCTGAGGACGTCTCGTTCATGATAACATCGAAGTTTATCACCAAAGTTGTACCATTAAGCCTAGCCGTGGCTAGCGCTGTTATTAGTTTGAGCGGTTGCCAAAAACAGCAAAACGATAGCAAAAGCCCGTTGTCAACCCAAAACACTCAAGTCACCACCGCGTCAGCCACCACGCCAATCGCCAATAACGAGATTCAGCTATTAGCCGCCGATGTCATCACCGCCAAAGCAGACCGTTTTGAACCGAGTGTCACCGTGACAGGGGCACTGCAGCCTTCAGACCACACAGTGGTACAATCAACCGTGAATGCACAAGTGCAGCAAGTGCTGGCCGATGTGGGTAAAACGGTAGCAAAAGGTGAGCCACTGGTGCGACTTGATATCAGTGATAGTAAAAACCAACTCGCTCAAGCGCAAGCCGATGTTGCCGCTGCCCAAGCACAAGCCATCGTCGCCAATAAACTTGCTGAGCGCAACAAAATTTTGCTCGAGCAAGGCTTTGTCTCACAAATAGAGTATGAGCGTAGTGTGGCAGACAGCATTGCGCAGCGTGAATCCATCAAAGCCAAACAAGCCCAATTAAGTAGTGCACAAAAAATGTTTGGTGATACCACGATTTATGCGCCTACCACGGGGATTGTCAGCAGTCGCAGCGTCAATGTCGGACAGGTGGTCACGCAAAACCAAGCCTTGATGGAAATCATTGACCCCAATAAACTTGAGTTTGCCGCCAATGTCCCTAGCGAAGCACAAACACAGCTACAACTTGGTCAACAAGTGCCTTTTACTATTAGTAATCAAACCAATCAGTACATCGGACAAATTAGCCGCATTTCGCCCCAAGTCGATGCCGCCACTCGCCAACTGACCATTTATATCGCGGTTAAGCCTTCTCAGCGTAATCGTGGACTTCGACCGGGCATGTATGCCACAGGCAAGCTTAATTATGGGGTTGCACAAGTTGGGGTATTGGTGCCGATGTCAGCGGTAATACTGGAATCTAAAGCCCTCGAATCTAGAGCAAAAGGCGTAGCCAATAAACCTAGCGACCAATCCGCCACAAGTCCAACCTTAGAAGCAGGCACGATTTTGGTGGTCAGTAAAGACAATGTGATTACCAAACAGCCCATTAAGGTACTCAAACAGCTTGACGATACCAGTCAGTATTTAATTGCTGGCATCGAGGCTAACACCACGGTGATTGTGGCAAATCTCAATGCCAATGATGTGGGTAAAAAAGTCGTGCTCAAATAACCTACTGATAATTTTTCGTTTAATCATTTTATATTGTTAAAAATTTTATTGTTAAAATTTTTTCTATTAGGAATTTGCTATGTGGCTTACCCGCGTCAGTATCAACAATCCTGTGTTTGCTGCCATGGTCATGCTCGCGCTGATGGTCATTGGACTACTGGCAACATTTCGCATGAAAGTTGAGGAATTTCCTAATATTGAATTCCCTTTTGTGGTGGTCAATACCGTTTATAGTGGTGCTTCGCCTGAAGTCATCGAGACCGACATTACCAAAAAAATTGAAGACCAAGTCAATACCATCGCCGGTGTCAAAGAAGTGACCTCCGTCACCCAACAAGGCTTGTCACAAGTTATCGTGCAGTTTGATTTAAATATCCCGTCCGATGTTGCCGCGCAAAACGTACGTGATAAATTGGCACTGGTGACCCCCAGCTTTCGGGATGAAGTCACCACGCCTATCGTTGCGCAGTACAATCCTGCCGATGCGCCTGTGATGTCTGTCACGTTTCGCTCTGACAAAATGTCGCTTCGGGAGTTATCCACTTATTTAGACAACACGGTCAAAAAACAGCTACAAACGGTCACAGGGGTGGGTCGGGTCGATATATTGGGGGGTCGGCAGCGTCAAATCCGTGTGCTGCTCAATCCCACCCAAATGAATGCCTATAAAGTCTCAGTCAATCAAATTAGCAATGCGCTACGCTCAGAGAACGTTGAATTACCTGTCGGTACTATCAATAATCAAAATCAAGAAATGGTGATTCAAGTCAACGGGTTGGTCAAAACACCCAATGAGTTTAACCAAATCATTGTCGCCCAGAATCGTTCAAGCACGGGTGCTATCGTGCCTGTGTACCTATCGCAAGTTGCCCAAGTCGTTGATGGACAAGCCGAGGCTGAGTCAGCGTCGCTACAAAATGGTCAACCTGCGGTAGCAATGGATATTATCAAAATGTCGGATGCCAATGTGATTGATGTGGTTGATAAAACCCAGCAGCGTCTGACAGAAATCCAAGCCACCCTACCCCCAGGTGTCACCATGACCGTGGTCGCTGATAGCTCCAAAAGTATTCGCGGCTCGTTAAATAATGTGGTACGCACCTTAATTGAAGGGGCGATATTGGCGGTGTTTATTGTTTGGTTGTTCTTAGGGTCGTGGCGCTCGACCATTATCACAGGATTGACGCTGCCCATTTCGCTACTCGGTACTTTAGCGGCGATTTGGACGTTTGGTTTTTCCATCAACATGATGACCCTACTGGCGCTGGCATTATGTATTGGACTGCTGATTGATGATGCGATTGTGGTGCGGGAAAATATCGTACGCCATGTGGGTATGGGCAAACATCACCGCCAAGCGGCGCTTGATGGCACCCAAGAAATCGGGCTTGCCGTGCTAGCAACGACGCTGGTGATTGTGGCGGTATTTTTACCCGTGGCTTTTATGGGCGGGATTATCGGACGCTTTTTTTATCAGTTTGGTGTGACTGTTTCTACCGCTGTGTTGCTGTCGTTATTTGTTAGCTTCACGCTTGACCCGATGTTGTCTTCGATTTGGCCAGACCCAGATGCCGCGCACCAACATGGCCGACACAATGAGCGGGTTTCATTTCGCAAACGACCGATTGCTTGGCTATTAGATGGGTTTCAGCGCTTATTAGATCGGTTGACCAATCTATACAGCCATATTCTTGCATGGAGTTTACGCCATCGTTTGATAACTGTGCTTATTGCAATTGGCTCGCTGGTTGCCGCGTTTTTTGCCGTGGGGTTGGTGGGCAAAGAGTTTGTCCCGCAAGCGGATATGAATGAAATCAAAGTCAAATTTGAAACGCCTGTCAATGCCAATATTGACTACACCCAACAAAAAGCAGCACAAGTCAACGCGGTATTACAAAGTTTTCCTGAGGTTACCAATACTTATGCCACGGTCAATGCGATGTCCTATAGCGGTAACAATCGGGTACAAGTGAATGTATCATTAGTGCCTAAAGATGAGCGCACGCGCGGACTAGATGCCTTAAACCGTGCCATGCGTGAGCAATTGCAGCAGGTAGGCGGTATTAAAGTTACCTCAGTGGCAGCCGCTGCCATGGCAGTGAGCGGTGGTCTTAAGCCGATTATGATATCCATCAAAGGCAATGACCTAACTGAGCTGCAACGTTTATCCAATGAGTTTATGCAAAAACTCTCAAACGTCAATGGCTTGGTAGATTTGGAAAGCACCCTTAAACAGCCCAAATCAATGGTCAATGTCAGCATTAACCGAGAAGCAGCAAATGATGCCGGTCTTTCGATTGGACAAATCGGACAAGCATTACGCCCGCTGTTGGCCGGCGATAATGTGAGCACCTTTAAAGATGACAACGGCAACAATATCGATGTCAACGTGCGCTTAAATGACGACAACCGCCAGACCATCTCGCAACTACAATCCATGTACTTGTCATCAAGCCGTACGGATCAAAATGGGCAGCCAGTGCTAGTACCGCTATCGCAAGTGGCGAATTTTAGTGAAACCTTGGGTGCACCGCAAATCAACCGCCGTTCGCTGTTTCGTGAATTAGTAGTCCAAGCCAACACGGACGGCAGACCGGCAGGTGATATCGGCGCGGATATCACAAAAATTCAAAACGAAATGAAACTGCCACCCGGTTACAGCTTTGCGGTACAAGGCTCTAACAAGGATATGGCAGAATCCATCGGCTACGCAACAACCGCACTTGGACTGGCAATCGTGTTTATTTATATGTTGTTAGGGTCACAGTTTAATAGCTTCTTATACCCTGTGGCGATTATGGCATCGCTGCCGTTATCGCTAATTGGGGTGTTCTTTGCGTTATTTTTATTCGGTTCTAGTCTTAATATATTTTCTATCATCGGCATTATCATGCTGATGGGATTGGTGTGTAAAAATGCAATTTTGCTCATTGATTTTATTAAAGAATCTTTATCAAACGGTTTGAGCCGTAATGAAGCTATTATGCTCGCAGGGCAAACGCGCCTGCGCCCCATTTTGATGACTACCGCTGCCATGGTGATGGGGATGATACCGCTGGCACTTGGTATTGGTGAAGGGTCGGAGCAGCAAGCACCGATGGCCCACGCCATTATTGGCGGGGTGGTTACTTCAACCTTATTGACCTTGATTGTGGTACCTGTGATTTATACCTATTTAGATGATGGCAAACAGCGGTTTTTTCGGTTATTTGCTAAAAAGAAAGCAACAACCCCTGTGATAGAGCACCACGACTCACTTTAAGCAATAATTCATTACAATTTTATACAGTGTAAAGAAACTTAAGAATGAGTAGCCCAGTACAATTTTAAATTGGGCTATGCATTAATTGGGCTGTGTGATTGATAGCTGTATGATTGGCAGCTAAGAAGTTTTATAAATCTGTGTAAGACACTATCATATTGGCTGTCTATTGCTTTATGATAGATAATAGGCTCTTGATTGATGATACAAGCCTGGCTTTGATGAGCAAAAGCAATAATAACAACTGATTTATTTTAGAGATTTTTTGGAGTTGGTGATGGAAGATAATAATAGTGGTACTAAAACTGTACTGTTGATTGAGGATGATCCAGATTTAGCCGAGTTGATTAGTGAATATTTGGGCATGAACTACTATGAGGTTCAGCATGCCCCAACCGCAACAGAAGGGCTAGAGACGCTATTTAACCCTGCCAAATCCATTGATTTGGTGATTTTAGATTTGATGTTGCCGGATATGGATGGCATGCAAGTGTGTCAACGTATTCGTCAGCACAAAGATAGCCGTCTGGCGCAAACGGCGATTATCATGCTCACCGCCAAAGGTGACACCACTGACCGTGTACTGGGTCTTGAGATGGGCGCGGATGATTATGTCTCAAAACCATTTGAACCGCGTGAACTATTGGCGCGTATCCGTGCGGTCATGCGCCGTCACGACCTGCCGCTCCACCAGCAAAAAGAAGATAACTTAGTATTTGGTCGCTTAAAGGTTTACCCAGATAGCCATGAAGTGACAATTGATGATGAGCCAGTGCGTTTGACTACTCATCAGTTTCAGTTATTGCATTACTTTGCTACCCACTCAGGTAAAGTACTGAGCCGTGAACAGCTGTGGCATGCGATGCCAAACGATGACAGCAGTGATAACATTGACCGTGCCATTGATGTGCATATTTCACGTCTGCGTGCGCTGATTGAAGACAATCCTCGCCAGCCAAAACGCATTATCACAGTGCGTGGTGTCGGCTATCAGTTTGCCACTGACCAAGTGTAAGATAGCTTGACAAATTTAACACGCAAAAGGTCATCATCCTTGGTTATTTATGCTAGCAAAGCTATTATAATAGCCAATGATGACCCAAGATTTTTGGATTCTGTGTGCGATTGAGCGGCATAAAATTTAACAGTGTATTTAGCAAGTTATTTGCCAGCGTTATGCTGGCATTGGTCATTTTTGCTGGGGCAATGGTAGTTTTAAGCCATCTGGTACACGATACCTCTGCCAATACCCGCCACCAAGTCATTGCCAGCCAAGTCACCCAGCAGCTAGACCCATTACTAGTTGAGCTGCGCACGGCACAGAACCAACAAAAAAATCTTGAAACCCGCTATTTACTTGCCCTAGTGCGCCGTAGTTTTAATATCTATAGCGATTCACTCAACGCCAAATTTGGTCTATATGATGGCAAAAGTGGCGAAGCGATTATGATAATGCGTGGGCTGCCTGCCACCTTACCGCCAAACCCGCCATTTTTTTTATCCTTGTTTCCTAGAGATGACCCAAAACATCCGACCGAAATTCAAGTTAATAGCCAATCGGGTTATGTGCTGCTATACCAATCAAAACTTAGTAACCGCCGTGCGATTTCGCCCGCGATTAATTTATTGACAGGCACCTTGCTACTGCTGCTAATCATGTCGGGCATGTTATGGATGATTGCGCGCACCATGACATGGCGTATCAATCAGCTAAGTCGGCAAATCACCCAACTGGGTGATGGCGATTTCTCTGCCCGTGTCACACCCGTAGGCAACGATGAAATTACTATTTTGGCACGCGGTTTTAACCAAACCGCCGAGCGTATCGAAACCTTGATGAATGCCAATAAACTGCTGTTAGCGCATGCTTCTCATGAAATTCGTACACCGATTACCCGTATTCGTCTACAAGTTGAAATGATGACGATGCTGGCAAGTCAGTTTGACAAAACAATACAAGATAAGGTACAAAAACGTGCTGATGCCATCAACCGTGATTTGACGGGTCTTAATGATTTGGTGGAAAGTATTTTGCTCGTCAGTCGTATGGATGCCGGTCATGCGATAGAAAAAGTAGAAGACGTCGATTTATATGAGTTAATTAAAAACGAGATTCAGCACTACCCACAAGCTACATTTGCGGGTGGTCACGTTATCATTCAAGGACAAGCCAAACTTCTCACCCACCTCGTGCGTAATTTGCTCGACAATGCCCATCTTCATGGCGTCCCACCTGTGAGCGTACAGCTGTATGCCATTGATGATGCGGGTAATCAACTGGCAATTGATGCCCTACCTACCATCCAAAAGAGTACAAAAGATACCGATACTCAAAAACATACCGATACCGGAAAAGATACCGATGCTCAAAAAGATAAAGTGGCTTTTCCCGCCACACCCGCCCCTATAAAAAGCACCACCAGTGACCCCACAAACGGCGATGACATCACCGTTGACCCTGAAATGTCATCGACAAATAGTCCCGCCGCAACGGACACAGCAGATAGCGAGGCAACTTCGATCAAACTGGCTAACAAACAAAAAAATAAATCGTCTATTTTTTCCCGTAAAAAATCTGACGTTGTGCACCTGCCAGAATTTCATCAGGTGTGTATTGCGGTTATCGACCAAGGTACAGGCATTCCTGAAGACAAACGTACCGATATTTTCAGTCCATTTGTACGGCTACAACAAGAGAAAAAAGGTTCAGGGCTCGGGCTATCTTTGGTCGCGCAGATTGTCAAAGCCCATGGCGGTAGTATTATCACCGACACAGTGCATGGTCATACCCGCTTTTTGGTCACATTACCTATCACCCAATCGTAACCGATTTTATATCTGCCTATAGTTTTGTCACAAATTTTTTTTGCTTTTCTCCTCTATTATTTAATTAAACATACCATTCGGCATTTATTTATTCGTTAAAGCGACTAAACGCTGACGACGAGCTGTGCTAAAATTACCTTCTTTTAGCCACTGCAAAATTTTTTATTATCATGATTACCATTGATAACGTTACCAAACGCTTCCAAACCCAAGATGGCAACTGGTTTACCGCGGTAGAACCGACATCGCTCACAATCCAACAAGGCGAGATTTTTGGCTTGATGGGTTATTCTGGCGCAGGAAAATCCACCTTGCTACGCTTGATTAATTTACTTGAACGCCCAGATAGAGGCACTGTCACCATAGATGGCAAGGAGCTGACCTCGCTATCCACCCACGATTTGCGCCATGCCCGTCAAAATATCGGGATGATTTTTCAGCAGTTTAATCTGATGGCAAATCGCACGGTGGCACAAAACATTGCCTTTGCCCTAGAGATTGCCGGTTGGGAAAAAGCAGCCATCATGCCGCGGGTGATGGAATGCCTTGAAATTGTCGATTTGGTCAATCGCGCCAACCACTATCCTGCCCAGCTCTCTGGCGGTCAAAAACAGCGGGCAGGTATCGCACGGGCGTTAGCACCCAAGCCTCATGTAATGCTCGCCGATGAGCCCACCTCTGCGCTCGACCCTGCTACCACCAAATCAGTGTTAGCCTGTCTCAAGGATATTAATGACAAGTTCAACGTCACTATCGTGATTGTGACCCATGAAATGTCCGTGATTCGCAAGCTGTGTAACCGCGTCGCTCTGCTTGATAAAGGCAGATTGCTTGAGGTCGCTGACGTACATTCGGGGCAAATTCATGCCACCACGCCGATTGGGCAACTGCTGATTAGTGATGATTAACGGCGCACAAATATCGTTAATGACTGGATAATATTTTAAGTTTTAAATTGAATCGTTGGGTAATTTCATGGCAAATACATTAACTTGGCAAAGCGCGGTTGATAATCTTTTGGGGATGAAGGCAGAAATTTGGCAAGCGTTTTGGGAAACACTGATTATGGTGGGTATCTCAACGGTTGCGTCAGTCATCTTTGGTACATTGCTCGGCGTTGCGCTATTTTTGACCAGTAAAAATCAGCTCGCTGACAACAAATCGCTGTATGCAGGACTTGGCAACTTTACCAATATCATGCGTGCTTTTCCGTTTGTGATTTTGATGATTGTGATCATTCCTGTCACTCGCCTCATTGTCGGTACCACCATTGGTCCAATAGCGGCATCGCTTGCTTTGAGTGTCGCCGGTATCTTCTACTTTGCTAGGCTCGTTGAGCAAAATCTGCGTGATGTGCCAAAAGGTATCATCGAAGCGGCGTTATCGATGGGTGCAAGTACAGGGACAATTATTCGTAACGTGCTATTGGTCGAGTCACGCTCAAGTTTGATTTTAAGTATTACTACCTTGATGATTAGTTTACTCTCTTATAGTGCGGCAGCGGGTATGATTGGGGGTGGCGGCCTCGGTGATTTGGCGATTCGTTATGGTTATAACCGCTATCAAAATGATGTGATGATTTTTATGGTGATTTTATTGGTGGTGATGGTGATTATCATCCAATCGGTTGGTAATATTTTGGCGCACCGTTTAGATAAACGTTAATTTTAGACGGTGGGGGTTTAAAAAATTGTTATTGATGGTTTTTCTAGGAATTATGAAAAAATTTCATATCCATAGGTTAACTCTCAATAACATTTTTTTTATGAGTGTGTTAAGGTAAGCTGATTGTTTTGTCCGTTTATTTTTTCATTTTTGGAGGAAGGTATGAAATTAACGCATTTATCAAGCCATATCGCGCAGCTATTAGCAACTGTAGGGGTGGCAGGGATTGCCCTAGTCGGTTGTAGCAAACCTGAAAGCAAAACCGAAACCACAGCACAAGCCAGCACCACCACAACTACAACAACGACCACCGCAAGCTCAACCACGACCACGGCAGCAGCAAGCACAGGTATCGACCCGAACAAATCTGAAATTGTGATTGGTACTACTGTGGGCGACTTTGGTGACATGGTCAAAAACTCCGTCAAACCGCAGTTAGAAAAACAAGGCTATAAGGTCAGATTGGTTGAATTCTCTGACTATGTGCGCCCGAATAAAGCCTTAGCCGATGGCGATATTGATATCAACGTGTTCCAACACAAACCTTATCTCGATACCTTCAAAAAAGACAACAACCTAGATATCGTTGAAGCCTTCCAAGTGCCTACCGCACCGCTTGGCATCTACCCAGGTAAATTAAATGACCTAAAACAAGTCAAAGACGGTACCACCGTGGCTGCACCCAACGATCCAAGCAACTTTGCACGCGCGCTGGTGATGCTCAACGAACTAGGCTGGGTAAAACTTAAAGACAATATCGACCCATTGACCGCATCAAAAAATGATATCGCAGAAAACCCAAAAAATATCAAATTGGTAGAGCTAGAAGCCGCACAATTACCACGTGCGCGTTCTGACGTTGACTTTGCAGTCATCAACGGTAACTATGCGACCAGCTCAGGTATCAAATTGACTGAAGCGCTGTTCCAAGAACCCAGCTATGCGTATGTCAACTGGTCAGCGATTCGCACCAAAGACAAAGACACACAATGGGTAAAAGACGTGACCAATGCGTATAATTCAGAAGAATTTAAACAATACGCCCACAAAACTTTCCCAGGTTATAAATACCCAGCTATCTGGGGCGAAAACCCTGCGACACCAGCAGCTGCCAGTGCAACAGCCTCTGCTGCCAAATAGTGGCATAATTAGCATAAAAAAAGAAGCATTAAGCTTCTTTTTTTTATGGTCAAATTTATGGTTAGAAAGTTTTATGGTCAAAATGCAGCAACTGATTTTAAAACGCCTAAATTAACTGGAAATAATCCAAAAACAATAAAGCGCGTTATTCTGTGAACAGTTTATCTTCAATACTACGACGCATTTTTTGCCCCGCTTTAAAGGTAACAACGCGGCGCGCTGTGACATGAACCATCTCGCCAGTTTTTGGGTTGCGACCTGGACGCTGGCTTTTATCCTTAATCTCAAAGTTACCAAAACCCGATAGCTTGACTTGGTGACCTTTGGTCAACGTCTCTGACAACTCTGAAAAAAAATTCTCTACAAATGCGCGGCTGTCTTGGCGCGTCATGCCCAAATTTTCCATCAAATGATTGATCATTTCTAATTTGGTTAAGGTTTTGCCTTCAACTTGCATATTCATTATCATACCCACCCTACTAAATGCTCCTATTCTAGCGATTCTAGCAAATACAGTCGATAGTTATTTTTACTTTAAAATCAAAGAAAAACATTGTATCGACTGGCATAATTTGCTAGTCCAAGATTACATACGTAGCGTTGCGTGATACTGCTCATGTAGCGAAGCGATGACAGCTTCCATTTGTGCATTGATACGCTCATCAGAAAGCGTGGCCTCGAGGTCTTGCCACACCAGTGCAAAAGCAAGCGATTGTTGATTTTCAGGCAAATTACTGCCGGCATATACATCAAACAACCACACCTCTTTTAATAGCTCGCCCCCGACTTGTTTGATAGTATCTCGCATTGATTGCATAGCAATCGACTTGTCTACCACCACAGCGATATCACGGCGTACTTGTGGGAATTTACTTGGCGTCATAATGGTCAATGCCTGTTGGTGCATGTCAATCACTGCCTGTAAATTCAGCTGGGCCACCCAAGTGGTCGGCAAATCCAAGGCTTTGGCAATTTGTGGGTGCAACTGACCCAACCAGCCAATCACCTTGCCTTGATAGTGTACATCGGCACTTTGACCGGGGTGTAAAAACGGCTGCTGGCTACGTTGATAACTGATAGCAGACTGGGCAAACCGTGGGAAAACCGATTCGACGTCATTTTTTAAGTCGTAAAAATCCATCACACGGCTGTCATGATGCTGCTCTGGATGGGTACTGCCGACTGCCACCATCGCCAAGGTGTCCACTTGGTTTAAGCTTGCGATATCACTGCCATCAAAACGCAGACCCGTCTCAAACAGACGCACGCGGTTTTGTTGACGGTTTAAGTTATATTGCACACAAGGCAACAAACTAGACAGCAAGGTACGACGCATGACCGCTAAGTCACTTGAGATTGGATTGGCAAGCGCGAGTGGTGCAGCAAAATGCGCCCCATCAAACAAAGCTTCGACTTTGGCATCACTAAAACTAAAACTCACCGCTTCAAAATACCCTTGATTGACCAAGCTCATTTTTAAGTTATGCAAATCATTTTGGCGTTTATTGTCAAACAAGTTACTGGTAAACGCTGGCAGTTTGTTGGCAATATTGTTATAGCCGTAAATGCGGGCGATTTCTTCAATCAAATCTTCGGGCAAGGCAATATCAAAACGATGGCTCGGCGGCGTGGCAACCAGATTTTCGCCTTGTAACTCGGTGCTGATTTGTAGACTCTCTAAAATCTCAATGGCTTTGTCAGTAGCGATATCCGCGCCTAACAATTTGTTGATACTGACAATCGGTAGCGTCACTGGCGTACGTTTTGGCAGTTCAGCGGTGTTTTCAACTAGCGTGATTTGACCGACCCTAACCTCACTTGAGCCCTTGCCAAATGTTGCCAATAGATTGACCGCGCGGTCGAGTGCCAATTTTGGCAATTCAAAATCAACACCCCGCTCAAAACGCTGTGACGCATCGGTATGCAAGCCAAAACGGCGCGCTTTACCTGCAATCGCCAACTGTTTGAAAAATGCACTCTCGATTACCACTCGGGTCGTGCTATCGGTCACTGCAGTGCGAAGTCCACCCATAATTCCCGCTAACGCAATGACCCCTTGTTCATCGGCAATCACCAGCTCATCACCTTGTAAGGTAATGGTTTGCTCATTTAAAAGCTCAAGGGTTTCGCCTTGTTGGGCATGGCGCACGGTAATTGCGCCCACCAACTTATCGGCATCAAACGCATGCAGCGGCTGACCGAGCTCAAGTAATACATAATTAGTAACATCCACCAGTAAATTACGTGGTTTAACACCTGAGGCATTCAGGGCTTGTTTCATCCAATTAGGTGATGGCGTCGTGCCTGTCAGCCCACTGACCAGTTGCGCGTAATAACGTGGGCAGTCGGTGGTCTCTACCCTAACCGCTTGGCTGTCGTTGTCGGTCACAGCTGCGGTGATATTGTCAAAGGGCAGTTGAAATGTTAAATCATTGAGCACGGCAAGCTCACGCGCGATACCGCGCACACTAAAACAGTCGCCACGGTTTGGGGTGATTGAAATATCTAGCACATGATTGTCTAAGCCAAGATACGCTCGGATATCCATGCCAATCGGGGCGTCTTGTGGCAAAATTAACAAGCCATCAACACCATCATCACAGTCAATCTCGCTACCACCGCACAGCATACCATGCGATTCTACGCCGCGCAGTTTGCCTTTTTTAATGTTAAAGGGTGCATCCCCTTGTGCGGGCGGTAGTTTGGCGCCCACCAGTGCCACAGGTACACGCACGCCAGCGGCCACATTGGGTGCACCGCAAACGATTTGTAGGGGTGCTTCGCTATGCTCACCGACATTCACTTTGGCAACGCGCAGTTTATCAGCATCGGGGTGTTGGGTGACGTCAATCACTTCACCGACCACCACACCACTAAAGTCTTTGGCAACTTTATCCAAGCTATCAAGCTCTAAGCCTGCCATCGTCAGTTGTTCGCCAATTTGCTCAGCGCTTAAGTTTGGGTTTGCCCATTGGCGTAACCAGTTTTCGCTAATTTTCATTGTTTTCCCCTAAGCAAACTGCTTTAAAAATCTGACATCATTTTGATAGAACAAGCGCAAATCATTCACCCCATAATACAGCATGGCAAAGCGCTCAATCCCCATCCCAAATGCAAAACCTTGGTATTTGGTCGGGTCAATACCGCTATCGGACAACACTTTTGGATGCACCATACCGCAGCCCATCACTTCTAGCCATTTGCTCCCACCTGCATAAGTATCGGCAAGGATATCCACTTCTGCAGACGGCTCAGTAAATGGAAAATACGATGGGCGAAAACGCACCGTGAGCTTGCGACCAAAAAACGCCTGCAAAAACTCATGAATCAAGCCTTTTAGCTCAGCAAAATTGGTCGATTCACTGACATACAAACCTTCAAGCTGATGAAACATCGGCGAGTGAGTTTGGTCGCTGTCGTTGCGATACACACGTCCTGGACAGATGATACGAATCGGCAGGTTGCCTTTTTCCATGGTGCGAATTTGCACCGAACTGGTATGGGTGCGTAGCACATAATTGGCATTAAAATGCTGTTTTTCAAAATAAAAGGTATCGTGCATGGCGCGCGCTGGGTGATGGCTTGGAATATTTAGCGCTTCAAAGTTGTAGTAGTCGCTCTCAACTTCAGGACCTGTTGCGACTTCAAAGCCTGCTTGACGGAAAAACCCTTGCATACGCTCAGCGGTCATGGTAACAGGGTGCAAATTACCCGCTTGTTGTCCACGTGCTGGCAGGGTGATGTCAATGGATTCACTGGTAAGCTTGGCAGCTAAGGCTTTGGCTTCTAAATCGCTTTGTGCTTGTTGTAGGCTGTCATTGATTTGGGTACGTACTTGATGCAACATACCGCCGATGGTCTTTTTGCCGTCGGCATCGAGTCCGCCCAGCTGTTTTGACCAAGTGGTTAGGTGACTTTTTTTGCCCGTTAAAGTCACGCGGATGTTTTGTAGGTCTTGGGGGTTTTGTGCGGTGCTGATTAAGGCTTTGGCATCTTGAACAAATTGGGAAAATTGGTCTTGGGTGATATCGGTTAAATTTTCAGAATATTGGATAAGTTTGTCAGTCGTTATTTCTGTCATGAGCGTTGCAATCTTGGTTATCAATAGTGATAGGCATTTTAACTAAAATATGGCGATAAAAAAAGCCATTAAGCTTGCACTTAATGGCTTTTTGAAAAATTGCTTTAAAACAAATTAAGCAGCCAGTGCTTGTTTTGCTTTTTCTGCCAACGCCGTAAAACCTTGCGCATCATGCATAGCGATGTCTGCTAATACACGGCGGTCGATTTCGATGCTGGCTTTTTTCAGACCGTTAATCATACGGCTGTAGCTTAAGCCATTTAAGCGCGCACCCGCGTTGATACGTGCAATCCACAGACGGCGGAATGAACGTTTTTTGTTACGACGGTCACGATACGCATATTGACCTGCTTTGGTAACTGCTTGTACAGCAACACGGAAAACACGCGAACGCGCACCGTAATAACCTTTTGCACGAGCCAATACTTTTTTATGACGGCGATTTGCCTGTACACCACGTTTTACACGAGCCATAATTTACTCCTAAAGTTTTGTAATATCAGTTGATTGAATACCTGTGAACTTATGTTTATCATAAATTATAGGTAAGGACACATACGGTAAACACGTTTCTCATCAGACACGTGTACCAATTTGCATCCACGTAATTGACGGATACGCTTAGGAGATTTTTTGGTCAAAATGTGGCGTTTGAATGCTTGTTTGCGTTTGATACCGTTACCAGTTTTTTTAAAACGCTTGGCAGCACCACGGCGAGTTTTTAATTTCATGATAGCCTCTTGTTCGTTTTTGACAAAGATTAAACATCTTTATCAAGTGAAGTTAACCTGTTTGTCAAAAAATCCTCATCACACTGGATTTTTTGCCTTGAGGTGGGAGGCGGTATTTTATCAAAAATCATTGGTGAATGCACGCAATTGTTAAAACTAATTTTTTCTTTGACATCTATTTTATTGATGTTACTTTAATATTTCTCTACTATAATAGATTTTTATTCAGTCAGTTTTTATAGGATTTTGAAAAATCTATGATATCAATCATTTAACATAAATAACTTGGCAAATGTATCACGAGATTACATTAATTAAGTTAACAACTTAATTTACAAAAACTGAGAATAAATTAGCTAAAAGAGATAGATACACCTTATTTTGGACACAGTTTACGTTAGTTTGTTTAACCTTGAGGTATTTATCGTTCGCAGGCTTTGGTAAAATTTAACGTGTAATGCTATTTCATCTTCATCAACATCATGAGGTTAGAATTCTTGTCAGCTTTAAACAAAAATATTGAAGTTGCCCATTTCGTGTTTGAGACCGTCATGCGCGTGCGCAATACCGAAATTGGATTAGCACAACACTTAACGGTTGAAAATTTGGTGGCATTGCTTACCGAAGCCCGTTTTCGTTTTTTATATTCAAAAGGCATTAAAGAGGTTAATACTGAGTACCAAGGCTTGGTCATTAATCATATCGAGACCCAAATCTTTGATCGGGCACGAGCGCGTGAAGAACTGTTATTTGAAGTCGGCGTGCAGCATTTAACCGATTTGGGTGGGGATTTTGTGTTTAAAGTCTCGCGAATGTTTGATGACTCCTTGGTGGCGTATGCCAAAATGGGCTTTGTGGCGTATGACTATCGTCAAAGCCAAGAAATCGCGTTATCAGCTACCATCAAAGAAGCCTTAGATGTGAAACCCTTTGAGATTTAGGGCTTGATGAATTATGATAAATGCCCGCATCGTTTGATGGGTGCTTTTTTTTGGCTAAGGCTTGCATAGTATGATACAGGGCGTGAATATGGATTGGTTAGATACACTAAAATTCGATGACAATGGGCTAATGCCTGCAGTCGCTCAAGATTTTCATACAGGGCGCATTTTGATGATGGCATGGATGAATCGCGAGTCATTACGTCTGACTGCTGAAAAAATGCAAGCAGTGTATTGGTCACGCTCTCGCGGTAAATTATGGCATAAAGGCGAAAGCTCGGGGCATTTTCAGCAAGTCCATGAAATCCGTCTAGATTGCGATGCTGATGTGATTGTGTTGTCAGTCACCCAAGTGGGGGGAATTGCTTGCCACACGGGTCGGCAGTCTTGTTTTTATCGTCTGCTTGCAGATGACTACGGACAGCTACAATGGCAAACTACTGATGCGGTTATCAAAGACCCTGATGCGATTTATGGTGACAACGCCAAACCGACTCATGAACACTCGCCGCTTGCAAGCCATTCGACACAAATAAGCAATCCAACCCAAACAAGCAATGCGACACAAACCGCTACGACGTCAGCGGATATTTTAACCGCGTTAGATGAGGTATTGATTGGGCGTAAAAATGCCAATCCTGATAGCTCATACGTGGCAAGCTTATACCATAAAGGTATCAACAAAATCTTAGAAAAAGTCGGTGAGGAAGCCACTGAAGCCATTATCGCGGCCAAAGATATCAACATTGCCAACGATACCCCCTATGACGCCGTCGCCGATGATACCGCGGTGAAAGATTTGGTATATGAAATTGCTGATGTTTGGTTTCACACAATGGTCACATTGGCATGGTTTAATATACCGTCTTGGGCTGTCACCAATGAATTGGCAAGACGTTTTGGCTTATCGGGTATCGATGAAAAAGCCGCACGTCAAATCCCTTAAGTAATAGCCCTTAAGTGAGCGCCCTTAAGTAAACGCCACTAAACAGTCGATAAGTCCTGAATATTGCTGGCTAAAAGTGCGAAAAATTCGCCGTGTTTTACACCATTTTTTGCACAGTTATGTCAACGCAATGGTTATGTGTTACACTGCAAATTCATATTGTCCTCACCCCTATTATCAAGGTTAATCAAAGGATATTCTCATGGGTAGTTTCTCAATCACACATTGGTTAATTTTACTGGTTGTTGTTGTGGTCATTTTTGGCACTTCAAAACTGAAAAATGCCGGTAAAGATTTGGGTGGTGCCGTTAAAGGCTTTAAAGATGCGGTCAAAGATGAAAACGAACAGCATCTGAACAAAAACCGTGTCCTTGAACACGAAAAAGCTGAGCTCAATACCACGCAGACCCAACAAGATAAACATAACGTTTAAACCCTAGTCGTTACTTTTTCTTTGGTTTTTTAATCCCTAACTGCCACGGTTGTTATGTTTGATATAGGTTTCTCCGAACTCCTGTTATTTGGGGCGATTGCACTGATTGTGCTGGGCCCTGAAAAACTCCCCCAAGCGGCGCGTACTGCAGGTCAGTGGTATGCCAAATTCCGCCGTACGGTTGCAACGCTGCAGTCAGAAATTGAAGCTGAGCTTGACCTTGCCGAAACGCGCAAGCAAATGCAGCTTGAGCTGGAAAAAATCCGCCAAGCTGAAGTTGATATGAAGCGCGAGATGGAAGCCCTTCGCAGCAGTGTGAGCGAATTACAGCAACATGGCAAAGCACCTTCGATGCAAGCTCACAATACCCAGTCGGCTGATACAACCTCTGATCTTGGTCATGATACTAACGCAGTTAGCCTACCCCCTGAACCACTCAGCCATGAACCAACCAATCATTTAGCTGAGCCAACAACGGATACCACCGCGCTGTTACCAAACAAGCCACTAGATAATTCACTAGACAAGCCATCTGACGAATCTTATCTGACAGAAACCAAAGCAGACGATTATTTGCTGGGTCTAGAGGCTGATGTCGAAGCCGATGCAGTGGCTAAAGACTTACATGAAGCGCTATTTGCTGCCACTGAGCCAATGTATTATCGTTGGTTTTTGCTCAGTGATTATGACCGTGTCAGACGTCTTCCCAATCCACCGTTTTTACCCAATTATCAAGCCGATCCGCTACTGCACCAGTTGCCAAGTTTGGGTGGAGTTGCCCAGTGATTAAGCTTATCAAAACCAAAAAAACGCCTGAACAATTAGCACTTGAACAAGCTAAAGATGATAAACCATCGCAAGACAACACTTTAGTAGATATGCCTATCACTGAGCATTTGATTGAACTGCGCCGTCATTTGATTCACGGTTTTGCGGCGGTGTTGGTGATTTTTTTGGCATTGGCGGGCTTTTCGCGAGAAATCTACGATATTTTTTCTGCCCCGTTAACGGCGTTGTTGCCAGTCAATTCTTCTATGATTGCAACCGATATCACTTCGTCATTTTTGGCACCGATTAAATTGACGCTGTATCTGGCTGTTATCTTGGCGATGCCGTATATTTTATACCAGATTTGGTCGTTTATCGCACCAGGGCTATATAAGCATGAAAAACGTATCGCTTTACCTGTGCTATTGTCATCGGTGATATTGTTTTATCTGGGGATTGCGTTTGCTTATTATGTCGTGCTCAAAAGCGTGCTGGCTTTTTTTATCAAATTCTCTCCCGATAATGTGCTACCGATGACCGATATCGAAAGCTATCTAAATTTTGTACTCAAGCTGTTTTTGGTGTTTGGGGCAACCTTTGAGATTCCTGTGTTGACGCTGCTACTGGTATTGGCTGGAGTGGTGACAGTGGATAGTTTGGCGCAAAAACGCCGTTACATCATCGTGGGTTGTTTTGCTATTGCCGCATTGGTGACACCGCCAGATGGTTTATCGATGGTGATGCTGGCTATCCCGATGTGGTTATTGTTTGAACTCGGTCTAGTCATGGCACGGGTACTGGTTAAAGAAAAAGCGTTATTACAGAAAGACCGCTAATCTAGCTGGATAAAGCTAAAGCCTAGTCAACCTCTCATTTATCCCCGCTTAGTAAATAAAGGCTAGTAAATTAAGGTTTAGTAAATACAGGTTGAGTAAATAAAGGAAACTGAGCAAAACTTGCCAAATTTTGCTAAAATAGCTCACTTTTCTGTTAGCAATGGCCTTATGTCAAACCCCAGCGTTATCCCTACCCAATCCCCTGTCCACAGCCCGACCCAACGCCCAACGGGTGAGCAGCAGCAGGCTGTCGATATGGCGCTCACGCGCCAGTCGTTTAAGGTGGTAGCGTATGCCGGCGCAGGTAAGACCACCACGCTTAACCTGATTGGCAATCAGCTACGTGGTCGCGGGATTTATTTGGCATTTAACAAAGCAATTGCTGCTGAAGCGCAGCGCAAATTTCCCAACCATGTCGACTGTCGCACTTTCCACTCATTGGCATTTCGTCATACCGCTCGCGATATCACCGCAAAGCTACAACTACCGCGTTTTTCACCCAGTCGCCTTGCCTCAGATTTGGGCTTGACCCCTGTGCAAGTCAAACGCCAAATTGAAGGCAAAAGCCAGTTTGTGACCTTAACGCCAGAGCGACAAGCGCGCTTTGTGTCTGATGCGGTGAGCACGTTTTGTAGTACCCATGCCAGTTACCCCGCGCCGCGTCATTTGCAGTTTCCTGACTGGTTGGTTGCCAGTGAAGCTGAGCAGCTGCGCGATACCTTATACCCGTATGTGGAGCGGCGCTGGCAACAGTCGATTGATCCACGCCACCCTGCGGGGATTGGGCATGATATTTATCTTAAACTTTGGGCGCTATCCAAACCGGTGATTCCTGCGGATTTTATCTTATTTGATGAAGCGCAAGACGCTGACCCTTTGATGATGGGGATTTTGTCCAATCAGCCCAACCAAGTTATCTATGTGGGTGACGCGCATCAGCAAATTTATGAATGGCGCGGTGCTGTCAATGCCATGAAGCGCCTGCCGCTACCACAAACCTTGCTCACCCAATCGTTTCGGTTTGGCGAACAAATTGCCGATGTGGCGAATGGGTTCTTAAAAGCGCTACAAGAAGAGGTACCACTGCGTGGTAATCCTGCGATGGCGTCTACCTTAGGCAAAAGTATGGTGCATGGTAAAAAAGATGCCATTCTTTGCCGTACCAATGCCAGTGCGATGGTCAATCTGTTATCTGGGCTTAAAATGGGACATAAAGTTGCGCTACAAGCTGATACAGAGCGTTTGCTCAAATTTAGTCAATCTGCCGAACGGCTAAAAAAAGGACAAGCGGCGTATGGTGTGCCTGAGCTTGCCTACTTTAACAATTGGCGCGACGTGCAGGATTATAGCGAGACGAGCGAAGGCAGCGATTTAAAAACCCTGGTCAAATTGGTCGATGAACATGGCACCGAAACGCTAAACCAAGCGATCAACAGCTTGACCACACTGGATAAAGCCGACTACATCATCTCTACCGCGCACAAAGCCAAAGGGTTGGAATGGTCACGGGTGCAAATTGACAATGATTTTTATTATGATGTGACGTCTCAGGCGGTAAAAATCTCTCCCGAAGAATTGCGGCTGCTGTATGTCGCCTGTACGCGCGCCAAGGTAAATTTGGATATTTTTAATATTCAAGATTTGATTCACGGACTCAAAGATAAAAAGGTGATTTATGGCTAGTCACTTATCGCAGTTTAGCCCCGATTTTACCCAGCCGCAAATCGTCCTAGCGCCGATGGAAGGGCTAACCGACCCATTGATGCGGGATATTTTAACCAGTATCGGGCATTACGACTGGACGGTGAGTGAGTTTATTCGCGTCACCCAGCACGTCCTGCCCGCGCATGTGTTTTACAAATTTGTACCCGAACTTTTGCATGAAGATAATTTAAAAGGCAAAACTATTCACGGCACGCCAGTACATGTCCAGTTACTGGGCAGTGAGCCCGAATTGATGGCGGGTAATGCCGTCAGAGCGGTCGAGCTTGGTGCGTTAGCCATTGATATTAACTTTGGCTGCCCTGCTAAAACTGTCAATAGTCACCGCGGTGGCTCGGTGTTGCTCACCGAACCTGAAACCTTGTATCAAATCATCCATGCAGTACGACAAGCCGTGCCATCAGATACGCCTGTATCAGCAAAAATCCGACTCGGCTATGAAGATACCTCACTCACCCAAGAAATCGGCGATGCGGTGCAATCAGCCAATGCCAGTTGGCTGACCATCCATGCCCGTACCAAAACCCAAGGCTATAAACCCCCAGCCTATTGGGAGTTAATCGCGCCCCTGACGCAGCGGCTGGGCTTACCGATTATTGCCAATGGCGAAATTTGGCAGACTGAGCAAGCCATGCGTTGCCGCAAACAAGCCAACACCCCACATATCATGCTCGGACGTGGTGCGGTCACTCGTCCTGATTTGGTCAATCAAATCAAAGCGATGGATAAAGGCGAAAAAGTTGAAAGCATGAACTGGCAAGATTTATTAACTTTACAAATTGCCTTTTTGCAAGGCGATGCCCGTAGCGACAATATGCTGGTGGGGCGTTACAAACAATGGCTTGGCATGTTAACCCAAGGCTACGAAGAAGCCAGCGAGCTTTGGCAAACGGTCAAAAAACAAAAACAGCTTAAGACCATTGTTGCGATGTTGCAAGCACAATCCCAAGCTGGCGATTGCTCATAGCAAATTAGCTCAATCGTATCGCTAAATAAAACAACATCAGTGGACAGGCGAGGCTAAGCGACCAAATAATTGAGCGAAAAGTTGCCCAATTGGCAATATACGCCAACCCATAAATAATCCGTAATATCACATACAACCATGCCAACTGGGTCACCACTGACAGCGGTACAAAAAATAGCAATGCCACAATCACCGCTGCCAAAAATACCGGCAAGGTTTCATAGCTATTTTGCTGCGCGGCATTGGCACGGGCTGCCGCGCCCGTTTGTTTACCCAAAAACTCGCGCGGATTGGCATTGTCTTTGCTTTTAAATCCGCCAAAGACTTTTGCCAATATCGCAAACACCAAGGGCAATAAACTGGCGACCATCATTGCCAGCACCACACTGCTATTGGTGGCAGGGACAGCACTCAAATAGGAAAACATGCCGTTACTCCCTACCCTTTAACCGTTTCATGAGTCATTTCACTAGGGGTTTCATCAATGATTTCGTAGTCATGGGTGATTTTGACACCGCCATTTTCTAGCATACGACTGGCTGAGCAGTATTTTTCTGCCGATAATTCAATGGCTTTTTTAACCTGCGCTTCTTTGATGGCGCTGCCTTTGACTACAAAATGTAAATGAATATCAGTAAATACTGCAGGAATCGTGTCGGCACGCTTAGCCGATAGCTGACACTCAACATCGCTCACCGCTTGACGGGCTTTTTGTAGGATACTGACCACATCATAACTGGCACAGCCGCCAAGCCCCATCAAAACCATTTCCATGGGTTTGGCACCCAATTTTTCGGTTGAATCCATGATAATTTTATTGCCGTTTTCGGTCACGGCTTCAAAATTAATGTCTTCGTTTTTTAACCAATTTACTGTTGCTTTCATACTATCCCCAGATGTTTTAATTTTTGAAAAAATATTTTGTATAAAATCAAGGGATATTATGCGCTTTTTATGTCCGTGAAACAATTTATAGCAAATAAACATTACACTTTTGACATAAAAACTGGTTTAATAATGGGTAATAAAGGCAGTGATTACATTGTCCATGTTTTTTAGCAATAATAATAAAATAAGCGTCTGTTGGTAGAGATGGGTTTATTCCCGATGATTTGATTGACCAAAACTTTAATAATGGTCTGCAAGGATGTGTGTAAACCTTGCGACCCAAAAAACTTGATAATGTGATTGCCTGCCGATTTTAACCATTAAATTGAAGGTAATCGTCATGATTGATGCAGACGGCTTTCGAGCCAACGTAGGTATCATCTTGGCAAATACACACGGACAAGTACTGTGGGCAAAACGCGTGGGTCACGATGCTTGGCAATTTCCACAAGGTGGCATTGATTTTGGTGAAACGCCGCTTGATGCAATGTATCGGGAATTGTGGGAAGAAGTCGGACTGTATCCTCAGCATGTCAAAGTGTTGTCACAAACCCAAAATTGGCTTCGTTATCGGTTGCCAAAACGTTTTGTACGACAAGGACAATATCCTTTGTGTATTGGACAAAAACAAAAATGGTTTTTGCTCCAGCTAGATGAGAACAATGTAGAACATATCCGTTTTGATACGGCAAAACCTGAATTTGACCGCTGGGAATGGGTCAGTTACTGGTATCCACTTAACCAGGTGGTGGCATTTAAACGTAATGTATATCGCCGCGCCTTGTTTGAGTTATCACCGCAGTTGCCACTCAAAAAAGAATTGTTACTACCCAAAAACGTAAAAATTCATTCCTATTAAACCTAAACAAATAAACCCAAAAAAAGCTCACTTCGGTGAGCTTTTTTTGGCGTAATGTTAGGGATTATCCAGTATTGCCCCATTCCAACCAATAAAAAACCCTTCGCAATCGCAAAGGGTTTTTGATAATAAGCGATTAAACTTATTTTTTGTTACGACCTGCAAATGCGCCGAAACGTTTGTTGAAGCTTGCCACACGACCTTCGTTTTGGGTTTTACGTTGTTCGCCGGTATAGAATGGGTGTGAGGCACTTGAAATATCGAGTGCGACGTATGGGTATTCTTTACCTTCGTATTCGCGAGTTACTTTTGATTTGATAGTAGAGCGAGTTAAAAAGTAAACGTCAGCGTTGGTGTCGTGGAATAGAACTTCTTGATAAGCTGGATGGATATCTGCGCGCATGGTTAGGTCTCTAGTCATTATCCTGCCCTTTGGTCTGCAGTTAGTATGCGTGGCACGAATCTTTATTTTGCTAAAAATTCACCCAAACACCCAACCGATTAAAGCCAACACAGGATGATTGATAAAATTGGAAGCCGAATTTTACTGAATTTTGCTGTAATTATCAAGTGATAATCACATACTTCGCATTAAAATGCACAACATAGATATGTGTATGTCGTTATAGAAAAGGCGTAAGGCAGCCCGCGCTTTTAAACAAAAACGGCTTGTAATTATACAAACCGTTCAGGTAATCTGCTTTTGATAACGTTGGTATCTACCCTATCTATAGGTGCTAACTATCGGCAACCTTTGTTCTGATAGATTTTATATAGGTTGTCTTGACGCTCTTTTGCCGCGTTGATTGCTTCTTCGGTATTTGAATAAGTGCCTAACAAAGCAGGCCAAAATAATACGGCGGCTGCGACATTTTTACCTGTGACTGTACGTTCCTTTCTGGCTTTTTGTTCAAAACTCTTGGCTTCTTCAATTTCTGATTGAATTTGCGAGCAGGATAATTGATTATCGTTAACTTTACGAGTCTCAACTACAGTTGGGGTAGCACAAGCTTGTAATAATAGAATACTTGCCATCACAGTTACAATTTTTAACTTCATTATATCACTCCTTAATAAATTAGTAACAATCACAATTGTTATTTATCGACATAATTTTTGCAAACTATAATTTGTGAACTTTTGTAATAAATAATTTTTGGCAGTTATTTTCCCAAATTTGAACCGATGACTTAGATGATTAATGGTCAACTATCATCTTAAAATTGCCAAATGGAACGAATCTTAAGGTCAGTAGTAGCAAATTTTTGTCGATAGTAATGATTAATACCTTTTCCCATCACATAGGCTATCAAAGCTGATCCTACAAGCACGCTGATTTTAATTAACAGCAGTGTTACAATTTTGGGGTCTTGTAGATTTGCTTGCATGACATTTAGATGGGTTGATAAACCTATGACCGAGGTCAGTACCTGCCAATAAAATATGATAACAAACAATGCTCTAATAACTCTAAGTAATACAATCATTTATATTCCTTTATGTGACAATATCCACCGATAACTTTATCGCAACTCATAACAAGCTTATCAATCATCTAACCACCGTTTTACCGCGTTTGATGGCGCTGTTTGCCAAGTCAGCATCCATTTTTGCGGTTGTTTAACATGCGCGTCACTCACAGGTGGCACTTCAAGCACCAGCAGCTCATCACGGCGAAAGACATGACACACGGCAGGGTCTTCACTAATTGTTTGGGTTTTAGCAGTGGCTTTGAGCCATTTTTCGCTCGCTTTTAACCCATTAATTGCCACGATGACGTCATTAGCAGAAATCCCTGCAGCGGCGGCTTGGCTATTTCGCACAACACGTTGCACTTTTAACCCAGTAGGCTCACTCATATATTTCATGCCCCAAGTAATATCATCGTCTTTTTGTTCAATACTCACACCCTGTTCTGACAACAGTTCAAATAGCGGTAATTCTGTCGTGCCGTCGATATAATTGGTTCTAAAATCTTGCCAAACCTCTTTGGGTAAGCATTCATTCATGACGTCATCGAGATTGGCGTCCGTCATACCAAAACGGCGATTATCTTGGGCTTTGGCTTTGTCATAAAAAACTTTTATCACATCAAAAATACGTTTGCCGTGGTTTATCAAAGTCAAGTCTAAACATAACGCCACCAGCGCGCCTTTGTTGTAGTAGCTAATCCCGGCGTTGGCGGTGTTCTCATCGCTACGATATAGCTTTATCCACGCATCAAAGCTTGATTCTGCCACGCTTTGCAAGGCGCGTCCGTGGGTTTGATAGTAGCGATTGATTTGTTCAGCAAGTAGCTTTAGATAGCTATCTTGCGAAATAACCCCGCTTTTTTGTAGCATAAAATCATCCACATAACTGGTAAAGCCTTCAAACACCCATAGCAAGGTGGTGTACGTCTCTTGGTTAAAGTTGGCGGTTAAAAAGACTTCGGGACGCACGGTTTTAACCCACCATGCATGAAAATATTCATGGCTACACAAGCCCAAAAAGCGTTGATAACTCTCGCTTGGCTCAGCTTGTTCAAAAAATGTGGGTAGGTCATCTCGTGGGGTAATCAAGCTGGTGCTGGCAAGGTGCTCAAGCCCGCCATAGTCGCTTGAAGTTGCCATGGTCATAAACAAATAATCATCAAACGGCGTATCACCGAGCCAATCAACATAGCTTTGACAAATTTTGCTAAGGTCAGTTTCTAGCCGTTCAAGGTCGCTGTGCTGTACGCCAGAAATCACAAATCGGTGTGCAATGCTGTTTTCGCCACTTTTTACATCGAACCAAAATTCGTCTTGCTCAGCAATTTCAAACGGGCTGTCAGTAAGTTGCTCGTAGTTGTCGGCAGTTAGCTGATAGATGGTTTGTTTGGCTTGTTGGTGCATTTTTTCCGGTAAGGCGGTGGCTAGGCTGACCTCCACACCGTTTACCTCATAAAAGTCTTGCGGGCAGATGAGTTCGGCTTTAATCGCTTGGTTTTCTTGCCCTTGTACCGCTAATGCTAGGGAGGTAAAGTTGCCGTACAGGCGAGTTTCATCGACATATGCCCCTCGCACCGATAAGTCATAAGCATAGACTTCATAAGTGACGCTAATGCGGTCGCCTTGTTTGGCGTGGATTTGCCAGTGGTTTTTATCAAGTTTTTTAAGCCGTTGATTGTTGTTGGCGTTGGGGTGATGAATGGTGGCAGTGACTGCCGTAATGTGTTTGCTAAATTCTCGAATCATGTAACTACCCGCAATCCAAGCAGGTAGCCAAACGATTGGGTCGTCGTTGTCTGCAGTAAAAGTCAATGTGACATCGACAAGGTGTTCACGAAATTTTTTAAAATCGAATTGGTAATGAATTTGGGACATTTTTTATCAGCTTTTTAGTGATTATATTTGAACATTGAAATAGGGTTACATTTTAGCAGATTGATTTTAGGAATTTGCAACTTTTACCGCTACCAAAAAGCTATCTCACAGCGAGATGGCTTTTTTGTGACTTTGAGAATTACAGCTCGCCAAATTTTAATTGCTGATGCCACAGTTGATAATCTGGCATAACTCGTGCCACCTGCGCCCAAAATCGTGCCGAATGATTGGGCTCAATCAGATGACAAAGTTCATGCACCAACACATAATCCGCGCAGTCTGGCGGGAATTGCGCCAGCCAAACGGACAAGCGAATGGTTTTGGCTTGGGTGCTACAACTGCCCCATCGGGTCTTCATGGTGTAGGGCGTGATTCTGTTGGCAGATTTACCCACTTTGTCTTGCCAAAACGCTTGGCGGTTTTGAATAAATTGAGTGAGCCAAAATTTATAAATATGGCGTAAGGTTTTGCCAACATCCAATCGCGCCAGTTCGCTTGGTTTTATGTGGTGCTTTAACAATAACTCTTTAAGTACAACCTGTTGCCCTTCAAAATAAATGTTGCTTTCAAGGGTCAAATTTGCCAAATCTTTGACATCATTGATATAAGCAGGTTTTTTGGGTTTAAGTTCTTTGAGTTTTCGTTGTTTTTGCTGACAGTCGATTGCCCATGCAAGGCGATGTTCAAGCGATTGCATCAGCAGGTGTTGTGGCATACGCATGGGATAAGACACGCTGAGCAAACTGGTAAACGGCGCTTCATCAATCGATTTGATACGAAAGTTGATATGTTTGACCCGTTTGCTTTCAATCGCAAGTTTGATACCTTGCTCAGCGTAGGCGGTGAGTACAGTATGCATAAATTTTAGCAATTATTGACGCAAATAATGCTCAAAAATCGCGCTAAAGTCATAATTACGAATGGTTGTTAAACGCTCGCCATAGGCATTTTCTACTTGTGAAACAGTTTGGTTGATGACATCCGGCAAATTAAGCACCACGTTTTCTGACAGTTCGCGTAAGCTAAACATATTGGTGACGGTATTAAAGGATTTTTCTAGCACCGTTTCTTCATGGGCAATGCGTTTGCATTGCTCGCTAATCGCAGTCAGCGCCTTATAAATGTCACGGATTTGCTCGATTTGATTTTTGTCGATATCAATCGAAAACGCCATACCGCCCAAGCTAAATTTTAGCTCAGCATCCATATCCATCGTGCCTGCTGTCTCAATCATGATATTGGCGGGCTGAAAATTGCGGTACGGATAGCGTTTCAGCAAGCGCTTTTTACTGGTCGCCGACTGACCGTCAAGATGAATAAAGGCGACATTGGTGAAGCAATATTCGTCCATTTTTGACTTAATCAAAAAATAAATCCGCTCGTTATCTTCATGAAAAATATAGTCATCAATATCGGTTTGGTTAAACTGGCTTGGTGGGATGATTTTACCGATGTCACTCAAACCCAATGCATCTGAGGCAAGATTTTTAAACATAATCACTTCCTGTTTTATCTATAAAAATTGTTAAAAACGCTGTCTGTGCGAAAAACTGTTTTCGATAACATAACACAAATATCACATTGGCAACATAGATGTCATGCTGATTACTGGCTATGATAGCGACATAACACTGATAATAAACAATAAATGAAAATTAAGGAACAAAAATGAAAGCCAAACCAACATCTAGCAATTTGACCGATATTGATTCCGATAGTTTTACTGTGCAATTGGATGATGAATCCTTGTCATCAAGCCATATTGAAGCGGGTGAAAGTGGTTTGACCGCGATTCATCGCCAAAATATTGATGAGCAGCGGATTGATGAATTACTGGTTGAGGATAGCTTTAGCGAGGAGCACTATCCGACCATTAGTGATATCGCTGACCCTGATGCCGCAGATGAAAGTTATAAAGACTGATTTTCTGTACTGAAATTTTTTGTATTTAAACCTCAAAAATAAACATCAAAAAGGTTGGTAAGTTACCAACCTTTTTTATTGGTCATCTGTTAATAAGGCTCGCTATTAATGCGCTTAATAATCCGTTTTAAGCCAAGCTTTAACAATAAGTATTAATACCATCCTTGCAGATTTTGTTGCCACGCTTGCACATGTGGCAATGCCAATGATTCAAACAAGTCAATATGCGCAGCATCCACATTGAGTGCAGGGATATAATGATAGTCCCCACCGCCATTGGACTGGAATGTCTGTCGATTTTCGACTGCCAACTCTTCTAGCGTCTCTAAGCAATCTGCCGAAAATGCCGGACTCAGCACCTGTACTGACTTGATGCCCTGCTTGCCCCACTCGGTTAAGGTGACATCCGTATAAGGTTTGACCCATTCTTGCTTACCAAAGCGTGATTGAAAACTACATTCCCACTCATGACGCTCAAGCCCCAATACTTGCGCCAAATGCGCTGCCGTACAGCGACAGCGTCTGGCATATGGATCGCCTTTTTGCTCATACGGCTCTGGAATCCCGTGAAAACTCAATAGCAGTTTTTCAGGTTTGCCATGTTCAGCTTGGAAGCGTTTGACGCTCTCAGCCAAGGCTTGGATGTATTGCGGATGAGCAAAATAATCTTTGACAAAGCTGATGCTGGGTAAATTACGCTGCTTAAGCCCCCATTTAGTGACGACGTCAAACACCGCGCCAGTGGTTGAACCGGAAAACTGCGGATAAGCCGGCAACATCACGATTTGCTCTACTTTTTTGGCAGTTAATGCCGATAGCACATCCGTTAACGCAGGTTTGCCATAGGTCATGGCAGCATGGACGCTCACTTTGCAAGGCAGTTGATGTTGGTCAAAACGCTGCTGCAACAATTCCACTTGGGCAAGCGTGATTTTACGCAAGGGGGAGTCGCCATCCCACACGCTAGCATAAGCGTGGGCAACCCGTTTGGGGCGACTGCGTAGCACAAACAAGTTTAAGATGATTTGCCAGATAAACTGCGGAATCTCAATCACGCGCGGATCGGACAAAAATTGTTTGAGATAGCGACGCACGGCTTCTTCAGTCGGCGCATCGGGTGTTCCCAAATTCACAAGGACAACGGCAATTTCAGGCGGATTGCTTGGTTTCATAATTTGTCTTTAATCCAAAAAAATCATAAAAAAAGTAGGGTTAAGATTAGCATATTTACTAGGGCGCGCGTACTGGATAATCACCTGAAATTGCTCAATTATTGCATTTTTAAGCTATAGTTGAATCAATGACAACCTATCCCACCCATCACCAGTAGGGCATCCACAAGGCGAGAATTTTGTTCAGAGGATACAGGATTTTTACTTTTAAAGATTGCGTTTCGTGCAGGACTGCTAGCCGATTCACCATCTGCTTGGTGTTTATGTTGTTTAGGCTGTTGGTGCTGTTGGTTTTGATAGTGGTTTTGGTGGCTGTTTAGATGACTGACGGAGTGATGGCTTTGATGATGGCTGACCATCGTGTCGCTTGTGGCTGTACTAGCATTGGCAGCCAGAACCGATGTTGGCTGATGGAACGCTAAATACGTCAATGCCAAAAATCCCGTGAGCGCCAATCCTGTGAGTGATAGCAGTGTATGGTGGGGTGATGATGCTAAATTTGGCATTTGAATTCCAAGTTGTGATAACCCATATAAACCCTTACAATAGCTATACTTTTAATGCGTTATCAATCAAAAATTAGTGAGAAAGCGGGTGAGCACACAGCAACACAAACCACATGCCAAGATTTTACCTGAAGCTGAATTGACTGTCCCCAAAAATTTTGACGACGATCATCCTATTAGTTTTGCCAAATCTGGTGGCAAATCTGTGGGTATCGTCACACCGCAAAAAATTCATTTTGATACCCCACTGACGTTAGAATGCAATCGCACGCTGCCATTTTTTGATTTAATGGTGGAAACTTATGGCGAGCTCAACGCCGATAAATCCAATGCGATATTGATTTGTCATGCGCTATCGGGCAGTCATCATGCGGCTGGCTATCATAGTAGCGATGATAAAAAAGCAGGCTGGTGGGATACTTTTATCGGTCCTGGCAAAGCGATTGATACCACGCGTTTTTTTGTGGTATGTCTTAACAACATTGGCAGCTGCTACGGCTCGACGGGTCCAACCAGTACCAACCCAGAAACAGGCAAGCCGTATGGTCCTGATTTTCCCTTAGTCACCATCAAAGACTGGGTAAAAACCCAAGTCATGCTCTCTGACTATCTGGGCATTGACATCTGGCATGCGATTGTTGGTGGCTCAATGGGCGGCATGCAAGCCATGCAGTGGTCAATTGACTATCCGAGTCGGCTGAAAAAATGCGTGATTATTGCCAGCACGCCCAAGCTATCTGCGCAAAATATCGCCTTTAACGAAGTGGCACGCCAATCGATTTTATCCGATCCTGATTTTTGTGAAGGACGCTATATCGAGCAAGGCAAAATTCCCAAACGTGGCTTGATTTTGGCGCGTATGGTCGGTCATATCACTTATCTTACCGATGAAGCGATGCGGGTAAAATTTGGACGCGATTTGAAAGCCGGCAAGCTGATGTTCAACTACGATGTAGAATTTCAAGTGGAAAGTTATTTACGCTATCAAGGTGAGCAGTTTAGTGAACGTTTTGATGCCAATACTTATTTGCTGATGACCAAAGCCTTGGATTATTTTGACCCAGCGCGTGGCGCGATTGAGGATGACAGTATCAATGATAGTTTGACTGATACCGATGCGCTACGATTGGCATTGGCAAACACCCAATGTAAGTTTTTAATTATATCCTTTACCACCGATTGGCGGTTTAGCCCAGAGCGCTCGCAAGAAATTGTGGATGCGCTAATTGCCAATGGTAAACCCGTAAGCTATATCAATATTGATGCCGCCTATGGACATGATTCGTTTTTGTTTGATATCCCGACCTATCGTCAATCGGTATTTAATTTTTTAACCGCCTAATTTATATTTAACTTTTAGATTTAACTTTAGATTTAACGAGAATTGAATGAAAATCGACCATCAACTTGCCGAACGCTGGATTAAACCCAATGCCAAAGTCTTGGATTTAGGCTGTGGTAACGGTGATTTACTCGCGCATTTACAAAACAAATTGGGCGTGTTTGGCTATGGTATCGAAATCGACCAAACTAAAATCAATGACTGTGTTACCAAAGGCGTTAACGTCATTGAGCAAGACTTAAATGATGGGTTGGCGCGGTTTGCCGACGCAAGCTTTGACACGGTGGTGATGGCGCGCGCCCTACAAGCGGTCAAAGAGCCCGACCAACTACTTCTCGATATGGTACGGGTTGGCAAAGAAGTGATTGTCACTTTCCCTAATTTTGCGCATTGGCAAAACCGTATTCACTTGGGTATCAAAGGCATGATGCCAATGTCTGAAGCCCTGCCGTTTGCTTGGTACAACACGCCCAATATTCACTTGTGTACCTTTAAAGACTTTGAAAAACTGTGTGATGACAATGACATCCGCATCATCAATCGTTTTGCGGTACAAGAAAGTGAAAAGCCCTACCCTTGGGCACTTGCACAAATTATCCGCAAAAACCCCAACTTACTTGCCGATGTGGCAATCTATCGGGTTACCAAAAACTAAGCTATTTTATCGCTGATTCTATGCCTATGAAGATTTGGTGAGCCGATAAATTATCGTCTAATCTAACAATATGTCACAAAAGTAAAGCCCTACGCGACACCAAGTGTCGCAAGTCTTTGTTTCCCCTGTGAAATATTGTAACAACTGTTTACATTTTCACTTAAATATTTGAAACGCAAAGCAAACAGTGTTAACCTAAAACAATCAAAAGATTGCGTTATCCTATTAAAACATAACGAATGGCTAAATCATTGTAAAATTTAAGATTTTCTGTTAATTCGTTTACTTATTTATTAAGTTTATTTTATCTAAACCTAGGCAAGCTTGCGATGGCTGCAGCTTGATACTCGGAGTTGATTATGAAATTATTGAAAGTCACCGTATTAACTGCATTTTTAAGCTTATCAGGCGTTGCAAGCGCTGAATTGGTTGCCAATATTCCACTCAATGGCTCACGCTATGACAGCATGGAACCGATGGCATTACTAAGCCAAGCTAAATCTGGCAACCAACAAGCCCAATTCTTCCTAGCCAAACGCTACCAAAAAGGTCTCGGCATTCAGCAAAACTTCCAACAAGCCATCCAGTGGTACACCACCGCCGCCAAACAAGACATTGCACCTGCACAATTAAATCTTGCCATGATGTATATTCGTGGCGAAGGCGTGCAGCCCAATGCTGGGCAAGCACGTTATTGGTTAGAAAAAGCGGCAAAACTTGGTGATAACCGTGCCAGCTATACCCTAGCCATGCTAGATGAAAAAGAAAAGAAATTGGTCGATGCCTACAAATGGTATGACCTAGCGGCTCGTGACGGTATGCTATCAGACCAAGTACGTACCCGCGCGCAAAGCAAAATCGGTCAATTGGCATTAAACTTGTCATCACAAGATATTGCCACTGCACGTAGCCGTGCGGATTCTTGGTTCCAAAGCAAGTAAATTTAATACAACGAATGTTTGGTTAAGTGTTAACCTAACCATTAAAATCCCTGAGACCCTAGTATTTACTAGGGTTTTTTGTTTTTATGGGTTAAATTAATCAAGATTGCTCGGCGCACATTGATTGTATGAAATCGCGCATTCATGGATTTTTTTGAACAGTTTTATGCGTCAGATACTAGCGCGTTAGCCAAGTAGTTGCCACCCCAGTTTTTGCTACCTTTTTTTGGATATGACCTATGTCAAGCCCTATCTTACCGTCAAAAAATCAGCTTTGGCTGTTAGTTGCCGCCGCTGCGGTTATTTTATTGATTACGTCTGGGATTCGGCTATCACTTGGGTTATTTATCAAACCGATTGATGCTAGCGCGCATATTGGCATTGTGCCAATCAGTTTTGCCTTAGCGGTGACACAGCTGATGTGGGGCGTGTCACAGCCTGTGACAGGGGCACTGGCGGATAAGTTTGGCGCATGGCGGGTACTATTGTTCGGTACCTTGCTACTGGCGATTGGCTGTTTTAGTGTGCCGTATTTTGTCAGTGCCGGTGGTTTGGTGGTCACGCTTGGGATTTTGGTCGCATTTGGGACAGGTGCGGGTAGTTTTTCAGTGCTGATGGGACAAGTGGCGAATCAAACCCCACCCCATATGCGCGGCACTGCATCGGGTATTATCAATGCAGGTAGCTCGTTTGGGCAATTTTTATTTGCGCCGATTTTACAAGGGTTAATTGCCCTGCCAGTGGTAGGTTGGACAGGGGCAATGTATTTTATGGCAGGGACAAGTTTGCTGTGTTTGCCGCTAGCCTATTATCTCACGCACGGTAACAATGTAGGTAAACATGCGCCTGCCGCCTCGTCGATAGTTGCCAATAACCAAGCCCACGAAACGCTATCACAAGCTATCCAACGCGCGCTTAGCGAGCGTAACTATTGGCTGCTGCATATCGGTTTTTTTACCTGTGGTTTTCATATTGCGTTTTTGGTCACTCATTTGCCGATGGAAGTGACGTTGGCGGGTCTTGGTAGCAATGTTGCCTCTTGGTCGCTCGCGTTGATTGGCTTATCGAATGTGGTCGGCAGTTTGTTTGTCGGCTGGTGTGTGGGTCATTTTCGCAGCAAATATATTTTGTTTTGGATGTATTTGAGCCGTACTATTTTAATTGCGATTTTCTTGATGGCACCCAAGACGGCAACGACTTTTTTTATATTTGCGGTTAGCTTGGGTCTAACTTGGCTTGCTACAGTACCTCCGACTGCGGCAACCGTCGGCAAGTTATACGGGGTCAAATATTTGGCGACCTTGTTTGGTTTGGTGTTATTTAGTCACCAAGTTGGTGGGTTTTTGGGTGCTTATTTGGGAGGAATTGTGGTCGATAAATTTGGTAATTATCAGTATATGTGGTATGCCGATATGGCACTGGCTGCCTTAGCTGCTTTGCTCAATCTGCCGATTCAAGAGCCGAAAGTGATGAAAGCGAATGCTTAATGCTATGAGTGACGCCATACGCTAAAATCGGTTGCGATATGGCTGTCAGCATCTAAGATGATTTCTTCATTTTGATAACGTTGTTTGACACTCAACAATGCCTCATCTTCGCTATGTGCGGTCACTTCTACCAATTGACTTAACGTCTCTTTGACTTCAATATAGAAAGTTTGCATAGTACTTCCTAAAATTAAATTAAAAATTTTTTAAATAAATTATGCATCTATTCTTGGATAAAAATCTTGCGGCAAATTATCAAAGTCCGTCACAAGTGGCAAGAGTATTAACCGAAAGTTGGCTACAACAGAATATTTATTGCCCCAGTTGCGGCAATGAAGCTATTGAATCATTTCAAAATAATCAACCTGTTGCCGATTTCTTCTGCTCACAATGCCATGAAGAAAGCGAACGAAAAAAGCAACGTAGAAATTTCTTATTTGTTTCAATTTGATAGAAGCGAGCATAGTGACTATGTTAAGATTTTTCATAATGGCATGGATGAAGCGTTTATCCAAAACAATATTTTAAATGTCATTCAAAGCCATCTGCCTAATGTTCATTACTATTTTGACTAAAATTTATGCCGACCCTTACCCAACAATCCCCTGCCAAAATCAATCTATTTTTACATATTACCGGTAAACGCCCCGACGGCTATCACAATCTACAAACCGTTTTTCGGCTGATAGATTTGTACGATACGCTCACTTTTAGTCATACGGATAAAGCCATTGGCGACAACTTGCCCGTCACCCTGACCAATGCCGAGAACGTCACCGACAACCCTGCCGACAATCTGATTATTAAAGCGGCCATTGCCTTATTAGCCTTTGCCAAAAATCATCAAATCTTGAATGACTCGCAAATCGCCCAATTACCGATTGTTGATATTCACCTCGATAAACACATTCCGATGGGGGCAGGCTTGGGCGGGGGTTCGTCTAATTGTGCGACAGCCCTGATGACGCTAAATACCCTATGGCAGCTGGGATTGAGCAATGAGCAGCTACGCCTCATCGGCGCAAAACTGGGCGCGGATGTACCAATATTTATTTTTGGCAAAGATGCCATTGCTGAAGGTATTGGCGAGATTTTAACGCCGATTGACTTGCCTGCGCAGCAATTTTTATTGTTAAAACCCGATGCCCATATCAGCACGGCTGAACTTTTCGCCCACCCGCTACTAAAACGGGACTATGCAAGCCTTTCCCATGGCTATTTGCAAAGCCATTGCCATGCCTTTACCAATGAGTTAACCGATGGCTTTACCAATGTTTTTGAACCTGTAGTATGTGCATTATCTGCAGATGTCAACGCCGCGATGAATGTTTTAAGGACGCTTGCCGCCAACACCCACACCACCCCGCGCATGACGGGCTCAGGGAGCTGTGTGTTTTTGCCAGTACCTAGCGATTTTGATAACAACACCATCAAACACTGGCCACAATCCTCACCTTTTCACGCGTATTGTGTACATACGCTGTAATAAATTTTTGATAAATCAACAATTGCAAAAATTTTGGTGTTTATGCCCAAAAAAAGCTTGCAATTTTATGTTTTTTGGTTAAAATATCGCTTCCAATATAGGGGTATCGCCAAGTTGGTAAGGCACCAGGTTTTGATCCTGGCATCCGTTGGTTCGAGTCCAGCTACCCCTGCCATATTCAAAGATGTACAGATTTTCTTGTGCATCACGTAGTAAAAATTTTGTCATAAAATCTGCGCTGTTCAAGACATTTTACATTGACAAAATAGCCTAAAATCGGTATAGTTCGCACCGTCACAGGGGTATCGCCAAGTTGGTAAGGCACCAGGTTTTGATCCTGGCATTCGTTGGTTCGAGTCCAGCTACCCCTGCCATTTTCTTTACTAACCCATTTTTAGTAGCTGACGTAATGACGTTTTTCTCATCCTAATTGTAAAAGTTAGTTGATGAGTTTTTTTTGTTTGATGAAACCGTCGTTGGTCTAGAAAAATAGGACTCGCATATGCCTTATTTGGCGATTTTTACCGGAAATGCCCATCCAGAATTGGCAAAAAATGTCACCAATCACTTACATATTCCCCTAGGACGTGCCGATGTGACGCGTTTTTCGGATGGTGAGGTCGCGGTTGAAATCCAAGAGAATGTACGTGGTAAAGACGTCTTTATCCTGCAATCAACTTGCTCACCGACCAATGACAATTTGATGGAAATCATGGTAATGGCAGATGCCTTGCGCCGTGCCAGTGCAGGTCGTATTACGGCAGTGATGCCCTATTTTGGTTATGCGCGTCAAGACCGTCGTCCTCGCTCAGCGCGTGTCCCTATCTCAGCAAAAGTGGTCGCTGATATGCTCAATATCGTGAGCATTGACCGTGTCGTTACGGTGGATTTGCACTCAGACCAGATTCAAGGTTTTTTTGATATCCCTGTAGACAATATTTACGGTACGCCGGTTTTATTTAAAGATTTACGTGAGCAAAAATACGATAACTTGATGGTAGTATCCCCTGACGTGGGCGGTGTGGTGCGTGCCCGTGCAATGGCAAAACAGTTGGGCGATGCCGATATGGCAATTATCGATAAACGCCGCGCCAAAGCCAACGAATCAGAAGTGATGCATATCATCGGCGATGTTAAAGACCGTGATTGCGTGATTATCGATGATATGGTGGATACCGCAGGCACCCTGTGTAAAGCCGCCGCCGCATTAAAAGAACGTGGCGCGCGCCGTGTGGTGGGTTACATCACTCACCCAGTATTGTCAGGTAAAGCAATCCAAACAATTGCAGCGTCAGTGCTTGATGAACTTGTCGTAACCGATACTATCCCACTGTCAGATGCCGCAAAAAACACGGGTAAAATTCGCCAAGTGACCATTGCGCCTATGCTGGCTGAAGCGCTACGTCGTATCAATAATGAAGAATCATTGAGTGCGATGTTTGACATTATGTAGGTGATATTAAGCAAGGTTAGCCAGCAGGCTAGATGCGGGTTTATTAGTTACGTCCAGGTTGCTATTGTTAACTTACTATTTGCAAAATAATTGTTAAAGTTTTGCCATTTTTTAAAAAAGTGGCGTATAACGCATAAATTGGTCGCAAATTTATGCTTTTTTTCACTCGCTAGTCACTTGCCAATCTTTTTAACTAAAGCTTTGTAAGTAAAGGCAAAAAGCCAAGTCATACTGACAAGGCACCCATGACTAGCCTAACCCAAGGAAACTCCCATGAGTAACCAAACTTTTGAATTAAACGCTGTCGTACGTGGCGACGAGTTACAAGGTAAAGGTGCGAGCCGCCGCCTTCGTAAACAAAACCTAGTACCAGCAATCGTATACGGTGCAGACAAAGAGCCAGCCTCTATTGCTATCCGTTACAATGAATTGATTAAATCACTTGAAACAGAAAGTTTCTTCTCTCACATTTTGACCATCAACGTAGAAGGTCAAGGTACGGAAGAAGTGGTGATTAAAGCATTACAACGTCATCCAGCCAAAAACACCCCAATGCACGCTGACTTCCAACGTATCGTCCGTGGTCAAGCGATGCACATCACTGTTCCTGTACACTATGTAGGCGCTGAAGATGCACCAGGTCATAAAGCAGGCGGTATCTTTGTATCAAATGCCACTGAACTTGAAATCACTGCCATTCCTTCAAAAATCCCAGAATACTTGACAGTAGATGTATCTAGCATGAACGTCGGTGATTCGATTCACTTATTAGATATCCAGTTACCTGAAGGCGTGGTCATTCGTGAGCTTGAAGTGACTGAACCATTTAACCGTACCGTGGCTACTATGCAAGCGCCAACGGTGGAAGTTGAAGAGCCAATCGAGCCAGAAGCAAATGAAGAAGCTGCAGGTACTCGTGATCCTGAAGGTGACGAAGAAGCACGTAAGCTTCAAGCACAAGATGACACCCATGATGCCCCAAAATCTGATGATGAATAATCATTTATCATTTGCCGCTTAAGTTGGAATAATCAGCGTGTCAAAACTTAAACTGATTGTCGGACTTGGCAACCCAGGTCAGCAGTATGCCCAAACACGGCATAATGCTGGCTTTTGGTTTGTGGAGCGTATAAGCGAGACGTTTAACATCACCATGACGTTGGATAAAAAATTTCATGGTTTGGTTGGACGTGGCGTAGTGTATGGCATGGATATACGCTTATTGTTACCGCATACTTTTATGAATAAATCAGGGGAAGCGGTGGTGCCGATGGTGAATTTTTATGGCATCCACAATGACGAACTGCTGATTGTCCATGATGAGCTTGACCTTGATGTGGGTCGTATGCGCTTAAAAACAGGCGGTGGTCATGGCGGTCATAATGGACTGCGTGATATCGTGCCGCATATCGGCGCGGATTTTCACCGTTTACGTTTGGGGATTGGTCATCCAGGACATAAGTCCAAAGTATCGGGTTATGTGCTTGGCAAACCGACCGCTGATGAGCAAATCGCATTTGACAGTATGCTAGATGCTGCCATGCGTACCCTGCCCGATTTGGTGACAGGTGACTTAGCCAAAGCCCAGCAAGCCATCAATAGCTTTAAACTACCTAATCCCTAACGTTAACCAAAGGACAAGATTGATAAATCTTAGGGTCTATCCTTGAACTTTTATTTTCCTTCCACATATTGATTGCAAGATGGATGAATTTCTCACCTGATATTTCAATCATGTTTAACTTTTATCGAGTTGGTTAATAGCCTCTCATGACTAGCCTGCTCACTTTTACCACAATGACGCGCATCGCGTTAACCTGACAAGGTAAGGAACGATCATGTTATTAACCCTATTAAAAGCCAAACTTCACCGCGCGCGTGTGACCCATTGTGAGCTTCACTACGAAGGCTCATGTGGCATTGATAGCGAGTTACTCGACTTGGCGGGCATCCGTGAGAACGAATCAATCGACATTTACAATGTCAACAATGGTAAACGTTTTCGCACCTATGCGATTCGTGCAGAAGCAGGCTCAAAAATGATTTCGCTCAACGGAGCAGCCGCTCACATGGCAGATTTGGGCGATGTGGTAATTATCGCTGCTTACGCGCAAATGGATGAGAAAGAGGCCGATAACCATCATCCACGCTTGGTTTACCTTGATGAAGGTAATATTGTTAAAGACACTGCCAACGTGATTCCTGTACAAGTTTCTTAACACAGCTTTATCGTCACCACAAATGTGCAAATAAATTAGGCGAGTCATTGAATACTCGCCTTTTTGTTGTCTACATTTTTTATTTAGGCAATGCGTTTGGCTGATAGTAGATTGATGGGTGGGTCAAGCGTAAATCGCACTTTTACAGCTTGCTTACGATAGGTTCATTAGCACCAGTGTGGCAGATAACGAAAGGCTTGCTATAGCATTAATAACGTTTTACTTTTAGTGCCTATTAATAAAAAAAATAATAAAAAAAGCCGAAGTTGATTCGGCTTTTTTAAAAAATTAAAAGGCTTAAAGAAGCAAAAATAGGCGATTATTTTTCTACGCCAGCTTCTTGACCTTTGTATTTGGCGTTTGCGTAATCCCAGTTGACCAGTTTGTCTAGGAAAGTGTCAACGTAATCTGGACGACGATTACGATAGTCGATGTAGTAAGCATGCTCCCACACGTCACATGTTAATACTGCAACTTGGTTATGGGCTAATGGGGTGTCTGCGTTTGCAGTCTTAATGATTGATAATTTACCACCAACGCTGTCAGCCACTAACCATGCCCAACCTGAACCAAATTGGCTTACAGCCGCGTTTTTAAATTCTTCACGGAATTTTGCATACGAGCCAAATGCTTCTTCGATTTTGGCTTTTAGATCGCCTGTTGGCTCACCGCCACCATTGGCAGTTAGGCAGTTCCAGTAGAAAGTATGGTTCCAAACTTGTGCCGCTTGGTTAAAGATGGTGGCTTTGCTACTATCATCTGCGGTGGCTTTGATGATTTCATCTAGCTCTTTACCTTCAAGACCTGAGCCTGGTAGTAGCTCATTTAGTTTGTTGACATACGCTGCATGGTGTTTGTCATGATGAAATTCTAGGGTTTCTGCACTGATATGTGGCTCAAGCCCATTTTTGGCGTATGGTAAATCTGGTAATGTAATGTGTGACATATTATTTTCCTTTTTCCTTCGCTATTGTTGTGATGACTTTATAATAAAAGTAACCACATGCCATTTGTGTGATAAAAGCTTTGTATTAAAAGCGCCTATATCAAAACCATATCCAAAATGGCAAGTTGGCTGGGTTGATGTTATTTAGTTTATGTTATTTATCTATGCTTCATCAAGCTTTATCAAGGGTTAAAACCACTCACCAATTTTACTATCGTTAGCTTTGCTTATTAACCTTGCTATCATTAGCCTTGATAATATCCTCATAACACATGGGTTATTTTGCCATAAAAATTGGTAAAATTTAACCGTTTCTACAGTGGGGATTTATTATCTTGTGGGGTAAAAATTAATGAGTATATGCTAATAAGCTGATTTTTAACCCGTTACTTGCTATTTGATGATAGCAAATTACTCAAAAAAAACTGTAGTGGTTTGGTATAAGGCTTTTGCAACGTGAGTATTTGCAGCGCGAGCCACTGTTAACTATGCTATGATAAGGTTAAGTTTTTTATGCAAAATACACACAGTGGGTCTGTATGTCAGTTTCTATCCCCAATCAACTATTTCCTACCCGCCAGTTAGTCCTCGCCAGTAATAACCAAGGCAAACTCGCGGAATTCAAGCAATTATTTGAACAAACCAATCTTGAGATAACTGTCATCCCGCAAGGGCAATTGGGCATCGAGGACGCGGTCGAAGATGGACTGAGCTTTATTGAAAACGCGCTGATTAAAGCCCGTCATGCCAGCCGTATTAGTGGACTGCCTGCGATTGCGGATGATTCGGGTTTATGTGTACCTATTTTGGGCGGTCAACCTGGGATTTATTCTGCGCGTTTTGCCCAAGATGAAGCCAGCTTTAGCGAGCATAAAGACTTAGCCAATAACCAAAAATTATTGCGGCTGCTTGAACCGCACAGACATACGAATGAGCCGATTATCGGGCAGTTTGTTTGCGTGTTGGCACTCGTGCGCCATGCTGAGGACCCGCTACCTATCATTGCACAAGGGATTTGGCAAGGTGAAATCTTGCCCGCCCCGCAAGGTGAACTTGGTTTTGGTTATGACCCGCTATTTTGGGTGCCAAGCGTACAAAAAAGCGCTGCCGAGATGCAAAAGGCCGATAAAAACCGCATCAGTCATCGCGGGCAAGCGATGCAGCAACTGCTAATGCAATTGATGAAGTAAAGGTTTGCAACTCTCGCCTATCACTTGCAGATAGACAGGGTGTGACTGCTAAGATAGTGGATACAGAGATTTTACAGCAACAATTTTTTTACTTTACTAGATGATTAATTTATACTATACCACTTTCGGTTAATTTTTGCCTTTTAGCATGCGTTAACCAACAGATTTTGGATTGCGTATTTTATAGGCTTTTTTCAATCCCCTTAAAAGCCTGATAACTTATCGCTATTTACCGTTATGAGTGGCACTCGCGCTGCTCTTTTTTGATATTTTATGGAAGGTTTTGTTATGTCAAATTCAAATGTGTCAGATTCAACAGTTACTAACTTAGAAGTAACTACCAACAAAAAATCAAACCTTGAAACCCAACTCACGGTTAAAGTACCTGTGTCAACCATTCAAGGTCGCGTGGAAAAACGCATCAACCAAGTGGCAAAAACCGCTAAAATCGATGGTTTCCGTAAAGGTAAAGTGCCTGTATCACACATTCGCGCCCAATATGGCGCAGGTATCCAACAAGAAGTCATCAACGATGTGATTCGCGATACCGTATTTGATGCGATTCGTCAAGAAAACATCCGCGCTGTGGGTATGCCAAACATTGATGACGTGAAACTTGAAAACGACTTTTTGGTTTATCAAGCAACGGTTGAAGTATTTCCAGAAGTAGAAGTGCAAGGGTTATCAGACATCGAAGTTGAGCGTCAAGTTGCCAACGTGAGCGACGCAGATGTTGACACTATGATTGAAAACCTACAAAAACAACGCCAAACTTACGTTGCCAAAGATGATGCCGCAGCCGAAGGCGACCAAGTCAAGTTTGACTTTGAAGGTTCAATCGACGGTGAAAAATTTGAAGGCGGTAGCGCACAAGACTTTAGCCTAGTATTAGGCAGTGGTCGTATGATTCCAGGTTTTGAAGATGGTATCAAAGGCATGAAAGCAGGTGAAGAAAAAACCATCGACGTGACGTTCCCAGAAGATTACCCAGCCGAAAACCTACAAGGCAAACAAGCACAGTTTAAAATCAACGTCAAATCAGTTGAGCAATCACAATTACCAGAATTGAACGACGAGTTCTTTGAAGCATTTGGGGTAACAGAAGGCGGCTTAGACAAACTTAAAGCAGACGTGCGTAAAAACATGGAGCGCGAAGTAAAAAGCGCTGCCCGTAACCAAGTGAAAGAAGCGGCATTTAACGCCTTACTTGAAAAAAATGAAATCGACGTACCTGCATCGATGCTTGAGCAAGAAATCGATCGCCAACGCAGCATGATGTTAAACCGTTTTGCCCAGCAGTTTGGTGCCGATCCTAAAACTTTTAACAAAGATATGCTACCAAACGAATTGTTTGAAGAGCAAGCCCTGCGTGCTGCCCGTCTTGGTATCATCGTTTCGAGCCTGATTGAGTCAAACAAACTTGAAGTTGACCAAGAACGTGTGACCAAATATATCAACGAAATGGCAGAAAACTACGAAGATCCAAACGAAGTTATCGACTATTACACCAACAATGCGCAAGAACGTGCCAACATCGAAGCGGTGGTGTTAGAAGACCAAGTGGTCGATCATATCTTGTCTCAAGGTAAAGTAACGGACACTGAAGTATCTTACCAAGACTTACTGGCTAGCCAACAACAACAAGCGATGATGTAATAATTAGCTTAATCCATTCTTGGGCATTTAAGCTTAGATATTTAAGCTTAGGCATTTAAGAATGTATTTTTAGTCAGCTTATTAACTTGTTTTTATGCCAATTGCCCTTATAAACGATAAGGGCTTTTGCATATTTAAAAAGGACAATAACATGTTAGAAAAATTCTTGGACTCGCCTTTCGCGACGAGTCAAATCCAAAATACCGTAACCCGTGACGTGTTGTCACCACAAAGTGCTTTAGTACCTATGGTGGTCGAGCAATCAGCTCGCGGTGAGCGCTCATTTGACATCTATTCACGCCTATTACGTGAGCGTGTGGTGTTCTTAGCCGGTCAAGTTGAAGACCACATGGCGAATTTAATTGTCGCCCAGTTGTTGTTCCTAGAAGCGGAAAATCCAGAAAAAGATATTCACTTGTACATCAATTCACCAGGTGGCTCTGTGAGTGCAGGTCTTGCCGTGTTTGACACTATGAACTTTATCCAGCCACAAGTGTCAACGATTTGTATGGGCGGTGCGTATAGCATGGGTTCATTCCTACTCGCGGCGGGTGAAAAAGGTAAACGCTATGCCTTAGCCAATGCGCGTGTAATGATTCACCAACCGTCAGGCGGTGCACAAGGTCAAGCGACCGATATTGAAATCAATGCGCGTGAAATCCTAAAAATCCGTGAACGCTTAAATAAAATCTTGGCAGAACGTACCGGTCAGCCACTTGAGAAAATCGCCCGTGATGTCGAGCGTGACTATTGGTTAGATGCCCAAGAAGCCAAAGAATACGGTTTGATTGATGAAGTATTAGAAAAACGTCCAAGCATTGCTTAATAGGTTAAACAATCACGAAGTAATTATGACAAGCATAATTTTAGGAGCGTTTTTTTATGTCAAAAAATGACATTGAGCCACACTGCTCGTTTTGTGGTAAAGCCAAACATGAAGTCAAAAAGCTAATTGCAGGTCAAGACGCCAATATCTGTAATGAGTGTATTGAACTGTGCGATGATTTAATTGCCGAATCCAAGTCTTCAGGCAGCGATGGTAGTGATACTAATGAGGGTGAAAACTGGGCAGCACGCAAATTGCCAACCCCCAAAGAAATTCGCAGCCACTTAGATGAGTATGTCATCGGTCAAGATAAAGCCAAAAAAACTTTGGCGGTAGCGGTTTATAACCACTATAAACGCTTAAAGGTCAGTGAAAAACTGAGTGAAGATAAAGCGTTGACGACACTTGGCGCCGATGATGCCATGGTTGAGCTATCAAAAAGCAATATTTTGCTGATTGGTCCAACTGGCTCTGGTAAAACCTTACTGGCACAGACCCTTGCCCGCCTACTTGATGTCCCATTTGCGCTAGCTGATGCGACTACCTTGACTGAAGCAGGTTATGTCGGTGAAGACGTGGAAAACATCGTACAAAAACTGTTGCAAGCGGCAGAATTTGATGTCGAGAGGGCGCAAAAAGGCATTATCTATATCGATGAAATTGATAAAATCAGCCGTAAAAGCGAAAACCCTTCGATTACCCGTGACGTGTCAGGTGAAGGCGTACAGCAAGCGCTGTTGAAACTGATTGAAGGTACGGTTGCCAATATTCCACCGCAAGGCGGTCGTAAGCACCCAAACCAAGAGATGATTCAGGTCGATACCAGTAATATCTTGGTGATTTGTGGTGGTGCGTTTGCTGGTCTCGACAATGTCATTCAACAGCGTACCGAAAAGACCGGTATCGGTTTTAACGCTGAGGTAAAAGCCAAAGACAGCGGCAAAAAAACCGGTGAATTGTTCAAGCAAGTTGAGCCAGAAGATTTGATTAAATTTGGTCTGATTCCAGAGTTAATCGGTCGTCTGCCTGTGGTGGCGACATTAGAAGAACTGGATGAAGAAGCGTTGGTACAAATCTTAACCGAGCCAAAAAATGCGCTGGTCAAACAATACGAATATTTGTTTGAGATGGAAAATGCGACGTTATCGTTTACCGATGATGCACTAGTGGCGATTGCCAAACAAGCCTTGAAGCGTCGTACCGGCGCGCGTGGTTTACGCTCCATTGTTGAAAACGCGCTGCTCGATACCATGTATGAATTACCCTCGATGACCCCCGGCAAAACCGTCACTGTCAATGAGGCAGTGATTGATAATAACCAATCGCCAGAGATTGTTTAACTATTAGTGATTTTAAAAATAGCGAGTTAAAAAAACGTGCCACAGCAGCACGTTTTTTATTTGGCTTGGTTTTTTATTTGGCTTAGTCGGTACGAAAATCATTGTGGTTGTATGGCGTGCAAATCTCGAAGGACTTATTCTCTAATTGTAAACACGCCAACCTGTCTGTCATTTGATTAGGCAATAATTGATTATGATTGCCCCAAAATTCCTCCCAGTTCATCACACGGTAATCTTTTAGCCAGCGATTTTGACGAATTGCAGGTTGATCGTTAATGGTGGCAATGCTAATTTGGTCATCACCCCTGTCTAGCTCTGAAATAAAAGGCATCAAAATTTTATCCGTTTTGGATAGGTATTTACGCTGGGTGCCTTTGGCAAATGTTTTCATAGTTTTGCCATTGGCTAGCTTAAAATTTCGCTTCGTCCACCAAACTTTGCCCGTGGCAGCGGTGGCTGTCATATTGCAAGCGAGTTTTTGCTGTAATTTATCGTGGCTAAAAAGATAGCATTGGGTTGATTTTGGGTCTAGCTTGTAAACTTCTGCCTGGGTAATACTCATAAAACCTAAAACCAATCCTAAAGCAATCGCTAATTTTTTAATCATATGACCACCTGTAGCATTTAATCTTCAATCAACCAACCCTGTTGTACCGCAATGGCAATTTGCTCGGTTATCCAGTCGTGAATCTCGGGAAAGTCCTTGCTGATAAATGCTTGGGCGGCTTCGACTTGGGAGCGCTTGACCTGATGATCTGTCCACGCACCGCCATCTGTCACCATATTAAGCATAAAGGGCAATAGCCTATCCACTACTTTAAGTAGTTTGCTTTCAGCACTATGACCTATTTCTTGCTCATCCCACAGCGTTAACAATTCTGAAACGGGGTTGCCCATCATCGCTGCCAATTTTTCAACGCCGATACGCTCATCAACATGCGCCTGCGAGCGTTTATCAGCATATAAGAATGTGTCACCCGCCTCAATTTCGCCCAAGTCATGAACCAATGCCAGTTTAAGCAGTTTTTCATGATTGACATCCAGTTTGAAATGCTGCGCGACTGCCCAACACGCCATCGCCAAATGCCATGAATGCTCGGCAGAATTTTCAAGACGTCGTGGCGTGTCTTTAGACAGTTGGGTGGTATAGTTGCGGCGGTTGACTGATTTTAAGGCATCCAATGCCAACAGATAATCAATAAGTGGTTGCATCAAATACCTCTTAATCATGCATGGTCTGAGTCGTATTCACTTGACTAGCGCTGAAATCGTCTTAAACGCGGGATCTTCTGAGCTACGACACAGCTCAAATAAAATCGCTTCGGTGGTGGTGACGACGGCACCGGCACGGCGCATACGACGAATCGCAATTTTACGGTCATACAGGTCTCGCGAGCCCACCGCATCGGTGATAATGATGGGCTGCATACCGTTATCGAGTAAATCTAACGCCGTCTGCATGACACAAACATGAGTTTCTGTGCCAAATAAAATCACATTGTTGCGATTTTGCTGGGCGATATGATGCCAAGAGGTTGGCGTATCACAGGCACTAAAGGTTGTTTTTTCAAACACTGGCGTATTTTTTTCAGATAGTAACTGCGTCAACTCTGGCAAGGTAGACCCCAGTCCTTTGGGGTATTGCTCATTAACCATAATAGGCACATTGAGCGCTTGTAGACCTTGAATCAAAATCGCTGTTTTTTTGAGTAATTTTTGATGGTCGGCAATATGGGGCGCAAGTTTTTCTTGTATATCAATCAGCATGGCTTGGCAGTCATTGCGCTCGATACGATAGGGTTTTGGGATAAATTTTGTTGTCATCTTCAGCTCCTTTGATGATGGTTCAACTTGGGTGGTTACAATACTTTATTAAAAAACGCCATTAAAAATTCATGGCATCATCTGCGGTGTCGACCACAGTTAACTGATAGTCCAAATGCCCTAAATAGCCATAATGTCCTTTTTCACTGAGTTCCGCAACAATAGTGACGTCATCACAATGTACCCGATCCATAAGCTTGGTTTGATGACTGGCTTGATTGTCAGTAGGTGTTTTATTGGACTGATACAGTGATTGGATACGCAGTAATGGGTCATTGAGCGCATAGGTAGCGCCATCGGTGACAAAGGTCAAATACTCACCGACCTTGTGCACCTTACCTTTAAAATGCTGATTGGTGACAACCCCGCTAAAGGCAGGGGTATATAAACGGCGCGCTTTATATTGCTGCTTGGCATATTGCCATGCGCCATAACTGCCTAGGACAGCAGTTACGCCCGTTGCTGCTGTGGCTGTCACACCAACGCCAATGAGTTTCGCGACAACGTGACGCTTTTTAGCTTTGTTTTTTTGTTTGCGAGGCTGTGCTGAGCGCTTAGATTGTTGTGCTTGAGGCTCAGTCGCTTTGTTATTTTTTTTAACCATGAATGTCACTTTGAATGTTGTTTTTGATAAAAAATGCCAGTAATCACTTCAAAAAAAATTGATTAACTTATAGTAAAATGTTTTGGCAACATTTACCGCAACTTTTTGTTAGTATTATTTTTGCCAAATTTGCTTATATTTTGCAAGCAGCTGTTCGGGCGATTCAGGGCGCTCATCGTCTTTGATGATGCAGTCAATCGGACAGACTTTGTCGCAGGTTGGCTCATCATAGAACCCGATGCATTCGGTGCACAAGTCAGGATTGATGACGTAAGTTTTTTGTACTTTATTGTCATAGCTAATGGCTTCATTTGGGCATTCAGGCTCACAAATGTCGCAATTAATACAGTCGGAAGTGATTTTTAGTGCCATGTCTTGTAGTCTGTTTTTACCTTTAGCAATTAACACCTTTAGCGATTAGCGATTAACGATTGACACCGCACTTAGGCGCCATACCTCATATACCATATACTGTCATCTTGCATCCACAACTCCTGCATGACATTTGCTGTCGCTTCATGCTTATAATACAAAGTGATCATACATTCGGTGAGTGAGAAAAAGTGATAGCGAACACGCTCAGGCAATAGCGGTTGAGACTGCCAGTCTCGAGATTACCATAAGTTATGTAAAATCTCCTGCCAGCTGTCGCGAGTGTGGATTGCTTTACCGTTAACAAACCGAAAATTGTCCGCTAAATTCCCGCCAAAGTCGTCTCAATGGCTTTAAAATCCCGCCTGATACCGCGACAACAAGACCAACTTAGGTAAAAATTGGTTCACTGACGCTTTTCATGATTAGCGCAAATTGCAACACATCATCTTGCATCTCTTTAAACGGATTGGCGATTTGACACACCCAGCCAGAGCCTAAAGCGCCATCAATCGGCTCACCTTGTTTATTCCACATTTCTTTGAGTGGGTAGCTCAAATTACCCTGCGGCGTCATGATTTCGATGGTATCACCCACCATCAATTTATTCTTAATTATTAAGGTTAAGCGCGTTGGCGTAATGTCGCTAATCTCGGCAACAAACTGCTGATGATCGGTTTTTGATGACCCATATTCATAGTTTTGGTAATCACTATGCACGTGGCGACGTAAAAAGCCTTCGGTATAGCCGCGATTGGCGAGCCCATCGAGTGCGGTGATTAAGCCTGTATCAAATGGTTTGCCAGCTGCGGCATCATCAATCGCTTGGCGGTACACTTGCGCGGTGCGTGCCACATAATAATGCGACTTGGTACGGCCTTCGATTTTGAGTGAGTGCACCCCCATATGGGTCAGCTCAGGGACTAGCTCAACGGCACGTAAGTCTTTAGAATTCATAATATAAGTGCCATGTTCATCTTCAAACATCGCCATCAATTCGCCTGGGCGACCTTGTTCTTCAATCAGTACCACTTCATCCGATGGCTGCTGTACATAGTCATCGCCCATCACCACATCACCATTTAGATTGATAGTTTGGATGGCGTCTTCTTGTGTGGCTTGAGTAGGAACAAAAACTTCGGGGCTATTGATAGGTTGGCTGATAGGCTGTGTTGGCACGATATCGCCCGTTTCGTTTTCTTCTGCTTTATAGGTGTTGTATGACCAGCGACAGGCATTGGTACAAGTGCCTTGGTTGGCATCGCGTTTATTGATATAGCCAGAGAGCAAGCAACGACCCGAATAGGCCATACAAAGTGCCCCATGCACAAATACCTCAATTTCCATATCAGGCACTTCAGCGATGATTTGCTCGATTTCTTTGAGTGACAACTCGCGACTCAAAATCACGCGGCTGACGCCCATTTGTTTCCAAAACTTTACCGTTGCCCAGTTCACCGCGTTCGCCTGCACCGATAGGTGAATTACCTGCTCTGGAAAGGCTTCACGTACCATCATAATCATCCCAGCATCTGACATAATCAGCGCATCGGGTTTCATCTCAATCACAGGGCGGATGTCTTCGATAAAAGTTTTAAGCTTGGCATTATGCGCTTGGATATTGACCACGACATAAAATTGCTTGCCTAGTGAATGGGCGTAGGCAATCCCTTTGGCAAGATTTTCCTCATCAAAATCATTATTGCGCACCCGCAAGCTATAGCGTGCTTGTCCCGCATATACGGCATCTGCGCCATAGGCAAACGCATATTGCATATTACGAAAAGTGCCAGCAGGGCATAAAAGTTCAGGCTTACGGGTCATAACTATCCTTACAGCGTGTCATACAATGTGAAATTGTTGATATTATAACAAATTTGCTAATCACGCGGAAAAAAACTTGAGTAATTTACTCGGAAATCATGATAAAGCGGTTATAAAATATTCAACGATAAACCCGCACAGACTGCCATAGTAAGCTCAGCGACTTGCTCATCAAATGCGCTTGACCATTCACCTTTTAATAGTAAAGGCGGTTGTATCCAGCGCCAACGCAACCCTGTGACGATACTCTCTACCGCGCGTTTGCTACCTGTACCGTCAAGCCCCGCACGGATATAACATGCCACAGGCAGTCCTTGTTTTTGCTCTAGCACGGGGTAATAAATTCGCTCAAAAAAATCCTTGGTCAGCCCCGCCATATAACCAAAATTTTCGGTTGTGCCAATGATAATGGCATCCGCTTTTAACACATCTTCCACTTGGGTTTGTAACGGTGTTTTAACAATCACAGTGACGTTATCAATATCCGCTAGCTGTGTGGCGGATTTTGCAACTTCTGCTAATCGCTGGGTATTATCTGATGGGGTATGTAATACCAATAGTAAATTTTTCATTTCACCCATATTGTACATCCTAAAATTTCATGATTACCCAATTTTGGCGAATAAAAAACCGCAAGGTGATGCGGTTTCAGTCAGCGTTTTAATCAGCAAATGAGTCACGCCCAATGTTAAGGACGGTGAATTTTATCGCCCACTTCCCCCATCATACCACGCACGGTATTTAAGATATCAGCAGGCAGTACCACGGTTTTGGCATTCGGTGATTTTGACATATCAGTCATGGCTTTGATGTACTGCTCACCTAGTAGATATAGCAGCGGAATTTCGCGCTCGCCCACCGCTTCACTAATCAAGCGAATTGATTGCTCACTGCCTCGCGCCAGTACCACTTGCGCTTCGGCATCACGCCGTGACGCCTCAAGACGTCCATCAGCTTCTGCAATCGCCGCTTGGCGCTGACCATCCGCTTTGGTCACTGTAGCACGGCGTTGCCGCTCCGCAGCCGCCTGTTCTTCCATTGCCATTTGCATGGTAGGCGATGGGCTAATATCTTGGATTTCCACGGTTTTTAGGGTAATGCCCCAATCGGCAATATCATCAGAAATTGACATTTTTAGCGCGGCTTTGATTTGGTCACGCGATGATAACGCACTGTCAAAATCCATATCACCAATGATAGAACGCAGTGAGGTTTGTACCAAATTACGAATGCCTTGCTCGTAATTCTCAATACCATATACGGCGCGCTCTGGATGTACGATATTGATATACGCCACCGCATTGGCGATAATCACGACGTTATCACGGGTGATTACCTCTTGCGATGGAATATCTAAAACTATGTCTTTGGTGGTTACTTTATATGCCACGTTATCGACATAAGGAATGATAAAATTCAACCCAGGCTCTAAGGTCTGATGGTATTTTCCCAAACGCTGTACAATCCATTTAAACCCTTGTGGTACGATTTTTACCCCTTTATAAAGGGTAAATAGTACAAAGGCGACCAAAAAAATACCAATACCGCTCAACGCTTCCATGACAAGTCCTTTATTGATGCTTATTAATGCTTATTGATGCTTGGTGGATTCTACAAGCAACTCATTTCCAATGACATCCACGACAATGGCTCTATCGCCAACTGCCAGCGGCGCGCTCTGATAGCTACGACACACCCATTCATCCGCCCCAAAAATTGGCACACTAAAACGAATCTTGCCCAATTTATCTGCTTGCGGACTTTGAATAATCATGCCTGTTTCCCCGATGATAACCCCCGAACCCAATCCCGCTGTGGTACGATTTTGCATATACGGCTTGATAAATTTAAAGCCAATGATAGTAAAAATCACCGACAGCATCAGCCATACCATCAGCCAAAAAAACCAGCTAAATGGTAATAGCCATGACAAAGCGGCTACCACAATCGCCGCCACACCAATCGATAAACTCACAAAACTGGTCAAGAATAGTTCAAGAATAATCAGCACTAACCCCAAAATTAGCCAGTGCCAAGGCTCAATTAGCATATCCCCACCTTGATTTTTACTATACCAAACCCATTATGCAAGATTATGAATTTAAAAACAAATGACCGTTATTTAACCCGCTATCTTTGTCATATTATGCACTATCGGCTATCAACTGCTTGACCGTACAGACTGCTAACTGTGGTTAATGATTGCACAAAGATGTGTTTTTTCCTATAGTGGTCAATGACGCCTTCCTTTCTAGAGTCCCAAAAAATACGATGAGCCTTGATGCCCTCAAACTTAGTAACCAATTATGTTTTCCTATTTATTCACTGTCAAAAAGTATCATTAACCACTATCGCCCCCTGCTAAAAGCCTTGGATTTGACCTACCCACAGTACCTTGTCATGCTGGTGCTATGGGAAAAAAGTCCACAAACTGTCGGCACATTGGGCGATTTTTTAGACCTTGATACCGGCACCCTGACGCCTTTACTTAAAAGACTTGAAGCCAAAGGCTTTGTGCACCGTGAGCGTGCCACGCAAGACGAACGGGTGGTACAAATATCGCTCACTGCCAAAGGGGATGCCTTAAAAATCCAAGCTGCGTCCATTCCTAGCGCTATGTTAGCTGCCATGCAGTTAGATGACGAAGCGATAGATTTGCTAAAACAAGTGGCGCAAAAACTCTGCCCGATTCATACAGAGGTGTGTACCCACAATTTATCACCCAAAAACCAATAAACAAATTTTCATCTTTAAGCGCTATCTGCCTACGTCTTATCTATTATCATGCGTCTTGTTAGGGTATCGTTAGATTTAGCATTTTTAGTCATTTGTTATTAGTTTGTATGCAGCGTGTGAGAATTTGATTACCGTGTCTAGGCACTGAAAATTATATTGTGTAAAATATAATTTTTTAAAACTTAAATACTGTGGCGAATCTTGTAACGCCTATCGCCGATTTTTTTTATTCATTCACGCAAGTTAAGCATTCAAAAGCAAGTTAAGTATTCAAAAAAAGGTACTCTTATGAAAATTTTTTATAAAACCCCAACCGCTACCTCAACAGGCGGCCGCTCAGGTCATGTTGCACTAGAAGATGGTTCACTAGGCTTTGATTTACAAACCCCTGAGCAAAATAGTACAGGCGTCAACCCAGAAAAATTATTTGCCATGGGCTATGCCGCGTGTTTTGACAATGCGTTGACTCATGTGGCACAGCGTATGAAGCTAGAAGGCGTCAGCTCAAAAACCTCAGCGGTTGTGGGACTGGGTATGAATACCCAAGGCGGTTATGCGCTTGACATCGATTTGTATATTGAACTTAGCGGCGTTAGCGAAGAGCAAGCCAAAGACTTGGTTGAGACGACAGATAAGGTCTGCCCGTATTCTAATGCCGTGCGTGGCAATGTTGACGTACGCCTGCATACCCAAGTAGTGGCATAATCAATTTAACATAATTTCCATTGCAAGCAGCGTGCTCAAATGTCAAAGACCAATTTGGGCACATTCACCGTTTTGTTGAGCAAGTTGAAAGCCACCCAAGCTATCTAAAAGCCAATGCTAAAATTGGCAAAATCGAGCTTGAAAAACTTGGGCAATAATCTTTATCACTACTATATTAGGAATATTTCATGTCACTGATTGAGAATTTACAATGGCGCCATGCCGTCAAAGCCTTTGACCCAAACCAAAGCGTGAGTCAAGAAAATATCGACAAAATCATCGAAGCCACCCGACTGGCGCCCACCTCATCGGGATTGCAGCCCTTTAAAGTTATCGTGGTCAAAAACCAAGCCATCAAGGCGCAGCTAGTGGCGGGTGCGCTCAATCCTGAGTGCATGAAAGAATGTTCTCACGTGCTTGTTTTTGCAGGTTGGCAGGATTATAGCGCCGAAAAAATTGATACCGTGTATGACATGACCACAGATGAGCGTGGCTTACCTAGAGGACGTTTTGATAGTTATACTTCCATGCTCAAAGCAAGTGTGGCCAAAAAAAGCGCAGACGAAAATTTTGAACATATCGCTCGCCAAGCTTACATTGGCTTAGGACTTGCGTTGGCTCAAGCAGCAGAGCTTAAAGTAGATAGTTGCCCTGCCGAGGGCTTTGATCCTAAGCTGATTGACGAGGTATTAGGTTTAGAGAAATTGGGGCTAAAAAGCATCGTAATCATGTACGTGGGTGTTTCAGATCCAGCACGTGATTGGATTGCGCCTATGGCAAAAGTACGCGTAGCCACTGAAGATTTTGTTATTGAATACAATTAATTCATCAGCTAGCAAAAAAACCGCTAAGAAAAACCCTCTAAATCGCTTATTTAGAGGGTTTTTTATATCTACAATGGGCAAGTGATATTGGTTAAAGCAATTTGTACGGGGATAAGCTTTATGAAGAACGGATTTTTTAACAATCATAGTTATTGACAGCGAACCGGTAGATTGACAATACCCACCACCGGTACACCATTTTTGGTAAAGGGGTTAAATTTGCCGCTCTTAGCCTGCATAGCCAGTTGTCTATCGACTCTGGCATTGCCAGTCGATTTGGCTAAAGTGACGCTGGTTGGATTGCCTTGTTTGTCCACCGTATAGCGAATAATCGCCGTTAATGCGCCGTTTTCCAGGTCTTCACTATGACAGCTAAAACTAGGTTGCCGTCGCCAACTTGCTTGCCCTGCCGAAAAGCTCACAGGTGAATTATTTTGAGCTTGCTGGGCTTGTTTATCCTTGTCGGCTTGTTGTTGTTTTGCCTTTTCGGCTTTCGCCCTAGCTTCATCGGCTTGTCTGGCTTTGGCATCAGCTAGCGCTTTTTGACGATCTATTTCTGCTTGTTTGCGCTCACGCTCTTGTTGTTCAATTAATTGGTTTTCCAACGCTTTTTGCCGTGCAAGCGCTTGTTGGCGTTCCAATTCTTGTTGTCTTTCTAATTCTTGCTGTCTGACGAGTGCTTGCTGGCGTTCAAGTTGTTGTTTTTGCGCTTGTTCGGCTCGCTCATTGGCGAGGGCTAGTTGCCTTGCCATGACAATGTTTTGGTCAACCTGTGGCGGCTTGACGATAGTTTTTTCTGCTGGTTTCGACGGTTCGGGTAATGGTTTAATCGGTTGTTCTACAGGTTTTTTAGCCATCGGTTTTTCGACCGTTTTCTCAATAGGCTTGCTGATGGGTTTTTGTATAGGCTTTTCTTTTGGCTTTTCTTCCACTTTTTCTATGGGCTTTTCTTTTGGCTTTTCGACGGGTTTGGGTAGTTGTTTTATTGGTTGTGGCTCGGCTGTTACCGTCATCTCTTTAGGCTTGGTTGGCGCAGGTGGTGGCGCGATAAAGCTAATTTCTAACGGTGGCGTGACGTTCGGTGGTTTGATATCAGGCGTTGCCATATTTGCCAAGCTAATCGCTACGATACCGTGTAAGCTCAATACGCCAATCAGTGCCAACGTGCCCGACTTTTTATCGAATATGCTGCTAATATCGTTTGAGAAATGGGCTTGACTAAAGTTAGCGTGACGTTGGATAGGCATAGTTATAGGGCTGTATGTTTAGGAAAAGTCTTAAAATCGCTGTATTATAGTGTGAATGAGAATCGTTATCAATATCTTAAATGATATTAATTCTTATTTATAAAAATTAATGATAATTATTATCATCAATGCTATGATTTGCTATTTTAAACTTTTACCCTGGTCAACTCATGCTAACCACCCAATCGCTTACCGTCATGCGCCAACAAAAAACCCTTTTACACAACATCAATGTCACCATTGAGAAGGGAAAAATCTATGCCTTAATTGGGCATAACGGTTCGGGCAAATCGACCTTAATTAAAGCTTTAGCAGGGGAAACCACCCCCACTAGCGGACAGATTTTATTACAGGATTTTGCTGACAAATCAATCTTTGATTTACCGCCAAAAACCTTCGCCCAACAAGTCGCCTATTTACCGCAAAAATTGCCTGATGCCAGTCAATTTACCGTTGCCGAACTGGTGATGTTAGGGCGATACCCTTATCAAAAATGGCTACAAAAGCCTACGCCACAAGACCATATTAAGGTGCGCGAAGCAATGTCGCTGACCCAAGTCATGCCGTTTGCCGAGCAATCAGTGGCAACGCTATCCGGAGGGGAGCGCGCTAGGGCGTGGCTTGCCATGTGTATCGCCCAAGATACGCCCTACTTGCTACTTGATGAACCACTTGCCCCGCTCGATATCGTCTATCAAGTTGAAATACTGCGTCTCATTCGTGATTTGGCACGGCAGAAAAACAAGGCAATTGTGATTATTATTCATGATATTAATCTTGCGGCACAGTTTTGTGATGAGTTTATTGCGTTAAAAAATGGCAAGCTTTGTCATGTAGGTGATATCGCCAGTACCATGCAACCGCAAGTGCTTGACCAGATTTTTGGTATCAATTTGCATTTATTAAGTCACCCAGTCACCGGAAATAAAGTGGCGGTGGTGTGATGAGGGCTTGTTGCTTGTTGATTGTTTGGTTTTTTTTGACAGCTTGCCAGCCTCAGCGGGATTTAAATCTTGAAGCGCCGCCCGCAGAGGCTCACAGCGTCAAAGTCATCACCCCTGATTGGGCGGTGGCTTCGACCCTCACCGCCCTAGACTATCCACCGATTGCCACAGGCGATACCAAAAGCTACCGTGAATGGGTGGGTACACCCTCGCTGCCAAGCGATATCATCGATATTGGCGAGCGATTCACCCCAAACTTTGAACGGCTTGCCCAACTCACCTCATCTTCTAACAATATTGTGATTATTGATAATGATTTTTATGCCCATCTAAGACCTGCTTACGGCAACACACCCCATAAGTCGGTGAGTTTTATGTCAAAAAACGCGGTAGCGACTTGGCAGGATTATGCTGAACCGACTCTTCAGCTGGGTGAAATTATTCATCAGCCGCAGCGCGCCCAGCAATTTTTAACCCAGTCAAAAAAACAGCTTGGCGAGCTTGGTGCGACATTTCGCCAAAAGTATCCCCACATCAAAAAAATTGCGGTGGTGCAGTTTGCCGATAGCAATAATTTGCGGATTTATACCAACAATAGCCTGTTTCGACCGACCTTTGAGGTGATGGGGTTAAATTTGATTACCCTTGAAGATCAGATGGGTAAAGGCAATCTTTGGGGATTTAATTCGCTGGCATTGAGTGATTTGGCAAAACTTGATGATGATACCTGTTTGGTAGTGGTTGAGCCGTTTAGTCCTATGCTACGTCAAGAATTAGCCAAAAATTTGCTGTGGCAGCGTCTAGGCTATGGCGCAACGGCTAACAATAGCCGCTGTATGGCAGTCTTACCGCCGATTTGGCTGTATGGCGGCGTGTCTTCTATGGTGGTATTTGGCGAGCGATTAAATCAGGCTCATTGGTTAGGGGGCAAGGCGAATGGGTAATAAAACTAGGCTACAACATAACCAGCGAGATAACCAGCGAATTACCAAACCCTTGAATGCCCCTGCCCTTTGGCTTTTTAGTGGCTTATTGTCGCTGGTTTTAATGACCACGGCTTTAGTCCTTAAAACCACTTGGCATGATTCATTGGGGTTATTATTTGCCCGTTCACAGTCGCTAACCTTAGCGCAAATGGTGGCGCAGTTACAAATTTTGCCGACTATGTTAGTGACGATATTTGCCGGGGGATTACTGGGCGTAGTCAGTGTCTTGCTACAGCAATTGGTCAAAAATACCCTTGCTTCAGATAGTACCCTTGCGGTAGGGACAGGGGCACAATTGGCTTTATTAATTGTGACGCTGTTTTTTCCCAATTTTGGCTTGTATGGTAGCTTTTGGGTGGCATTTATTGGCGCATTGCTGAGTATGGGCTTGGTGTTTGCAATTGCTGCCAACAGTCGTATGAATCCTGTGGTGCTCATTTTGGGTGGTTTGGTGGTCAATATTTTGTTTTCTGCTATATCCTCACTGTTGATGATTTTTTTCTCAGAAAGGGTTATGGGCGTTATGGCATGGGAAAGCGGTAACTTAACCCAAACCAGTTGGCAAAATAGCCAGTTTTTTGTGCTAATAAGCCTAGTCCTGCCCGTTATCTTGTTATTTTTGGTCAAACCTTTAACCATCATGAGCCTTGATGAACGCCAAGCCAAAGCCTTGGGCGTGCCTGTGGCTGCCGTGCGTATGCTGGTAGTAACCCTTGTTGCAGTAGTCACGGCAAGCGTGGTAAGCCGCGTGGGCGTTTTAAGTTTTGTCGGTTTGGCTGCGGCAAGTGTCGTTAATGTAGTAGCGATTCGCCCGATTGGGCAACGCCTAATAGCAGGATTTGCCTTTGGGGCGATGCTGTTGTGGCTGACCAATAACATTGTGACGCTGCTGTCACCTTGGTTTAAACCATTACTTAATATAACGCTGCCTGTGGGGTCGGTCACAGGAATATTAGGTGCCGGGTTGATTATTTGGTTGGTCATTCGACAAAGTAAACAGCCCATGATTGCCGAACAAAGCCCTAGCCTGTTGGTCGGCAAACGCCGATATTTTGGTGGCGGTTTTTGGGCGGTTGCGGTTGGGTTGTTACTGCTTATGATGGTAGGCGTATTACATATTTCCCCTGATGCGATGGGCAGTTTTGGGTGGCATACAGAGGCAAGTTTTATCGAGAGTTTTCGCCTGCCGCGTACGCTATCAGCAATGGCAACAGGTCTGATGCTGGCTACGGCAGGGGTGCTATTACAAAACTTGACGCGCAATCCGATGGCAAGTCCTGAAGTGATGGGCATCAGTTCAGGTGCAGCATTGGGGGTGGTATTGGTGTTCGTGTTCAGTCCAGTGATATTAGGCACACTGGGACTGGCAACCGATTCTGTTTGGGCATTGGGATTGCCGTTATTGGGCGGACTGTTAGGTGCGGGTTTGGTGTTACTGTTGGTTTTGTGGCTTGCTCGTCGGCTATCCTCAAGCTATTTGTTACTCGTGGGTGTGGCGATTTCTGCATTGATGGGTGGTATTTTAACCTTAATCAAACTGTCAGGCGACCCTCGCTTACAAGCGATGCTCAATTGGCTATCGGGTACAACATATCATGCTTATCCTGTGACGGCGTGGGCATTAATGGTCATTGGTACAGTGTTATTTTTGCTCAGTTTTTTGCTACTAAAGCCGCTTAGGGTGATTAGCCTAGATGAAACGATGGCTCGCAGTTTGGGCGTATCAGTAAAACGTAGCGAAATACTGATTTTTAGTCTTGTAGCAGTGTTAAGCACTGTTTCGACATTGGCGGTTGGACCGCTAAGTTTTATTGGATTGATGACGCCGCATTTAGCCAAGACACTTGGGGCGGCGCAGTTACCTCACCAATTAGCCTTATCAGCGCTACTGGGCGCAGGACTGATGTTGATTGCTGATTGGGTGGGACGTTATGCGATTTTTCCCTATGAAATACCTGCGGGTACAATCGCTTCCATCGTAGGCGGCTTATATTTTTTATGGTTGATGAAAGGTATGAAAAATTAAAAACATAACTTCTTTGGTTACGCTATCATTACTTATTGTAAATAGAAATAATAATTGTTATCATTCGCAAAAATGTTTTATCTATTGTCTTTTGAGTGATTGAATATGCGTTTATCCCTATTATCTTTAGCCGTGCGTTCGTCTTTGGCAGCGAGTACGATTGGCTTATTATCAACCGCGGCGATGGCAGAAGAATCCAATACCACGGATGCTGCCACAGAAACCTTACTCGATGAAATCGTGGTGACTGCAAGTGCGGATGCGTCAAAAACTGGTTTGCCGCCCGCCTATCAAGGTGGACAAGTCGCCACCGGTAGCCGTATCGGTATGTTGGGTAATAAATCGACTATGGAAACGCCTTTTTCGACCACCGCCTATACCAATGACTTTATTTTAAATAAACAAGCGGATTCTGTTGGGGATATCCTAAAAAAAGATTCAACGGTGCGTGTGGCTCGTGGCTTTGGTAACTTTCAAGAAGCTTATCTGATTCGCGGATTTGTCACCAACTCTGACGATACCATGATGAATGGCTTATACGGCATTATGCCTCGTCAATTTATCGCAAGTGAGCTATTTGAGCGGGTCGAAGTACAACGTGGCGCTAGCACCTTCCTAAATGGCATGGCACCCGGGGGTAGTAATAAAGGGGGCACAGTCAATTTGCTGCCAAAGCGTGCCGCTCAAACGCCGATTCGTAAAGTCACTATCAGCAGCGAAAATGCCGAAAATGGTAAAATTGCCCTAGACGTGGGACAACGGTTTGGCGCAAATCAAGCGTACGGTGTGCGTGCCAATGTCGCCTATCAAGACGGCGGTACAGCAGTCGATGATGAAAAAGCCAAATTGGGTTTGGTCGGTTTGGGCTTAGATTATCGCCAAGATAACATGCGGTTATCGGCAGATTTGGGCTATCAAAATAACGAACTGCAAAAAACACGCACCAATGTCACCTTGTCAGGTTTGACCCGTGTACCCAAGGCCGCTGACGCCAAAAGCAACTGGTCACAACCGTGGAGTTACTCAAATGAAAAAGATGTGTTTGGTACATTACGCGCTGAATATGACCTTAGCCCAAATTTGACTGCGTATGGCGCGTATGGCTTTCGTCATGGCGAGGAAGAAAACTCGCTTGCTAATTTGACGGTCACCAATCTAAATGGTGATGGCACCACCTACCGCTTTGACAATGCCCGTGAGGACGACATCAACACAGGCGAAATCGGTATCCGTGGCAAACTCACCTCAGGCAAAATCAACCATAACTGGGTAGTGTCTGCCAATATCTATAAAGCACAGACAAAAGCACCTTACCAATTTGACTGGCAAAACACGCTGACGACCAATTTGTATCACCCAACCTCGTATGCCAAACCCAGCTGGTCAGCAGCGGCGCTAACAGGTGGCGATATCAACCATCCTACCAAGACAGGCGAAACCACCCTCACCAGTGTGGCATTGGCAGACACCCTAGCCTTCATGGATGATAAACTTCAAATGACCTTGGGGGCAAGACACCAAACCATTGAAGATGAAAGTTTTGACCCCACCACCCAAGCCAGTAATGGCAAATATAAAGAAAGTAAAACCACGCCTGCGTTTGCCCTATTATATCGCCCAACCGATGAATGGTCGGTCTTTGCTAACTATATGCAAAGCCTTAGTAAAGGCGAAACTGCCCCTCTCACCACCACCATCGATGGCGTAACAACTGAGCTGACCAATGCAGGTCAAGCCATGTCACCGTACGTCACCAAACAAAGCGAAATCGGCGTGAAATACGACCGCGGCGTTATCGGTGCAGGTCTCACCGCTTTTCAAACCAACAAGCCGCGTTATACTACCGTTGATACCACCTTTGAAGCGCACGGCAAAAACCAACATAAAGGCATTGAGCTCAATGTATATGGACAACCCACCGCCAATATGCGAGTGCTAGGCGGCGTGACTTTCCTTGATACCCAACAAAAAGACACCGGTAGCGATGCCACTGAAGGTAAGCAAGTTATCGGTGCGGCAAAACACCTGTTGAACCTAGGGCTAGAATATGATTTACCACAAGTAGATGGCTTAACCTTAACAGGCGATGTCATCCATACCGGCAAACGTTACGCCAATGATGCCAACACCCTAACAGTCGATGGCTACACTACTGTGGATTTGGGCGCAAGATATAAAACCCAACTTGCTGGTAAAGCAGTCACGCTCAAAGGGGTGATTGCTAACGTCACCGATAAAGACTACTGGTCATCGGTAGGCGGTTATGAAAATACCGCAGGTGACAACGGTGCAGGCTATCTTACCTTAGGTGAGCCACGCACATTGAAGCTGTCAGCGACCTTTGATTTTTAATTTGACACATTGTTAACGTTTGCCATCGGATGAAGCTTGCTTTGTCCGATTTTTATTTGAGACTGCCTAAAAAATAAAAGCTAAACAGGAAAGACATGTTCCCCACTACCATGCCCCTTATGACCCTTATCTGGCAACAGCACCGCTTTGCCTTTATCAAAGTCATCTTGCTCAATCTGCTTAATGCCTTGGTGAATGTCGCTATTATCGCCTTTATTAACCGTTTTTTAATCGCAGCAGTCGGCACTGATAATCCCCTCTTAGGCAGTTGGCAAATATTAGCGGTATTTTTGGTAGCGATTATGGGTTTATTAGCGACAACGTTTATGTCACAGCTTGCCTTGACTAAGTTGGGACATCGCTTTGTGTTTGAGTTACGTTCGCAACTGATAAAACGTATCTTAGACACTTCAATCGCCCAAATCGAGAAAATCGGTAGTGCCAAGCTGTTAGCCAGCTTAACTACCGATGTGCAGTCGATTACCTTGGCGTTTGTACGCTTGCCTGAGCTGGTGCAAGGGGTGATTATCTGCACAGCGACCGCGGTTTATTTGGGGTTTTTATCCGTGCCAATGCTGCTTGTGGTCATGGGGTGTATTACGCTGACCATTTTTATCAGCAGTAAACTCGTGGGCCATGTGTATGCCCATTTAGCCACATTACGAGAAATCAATGATGCACTGTATCAAGATTATCAAGCAGTGATTGATGGACGAAAAGAACTTGCCTTAAATCGTGAACGTGCCAGACGTCTATTTACCAATGATTATCAACGCCACGCAAGCGACTATTTCAACCATATTGTCAAAGCCGATACTTTTCATCTGTCAGCTGTAAGCTGGTCAAATATTATGATGTTTGCCGTAATTGGGGTGATTTATGCCTTAGCCAATATTTATCATTGGGTAGATACCGCCACCGCTACTACGTTTGCCCTCACCGTATTATTTATCCAGTCGCCTCTACTGATGGCGATTGGGGCATTTCCCACCGTGCAAACGGCTAAAGTTGCCTTGGAAAAAATACAGTCATTACAGCTTGCCGACTATAGCCCAAATTTTGATAACCAAATTTTAACCCCAAATTGGCAAGTCATTACTTTTAAAAATATAAATTATCACTATGAAAATAGTTCAAATTTTGGCTTAAAGCATATCAACTTTACCTTAAAACGGGGCGAAGTGGTGTTCTTAATTGGCGCCAATGGTAGCGGAAAATCTACACTTGCCAAGCTTATCACAGGGTTATATCAGCCTAAATTTGCGGAAAATTCCGGTATTTTTATCGATAATCAGCCTGTCGCCTCAGAACATTACCCCCATTATCGCCAGTCATTTTCAGCGATTTATAGCGATTTTTATCTGTTTAACACTGTAATGGGAAGCGCGCAAAATACGCCCAATGCTGAGTTAATCGACAATTGGCTTGATATCTTAGCCATCAAAGAAAAAGTCAGCGTCACCGATAACCAACTGAGCGCTACTGAGCTTTCGCAAGGGCAGCGCAAACGCCTTGCCATGCTGCTTGCTGTCGCCGAAGAAAAGTCTATTTTATTGCTTGATGAGTGGGCTGCTGACCAAGACCCTGCCTATCGCCGTGTGTTTTATCACACTATTATTCCCATGTTGCAAAAAATGGGCAAAACGCTTTTTATTATTAGTCATGATGACAGCTATTTTGAAAAGGCAGATAGATTGTTGATGATGAAAAATGGCGAACTCAGCGAGCTGACCGGTTTGCAACGCGAAAAAGCCAGTCTAGATGCCATTACAGTGATTGGTAAGCATTAAGAATCTATATGATCTGCGCTAAAACCTCGTAACAGCTGATTAAATATAATTGAAAATGAGAATAATTATTGTTATTATTTTCATTAATTTTACCATACTGTAAATTTCTGTAATTATTTATTGTGGCGGGGTCACCTATGCGTTTATCTTTTTTATCAGTAGCAATACGGGCGTGTTTAGCAGTAGGTATCAGCCATGTTTTTACCAGTCAAGTGCTGGCAGACGTTGCAGCCAATAGCGAAGAAGCACCTGAAACCACATTAGATACCTTGGTCATTCGTAGTGATGCTTACCGCACCACCGCTACCAAGACCGCCCTTGACCCCGAAAAAACCCCCATGAGTTATTCTCGTATCGAGCAAGAGACATTGCAGCAACGCCAAGCAGACAGTGTCGCGAGTGCGCTGCGTTATGAGCCAGGTGTCAGTAGTGAAAGTCGTGGGACTGTTGGTATTTTTGATGAATACACCCTGCGTGGTTTTAAGAATTATTCTAACTTTTATGACGGGATGCGTCTGCCGTATGATGGAACTTGGAATTTAATGCCCCAAGTGGATGCCTATGCCACCGAAGCCGTGGAAGTACTCAAGGGACCTGCTTCGTCGCTGTACGGCTATAATGAGCCGGGCGGCATGGTGAATCAAATCGCCAAGACCCCAAAAAACACCCCCGAAAACGAAATCAGACTACGGGCAGGCACCAATAATCTTAAAGAAATCGCCATTGACAGCACAGGTCCTATTAACGATACCACCAATTATCGGATGGTGGCATTAGCCCGTGAAAAAGACGGACAAATGCAAACGACCGAAGAAAAACGGGTGCTAATTAATCCCTCTATCGAATACAAACCGAGCAAAAATATCTCGGTGCTTGCCAATTTGTATTATCAAGATGACCCTCATCAAGTCCCTTCTACCCCACTACCAAGCGTTGGCACAGTGTATAAAGCCAGTTATGGTAAGTTAGACGCGGATGCCTACGCCGGCGATAAATGGAATGATTTTAGTAAAAAAGTATTCATGCCAAGCGAGACCATCAACTGGAAAATCAATGATTTGTTAACCTTTAAACATACCTTGCGTTACACCGATGCCGATGCCCAACAAAAAAACACCTACCATCAAGGCTTTAGCGAGGGCTCAGACAGCCAGCTGATACGCACCGCCTACACGACCGATGAAAAAATGACCAACTGGGCAACCGATAACCAATTGGCTTATAATCTGATTACCGATAATACCTCGCATAATTTATTATTGGGTGTGGACTATCAAAAAACTGATAGCACCGCTAAGTATGCAGACGCCATGTACAATGACATACCCATCATCGATTTAAGCGATCCTGATTATGATTTATTTAGCAAAACTGCCCTTAGTTTGACAGGCTATCAACAAACCGATGATATTGAGCAAAGTCAATTCGGCGTTTATCTACAAGATGAAATGCAATGGAACAAGCTTACTGTAGTCGCAGGTTTGCGCCATGATGACTATAAAAGCACCACCAAAACCACTGCCACAGGTAGCGATGCAAAAACCACCGTCAACGAAGCCAACCAAACATCCGGCCGATTGTCAGCCCTGTATCAACTTGACAATGGGTTTGCCCCCTATGTCAGCTACGCTCAGTCATTTCAACCCGTGTTAGGTGTCAACTATATTACAGGTGAAGCCTTTAAACCCACCACCGCCAACCAAGTTGAAGTCGGCATAAAATACAACTCGCCAGATAAAGCCACCAAAGCCACGCTGTCTGCCTACGATATCACGCGCAAAAATGACACGGTCACTGCTATCGACTGGACCAAACAAACCCAAACAGGTGAAACCACGTCAAAAGGTTTTGAAATTTCTGCCGATCATCGTTTCAACGATTGGCTCAATGTGGGTGTCGGCTATGGTTATGTCGATGCCGAAATCACCAAGGATGAGTTTAACCCCCAGCTGGTTGGCAATACCCCGCAACAAATTGCCAAGCACAACGCCACACTGTGGGCAAGTATGAAACCCAACGCCAAAACCGCGGTGCAAGTGGGTGTGCGGCACATCGCTGGGATGCAGATTGATAGAGAAAACTCAGATACTTTGCCAAGCGTCACCTTGGTCGATTTGGCTGGTAGTTATCAAATTAACCCCACGTTCGATGTGGGCTTGACTGTCAGTAACTTGTTTGACAAAACTTACGTGGGTAGTTGTTATAACCGCAATAATTGCTGGATGGGTGCAGAGCGACAAGCCAGTGTTAGTTTAACCGCGAAGTTTTAATCATATTCATAAATCTAAACAAAGGACTTGTGATGCCAAGTCCTTTCCTTATCGCCCTAACAAAAATTACCTTCTATGCACCCAGAAAATCTGACTTTATTTGATGACCCCGAAATTGCCGATATCATCGATCACATCAACGAAGACCACAGCGATGATATGAAGCACATGGCATTAGGCTTGCTAAACTTAACCAAGGTTCAGCAAAAAACCTTGCAAAATGTGACCTTGCGCCAAATCTATCAACAAGGCTTACTGTTGGATTTGCAATTTGCGCAAAGCGAGCCGCACTTAGACAATCAGCTTTTGGCATTTAGTGAGCCGACCCAAACCCTTGAAAAATTTAACGACCAGTATGTCGCCTTATTGCAGCGCAGTGACCGCAAACAAGGTAAAAAAACCATTGACATCAAGCAGCGTCAATTTTGTCTGCAAACCGTTGAAGCGGTCAGTCACCATATGTATCGTTTGACAGTGCAAACCGATAGCGATTTATCCGATTTACCGGCAGGTTATGCGTTTTTGTTTGATGTCAAACTGCCCGACACCGACCTAAAAAAACACCCCCGCCCCTACCGCTATTATACGCTTCGCAAGGCATGGCAAACTGTGGATGAAAATGGTGAAACGCAAAACCTGGCTTGGATAGATATCTATTGTCATGGAGAAAAAAACGGCGAAATCAGTCTTGGCGAAACTTGGGTAAAATCGTTAAAAACAGGCGATATTTTTACCAGTGAGCGAGAATTCCCCGAAAAAATCGATCATCTCGATGTTAATCAGCCACAGGGACAAAGTCTATTAATCGCTGATGAAACTTCACTACCGACCGTAGCCAGACTGTTAGAGCAGTGGCAAATGACCGAGCAGACAACACCGCCGATTGTACTTACCTTCTTGCAAAGCCCGCTAGATTTGGCTTATTTAGAAAACGTTTTAGCCCAGTACCCTGCAACGGTGTTGCCAATTGTGGCGAATGATAACCAACTGCCTCATACGCAGATTTTTACGACCCTACAAGATTTTTTACAACAACATCCTCACAAAATTGACCACATCTGGGGTGGTCTTGAAGCGACAACAACGAAAAAACTGCGTTCGTTATTGGATGAGTTATTACAGTTAAGTCGCGATAATAGCGTACTTAAAGTGTATTGGCGAGCAAACTAAGGGTTATTCCAGAATTGGGCAGACTCTCAAATGCGTCTTTGGGTGCTTGGTCGTAACAATTGGGTGTTTGCAGGGTCCCTTGACGGAAGGCAGCGAATTTTATGAACCCCTAGCTATTCATCATTTTGTCACGCAACCTTTCTATGATATTTCACAAATTTATCAACGCTCTTATTTGAGCCTAATTTAGTGAGCTATCATGAACTATAAAAACCATCATTATAAAAATATCCAAATCAAGCGCATTTGTCTCACCACATCCATGATTGTAGCAAGCATGTCACTTGTTGCTTGTAATAACAATGATAATGATAGTAATGACCCTAAACCACAGCAAATCGCTACCAATACGAACCTTAACTTTACTATTCTTGAAACGTCAGATTTGCATAATAATGTCATGAGTTATGATTATTACAAGTTGACAGAAGACAAAAGTTTTGGGCTTGAGCGAACTGCAACGCTTATCAATAACGCTCGTAGTGAATCTGCCAATAATATCTTGCTAGATAATGGTGATACCATTCAAGGTAGTGCTTTAGGTGACTATCAAGCAACGGTGAACCCTGTCAAATGTGACGAAACACTGGGCATTTATAAGGTTATGAATGACCTAAAATACGATGCAGGTACGATTGGTAACCATGAATTTAACTATGGTTTGAACTATCTTAATCAAATTACAGGCAGTCAGTTTAATGTTGATGGCATAACCGCAAGTGCCAGTGCTTGTAAAGGACCTGACTTTCCATTGGTTTTATCCAATGTCATTAGTTCTCGCAATAATCAGCCACTGTTTAAGCCTTATAAAATCATTACCAAAACCTTTACGGCAACCACACCAGATGGTAAGACAGTTACCGTACCGCTAAAAATTGGTATCATTGGATTTACCACACCCGGTATTATGCAATGGGACAAAAAATGGCTAGACGGCAAAGTCACCACCGCCGGTGCGAAAGAAATGGCAGAAAAATATGTGCCACAAATGAAAACTGAAGGTGCAGATGTCATTATCGCCTTGTCACATGGTGGTATTGATACATCCCCATACAGCCCAACAATGGAAAACGCCAGTTGGCATCTATCGCAAGTGGCAGGTATTGATGCGATTTTGATGGGACACACACATCAAGTGTTTCCTGATGCTAGTAGCAAAGACACCCGCTTAGACCAGGCAGGTATTGATAAAGTTAATGGCTTATTAAACAACGTACCTGCTGTCATGCCAAGCTTTTGGGGTAAGGGGTTAGGCGTCATCAAACTGAATCTAACCTTTGATGGCAAGAAATGGGTCGTCAATAAAAACAATACCAAAGTAGAAGTGCGTACTATCCAAAATGCTGATAAAACTTTTGTAGCAGCTAACCCGCGAGTGGCTCAATTAATTCAGGCAGAACATAATGCCACTATTAATTATGTCAAAACGCCAATCGGTACATCCGATTTCTCAATGACTTCTTACTTTGCTGATGTGGGTGATGTGTCAGCGATTCAAGTGGTCAACCAAGCCCAAGCCAATTATATCAGCGATTACATTAACGCCAATTTGCCACAATATAAAGATGTCCCTGTCTTATCGGTGAGTGCCCCATTTAAAAGCGGATTTGCAGGGGGTTCAGATTATACGGATATTGCGCAAGGCAATATCGCCATTAACAATGCGGCTGATTTATACCTGTATCCAAATACCGTGTTTGCAGTAAAAATACAAGGCAGTGACATCAAAAAATGGCTAGAGAATTCCGCCAAACGCTTTAATCAAATAAACCCAAGCCTTACCACACCACAATCGTTAATCAGCACTTTTCCTGGGTATAACTTTGATATGTTTACCTCAGCCGATGTGCAATATGAGATTGATGTGACTAAACCTATCGGTAGCCGTATCCAAAACTTAACCTACAAAGGCAAGCCGATTGAAGACAACGCGCCATTTATCATCGCAACCAATAACTATCGTGCATCAGGTCTAAAGGAATACTACAGCATCAATGGTACCAATTTAGTTGAATCACCTGATGCCAATCGTGATGTGCTGATTAACTACATCAAAGCGGCTAAGAATTTATCATTAACCAGTAATGGTAGCAGTCGTAGCTGGCGGTTTGTCAAAGTAAAAACAGCGGGTCTTGTAACCTTTAAATCGAGTGCAAACAAAATTGACTTTGCCCAAAAAGCAGGATTAACCAATATTAGCGTCGTAAATAATGACGACGGTTCAAATAAAGGCTTGGCAGATTATGCGATAGATTTATCAAAATAATCGCCAAGAAACTTGTATTTTATTTATTCTTAGAAGTGTGGTAGTTGCCACACTTTTTCTATTTTATAAAGAATTTAACGATACATCGTACAAGCTTTGACATGCTATCCTTCTTACTTTTATACCGAATTTTACGACACTTCTGTTTTGTTGTTTGTTTTTTATAAGGGTAGTGTCTCAGGGTTTTCTGTCTCCGACAGTACCCTATATAAAACGTCTTGAAAAGTACAATACAAAAACCCCTCTTACATCAGCAAGGGGGGTGTTTGGAATAGGGAGCTGACGATGACCTACTCTCACATGGGCGAACCACACTACCATTGGCGCATTGGATCCAAGCTATTATCGTCAGCA
>BMPS01000012.1 GCA_014647715.1 Streptomyces cinereus
TGAGTTCTCTGATTTCTCGCTCAAGCTCAGCGATACGAGCCGCTTGGCTTTCAGTGCTAACGGTCACAGGATTTTGCTTAGCTAGGTGCTTTTGATGCCATGAGCGTAGGGTTTCGGGCGTGCAGCCCTTGCGCAGCATGCTGCTCAGGTGCGATGGCTTGGATGGCCGCCCACAGTGAGGGATAATCTTTTTGTGATTCAATCAATAATTCGACAGCTCGTGTCTTAACTTCTGTTGGGTATTGTTTGCTTTTCATAAGGGTATTGTCTCAGAGTTTTAGGTCTCCGACAATCCCGGGACAGTTCAAACAACCCTAGCCACTCATCTTCACTCAGCTTGATATTGCCTTCATGGTCGGTGCTTACAATAGATTGAGCAAGTTTGGCGGCAGGGTTCCACCAAGGGTTATAATGAATCACCGTGTCGGCGGCGGTCAGGTTTAGTCTCACGCCGCCTGCTTTTAGGCTAATCAAAAATACAGGCACTTGCCCCGATTGGAATGTCTCAATCGCCTCGCTACGTTTTTGGCTGACATATTATACCAAACCCAATAATTACAGTATTGCTCATGACGAGCAGTGAGGAGTATGGCAGGGGCAGGCGGTTATCGTGAACATGATATTTTGGTTTTAACTGAAACAGGCGCTGACAATATCACAGGCTTCGCCTATGGTCCTGCGCATAACATTATCAGTTAGCTTACTTTAGCATGACTTACTACCAACCAAGGGGAAACTAAATGACAACTTTTGCACTTTCACCCACTGCCGTAGCAATGCAACAACCAGCTGCCGAGCCGTATGTTAAAGATCCTGTGTTACTCAAAAAAGCCGCCAAAGCCAGTTTTATTGGTAACTTTGTCGAGTGGTTTGATTACGCATCGTATGGCTATTTTGCCACTGTCATCGCTAGCGTATTTTTTGCTAAAACCGATGCAACCGTCGCATTGATGTCAACTTATGCAATTTTTGCGCTATCCTTTATTGTCCGTCCGTTTGGGGATATTTTTTGGGGACATATTGGCGATAAATACGGTCGGAAAACCATGCTGATTATCGCATCTGTATTGTTTATCGCGTTGACAGTGCCTTTGTTTCATATGCTAAGCCTGGGTGGGTTTTTAACGATTGTGTTGATTCAACTGGTGTTCTCGCTCTTATTATCCGTCAATGACGGTACACTACCGGCATTTTTAAGCGAAATTTTCCCAGTCGAGGTGCGTTATTCAGGTTTTGCTTTCACCTTTAATTCAGCCAATGCGCAATCCAATCTTATCGATCAGCACGCAATCCGCGCTTATCCGTCCAATAAACAAGGCGCATAATTTGCCATCTCATCAACGCGGCGCGGCGCTCATTGTAGTATTGTTGTTCTTGGTGCTGATCCTGTTGGCAGGGGCGATAGCGGTTCGCCAAAGTACCACGGATCTCAAAACCGCCACCGCTGACCAAATCAACACCCTGTTGCTACAATCAGCCGATAGTGGCAATCAAAAGTTAGAGGCGATGGTTGCTTTGGCACTGGATTTGGTATGGGGCTATGCGGGGATTTTGAGCCTTGGGCATGGCTTGTACTTTGCCCTTGGCGGGTATGCGATGGGTATGTATCTGATGCGCCAAGCATCAGGCAACAGCTTGCCGGAGTTTATGCGGTTTTTGAGCTGGGATAAAATGCCTTGGTTTTGGGCAGGGACAGACAACTTTGCTTGGGCGGTGATATTGGTCGTGCTGGTGCCGGCAGTGGTGGCTTTTATATTTGGGTTTTTTGCTTTTCGTTCAAAAATCAAAGACGTGTACTTTTCGATTATCACCCAAGCCATGGTGTTTGCCGCATCACTCTTATTTTTCCGTAACGAAACTGGGTTTGGCGGTAACAACGGTTTTACCGGGTTTAAAACCATTTTGGGCATGGACATCGCTGCTCCCATGACGCGCACCTTGCTATGTTTTGCCACAGCATTCGTGCTGATGCTTGCCTACCTTGGCTTACGTTATTTGATGCACAAGCCGTATGGTCGCGTACTGGGCGCCGTGCGTGATAGCGAAAACCGTTTGCAATACCTTGGCTACCGTACCCTTTGGTACAAGCTATCTGCATGGGTGTTATCGGCGATTATCGCAGGGATTGCTGGCGCGTTGTATGTACCACAAGTGGGCATTATCAACCCCAGTGAGATGAACCCTGTCAACTCGATTGAAATGGCGGTCTGGGTTGCCACAGGTGGACGCGGCACGCTGATTGGGGCGATATTGGGCGCAGGTGTGGTCAATGCGGTGAAAACTTACTTTACCGTGGCATATCCCGAAGCTTGGCTATTGATTTTGGGCGGTTTGTTTGTGGTCGTCACCTTGTTTTTACCCAAAGGCATTATTGGTCTATTGGACAAAATCACGCATGGCAAAAAAACGGCCACCCCAAGCGTAAAAAATATGCAAACAGCCATGCAAACAAACATTGAAACAAACACAGAAACAAAAAAAGAATCTTAGGCGGCATGGGCATCAGGGGCGGCAGCGGCGTTAGGCTGACCGCCTGCAACCCAGTAGTTAGTTTGATTGTACCCGATGACTAATACCCCATAAACACCCCATTAATAACACATCAAAGAGTCTGTTATGAATACAAACGATAATAATATCAATGACTTTGCTGAGAGCAACTACGGACGACTAAAGTCACAAGAAGCGGATTTTAGCAAAGGCATTGCCCTATATATGGAAGATGTCAGCGTGTGGTTTGATAAATTCCGCGCCTTAAACAACTTATCCTTGTACATCAAAGAAGGCGAGCTGCGTTGTATCATCGGACCTAACGGTGCCGGTAAAACCACGCTGATGGACGTGATTACCGGCAAAACTCGCCCCACGGAAGGGTCAGTGTATTTTGGACAAACCCACAATCTTGCCAGCATGACCACCGAGCAAATTGCCGAAGCTGGCATTGGGCGAAAATTTCAAAAACCCACGGTGTTTGAAAATTTTACCGTCATGGAGAACCTACTGCTTGCCGCACCCAAAGACAAGCGGGTCAAAAAAAGCCTGTTTAGCAAGCTTGACCCGGATGCCCAAAATGCCCTCGACCAGACTTTAGCGACGATTCGCTTGGGTGAGTTTATCAATAAACCTGCAGGATTGTTGTCGCACGAGCAAAAACAATGGCTGGAGATTGGGATGCTACTGATGCAGCGCCCCAAGCTGATTTTGCTCGATGAGCCAGTCGCAGGCATGACCGATGCCGAAACCGAACGCACCGCCGAACTATGTTTGGAGCTCAAAAAAGACCATACCTTGGTGGTGGTTGAGCATGACATGAGCTTTATTGACACCATCAGCGAGCAAGTGACGGTATTGGCGCAAGGGGCGATTTTGGCAGAAGGGACACTTGCTGAAGTACAAGCCAATGACGATGTCATTGAAAAATATCTAGGGCGATAGGGGATAGCGATGTTAGAAGTAAAAACAATCAATCAATATTATGGCGGTAGTCATATTTTGCGCGATGTCAGTTTGACCGCGCCTGTGGGTGAGTGTTCTGTGGTACTCGGTCGCAATGGCGTGGGTAAAACCACACTGTTAAAGTGCCTGATGGGGGTTTTACCGATTAAATCGGGTCAAATTTTGCTAGATGGCAAAGACATCAGCAAATTATCGCCTGAAAACCGCGTGCGCGCAGGCATGGCGTATGTGCCACAAGGGCGAGATATTTTCTCAACTTTAACCGTAGAAGAAAATATCTTGATTGGCATGGCAAAGTTTAAAGGCAGCAAAGCCAAGAAAGTCCCGAGCCATTTGTACGAGATTTTTCCTGTGCTCGATGAAATGAGCCAGCGCCGCGGCGGTGACTTGTCAGGCGGTCAACAACAACAATTAGCGATAGCCAGGGCGCTAGCCTCTGAGCCACGGGTGCTGATTTTGGACGAGCCGACCGAAGGGATTCAGCCATCGATTATCAAAGATATCGGACGGGTGATTCGTCGCTTGGCTGACCAAGGCGATATGGCGATTATTTTGGTCGAGCAGTTTTATGATTTTGCCGAAGAACTTGCCGACAACTATACGGTTATGGCACGGGGACAAGTCATTGCCCAAGGCATGGGCGGTGATATGCCAGAAAAAGGCATTAGAGAGCTAGTAGCAATTTAGTAAATAGCAAAAGCTTGCGTAAATTAGCTTTTAGCCAGATGGCTGTCATCTGGCTAAAAATTTGCTGATAAAAATTGATTGATTAAAAAGTGCGATTACGCTGCATTAATCTTCACATTACTTTGGACTAGTCATGGCTTCAGGTTTGACCCATTCATCAAATTGGGCGTCAGTCAATAAACCGAGTTCAACGGCAACTTGTTTTAAGGTTGTATTTTCTTTATAAGCAGTTTTGGCAATTTTTGCTGCATTTTCATAGCCGACATGGCGATTGAGCGCGGTGACTAACATCAATGAGTTGTGCAAGAAATAATCAATTTTTTCTGTCACAGGCTCGATGCCTACCGCGCAATGGTCATTGAAGCTGTCACAAGTATCGGCAAGTAAGCGAATCGATTGTAGTAGGTTGTAGCCGATAACTGGCATAAACACATTGAGTTCAAAATTACCCGACGCCCCCGCCATATTGATGGTGACATCGTTACCCATCACTTGCGCGACGACCATCGTCATAGCTTCAGACTGGGTCGGATTGACTTTACCTGGCATGATGGAGGAGCCTGGCTCATTTTCAGGGATTTTAAGCTCACCAATCCCACATCTAGGACCTGAAGCCAGCCAGCGCACATCATTGGCAATTTTATTGAGGCTTGCCGCCAAGGTTTTTAGGGCACCTGAGGCAAAAACTTCAGCGTCTCTGGCCGCTAACGCTTCAAATTTATTGGGCGCGGTGACAAAAGGCACACCGGTTAATGCAGCTAGGGTTTGCGCGACCTGCTCGGCATAGTCAGGATGCGCATTGAGTCCTGTACCGACTGCCGTACCGCCTAAAGGCAGTTCATACAGACCTTGTAGCGCGGCATCCAGACGAATGAGCGCATGATCTAACTGACTGACATAGCCGCTAAACTCTTGTCCTAGCGTCAAAGGGGTGGCATCTTGCAGATGGGTGCGTCCGATTTTTACAATGCCAGCAAACTGCTCAGATTTGCTTGCTAAGGTGTCCCGCAGTTTTTGCACCGTGGGGATAAGCAGATAGACAATCTGACGCGCCGCCGCTACCCGAATCGCGGTGGGAAAGCTGTCGTTGGTAGACTGGGCATGATTGACATCGTCATTGGGATGAATCGGCTGATAACGACCTTTGCTTTGACCGACAAGTTCATTGGCGCGGTTGGCAAGCACTTCATTCATGTTCATGTTTGACTGGGTGCCAGAGCCTGTCTGCCAAACCACCAAAGGAAATTGGTCACGCAGCGCCCCGTTGATGATTTCATCGGCGGCCTGCACGATAAGGTCACGTTTGTCATCACTGATACGCCCTAATTTGGCATTGGTGATGGCGGCGGCTTTTTTGACCAGTGCCATGGCTTCAATCAGCGGCTGTGGTAAGGTTTCACCACCGATTTTAAAGTTATTGCGGCTACGCTCGGTCTGCGCGCCCCAGTAGGCATCTATAGGGACGTTGACGGCGCCCATGGTATCTTTTTCACTGCGAAATTGCTGGGTATCGGTTTGGTTGTCGGTTGTCATTATTGTTCTCTTTTTTAGTGAATTTTTTGATTCTGTCATTATCAAAGTGGCTGGTTATCGCCACCTATGCATCAAAGCACATATGCACCAAGGCACAGGATAAAGTTTAACAGAGTTATCGACCATAAAAGTTTGAGAATATGTGTCGTTTGTTATCTTTGTTAAAGTAAGCGGTAAAATGACCGGTGATAACGAAAGATAGTTAACATTTTATTGCGATATGTTGTTGAGCAATCGTTTACTATGAACGAAATTTTGCCAGCGTCGGTAGATTTTTTGGCCTTTCTATACGCTTTGGGTTGACATCTAACATTGTATAAAATTTACCTAGCGGGCAGATAGTAAAAAAATAATTAAAATAGCCATCGTTATCATTATTATCATTAAGCAATTATCATTAAGTAAATTTGACGGTATGAAAAAATCACAACAACTTCCAGATTTTAGTTCGGTCGGCACGCTATGGCGACCGTTTTTGTTTTTCTTGTTGCCTTTACTGCTGACCAACATCTTGCAATCGCTGTCAGGGACGATTAATACCATTTTTGTTGGGCAGATGCTAGGGGTGCAGGCAATTGCCGCCGTATCGGTGTTTGCCCCAGTGCTGTTTTTTTTGATGGCGTTTATCATCGGTATCGCTTCAGGCTCATCGATTTTGGTAGGGCAGGCTTGGGGTGCCAAAGAGTTGGATTTGGTCAAACGAATTACCGGCAATAGCTTTGCAATTATTTTGATATTAGGGGTAATGATTGCGATTGCGGGCAGCTTGCTCAGTCAATTGATTATTGTGCAGATGGGTGTCCCTGCTGAGATTCAAGGCTTGGCAAACCGTTATGCCAAATTGATGTTAGCAGGAAGTCCGCTACTGTTTTTATTTATCGCTTATACTTCGTTATTGCGCGGGGTTGGCGATTCGGTGACGCCCCTGTTTGCCGTGGGTATTTCCATTGTGATTGGGATTGTGGTGACGCCTGCGCTCATTCAAGGTTGGTTTGGGTTACCCAAGCTAGATATCCAAGCCCCTGCGATTGCGACTTTATTGTCACAGTTGTTGGTATTGCTGTTTTTGTTTTTTTATACCCGTGCCAAAAATCACCCCTTACAAATTGATACTCAATTACTCAAATATATACGCATCCAACCCGACATCGCGCGTAAAGTGATTCGGTTGGGGTTGCCTACCGCGTTTCAGATGGTGACAGGTGCGATATCTGGCTTGGTGATTATTGGGCTGGTCAATGGCTTTGGTACCAATGCCACCGCAGCTTATGGCGCAGTCAACCAAGTGTTGAGCTATGTGCAATTTCCTGCCATGTCGATTGCGATAGCGGCATCAATTTATGCCTCGCAAGCAATTGGCGCAGGTAAAGCGACAGCCCTAAACTGCGTCACTCGCACTGCCATGATGACCAATCTGATTATTACTGGGGGGTTGATTGTTTTGGCGTATCTTTTTTCCCGTTATTTGATGGCGATGTTTATCACGGTGGAAGGCGTGATTGTACTGGCGCAGCAGTTATTGCACATTGTGTTATGGAGCTTGCTTTTTTTTAGCAGTGGCATGATTTTTAGTGGCATGATGCGCGCGACGGGCATGGTATGGCAGCCCATGTTTATCAGTATCGGCAGTATCTTATTGGTAGAGATTCCCAGTGCGATTTTACTCAGTCGTCATTTTGGACTGCAGGGCATTTGGTGGGCGTATGTGGCGAACTTTATAGTGATGAGCGTCTTACAAGGCTTGTACTACCAATTTGTTTGGAAGAAAAAAGCGGTCGAGCGATTGGTGTAAGCAGTATTTATTTCAATCTGGCAAAAGTAAGCCATCTAGATACCGACAGCGACTATTGTCCAAAACCGCATACGCTAAGCTTAGATAATGATATAACGAGATTTTGCTGTGTCATTATCTTGCGGCTGCAGCACTTGGCATTCCAACAAACAATCATACCAACAGGCAATCATGCGTATCTGACTTACCAGCTTGACGTCATCAAATGCGAGCATCGGTATTATTTGCTTGATTTAGCCGCTTGATTTAGTCGCTTGATAGTGCCTTGAATTCATTAACGGATTGGCACAGCCAAGCCACATCCGATGACTGAAAATCTGTTAGCTACCCAATCTGTCGGTTAAGAGGCGCTTTTTTTCCAACCGGGTAAACGATAATTAAACGCCAGCGCGGCAATACGCAGCCCTGTGGTAGTGACGGTACTGATGAACATAATCACCCAAGCGGCAAGCGAGCTGTAAACCGCCAAAATCGCATACACCCAGCCGCCAACCAAGGCACACATGGCATACGGACGATGGTCAAAAAACGCGGTGGGCATCTCACCACAGGCAATATCACGCATCACCCCGCCAAATACCCCAGTGATAATCCCCATGATGACTGATACCGCCATCGGCATACCGCTTGCCAGTGACGCTTGTACCCCGGAGGCGACAAACAAGCCCAACCCTAACGCATCTGCCAATTGAATCGCCGCAGGCGTGATACGAAACGGGCGGCGGCTATTGACTAGCATCACCACAATACAAAGCGCAAACACCAGCCATAACATCAGCTCTTGGGACACCCAAAAAAATGGACGCCGCTCTAGCAAAATATCACGCAGCGTACCACCCCCATACGCCGATAAAAATCCCAGCACCGCTACCCCAAACATATCCATACGTTTGCGTACGCCAGCCAAGATACCTGACAAGGCAAAAGCAATCGTGCCGATGACTTCTACGGCGATTCTGAGTGATTCACCCCAAGGTGCCAAATCAGTTAGCTGCATAGCATAAAAACCAAACAATCATAAAAAAACACATCATACCATACCCACCAAAATTACCGCCTACCAAAAACCCAAGGTATTTGCATTATCTATAGCAAGGCAATTGAACTATAGCAAAGCAATTGCATACGACAGGTGGATATATACGGTAGCGCATTATGTCTCAAGAGCGATATATGCCAAAAACGGTATAACCAAAAGCGCGGTATAACCAAAAACGCGGTATAAATGGACAGCGGAGAACACAGTGAAGAACCTGCTAGATGGCCCGACGTATGGTTGATTTTTAACTGAATGACAGTTGCTATTGCCAATAGCTCACCGGTGAGTCTTCAAGTTCATTCAGAATTTTTCTCAGCCCATCTGACCAGTGTTGGCGGATATTGGCAAAGTATTCATCGTTTTCATCAATGCGATACCCTTGTGGCATCTGTAGGCTGTCATTGTGATAGACCAACACATCGATAGGCATGCCGACGGATAGGTTGGAGCGGATGGTTGAATCAAAAGAAATCAGAATGGCTCGCATCGCTGATTTGAGTGATGCGTCATAATTCATGGAACGGTCTAAAATAGGCTTGCCGTATTTACTTTCACCTAACTGGAAAAAAGGCGTATCGGTTGTTGCTCTGATGCAGTTGCCTTCAGGGTAGATAAAATAAATTTCCGGGGATTGTCCCTTGATTTGCCCACCCAAGATAAAACTGCTTCTAAACTTGGTATCCGTTTCTTGTGCGATGGTTTGGGCATGGATGGTGGTTTCTCGCAAGCACTCACCCACCAATTGCGCGGCATCAAACAGGGTAGGGACAGTATGCAAGTTGCGCTCTTGCGCAAGTTTGATGGCGTTATCTAATTTGGTAAATACCGCTTGTGACGTCGCCAAGTTCCCCGCGGTCTGTAGCACCAAAAACCGCTCGCCTTCAATGCCATATTGATACATTTTGCGAAACATCGATACTTGGTCGACGCCCGCGTTGGTGCGAGTATCACTGGCGAAAATCATCCCGTCTTTGAGTCGGATACCCACACAATAGGTCATGGTTGTTCCTTTTTAGCAAATACTGGTTTAGCAGATATTGGTGAATCAATAGTGGCAAATTACTGCTGCGCTGCAAACTGCGCGTTAAGCTGCGGTATGTACTGGGGGCTTGTAGATACCATGACTTGACTATACAGTCGCTCGTCACCGCCCCCTGTTCTCACCCCGCGCACGGGCGCCGCATCAGCATAGTCACGCCCAAAGGCGATGTAGACATGGGAGTTGGGGGTAAAATGTTGGTTAGAGATATCAAAGGTGTACCAATTACCCGCAAGCCAGACCTCTGCCCAGGCATGGCTTGCCATATGCGCTTGGGTCGCTTCATAAATATAACCCGATACATAGCGCGCTGCAATGCCTTTATCCCGCAGCAGTGCCAAAAATACATGGGTATGATCTTGGCACACCCCAGCCGCCATCGCAAACGCTTGCTCTGCTGTGGTGCCGACATGGGTCACGCTTTTGGTATAGGGCATTTTATCGAGCAAGTCTTTTGCCAATGACTTGAGGATAGCTAACTGCGCATCGATGTCCTCACTTTGCAAAAACTGCTCAAGCGCGTCATGGGCAAATTCACGCATGGCTTCGGAGCATTGGGTCAGCTTGGTGGGTACGGCAAAAATCTGATACGGCACTTGCTGATTGTCAGGGATAAATAAGGTATCAGCGTTAATTTCTACTTCCCCAAAGGCTTGAATTTGCAAATTGTTGTGCGGTTCGTGACGGCTTAGGGTGAGCCATTGGTTGCCAAAGCCGTCCGTTTGCATTTGTGCGACTTTAGGCAACATCACTTGCCAGTTATGGATGGTCTGGTGGGGTAGTGTCATCGGCGTCATGCGGATGTATTGCACACTGCGTAAGGCAAGTTGTTCATAAAAATAATTGGTTTGGTGGCTGATTATAAGTCTCATTGTGCTCTCACTAACTGCTTATTTTTGTCAAAATGATGGTAGTCATCTAATGGATTTGGCTTATACACCTTGCTGTAAAATATTTGAAAACGCGCCCGATAGTGACTGAAAATCTTTGGGTTGATTAGACTTTAACAGTTGATTGACCAATCGATCTAGCTCACGCCAGCGGGTGTTTTCTGGCAAGGTATTAACAACTTCTTTAAGTTTTTGCACGCACTCACGGCAATCTTTTTTCATCAATATATGACAGTCCAGCGATTCAAAACATTGTCCGAGCTGCCAAAACGTGACCACAATCGGGTTTTCTTGTTGCATCGATGCATTGCAGGCATAGAGCTGTAGGCTAGCAGCGCGGTACGCTCCTGTATTGGCTAACCGTTTGATGAGGTTATAAAGTTCAGCCGTATCTTTGCCAATAACGCCTTTGACGTCTTGGACATTTTGCTCGATAAAGCCAATGGTTTCAGGCACCTTTTTGTTGGCAAGATAGTCATATAGGGCATCAGCATCGGCTGAAATCGGCAAGCCAAGATTGTGCACGATTGCATCGACGTCTGTTTGGCTGCACTGATCATTTGACAGCCGTGTAATGATTTGTTCATAGTAGCGTAAGCGCTCACTGTATCGACCTAGCCATACTAAATAGCTCGCTGTTGATAACAGCAAAATTAAGCGGTTATGGTTAATATTTTCATACGCCAATAAAGTCGATGATTGCGATTTTCGTTCATGGTTGGTTTGAATAGTACCCAAATGAGCGGTGCCTTGTTTGCCGCTGAGTTTGCCATTGACCGTATCTACCACCCAAGTGTCTTTTACCCCGCCGCCTTGGGATGAGTTGACCACCAATGAGCCTTCGGTCATTGCCACCCGTGTCAATCCGCCTGGCACAATATCCACTGTGCCATCGCCATGTGACAATACAAAAGGACGCAAATCAATATGGCGCGGTGCGATGCCACTGGCAACCGCGGTTGGGTTGGTGGACAAGCTAATGGTCGGCTGGGCGATAAACCCTGCTGGATTGTCTAGTAAGCGTTTGCGGTAAGCGGCAATTTGTTCTTTGCTTGACGTCGGTCCTATCAGCATCCCATATCCCCCCGAACCCTGCGTTTCTTTAATCACCAACTCTGGCATATGGTCGAGCACATATGCCAACTCATCGGCATCACTGCATTGATAGGTTTGCACATTGGGTAAAATCGGTTTTTCACCCAGATAATACTCAATCATCTTGGGTACAAATGGATAAAGGCTTTTATCGTCAGCAATCCCTGTGCCTGGGGCGTTGGTTATCACCACATTGCCTGCACGATACGCACTCATCAGCCCTGACACCCCCAAGATTGAATCGGGTAAAAACGCCAACGGATCCAAAAACGGGTCGTCAATACGGCGATAAATCACATCCACTTGTACCTTGCCGCGTACCCCTTGGATGTAGACATGGTTGTTTTCTACAATCAAATCATAGCCATGCACCAACGGCACATTCATTTCACGCGCCAAAAACGCATGTTCATAATACGCACTGTTAAAACGTCCTGGGGTGAGTACCACGATTTGTGGGTCGTATTTGTTGGTGGTGCTGGATAGACACGCCTTTAACCGTTTTGGATAGTCCGCCACCGGTAACACTGACTGAGATTGGTAGAGTTTACTCAGTAGGGTTTGTGACACATTGCGGCTCTCAAGCATATAAGAGACGCCAGAAGGGGTGCGTAAGTTGTCCTCAAGCACACAATATTGTCCATGCTGGTCGCGAATCAAATCAATGCCGCTAATATGGGCATAGACGGGTTTATCCAAGTTGATACCTAGCATCCACGGCTCGTAGCCACTGTTTTTAAACACAAACTCGCTTGGCACAATGCCTTCTTTGACAATCGTCTGTTCGTGATAAATATCATGGATAAATTGATTGAGCGCGCGGATACGTTGTTGGCAGCCTTTTTCCATCACTTGCCATTCTTGGATGTCAATGATGCGCGGGATGATATCAAAGGGTATCATGCGCTCAATGTTGCTGGCATCGCTATACACAGTGAAGGTCACGCCGCGGCGATAAAAAATATCCGATGCTTGGTTATTCAAACTAATTAACGTGTCTGAATTCATCTCTTGAAGCCAAGCACCCACCTGTTGTGCCGAATGTCTATATTGCCCATCGGCGAGTTGCAGTTCATCAAATGCTTTGGCAATTGGCATTATTGGCTCCTTATTCATGAAAAAAGATGGAATAGTTTTTGCCTCACGATGGCAGACATGTTCTTGATAGATTATTCTATAAATAACTTATTAAATAATTCATCAAGTTTCATGCCAAAAAAAATAAAGCGAAAGGCAGTTAAATAGTTGAAAAATAGATTAAAAATCGCTCAATTTTGCCCCAAAATTAATCGAATTATTGAAGTTGGTGCCGTGTAAAACAAAAAATCTATGCCATAGGCGCATAAAAATCATGACATGAACCAAATTGATGCAAAAGAAATATTTTGGTGAAAAATTAAATGAATATATTTCTACTAAATTGTTGTTATATTAAAATTATTTTTATTAAAAATTATTGCAATGCATAATCAGATAATGCGCATACTAATAGCAATAGTCAATACCCAACTTGTACAATTCAAATAACATGAACTAGTCGGATGCCACTTCGTTGCACAATCAATCCTAAGGCTCATGACCTAAAGGATAAAAACAGTTAACAGGCTAATCGTTTTGTATTAAGTTCTCCCCCAAAAAATCAATCAATAAGCGTATTTTTAAATTTAAAAATGCTCGATTCATATAGACCGCATAGATTGATACGTTGCTAAATGGCTGCTCAAACAATTTGACCAGTCGCCCTTGCCCAATCTCATCCTCAATCAGCCATTCGGGCAATATTGCAGCGCCCATGCCTGTCAGCGCCATCTGTGCCATCATCACAGTGTTATTACTGCTGTTATAGGGTTTGAGTGTGGTTGCCATGTGCGTATAGTTGGGTAAAATCCCTGGCAGGTCACTGAGCGCGTCTGCAGACGTAGGCGGCTCGTGCTGTGCAACAAAACGCGGACTTGCGACATAATAAAAATCTATTTTGCCCAGCGGTTTGACAATCAAATTATCTTGTGGCGTGTTGACCACCCGCAGCGCTAGGTCATAGCCCTCAGCAATCAAATCGGTGAAGCGATTTTCCAAATCAACCGTTAGCTCAATTTTGGGATAATCTTGCTGGAATTTGGCAAGCAGATTGACAAAATAGGGCGTGGCAAACCATACCGGTGCAATGATTCGCAGTTTTCCTTCCGGCAATACACTGCCATCATGTGCCTTGGTTTTTGCCTGCTGCAAAATATCTAGGGCGTGTACCGCTTCAGCGTGGTATTGTTGACCGACTTCTGTGAGGCTCAAATTACGGTTGTTGCGATGTAACAGCTTGGCTTGCACATAGGCTTCAAGGTGTTGTAAGTGTTTGCTGGCCATGGCAAGCGACATATCGAGTGCGTCAGCGGCTTTGGTAAAACTGCCTTTTTCTACGATGGTGCGAAACACTTGCAAGCTTTTGAGCGTATCCATGGGTATCCTTCAGTGAGTTAATGCTTCAAGTGAATTAACGCTTGAATGCGTCATGTTAATTATCAATTAATAAGAAATAATATATCAATATTTTATGTGTTTTTCTCTTAATAAGATATCACTATAATGGCGTCATCACATATATTCATGACTTTAACTTTAGACTAATAGGATACAACAATGAACAATGTTTCTCGATACCAACCTTATGTACTTGGCTTACTTCGCATTGTACTGGGCTACACCTTTATGCTACATGGTATGGCAAAATTATTTGGGGTGCCGCATGTAGCGATGTTTGATGGCTTGCAATTGTTTTCGCTGATGGGCTTAGCAGGCGTGTTAGAATTGGTCGGTGGCGTGTTACTGATTTTGGGCTGGTTCACGCGTCCTGTCGCTTTTATTTTGTCAGGTCAAATGGCAGTGGCATACTTTATGATGCACGCGGGCATTGATAATTTTTGGTTGCCGCTGCTGAATCAAGGGGAAGCCGCTGTGCTGTATAGTTTTGCTTTCTTATACTTATCTGTCGCAGGCGCGGGTGCTTTCTCCCTTGATAATCGCGGACAAGCGGTCAGTGCCTAGTTAATCAAAATCTTAGCTAATAAAATTTTTAGTTGATAAAAGTTTTAGGTGATAACAATAGGAGGTCGCCATGAAGGGTTTAACATTAACCGATGTATTCGGCGCAAGCATTGATGAGCCAACGCTGCCGAGTTTATTTATCTCGCATGGGGCACCGACGATTGCGATCGAAGATACGCCATTTACTCAGGCGCTGCATCAGCTCGGTGCAGCTTTACCCAAGCCTAGGCTTATCCTCATCATGTCGGCGCACTGGGAAAGTGGCGAGTGGCTGATCAACGCCAATCCAGCCCCCAGCACTTGGCATGATTTTGGGGGCTTTCCTAAAGCGTTATTTGAAATCCAGTACCCAGCAGCCGGTCATCCAGCAGCTGCGCAAAGTATCGCCAAGCAGCTAGCGCAAATGCAAGTGGCGGTTAAAGTGGTCGACAATCAACCATTTGATCATGGTGTCTGGACACCGCTGCTACACATGTACCCCAATGCTGATGTGCCAATCGTGCAGGTGTCGTTGCCACACGGGTTTAGCCCCAGTCAGTTGTATCAGCTTGGGCAGTTGTTTGCCCCGCTACGGCAACAAGGCGTATTGATTGTGGCATCGGGCAGTATTACCCATAACTTATACAATGTGCGTTTTAACAGTCAACAGATTGAGCCGCAAGCCAAAACCTTTAAATACTGGATAATAGATCAGCTAAAAGCCAATGACAAAACGATGTTTGATTGGCAGACGCATAGCTTGGCGCGCCACAATCACCCAACGCCCGAGCATTTACTGCCTGTATTTTTTGCGCGGGGGGCAGGGGATGTGATGTCGGTAGTGCATGAAAGCTTTGCTCACTACAATCTGGGTATGGATATCTATCGGTTTGATTAGTGGATAAAAATAGGCGAATTAACCGCAGTGAATTCGCCTTGTTATTTTTATCCCTCTCTTGAGGGAGGAAATCAACGTTACCATCAATCAATGAATTAATGCATACGATTTCAAATATTATGGCAGTAAGGTCACACCTGCTTTGGTAACCACGGATTTATGAGAGTAGTCTGCGCGGTTTGGTAGGGTTAATGTGCCTGTTTTTTTGATGTAATCAACCAATGATTGGGTATAAAGTAGCTTAGTGTCTTCGACACGGTTTGCGTCGGCAAAGATAGGCGCAAGCGTCAAATAACCATCTTTACCGCTAGCGATATAATCATTGGTCACCATTACATAGGTTTTGGTAGGATCAATCGGCGACCAAACACCTGTATTGCGGTCACGCACTTCAACATTGACGACACGTTGCCCATAGTCTTGATTAAGACGTAAGTCCCAACGCAAGCCATCGGCATAAGGGTGCGCACCTGTTGATGGTGCTTGACCGTCAATACCAAAACTCGCATTTTTAACCGCGTCTTCTAGGGCAGCGACGACTTCGCGTCCTGTGATATTTAGATTCACTAAGGTATTGCTAAATGGCAAGATGGTATAAGCGGTTTGGTTGGTCACATCGCCTTTCATCAACGCCTCACGCACACCACCTGCGTTTTGTAATGAAAAATCAGCCCGTAAGCTGGCATTTAAGAAAGCTTTTGCTACCAGTTGTGCTGCATCACTACCTTTGGCGTATTTGGCGCTGTATTCACAGCCGACTTTGGTGGCTGAATTACTGGTACCTGGGACACGAACCAAACAGAAGGTATCATTGGCGACGCCAATTTTTTCTGCCAATTTGGTTGACAGTTGGGTTTTATAACCATTGATGATGTTTTGTGTCGTCGGATTCGGCGTGACTGGCAACAGTACATCTTGCTTTAACAAATATGCTTTATTATTTGCTAACTGAGCGACGACTGATTGGTTAGTGGCTTCTGCCATTGCTTCATATTTACCAGTGGCGGTATTAAGCTTTTGCAGGGTATTGCTGATTGGCAAGATGGTTGAGCCTGTACAGCTTGCGACACTGCCTTTGTCATTAAAACTAATGTTCATCAAGCCGACCGCTTTGCTGTATTCCCAGGCTTGCCCAATACAGACAGTTTCACCGTTTTTGTTGGTGGTGATGGTTGGGTATTTACCTTGCGAGCCAAAATTATTGGTCGCATATGAGTTATAACTACCCAATAAGGTATGCGAATCGCCACCGATAATGACATCCACGCCGGTGAGATTCTTGGCGATTTTGATATCGTTGTCATAGCCAAGATGACTCAATAACACAATATGTTCAATACCTTGATTTTTCAGCTCATCAATATATTTTTGGGCGGTTGCTTGTTCTTCTAGGATTTGGGTGGTGCTCAGTGGACGAGAAGAATTTTGGGTTTTACCTTTGATATCAACGCCAATAATCCCGATTTTAACGCCTTCTTTAGTCTGCTTGATGATATAAGGCTTGAGGTAATCAGTCGATGTTTTTGGCGCAAGCGGTGTACCAACTTTTGCCACGACATTGGCAGCGAGTACAGGCGTCTGACAGCTGCCAGTATGTAGGCGATCGATAAAGCCTTTCAAAGTTGCATCACCATCATCAAATTCATGATTGCCCAATTCAAACGCATCAAAACAAATACTGTTCATGGCATCGGCATCGGCTGCGCCTTGATAAAAACTATAGTAGCTAGTACCCGTCAAAGCATCACCCGCATGCAGTTTTAGGAAGTTCTGGTTGACATATTGCTGTGCTAAATCTGCAAAAACTTGCGCGACTCGAGAGAAACCACCGAGTTCTGCTTGGTATGACTCGCCATTGAAATTAAAAGTTTGGCTGGTGTCTGCCTCTAAATGGGAATGATGGTCATTGATGTGAGCGATATTAATGGTAACAGGTGTATAAGTAACGTTGTCGGTTTCGCTATTACAGCCTGTAACACTCAATAACATACTCGTGGCTAATGCCGATAGTTTCAAAGATGTTTTCATGAGGAAGCCTAATTGAGTTAAAAAGAAAATTGAGTTAAAAGGATTCGTTGCAAAAAAGAAAGAAATCTTAATAATTTTTAACATATAGTTATGACATTTTGGTGAATCGGTGTATAGGTATTTAAGGTGATGGTTCAAACTTTCAACAGGGTTTCTTAGTCGATTGGTATCGATAGTCTGCGCGCAAAATGGATAAACTTTATCATCAATTTATCGTCAAAGCGTCATATAAATGTCATTTATGTTGCCTATGCTTTTAGCGTTTTTATCGAAACGCCTTATCTGTTTTGCGGTATTTTCATATTCAAAATCACAAATTTGAGACTTCGCCATGTCTAATGTCATCCCCGCTTTTACTTTAAAAAATCTAGGTAGCCTAAAAAATCTAGGTGGTATTGCCTGTATTACGATCATCAGTATGACTATCAGTGCTTGTAACAATGACAATGACAATGACAGTTCAAGTGCTGACCCTAAACCCACGATTCAGCAAAACACCAAGCTGACAGTAGCTCTACTTGAGACCACTGACTTACACACTAATTTGCTCAGCTATGATTATTTTAAGCTAGCTGAAGACAAATCAATCGGGCTTGAGCGTACTGCCACGCTGATTAATGATGCGCGTAAAGAATATCCAAACAATGTGCTACTCGATAACGGCGATACCATTCAAGGTACAGCCTTGGCGGATTATCAAGCGCAAATCAAACGCATTAGCTGTGACCAAACGCTTGCAACATATAAAGTGCTAAATCAATTAAAAGTGGATGCCGGTACCATTGGCAACCATGAATTCAATTATGGTCTAGATTTCTTGAATCAAGTGACGGGTAGTCAGCTCAAAGTGGATGGGGTAACGACAACCACGGCTTGTAAAGGTCCTAACTTCCCATTGGTGCTTGCCAACGTATTTAGTAACAAAACTAAAGAGCCGCTATTTAAGCCCTATCAAATCATCACCAAAACCTTTACCGCAACAGCGCCGGATGGTAAAACCGTACAAGTGCCTGTCAAAGTCGGCGTGATTGGCTTTACAACCCCTGGTATTATGAATTGGGATAAACGCTACCTTGACGGCAAAGTTTATACCCAAGGCGCCAAAGAAATGGCGGAAAAATACATCCCAGAAATGCGTAAAAACGGCGCCGATATCGTGGTTCTGCTATCACATGGGGGTCTAGATATCGCGCCCTATAGCCCAACGATGGAAAATGCCAGCTACTATCTGTCACAAGTTGCCGGTGTCGATGCCATGTTTATGGGTCATAGCCACCAAGTATTCCCAGACGCTAAGAGCACAGCAGCAGCCTTTAATGCATCAGGCGTGGATAAAGTCAACGGCTTGGTCAACGGTGTACCGACTGCACAAGCGGGTTATTGGGGCAAAAACCTTGGCGTGATTAAATTGGATCTGACTTATGACGGCACCAAATGGGTCGTCAATAAAGCAGGTACCAAAGTTGAAAGCCGCAGCACCCAAAACGCCGATAAATCCTATGTAGTTGCCGATCCGACTATCGCCAGCTTGATTACCAAGGAACACGAAGCCACAATTGAATATGTCAAAACCCCGATTGGCACCTCAGATTTCAATTTGAGTACTTACTTTGCCGATGTGGGCGATGTGTCAGCGATTCAAGTGGTCAACCAAGCACAAGCCAGCTACGTGAGCGATTATGTCCAAGCCAATCTGCCACAGTACAAAGATATCCCTGTGCTATCAGTAAGCGCGCCATTTAAATCAGGTTTTGCAGGTGGCTCAGACTATACAGACGTGGCTAAAGGTCCTATCGCCATCAATAATGCGGCAGACTTATATTTGTATCCAAACACGGTGTATGCGGTCAAAGTGACAGGGAATGATATTAAAAAATGGTTAGAAAATGCCGCACAACGCTTTAACCAAATCGACCCAACCAAAACCACGCCCCAAGCATTAGTTAGCACTTTTGCAGGTTATAATTTTGATATGTTTTCCTCGCCAGATATCAAATATCAAATTGACGTAACCAAACCCGTCAACAATCGTATTCAGAATTTGACGTACAAAGGCGCGCCCATCAATCCCACGGCTGAATTTATCATCGCAACCAACAACTACCGTGCGGAAGGCCTACCAAAATATTACAATATTAATAGTACGCTGGTTTATGCATCTCCCGATGCCAACCGCGATGTTTTAATTGGCTATATCAAACAGGCAGCGAACTTGACACGCGCCAATAACGGCAGTTTCCGTAGCTGGCAATTTGTCAAAGTACCAACGGCAGGTCAAGTGACGTTTAAATCAGCGCCCAATAAACTCGCGCTGGCTCAAGAAGCGGGCATTACTAATATCACACAAATCAGTGCCGATGATGGCAGTAATAAAGGCTTGGCCTTGTATGCCATTGATTTGTCAAAATAACCAAGCTGTCTAACCACGGTGTCTAACCACGCTGTTAGTTTAGCTTATTGTCACACAGCCATTAGTATCTGCTAATGGCTTTTTTATCGGTGCTAAATGGTGAATAAATGGTTTGATAAACATAGAATTACTTACTTAAAATTTGTTTGTTTGACTGTAAAGGATTGTAGCGAACCACTGCCAATGACAGTTTTTATACTCAATATCTGCTAAAATAACACAGATAATTTTAAACTACTGATAATCAATTATGGGTTTATTTCGTTTTTTTGAAAATCGTCTGGAAGTCTATCCAGAAGACAATTACAACCTACCAACGGATAATTTTTTGAAGTTTCTGTGGGCGTGTACCAAGGGTCTGCGCGGTTGGATTTTTGCCTTCATGTTCTTGACAGGCTTGATAGGCGTGTATGAGTCGCTACTGTACAAGTGGATTGGTGATATCGTCAATTGGCTGGGTGCCTATACGCCCGCTAGTCTATGGGCAGAAAAAGGCGATAGTTTGCTAATGATGGCGGCCGTGTTGGTGGTCAGCCCGATTTTGGTGGGCTTAAGTTCTCTAATTCATTTTCAGACCCTGCAAGGCGTGTTCCCGATGCAGATGCGCTGGCGTTTTCACCGTCAAATGCTCGGTCAATCCATGCAGTTTTATCAAGATGAGTTTTCCGGTCGGGTGTCTGCCAAGGTGATGCAAACCGCGCTTGCGGTGCGCGATACCATTATGACTATTGCCGATATGCTGGTGTATGTATTAGTGTATTTTGTCAGTAGTGGCATTATTTTATTTCACCTTGATGGTTGGTTACTCATCCCATTTCTGTTGTGGATGGTGATGTTCTTTGCCACCGTGGCGTATTTTATCCCCAAGCTTAAAAACTCTGCCAGTCGCCAAGCCGATGCCCGTGCCTTGATGACAGGGCGGATTACGGATGCGTATGCCAATATCACGACAGTAAAATTATTTAGCCACTCTCGCCGTGAGCTGACCTATGCCAAAGATGCGATGAGCCAGTTTTTGGGTACGGTGCATGACCAAATGCGCTGGGTGTCCCGCCTTGAGCTGGTCAATCATTTGATTAATGTGGTATTGGTCGGCACTACGGTAGCCCTCGGTTTGTACCTGTGGTATTACAACGGCCTAAGCGTGGGAGCGATTGCGGCAGCGACTGCGATGGCGATGCGTCTTAACGGCTTGACCCATTGGATAATGTGGCAAACGGCGGCATTGTTTGAGAATATCGGTACCGTGCAGGACGGTATGAAAACCTTGTCAAAACCGCATACCGTGGTAGATAAGCCGAATGCTAGGGACTTACTCATCACGCAAGGCGAAATCAACTTTAGCCATGTCGATTTTAATTATGGTCGCAGTGGCAATAAAACCAATGACACCGATGCCAAGCAAAAACTACTCGATGATTTTAACCTTGAGATTAAAGCAGGTGAAAAAATCGGTCTAGTGGGACGCTCGGGGGCAGGTAAATCAACCTTGGTGAATTTGTTACTGCGTTTTTATGATGTCGATGGTGGCGCGATTTTGATTGATAATCAAAACATCAGCGATGTCACCCAGGAAAGCTTACGCCAACAAATCGGCATGGTCACTCAAGATACCTCACTACTGCACCGCACCGTGCGAGAAAATATTGCCTATGGTCGCCCAGATGCCACCGATGAGCAAATCATCAGCGCCGCCAAACAAGCGCATGCGTGGGAGTTTATCCAACATTTAAGCGATGCCAAAGGCAATGTCGGCTTGGATACCCAAGTCGGTGAACGAGGGGTCAAACTCTCTGGTGGACAACGCCAGCGCATTGCCATCGCCCGTGTGATGCTCAAAAATGCCCCGATTTTGCTGCTGGATGAAGCGACCTCGGCACTCGATAGCGAAGTGGAATACGCCATCACTGACAGCCTTAACGATATGATGGCAGGCAAGACCGTGATTGCGATTGCCCACCGATTATCAACAATTGCGTCGATGGATAGATTGGTGGTAATGGATAGAGGGCAAATTGTCGAGCAAGGTAGCCATGCCCAGCTATTGGCTCAAAATGGCGTGTATGCCAAATTATGGGCAAGACAAAGTGGCGGGTTCTTGGGGGAAGATGATTAAATAAAGGCAGTGCTAACTTACGTTAAATTTGATACCACCCAACGGCAAGCGTGAATGCCAAGTCACAAAAGGGTTAGTCATAACTTTTCACTGGGTCTTATAATCAAGTAACCAAGTCACCTTTTAGTCACTAAAAAGTGGCTAAAAAAGTGATTAATTAGGACAATTGGCATGGAAGAACAACGCATCAAGCTAAATGGCAAAAACGCCAAATACTATAACATCAAAAACCCCACCGCCAGCCAGACTGCCCATTTTTACGGCGGTAACGGCTTTGCCTTAGGCGTCTATGAGCCACTCTTGAACGACTTAGCGCAACATCTTAACATCACCGCGCTAACCATGCGGGGCGAATGGTACGATAAACCTACCGCGGACAAAATGACTCGTGAAGAAGATGCGGATGTCTTAATCGAATTTTTACAAAAAACACAGGACAAACCAATCATCGGTATCGGGCATTCACAAGGGGCAACTGCCACCACTATGGCGGCTGCTAAACGCCCAGACTTATTTAGCGCGCTTTATTTGCTTGAGCCTGTTACCTTTACCAACCAGCAAGGCAAGCTTTATAGCCTAGTGCCCCGCATGGTGAAAATGACCCGAGAGCCCTTTAAAAGCACCCAAGTCAAACAAGCCGACTGGCACAGTGTGGATGGGTATTATCAATTTCTTCGCCGTCATAAAGCGTACAAACGTATCACCGATGAACACCTTTTAACCTATGCCAAAAATAGTCTAGAGGCAGGTGAGCAGGGTAAACTCACGCTACGTTTTTCACCCAAGCAAGAACTCGCCAATTATTTTGGTACACCGCTGATTATGAAGCCGTTACAACAGCTTATTGCCGACAACAAAGTGCCTGTGCAGTTAATCATCGGTAAGCCGTCGATGTTTATCAGTCAACAAGTGCGCCAAATGTGGGATACATTCGTGCCCAATGAGCAAATGACGGTGCTCAATGACTATGGACATTTACTGCCACTTGAAGCACCAGAGTTATGCGCCAAGCTCATTTTTCAAAAACTGAATTTGACAAGCTAACATGACATTATTTGCCGCCAATCCCAACGAGAATTTGTTGCCATACGATGGCATTGTCAATGATTTTGGGCAGGTTTTTGACAGCCCCGCTTATGAGCCTAATGCGCTTTATCGGCATTTTTTAACGCAGCTACCTTGGCAGCATGACGTTGTCACAATTTTTGGCAAAACCCATGTCACCCACCGCCAAATCGTGTGGATGAGTGAAAACGATTATCACTATTCTGGACAACGTAAGACGGCAACGCCTTGGACAGCAGATGTTTTGGCATTAAAACAGCACATAGAATTGCTACTGGCTGGGCAACAGATGAGCGCAAATTTTAACGCCTGTTTGTTTAATTATTACCCCACAGGCGATGATGGTATGGGCTACCATGCCGATAATGAAAGCGAACTGGGCAATGAGCCCATTATTGCGTCTGTCTCATTAGGGGCAACCCGTAAATTTGTATTTAAGCACCGTATCACCAAGGAAAAAGTCGAGATTCCCTTGCAAAATGGACAGCTAATTGTCATGCGCGGACAAACCCAGCGCCATTGGTTACACAGCCTGCCTAAAACCAAAAAAGTAACGGAAGGTAGAATTAATCTGACCTTCCGTCATATAGCGAATTAAATATCATTTAGCTATCGAGTAGCGCCTGCGCCGCAGCAATATCGAGGGTACCTTCATAAATAGCACGCCCTGTGATGATACCTTCAAGATAATCACTGTAGGGTTTTAGGTTTTCGATGTCTTGTAAGTCCGTCACCCCACCTGAGGCAATCACCGGAATACCGCCTTCTTTTGCCAAGTTAACCGTTTGCTCGACATTGACGCCTTGCATCATGCCATCACGCGCAATATCAGTATAGACGATAGAAGATACACCTGCATCGGCAAAGCGTTTTGCCAAATCCACTGCTTTGACATCGGTGACATTTGCCCAGCCATGCGTCGCTACCATGCCATCTTTGGCATCAATACCCACAATGATATGACCGGCAAATTCCTGACACGCTTGTTCAACAAATTCAGGTTGTTCGACTGCTTTGGTACCGATAATAATATAGGTCAAACCCGCTTCTAGATAGTGACGGATGGTGTCAAGGCTACGGATACCGCCACCGAGTTGAATGGGTAAATTTGGGTAGGCTTTGGCAATCGCGGTGACGACGTCTTTATGCACCGGCACGCCATCGAAAGCACCGTTTAAATCCACCAAATGCAGGCGTCGAGCGCCTTCTTTTACCCAGCGGCTTGCCATTGCAACAGGGTCGTCACTAAATACGGTATCGTCTTCCATGCGCCCTTGTTTTAGGCGGACACATTTGCCGTCTTTGAGGTCAATGGCAGGGATAATTAAAGTTGGCGTAGTTGATAACGTCGTCATGGGGCTGTCCTGTTGTCAGTTGGCGCAAATTGAGCAAGGTTGGTCAAAATGCGTGTCGCTAGAATTTGGCGATAATTTTACCGTATAATGCCAACTAAGGTTAAGATATTTTGCATGTGGGTATTAGCATCACAGGGGGAGGGGTAATGTTATACGTGGTGATAGCAGGGATTTTTATATTAGGGTATATGGCGATTGCCTTTGAGCACAACATCCATGTCAACAAAGCTGCCAGCGCGCTACTGACTGCGATTGCGTTATGGGTACTGCTGACCTTTGGTATCGATACGCTTGGTCACCTGTGGGTGGTGGCATCGCTTCAATGTGATTAAACTTGCGCTAACTATAAAAAGTCAAAATTTACCCCAAAAAGCTATTGATTTTGATAAAAATATGCTAAACTACTGCCCTTTTTGGTGTACCTAAACTTTGCTAAAACTGTATTTATGCTGTTTTTCAATTGTTTGGGTCTTTTAGGCTCTAACCACTGAACTAGATTCAATTGATTGCATTCACAGAGAGAACATTATGGTAGTTATCCGTTTACAACGCGGTGGTGCGAAAAAACGCCCATTTTATCAAATCGTGGTAACCGACTCACGCAATGCCCGTGATGGTCGTTACATCGAAAACATCGGGTTCTTTAACCCACTAGCGCAAGGTCAAGAAGTGCCATTACGTATCAATGCTGACGCTTACCAAGCATGGATCAACAAAGGCGCACAACCTTCTGACCGTGTTGCCGCTTTATTTAAAGCAGCTAGCAAAGCACAAGCAACTGCTTAATTTTTTATAAAAATTAAGTAGAGCGGACTTTAATATGGCAAAACAACCGACAGACTTGCATACCAATGAGGCTAACGCATCGCTGTTTAAAATCGGCGAGCTAAAAAAGCCTTATGGCATTCATGGCTGGTTATGGGTATTTAGCTTTACTGAAGACCGTGAAGCGATATTTCATATGCAGCCTTGGGTCATCAATACTGCCCTGGGTCAAAAGACCTTAACGGTAAAAAACTGGCGACAACAAGGTAAAGGCTACGTGGTACAACTTAACGAAGTACCCGACTGCAATATCGCAGAAACTATGTTTGGCGTGAGCCTTTGGGCAGAAAAAAACAATCTGTCTGAGCTTGCAGAAGACGAATATTATTGGTCAGATTTGATTGGTTTGACGGTGATTAGCCAGTCAGAAAATGTCATTTTAGGACGTGTAAAAGAGCTGTTTGAAACAGGGGCACATGCCATTATGGTAGTCGAGCCGACTGCTGATAGTGTGGATGGCGAAGAACGACTGATTCCTTGGCACAAACAGACCATTGGCGAGGTAAATTTAGCCGAGCAAACCCTGATGGTCGATTGGGGCAGTGATTATTAAACGTTGATAACTAGCATTGATAATTAACATTTGCGTACTCATCCTTGACGGGTGCCTAGCATTTATTCGATGTGAGTTGTCAATCAACAAGGCGTTGTTAATGCCAAGCTAAAGTGAGTGTAGCGTATGTTTTTTGCGGTAATAACCATTTTGCCCGAAATGTTTGCTAGTATTACTAACTTTGGCATCACTGGGCGGGCGCTAGCTCGCAAGCAAGCGGAAATCTTGCTGATTAACCCAAGAGACTTTACCACAGACAATTATCGGCGTATCGATGAGCGTCCGTTTGGTGGGGGTCCTGGTATGGTAATGATGGCAGAACCGTTACAAAAAGCCATCGACTACGCCAAAACGCAAGCCAATGCGCGCGGTAAAACCTGTCCTGTGGTGTATTTGTCGCCACAAGGCAAGACACTGAGCGAAAGTGGGGTGCTTGATTTTTGCCAATATGACGGCTTGATTTTGTTATGCGGTCGTTATGAAGGCATTGATGAGAGACTACTGAGTCAGTATGTCGATATCGAATGCTCAATTGGTGATTACGTGCTGACAGGCGGTGAATTGCCCGCGATGGTATTGATGGATAGTGTGATACGCCGATTGCCCAATGTAATGGGCGATGATTTATCGGCGCAGCAAGACTCCTTCGTGGATGGCTTGCTCGATTGTCCACAATATACCAAACCGACTGAATATCAAGGGATGAAAGTGCCTGACGTGCTGTTGTCAGGGCATCATGCCAATATCGCCAAGTGGCGATTTATTCAGCAGGCAACACGCACCCAGCTAAGACGTCCTGATTTGTGGCAAGCCTTTGTGCCAACCAAACAGCAACAAAAATGGCTGACAGAAGCAGCGCAATCTGCTAAAGACAGCAACCCAGATTCATCCACTTGACGGATGCCCTAATCGTGTCGATTGCTATCAAGGCACATAAAATTAGCGGGGAGTATGCGCATTTGCTGACGTCAACTAACTTTAGTCAGCTTAGCCTCTGTCCCCAGTGAGAGGAGAAAATCTCATGAGTAACAAACATCCTTTGGTTCAACAAATCGAAAACAGCCAGCTTAAACAAGACGTACCAAGTTTTGGTCCTGGTGACACTGTTGTCGTACAAGTAAAAGTGCGTGAAGGCGACCGTGAGCGTCTACAAGCATTTGAAGGTGTTGTTATCGCTAAACGTAACCGCGGCTTAAACTCTGCGTTTACCGTACGTAAAATCTCTAGTGGTGTAGGTGTCGAACGTGCGTTCCAAACCCATTCACCACAAATTGCAAAAATTGAAGTAAAACGTCGTGGTGATGTACGCCGTGCCAAACTTTACTACCTACGTGAACGTTCTGGTAAATCAGCACGTATCCGTGAAAAACTGTCAGTGCGTAAAGAAGAAGCGCAAGCTTAAGGCTTTAACTGCGTTATTTATTATCTGCCTAAATGGGTTAAACTTTGATTGTCATGGTTTAATCAACACCAAAAAAGCAAAAACCCCAAATAAATCTATTTGGGGTTTTTTGTTGTTAGCGATTATTTACTTTTGCGCTGTCCAGCCTTTGGGGCGTTCGTAGTCTTCATTATCCAAAAATTTATTGCGCTGCTCGGTAATAAATTTTTTGGCTTCTGGGTCAATCATGCTTAGGTGATTTTCATTGATGAGCATGGTTTGGTGCTCTAGCCATTCGTTCCACGCTTTGGCAGACACGGTATTTTGCAGTTCTTCGCCCAGCTTGTTAGGAAACGGCGGTTTTGGCATTTTGGGTAGCTTTTGTTTGTATTTACGGCACATGACCATGTGGTCAGCGGGGTTATAAGTTTCCATTTTTTATCCTGTTAATAGTTGCTAGTCTAAGTTGCTAGTCTAAGTCGCTTGCATCGGCATAAATCCAAGCGGTAGCGCCACTGTCAAAGTGACCTTTCACTCGTGCGTAGGCATCGACTTCGTAGCGGTCGGCTTGGGCAAGCTCATCCTCGGTAATCTCAAAAATCACACCTGCCACTTTGTCGGTTAGGTTATTGGTTTTAAGTAATATCGGATGAAAACGTTTGCCACTTGTGGCGAGCACATCGTCATCGGTGATTTCGATTTCACCCAACTGGTAGCCAATGAGTTGGTCTTTACTACCCACCAGTGTACGCCCAAAGGTAGCAAGCTGTACATTTTCTTGTTGTAATGTGCCATACGAGAATAGTTTTGGCATATTAATGACCTAATTGTTCGATACGCTCACGCCCACGCTCAATCGCCATTTTGACTTGATTAGGCGCTGTACCACCAATGTGGTTACGGGCATTGAGCGAACCTTCAAGGGTCAGATATTCAAATACATCCTCACCAATCAAATCACTAAAGCCTTGAAGCTCATCGAGCGATAATTCACTCAAATCTACGCCTTTTTGCACACCTAACGCTACTGCTTTACCCACTACTTCATGCGCGTCGCGGAAGGCTAAGCCTTTACGCACTAGATAATCCGCCAAATCGGTGGCGGTCGCATACCCTTTCATGGTCGCGGCACGCATATTTTCTTTGTTTGGAATTAAGCTTGGTAGCATATCAGCAAAGGCAAGTAGAGAGCCGGTTAAAGTATCTACCACGTCAAATAACGGCTCTTTATCTTCTTGGTTATCTTTGTTGTAAGCCAGCGGTTGGTTTTTCATCAAGGTCAATAGGGTAATCATATCGCCAAACACGCGTGCCGCTTTACCCCGTACCAGCTCTGGCACATCGGGATTTTTCTTTTGTGGCATAATCGATGAGCCAGTGCAAAAACGATCGGGGACGACCACAAACCCAAATTGCGCTGACATCCACAAGATGATTTCTTCACTCATACGTGACAAGTGCATCATTAACAGGCTTGCGCTACTGGCAAATTCAATGGCAAAATCACGGTCGGATACGGCATCGAGCGAATTTTGACAAATCCCTTCAAAGCCTAATAGCTGTGCGGTAAATTCCCGCTCAATCGGATAAGTCGTACCTGCCAGCGCTGCGGCGCCTAGGGGCATTTGGTTGATACGTTTTCGGCCATCAATCAAGCGCTCGCTATCACGCATTAGCATCTCAAACCATGCCATCACATGATGACCAAAACTGACAGGCTGCGCGGTCTGTAGATGGGTAAAGCCTGGCATGATAGTGTCGGTATGCTGGCTTGCCAAATCCAGTAAGCCCGTTTGTAGACGTTTTAACAATCCTAAAATAATATCGGTTTGGTCACGCAGATATAAACGGATATCGGTTGCGACTTGGTCATTACGGCTACGCCCTGTATGCAGTTTTTTGCCGACATCGCCAATAATAGCGGTCAGACGAGATTCCACATTCATGTGCACGTCTTCAAGCGCCACCGACCACACAAATTTGCCCTCAGCGATTTCTTGTTTGATTTGGGTCAAACCGCCAACGATTTGGTCTTTGTCTGCCTCGGTGATAATCCCTGCTTTGGCAAGCATGGTGGCATGAGCAATTGAGCCTGCGATGTCTTGATTGGCAAAACGTTGGTCAAATCCGACAGACGCGGTAAATTCAGCGACAAAACTGTCGGTGGCTTCGCTAAAACGTCCACCCCACATACTAGATGTGCTAGAATCAGCGGAAATTTGATTGCTCATAATACGTCCATTTTTTGTATAAGTGTGAAAGGAATAAAAACAATGAGATTGCTGGAGCTGTTATTTCCCTCTGCAAAATCTAGGGCTAGTATAGCAAAAACTGAGGATGCCTCACAAATTTCACTCAAGCGGATTAAAGAGCCGCTCACCAGCACCTTTTTCCTGCCCAATATGAGCGAAAAACAGACCATCAAACTGTGGGCAAGCTATATCGCGTTTTATTCACTGGTTTCGATTGTAACGCTGTTAACTTTTACCCATGATATCAGTTTGATTATCCGTCATAGCATTGAAACGGTGGTGATTACTAGCTTAGTTGTGACGGGTGAAATGGTTTTTTTGGCGAATTCTGCCAAAAAATTCAGAGAATTTAATTGGCGCTCAAAACAAATCACCGCCTATCTGCTATCGACTTCATTTATTATCGTGCCGGTACTGAGTTTGCTAGGTCGGTTGCTGTTATTTTTCACACTGGGCTATGAAGTCAGTTTAAATACGCTGATACTAGAAACCCTGGTGAATACTTTATGTGCCTTTTTGATGATAGCGGTGCTGCTCACTTTTTTTGAGATACAGTATCAAAATATTCGCCGCGCTGAACTGCGTAACCAACAAAAACTCATCGAGCAAAACGAGCAGTTAAAGGCGCGTATCACCCCGCACTTTTTCTTTAATCTACTCAATACTATGCAATATCTGATAGAAACCGATGCGTATGAAGCCGAGAGAATGATTTGTCATATCTCAAATCTGTATCGGGTGAGCTTTGATGAGACGCGTGAGATTGCGCTACTTGATGAGATGGCGCTATGCGAAAGCTATTTGAGCATCGAAAAATACCGTTTTGATAAAAAGCTGAAAGTAACTTGGCATTTGCCCGATGAAGATTTGCTCTATGACATGGTGATTACCTCGTTATCGCTACAAATAGTGATTGAAAAACTGATCGTACTGATTGTTGAAAACAGCACCGACCCCATTCACATTATTATTAGTATCGATTGGCAAAACGATGTTGCCAAAATTGATATCGAAATTGAGCTACCGGCAACGACGTATCAGCTGATTTGTCAAGATATTCGCCAAAAACTGCAGTTTAATAGCCAAGTGGCAATTTTGCGTCAGTATTTTGGTCATGAAGCCAGTATTCACTTTGAATTATCTGGTCAATTGCTAATCACTCAAATTCGCTATCCCCTCAAAGATGTCGCAGCTTTTTAGCCCATTTATTTTGTTAGTCGGAATTGGCATAAAAAATTCACCAATCTAACGCGGCATTTTACATTTTATTTAACAAACTATGATATATTAGCATCTACTTAATAAAATGCGTTTATTAGTTTATCTAATCAGTTAAGCGCTATTTTATAAGGGTTTGATTGCTCACAAAGAGGTTGTGTTGGATTTGGCAAAGATTTTGAAGTACGTAAGATTTGTAGGGTTAAAGGCATGTGTTTTTGACCTCAAAGGAGCAAAGGAGTAAACAGTGAGAATTGTGATCTGTGACGATGAGCCACTAGCCCGAGAGAGGTTGGCACGTATCGTAAGAGAAGAGGGACATGAGGTAATTGCCCTGGCAGCCACCTGTATGGAGGCTATTGCAAAAGTCAAAGAACTCGCACCCGATGTAATTTTGTTAGACATTCGGATGCCAGGAATGGATGGTATCCGCTGCGCCCAAGAGCTCAATGAGCTTAATAATGCGCCCGCCATTATTTTTGTGACCGCGTATGACCATTACGCGATTGCCGCATTCAAAGCACACGCGGTTGGCTATTTGTTAAAGCCTGCCAACAAAGAAGAAGTGTTGCAGGCGCTAGCGAGAGCGTCCACGCTTAGTAATGCACAGCTCAATGAAATCAGTCGATTAGAAGATCCGCTAGCACAGTCCAATCGTCAGCATATTGCGGCGCGTACCCATCGTGGTGTGGAGCTGATTGCGCTGCAAGATATTTATTACTTTACGGCTGACCAAAAATACGTGCAAATCCGTCATAAAGGTGGCACGGTTTTAATTGATGAAACGCTCAAAGAGCTTGAACAAGAGTTTGGTGATGCGTTCTTTCGTATCCATCGCAATGCATTAATCAATCTTAACTACCTAGAAATGCTTGAAGCGATTGACCAAGGCCAGTACCAAGTGTGTTTCAAAGGCTTGCCCGACAAGCTTGCCATCAGCCGCCGTCATTTGCCATTACTACGGGATAAAATCCAATCAATGTAGCGTAGGCTTTCGTATGTTTGCGTCTACTTCAATGAGCCGTAAGAGTAATTAGCCTGACATTTTGCTATACTGTTGCCTAACTTGCTGAATCACTGACAGATACCCATCTGACAAATGCCTAGCTTAGAGAGTTAGGCATTTTTATCGAATGCTAAAAAAGACACTGCTATGACTACGTTAACGACTTTAAATATCGCCACTCGCCAAAGCCCACTTGCCTTATGGCAAGCCGAACACATCCAAGCACGTTTGCAAGCGCTGTACCCAAGCCTGACCGTCAATCTAGTACCGATGGTCACCCAAGGCGACAAAATCCTAGATACCCCGCTAGCCAAAATCGGTGGCAAAGGCCTGTTTGTCAAAGAGCTTGAGCAAGCTTTGTATGAAAAACGTGCCGATATCGCCGTACATTCGCTCAAAGACGTACCCATGGTGCTCCCTGAAGGTCTGACGCTTAGCGCATATTGTGAGCGTGAGCAGCCAACCGATGCCTTTATATCAAATCACTATGCGAGTCTAGATGCGTTGCCACAAGGCGCTAAACTTGGTACATCAAGTTTACGCCGTCAATGCCAAATCCAGCAATATCGTCCTGACTTAGAGATTATCAGCTTACGCGGCAATGTAGGCACGCGCTTATCCAAGCTAGATGCAGGTGAGTATGATGCCATTATTTTGGCTACCAGTGGCTTGACGCGTTTGGGGCTTACCGAGCGTATCCGCCATGAACTTGATACGCATATCAGTCTGCCAGCGGTCGGACAAGGTGCGCTTGCCATTGAATGCCGAAGTGATGATGCCGATGTGCTGGCACTATTAAAACCGCTCAATGACGAGCCAAGCCGTCTATGCGTGATGGCAGAACGCGCCATGAATCGTCATTTGCAGGGTGGTTGCCAAGTACCGATTGCAGGCTTTGCTACCATTCAAGATGGACAAATTTATTTACAGGGTCGTGTCGGCAGTGTAGATGGTAAAACCTTGTTAAAAGCCGAGCATCATAACGCGTTAGTTGATGACGTACGGGAGTCTCAGCAAATTGCTGAAGCCGTGGGCGTGGTAGTGGCTGAAGCGCTCATTGCACAAGGTGCGGACAAAATCTTGGCGCAGATTTATCAAGACCACTGATATTGAATGATACGCATAGCCATGCAATTTATCAATACCAGACCTGATCAGCGAGCCAAGGCACTAAGTCTATTTTTGCGCCAGCATGGCGTTACAGTGATTGAGCTGCCGCTGTTGACGTTGGTAGAAAAGCCGTTGACAGTGGCAGAGCGGGCAGTTTTACAAAAGATTGACCGTTATCAAGTGGTGGTGCTAGTCAGTGAAGCGGCAGTAAAGTATGGCTTAGCGAGGCTTGCCACCTTGGTCAAGCTAACGGAATTGTCCAAAAAGATTACATGGGTTGCGGTGGGTGACAAAACCGCGAATTACTTTAACCAGACTTGGCAGCAGCTCACAGAGTTGCCAGCGCCTACGGTTACTTTTCCCGGTGAAAAACGCACGCAAAACAATGAAGGGCTATTGAATTTGCCTATAATACAAGCGCTTGGCAAAGGCGATTATTTGCAGGTATGGCGCGGCATCGGCGGGCGAGAACTATTGGCAGATACGTTGACGGCAAAAGGTGTGCAAGTACATTTGCTAAACTTGTACCAACGGGTTTTACCAAGCGCAACTACCCAAGCATTTGCGGTTTGGCAGCAAACGCAGAGCCATAACCAACCCATCGTTGTACTCATCTCAAGTTTGACCGCTTGGCAAAACTGGCAACAACTAACAGCAGGCACTGAAATGGCTGCCAGTTGTTATTATTTGGTATTGCAGTCGCGTATTGCAGAGCAAATGTTATTACAGCAGGCCAATCTTAATATAACCATCATCCCTGACTTAATGCCTGCGACAATTTTACAAGCTTTAACCACTCACCAATAGCTGCATGGCTTTTGGTTTGGCTAAGCTGTTTTGCGCTGAATCATCTACCCATGATAGCGTTTGCAGCGCTTGTTGCAGTGTTTGCGTTAGCCGCATACCCTGCTCAATCGTCAGCGCCATGGTGATTGGGGTCAAAAACCAATGAAAATGGGTAAGGCTATGTTTGACAGTATCAGTACTATCTAAGTTAACCTGCTGGATATTTAGCAGCTGCTCGGTTTGTAAGAACTCAAAAATAATCTGCTCAGCGGTGTTGTATTCTGCTTCAAACGTCGCCTCTTGCTGCCAGGTTGCCAGTAGCGGCGCGCCTGGGTTTTTTTCGCCCGATTGTTTTTTGACAAAGGCCAATGGTAAACACCACAGTCCACCCCAAATCCCAGTGTCAGGACGTTGTAGCCACAAGGTTTTGTCATCGCAAACCAGCTTTAACGCTAGCGAAAACTTAGACGGATTGGGGGATTTTTTGCTTTTTACCGGATAAAAACTTTGCTTACCTTGGGCATTTGCCACGCAGTCGGCTTGCACCGGACACAGTAGGCAGGCAGGTTTGGCTTTGGTGCATAGCGTCGCCCCCATATCCATCATCGCTTGGGCGTAGTGGCCGCTGTCACGGGTCGGTGTTAGGCGCTCGGCAAGTTGCCAAAGCGCTTTGGTTGTGGCAGTTTTGGTGATATCGCCGTCAATGCCAGCCCAGCGGGTCAGCACACGTTTGACATTACCATCGCAAATTATTCCTCTGTCACCGCCATATTGGTCAGCTCTGACACCCATCGCCACAATCGCGCCTGCCGTAGATTGACCCACCCCTGAAATCTGCTCCCAGTGGGCAACCGTTTGCGGAAATTTGCCAGTTTGCTCGATGATATCCACCAGCTGCTTGGCACCTTTATGCAGATTGCGCGCACGCGCATAGTAACCCAGTCCTGCCCAGTGCTCAGCGACTTGCTCCCAAGATGCGCTTGCCAAATCCTGCACCGTGGGAAAACTTGCCATAAATCGCTCAAAATAAGGAATTACCGTCGCCACTTGGGTCTGCTGTAGCATAATTTCAGATAACCACACAGGATAGGGGTCTGGCGTGTCAAGCTGATGCTGCTGCCACGGCAAATCATGACGCCCGCTATGGTCAAACCAGGTCAAAATACGCGGTGCAAAACTATCAAGCTGCGTTTCGGTATGTGCTTCGGTATGATTGTGGCTTAAGTGCTGATTGGGATTTTGCATTGTTGAGGGGTTTGTGTTCGGATGTGCGTTCAAAATACACCATCGGGTTACTATCGTGATAGCTATATAAGACTTTCTAGTTGGGATTCAATAGTGACTGACAACAGACTTAACAAAGCTGGACTCAAACTGGGACGTAGGCATAAAAAAAGCAATATCATGAGGGATATTGCTTTTGGGGCTAACGATGCAACGGCTGTATGTTATACGAGATTGTCTTGCATAAACGCAATCATTTCATCCCAGCTGGCTTTTGCCGCATCGGCATCATAGCCCAAATCCACGCCATTTTCTTCGGCGCGTTTGTCAGCATTAGGATTGGTAAAGCCGTGCTTGGCGCCTTCATACACATCGACTGTGTACTCAACATCGGCGTTATCCAACTCTTTTTTTAGCCCTTCAATCGCATCCATGGACACCATGCTATCGGCTTCACCATGTGCCACCAACACTTTGGCGGTGAACTTGCCTTTTTGTGCCGGTTGTTTTGGGGTAGGGTTGCCGTGGAAAGTCGCCACTGCTTTAAGCGGGAAACCTTCACGCGCCATGTCTAGGGCGATTTTGCCGCCAAAGCAAAACCCAATCGCGCCCAGACGGTTTGTGTCAACAGCTTCGAGGTCGGTAAAGTCATCCATAATGAGTTTACAGCGCGCCATCAACATGTCTTGGTCAGCGAGCATTTGGCTCATCCATTCATTGGCTTGGGCGGCATCTGTGGTCAGTTTACCTTCGCCATACACATCCATGGCGACGGCCGCAAAACCCGCTTCGGCTAAACGCTCAGTGACTTTTTGTGGGTGCTCAACGACACCCCACCATTCAGGCGCCACCAAAATCGCTGGGGCAGGATTGTCGTGGCTCGCTGATTCTGGTAGACAGACATAGCTTTTGAGCTCCACGCCATCGCTGGTGGTAGATTCGAGTTGTAAAATTTGAATTGGCATCATGGATCCTTATGTTATGGTAAATGATATGATTGGTTGCTATTGTTATAAGACACTGGCGTTATAAAAACGCTGGATTCATACGCTATTAAGAGCGTGGCAAGTCAGTGCAACGGTTAATACAGGCACTACTGTATACTGAAATCATCGCATTTTCCGTTATAATACTGTCACTGTTTTATCCAAGCCAAAAGTTGGAAAAATAATGAGCCAATCTGTTACCTTACGCCCGCAATTTTGGGAGCGATTTTCGTTAGAACAATTGACCCAAGCTGAATGGGAAGCCTTGTGCGATGGCTGTGGGGCCTGTTGTTTGATTAAATTTAAAGACGATGACAGCGATGAGGTTGAATACAGTGATGTCGCCTGTCGACTGCTTGATTGTGCCACAGGGGCTTGCCAGCATTATCCGACAAGGCGCGACTATGTGCCCGACTGCATCAGCCTAACCATCGATAACATTGGCGAGATGTACTGGCTACCGGCAAGCTGCGCCTACAAGCGCTTGTACTACGGACAACCACTGCCAAGCTGGCATTTATTACTTACTCAGGATGCCGCCGTGACACAAACCATGATGCGGCAAAAAAATATCAGCGTGGCGGGACGCTGTCAGCCTGAAACAGAAGTTTCTGAGCTAGAGCAGGAAGAACGGGTGATTCATTGGATTCGCCAATAGCGCTTGGTTATTCAAGACTTTACTAGCACCGAGCAAGCTGATGGGTGAGTAAAATCAGCCAAAAAATACAATAAAATTAAGAAAAATACCATTGCAATCATCATGGGCTTAAGGTAAGGTAAAAAAATCTTTCGCCATATGAGGGTCTCGTCGGCTATGTCAGACGACAATTCGAGTTCACACCTGTCAAACAAACCACAAAGCAGTAGCTGGTCACGCGGTCTGAAACGCTGGCTATCCACCGCCCCTGAAACCCGTGATGAACTAGTCAAATTGGTACGTGATTCGCGTCGATTTTTGGCGCCCGACACCGTCGATATGTTAGAGGGTGTCTTAGATTTACCCGCTATTCAAGTGCGAGAAATCATGACCCCTGTCAGCCACGTTGCAGGCATCACCCAGCACCAAAACTTGCAAGACATCATGTCGCTCTATATGGAAACCGCCCACTCGCGTTATCCTGTATTTATCGATGACAACAAAGACACAGTGATGGGTATCTTACTTGCCAAAGATTTGATTCCGTTTTTGGTCGCCAAGGCGCAAGGTCAAAATATTGACCATTTTAATCTTGAAGCGATTGTACGTCAGCCGATTTATATCAGTGAAACTGCGCGTTCTGACAACCTGTTGCGTCTATTTCAAAAAAATCAAATTCATATGGCAATCGTCATCGATGAGTTTGGGGTGGCATCAGGCGTGGTGACGATGGAAGACTTACTCGAGGAAATTGTCGGTGATATCATCGATGAGCATGACGACATCGAAGAAGATACCGATATCAATCATATAGTACCTGTACCCAATCAGCCTGATACATGGATTGTGCAATCCATCACCTCAGTCTCAGACTGTAATGAACAGCTAGGTACCCATTTTGATAGTGAGGATGTCACTAGTATGGGTGGACTGGTCATGCAAGAGCTTGGCGAAGTCAATGAGGTATTGGGTCAAACCGTCTTTATTGACGATCGTCGTTTGACGGTATTGTCAGCAGATGGTCGATTTATCCAAGAAATTGAACTGGTTAAAGGGTATAATCAGCTCGACGATTAGTCCAATTACTTATGTTTGCAAAACCGTTTAACCCTAAAGGCAATACTCGCCAATGCGTCTTACTACCCAGTCCCTAAAAAAGCAACTTTCTGTACAATCTCATCACGATAGTGCCAAATCTGCAAATACCAAACAGCCCCTGTTACCCAAACTGGTACTGGCTTGGCTTGCGGGTGCGGCATTTATCTTTGCGTTAGCGCCTTACGATTTTTGGCTAGTGGCACTGTTATCGCCACTGGTGCTGTATTGGCTATTATTGCCCACAATGTCAAATTGGCGGGCGTTTTGGCTCGGTGAAATGTATGGCATGGGATTGTGGAGCGTGGGCGCGTTTTGGTTGTTTACCTCGATTCATACCTATGGTAATACCCCTACCTTGTTAGCCTTACTGATGATTGGTTTTGTGGGCTTAGGAATGGGATTGTTTCATGGTGCCTTGGCGGTCATTTTTAACCGCTTTGTGGCAAAACAGCCACTAAGCTTTGCGTCATTATGGGTGGTACAAGAGTGGTTAAAGACCTGGCTATTTACAGGTTTTCCTTGGCTATTCGTGGGCTATGCTTATACAGCGCAACCTTGGCTGACGAGCCTTGCCCCAATTTTTGGGGTGTTGGCGCTGAGCTTTGTATCAGTGTTCGTCTCAGCCAGTCTGGTGGAAGCGGCGCGAAAAAAATACCGTTTTTTAATTCCCTCATCTGTGATGTTACTGGCAAGCGTGGCGCTGTGGCTTATTGCCCCGCAATGGACGACCCCCAAAGGCACACCAAATCTAAAAGTTTCGTTAGTGCAAGGCAATATTCCGCAAGACTTAAAATGGCTGCAAGAGTACCAAATCCAAACGCTGGGTATCTATGCAGGCTTGAGTAAAACAGAATGGGGTCAGGACATTATCTTATGGCCAGAGTCGTCAATTCCGATGTTTCAAACCGACGCCATGCCATTTATCAGTCAAATTGCTGCCCAAGCCCGCGAAAGCAATACCGCATGGCTCACCGGTATTCCGTATGTGGATGTCAATGAATACGACCCAAAAGTTGATAAATACGAGCCATTTTACAACAGTGTGATTGCTTTGGGCGCCGATGCCAAAGGCTTATACAAGAAACAAAATTTGGTCCCGGTGGGCGAATATATCCCGTTTGAAGGTATGTTAGATTGGGCATTGCCAAACTTGATGAGCGGTACCATGAGTTTTCGCAGTGGGTCTGCGCACCAAGCGCCCTTGCAAGTCAAAAACCACCCAGTCGGGGTGGCGATTTGTTATGAAGTTGCCTATCCTGATACCACCCGCCGCAATGCCAAAAATACCGACTTTTTATTGACTGTATCCAATGATGCCTGGTTTGGCACATCGGCAGGTCCATTACAGCATCTACAAATGGTGCAAATGCGCTCGATTGAAACCGGTCGCTGGTTTATGCGCGCGACCAATACAGGCGTGACCGCAATCATCAATGATAAAGGCAATATTGTTGCCAAAGCGCCAGCATTTGAACGCACGGTGCTACGGGGTGAGATTCAATCGCGCGTTGGCAATACGCCATTTATGCGCTGGGGTAGTTATCCTATCTTGGCACTGGCAGCGCTATTGCTACTGATTAGTTGGCTGGTTCGTAAAACACGTTAAAAACCTTAGATGCAGTAAGGTTTTGTCACCAATTGCAAAAATTTAGTATATAATGGTTACAAAGTTCCGTATAATAGTTAAAAATTAGATTTGAATTCATTTAGATTCAACAACTCTTGCCCCAATGATTTACAGTGAGGTTTACGATGGCTCATCATGAAGTCGTGGAAAACAATGTCAAAAAAGAACTTAGTTACTCTTTAATTGGCGTTTTAGCGTTTCTAGGCGTGGTTTTATTAATCCTTATTTCAGCAATTGTTCGCCCTGCTGGTAACCACGTTGACGTTGCAAAACTCAATGCTGAAGTGGAAGCCAAAGCCGCTGCATCTGCTGCTGCCGCTGCCAAACCAGCGGGTTCGACGCCTGCTGCAACCTCACCTGCGGCGGGTGAAACCACCACCGCCACTGCCAATGCAGACACCGCAACAGGTCCAAATACCACGGTTGCCAGCCCAGATAATGCCTCTATGACGCCATCTTCTGCACCAACGGCTACTGCAAAAACATCGACCATTGAAGCGCGTAATGCCTCAACGGCTGAAGCCAAAGCAGAGATTAAAGCCAAAACAGGTGACACCCCAAATATCGCACCACCTGTTGCCTCAGCGGTCAAATCTCAAGAACAATCAAAATAAGACATCAATATCTAAATAAAAAAACCACGTTAGATGACGTGGTTTTTTTGTGCACTAAGTCGTCACTGTCAAGCTTAAGCTTTTTGGTAAGTGACGAACTGATAGCTTAACCCGCTTTGTTCATCCGTGAATTTTTCACTTTCTGATGTTTTGACAAAATCACTGGTAATCTCGGGATAAAATGCCGCTGCATTGTCAATCACGGTATCGACCTGGGTGATTTCTAAGCGATCACTAAACAGCAGGGCTTGTTGGAAGACTTTTTCGCCACCAATCACCCAAATCGTTTGCAAACCTTTACCATGGGCGAGCGATGAGGCTTGGGACAGTGCGTCATCTAGGTTATGCATCACAATGACGGCATCATCCTCCACTTGGTAATCCAAGTTGGTGGTAATCACAAAATTGGTACGGTTGGGCAAGGGTTTTGCGCCCATAGACTCAAAGGTCTTGCGACCCATAATCACGATACCGCCATTGGTATGTTTTTTAAAATGTTTCAAGTCCTCAGAGATATGCCAAGGCAATTGATTGTCTTTGCCAATGGCGCGGTTTTGGCTCATCGCCACGATTTGGGCGACTTCCACATTAGAATAACTCATGATTTATCCTTATTGTTGTGAGTTTTGTTATTGGGCTGCAAGCTTATACAGAGACTTCAGCCTTAATTGTGGCATGGCTTTGATAATTTTCAATTTTTATATCGTTAAAATCAAACGCAAAAATGTCAGTAATGTCAGGGTTGAGCCAAAGTTTGGGTAGGGCAAACGGCTCGCGGCTAAGCTGCTCATGCACTTGCTGTAGATGATTGTTATAGATATGACAATCACCGCCCGTCCACACAAACTCCCCGACACAAAGACCCGTCACATGGGCTATCATATGGGTAAGCAAAGCATAACTGGCAATGTTAAAAGGTACACCCAAAAACAAATCCGCCGAGCGTTGGTACAACTGACAAGATAATTTGCCATCGGCGACAAAAAATTGAAACAGGGTATGACAAGGGGGCAAGGCTACTTCGTTGGCCTCCAAAGGATTCCAGCCAGAGACAATCAAACGGCGCGAGTTTGGGTTGTTTTTGATTTCATTCACCACCCAACTGATTTGGTCAAAACCGTCTGAATGGTAGCTGCCGTCCGCTTTTTTGCTTGCCCCAAAGTTGCGCCACTGGTGTCCGTATACCGCGCCAAGTTCGCCCTCAGGCTTGCCAAAGCGGGCAGTTTGCTCGGCGGTTGCCCATTCATTCCAAATGCGTACACCATTGTCCTGCAAGTATTGGACATGGGTATCGCCTTTTAAAAACCAAAGCAGCTCATAAATCACGCTTTTGGTATGGATTTTTTTGGTGGTGAGTAGTGGAAAACCCTCATTCAAATCAAACCGCATCTGCGCGCCAAAATAGCTGATGGTACCCGTGCCCGTACGGTCGCCTTTTTGTATGCCGTTGGCTAACACCAGTTTAAGTAAATCCAAATAGGCTTGTTCGTTTTTTGACGTAATCATGCGTGATGAGTTCCTTGGTTAATTTTCTTTGTTAGTCCACATTCTTTTGACTGCCCCAATCATAGATTTGGTTTTTATACGCCCAAATCAATAAAATCAAACCGCCGATAATCATCGGGAGGCTTAAGATTTGCCCTTTTGTCATCCACCCTAACAAAATAAAACCTTGGTCAGCATCAGGTTGGCGGAAGAATTCGGTAATAAAACGTGCAATACCGTAGCCCATCACAAACAAACCACTAACCGCCATACGCGGACGCGGCCGGCTTGCAAACCACCAAACCAAAACAAACAGTACCACCCCTTCAGTAAAAGCCTGATACAGCTGTGACGGATGGCGGGGGAGTAACAAATAATTGTTGCCATCAATCATAAAGGTTTGCGCAAGGCTTTGCAGGGCAGGGCTTTGTTTGAGTAGTTCATTGTCTTCATTGACCGCTTGTGGGAACAGCATTAGCCAGTTGTAACCCCCGTCAGACACGCGACCCCACAATTCGCCATTGATAAAATTGCCAATACGACCAAACAGCAGTCCGGTTGGCACGCAGGGAATAATAAAATCTAGCACATTCCAAATGTTTTTTTTGTATTTGCGGGCAAAAAATAGCATTGCGATGGCAACACCCAAAAATCCCCCATGAAACGACATACCGCCTTGGTTGATTTTGAACAAATACATCGGATTGGCTAAAAATTCGCTTAATTGATAAAACAGCACATAGCCGATACGACCGCCTAGAATCACGCCCATCGCCCCATAAAATACCAGGTCAGCGACCATGTCGGCATTCCAGTCTGGGCGTGACTTAGTGCGATACCAAGCCAACGCATAAGCGGCAGCAAAAGCCAGTAAATACATCAGCCCGTACCAGTGGGCTTGGATAGGTCCCAAATGCAGAGCGACAGGATCCCATTGCGGGTGAGTTAAAATTAGTGGAAACATGGCAATTTACTCATTATCGAAAATGCCAATATCATAGCAGTTTTGGCTAGCTTGGGCTATTTTTTGCTGTGCCCTTTTAGTTATTACTAGCGGCTATCGTTCTTACAAGGCTCGCCATTACAGGCGCATTTCAATGCCTTGCTGTGCCATAAACTGTTTGGCTTCCCCCACGGTATATTCGCCAAAATGGAAAATACTCGCCGCTAGTACCGCATCAACACCGCCTTGCAGCACCCCATCTGCCAAGTGTTGCAAATTACCGACCCCACCCGAGGCAATCACTGGCACATTCACGCTATCTGTAATGCGCTTCATCAAGGCGATATCATAGCCGTTTTTGGTACCATCTGAATCCATCGAGGTCACAAGCAGTTCACCCGCTCCAAACCCTGCCATTTTGACCGCCCATGCCACCGCATCAATGCCAGTCGCTTTGCGTCCCCCATGGGTAAATATTTCCCATTGATTGTCAGCCACTTTTTTGGCATCAATCGCTACCACGATACACTGACTGCCAAAACGTGCTGCCGCTTCACCGACAAATTCAGGGTTAAAAATTGCCGCTGAATTAATCGATACTTTATCCGCGCCCGCGTTTAGCAAGTGACGAATGTCATCGACTTTACGCACCCCGCCGCCCACGGTCAGCGGTACAAATACGGTTTCTGCCATGCGTTCAACCGTGTGATAGGTGGTGTCGCGTCCATGATGGGTAGCGGTGATGTCCAAAAAAGTGATTTCATCCGCGCCTTGTTCGTTGTAGCGCTGCGCCACTTCAACAGGGTCGCCCGCGTCTTTGATGTCGACAAACTGCACACCTTTGACCACCCGGCCATTGTCAACATCAAGGCAAGGGATAATTCGTTTTGCTAACATATTCGATTTCCTTCTATAATAGCCGTAAGTTTATCAAATTTACTTTGCCATTACCGCAGTTTTATCGGTGTGCTGCGCTTCAAGGATGCCTTATGTCTGTATATACCCAATTGACTGACCAACAATTTAGTGATTTTTGCCAACAATTTGGCGTGGATTTTGCCAAAGCCATACCTATCACACAGGGTATCAAAAACAGTAATTGGTTTATTGAAACAACCACGGACAAAGCCGGCGAGCCGTCTTATGTATTTACCTTGTTTGAAGAACGCAAACCGCATGAAATTCAAAAAATGGCGATTATCCTAAACCGCTTAAAAGACCAGCTACCTGTAGCAGCACCGCTAGCCGCCAAAAACGGCGAGTATTTGCTGTATTTTGACAACAAAGCTATTGTGGTGTCACCAAAACTCTCGGGCGGTCACCCAAAAGCAACCACGCCTGATATGTGTCGTCAAATGGGCGAGGCTTTAGCCGTTCTTCACCAAACCTTGCAAACCTTGACCCCTGCACAAAACTATGGCGTTGAGTTATATCCTTGGCATCTGGTGCGTGACCGTGAAACCAAGTTTATGCCAAGCGATGAAGCCAAACTGATGAATGATATTTGGCAAGCGTACGAAACCGTAGCGAGCAAAAATTTGCCAACAGGTTTATGTCATTTAGATATGTTTGCCGATAACACGCTGTGGGATTTTAGTAATGAAACCCAGCCAACACTCACAGGTTTGCTTGATTTTACTGAAGTCAGTGTTGAACATTTTGTGATGGATGTGGCGATTACCATTAATGATTTTTGCACCACTTGGGGTAACGCCAATGCTTTATCAGGGCAGGGCGAAGCGGTGAATTTTGATGACGCCAAAATGCAAGCGTTTTTACAAGGCTACGAGAGCAAACGCGCTTTGAGCGATGATGAGAAAAAGGCATTGCCAGTTATGCTTGCCATGGCGGGCGTGACGTTTTGGCTGCTGCGTTTGAATGTGATTTATTATAACCGTCAGCAAGGTCGCACAGGCGATAATATTATGGTGAAAAATCCTGATTTGATGAAACGCCTAGCCAGCTTTCATTGGGGGAAGGTTAAATAAGGCATTGCGGTGTTCTTATCGCATGGCATAATTTACCAAATCGTCAATAGGCACATTGGTAAAATAAATAGATTGGTAAAACAAGAACAAAAGAAAGCCCCGATTACGTTTATCCTAAAAAGAATAACGCAGGGTTGGGGGCGTATTACCTCTAATTGTTATACTATCTTCACTGTCAAATCCATGCTTCACAGTCAAACCTAGGCTTACAGGACAATAGAGATGAACGATAGCAATCACTGGCAAAAACTTGCCCAATACCCGACCAACTTATTGGCAGAAACCCACGCCATCTATTTACAAAACAACGGCATCAACGTACAGACCCAACTCGTTGATTTGATGGGATTAAATACAGGCGGTGTGCTATGGGTTGCCCCTGAAGATGTTGAGCAAGCCAGAGCTTTGCTCGATAATATCGATGACACCTCGCAACTAGCGGATGACGACTTAGTAGACAATAACGACTCAGCAAAATTGCAGTAGAAAGGAACCCTAATCACCATGTGCCAACTTCTGGGTATGAATTGCAACACACCCACCGATATTCATTTTAGCTTTGCGGGGTTTCGTCAGCGGGGCGGGCAGACCGATATCCATACCGATGGGTTTGGTATTGTGTTTTTTGAAAAAAATCCCGACCCATCGCAGGGTAATCGTAAAGCAGGGATACGTCAATTTCACGATGACAAGCCAAGTTTCTGCTCACCGGTGGCGGATTTAGTCAATAGTTATCCGATTAAGGCGATGAATGTGATTAGCCATATTCGCAAAGCCACGCAAGGCACAAATTGCTTGGCTAATACCCACCCATTTGTCCGTGAGGTATGGGGCGAGGAATGGGCGTTTGCGCATAATGGGCAATTACAGATGGATTTTATTGACCAACTCAGCCCTGTGCCCACCCACTATCAGCCTGTAGGTACAACCGATTCGGAGATGGCGTTTTGTTATCTGCTCAATCGACTCAAATCACAGTTTAGTGAGCCGCCCAGTGACGAGGTGTTATTCCAGTTTTTGACCACGATTTGTCGTGAGTTATCGGCGCTGGGCTTGTTTAATTGTCTCATTAGCAATGGCGATTGGCAGCTAGCCTATGCAGGAAGCTTGCTATTTTTTATCACCCGTAAAGCGCCATTTGGTGAGGCAAAACTCGCTGACAGTGAGCTGGCGATTGATTTTAGTGAAGTGACTTCTCAGACCGATAAAGTGACCTTGATTACTACTATTCCTTTGACTTACAACGAACACTGGCAACAGCTGTATGTGGATGAATGTTTGATGTTTCGGGATGGCGATATTTTATTTAAAGATACCCCTGATAATCCGACCCACTTAACCATTGAAGAAGGCATTGCCATCGCCCGCAAAGTGGGGGCGAGCTTATAATATGATAAAAGTCGCTTATGCTGATATTTTTAAATATGACGTCCCCGAGCGTCACCGTTTCCCTATGCAAAAATATCCGATGATTGCGGAGCGGTTATTGGCGGAGGGTACATTCACCCAAGCCAATTTTTTTGCCCCGCAGCGATTGAGCGAAGACGAAATTCTCACCACACATACACAAACGTACTGGCAGCATCTAAAACAGCAAACATTGCCCACCAAAGACGCGCGCGCCATCGGCTTTGAGATGACGCCAAGGCTCGTTGAACGGGAACGTGTGATTGCCCACGGCACTTATGAATGTGCGTTATTTGCCAAACAATTCGGTGTCGCGCTCAATATCGCAGGCGGTACCCATCATGCGTTTGCCGATCATGGCGAAGGATTTTGCGTGTTTAACGATGTGGCGGTGGCGAGTAATTTATTGCTGGCACGTGGACAGGCGACCCAAATTCTGACCGTGGATTTGGACGTGCATCAAGGCAACGGTACAGCGCATTTGATGGCAAATGAACCTCGGGTATTCACCTTTAGCATGCATGGCGCAAAAAACTATCCGTTTCGCAAGCAAGCATCCGATCTGGATATTGATTTGCCAAACGAGACAGGCGATGAAGCGTATTTAGCAATATTAATGGAGACGCTGCCAGCACTCATCACAAAAGTGAAACCCGATATGCTGTTTTACCAGTCCGCTGTGGATGTGCTCGCCACCGATAAGCTCGGTAAACTTGCGCTCACCCGTGACGGCTGTGCCAAGCGTGATGCGTTTGTATTTAGCCAAGCCAAAGCCCATGGAATCCCAGTGGCGGTGGTGATGGGTGGCGGCTACTCAGAAAACATCGACGATGTGGTGGAAGCCCATTGCAATACCTTTCGCACGGCAAAAAGGCTGTATGAGTGAGTGTTAAGAGATAAAAAAAGCCCTGTTTCACAGAGCTTTTAAAATAAACCGTTGTTCTGCTAGTCAATGCGCTAATGCATACGCTGATAATTAAGCTAATACTTTCTCAAGCGCTTGCTCAAAACGGCTGACTGTGCCGTCGACATCCGTTAATTTATCTAACCCAAATAGCCCCAAACGGAATGTTTTAAAGCTGTCAGGTTCGCCAACTTTCAGTGGCACGCCGCCTGCAATTTGTAAGCCTTGGGCTGCAAATGCTGCACCTTTGTGCATATCATCACGGTCGGTATAGACCACAATCACACCGGGCGCTTGGTAGCCTGCTGCTGCGACGCTGATAATATTATGTTGATTGAGGACAGAGAGCACTTTTTGACCCAATTCAAATTGGGCGCTTTTGAGCTTATCAAGTCCAATCGCTTCGGCTTCTTTGACGGTATCGCGGAATTTGGTCAGTCCATCGGTTGGCATCGTCGCATGATACGCATGACCGCCATTTTCATAAGCGCGCATGATAGTGAGCCACTGTTTGAGATCCAGCCCAAAACTGGTTGATTCGGTGGCTTCCACTTTGGCAACGGCTGTTTCATTCATCATTACTAGTCCTGCACATGGCGTGCTTGACCAGCCTTTTTGTGGCGCAGAGATAAGCACATCAATGTCCAACGCTTTCATATCAAGCCACACGCAGCCTGAGGCGATACAGTCAATGACCAGTAAACCACCGACACTATGCACCGCATCGGCAAGTTGTTTGATGTAGTCATCAGGCAGCATCAAGCCTGCCGCGGTTTCGACATGGGGGGCAAATACTACCGCAGGTTTTTTAGATTGAATCTCAGCGACAGCCGCCTCGATTGCCACTGGCTCAAACTGCTGTTGTTGCCCCATTGAATCGCTGTTGTCACCGATGTGTGCGGTTAGGACAGTCACGTCATCCGTGATACGACCTTTTTCAAGGATTTGCGTCCAGCGAAAACTAAAAAAGCCGTTGCGGATGATGAGCGCTGTTTGGTCAGTGGCAAGCTGGCGCGCAACCGATTCCATACCGTAACTCCCTGTACCCGGTACGATTGCCACCGCATCGGCGTTGTACACGTTTTTTAAGCTTGTGGACAAATCATTCATCACGGTTTGGAATTTTTTGGACATGTGATTGAGCGAGCGGTCGGTGTAGACTACAGAGTATTCTAATAAACCGTCTGGATCAATATCTTGGCGTAGGGCTGGCATGGGACTCTCCTTTAATATCGTTGTCTTTATCGCAAAATCGCAAATAAAATTAGTCTAGCAAAAAAGCCCTTTTAAAAAACAAAAAAATTGTAGAGTGGTTGTTAAATTTTTTGTTATCAATGGCGCAGCGATTAAGCCAAAAACTGTCCACAGCAGCGTTTGTATTTCTCACCACTGCCACAGGGGCAAGGCTGCTTTTGGGTGACAGGCATGACCACTGTCGGATCCAAAAAATACCAACGGCTGGTGCCATGGGTGGGAATATTCACAAAGGTGGATAGCTCATGATGGACGCCTTTGCTGTCTAAACCTTTATTGTCTAAAGCAGCTAAGTCCAAACCCGCCGAATGCCCAGCTGATGCAGGCAAGTGAAAATAGGCTCTAAACTCGACTTGTGCATGGCGTTTGCCAAGTTTTGCTAGATGGTTGACGACTTCTAGTCCTGCCCAGTCGGTCTGCTGTGCCCAGTCGCTAATCGCTTGGGTGTCGAGCAGCGGCTGCTGAAAAGGCGCGGTGGTGGCAACGATATATTTGACATGTTGAAGCACAAATGCCGCGTACCGAGCGCGCATTAGCTGTGCGGCGGTATCGGCGAATTTTTGCCCCGAATGCAGGCGCGCACAGCAATCAGCATAAGACAGTGTAGAGCCGCACGGGCAAGGTGACGTATGTATCATATTAATTAATGTTTGGTAGGTTGATGGCGGTAGGCAAGATATTTTTCTTTAAAATAAGCCAACTAATCGGGTCTTGTAGCGTTTGCCAAAATACTTTAAACGGCGGCGCAAACACAATCAGGGCAGCCAAGACGGCATATAAGCCCAAATACCAGCCTATTTGATCGAATTTAAACACTTTAAACGCAGTACCAAAAGATTTTTTGACACTCAGCCCTAGCAGGTTGACGCTAAACATCTCATCTAACAGCAGATGAACAATCGCGCCAAACATCAAAAACAGCCCCAAAAACCAACTGATAACAGCGCCTTGCTTAAACCCATAAAAACTGGCGTACACGAGAGTCATCGCCATAATCCCCAGATAGGGAATCGAGTGCACAATGCCACGATGCACCGTCAATTTGCTATATAAATTAAACACCCCGTAGCGCATCAGCAAATAAGATGCTAACCACAATCCTGCCAATGCCACCAACGAAAACTGCCCGACACACAAGATAACAATAAAAAATGCGCACAACAGCGATACGACATTAAATCCTACGGTCGCCGGTACCGAGTGATCCAAATCAATATCGGGCAGCAAGCCACCAATGGTACCAGCCACCACACACATCAAATATTCAGGCGCGGTCAGCATCCCTGCCTTATAAATCACCAAGCCAGTGACGCCACTTGCGACAAAAGCCACGCTTATGTGGGTGTTAAAATTTGCCATAGTCTTCGCCCAGTTTCCCAATAGCTTAAAATCAGCGAGTCAAAACTCAAGTGGTAAAATATCGAGTGGTAAAATTTAGTGGCTAAAATCAAGTGGCTAGAATCAAGTAGCTTAAAGCAGATAGCCAAAAAATCATTTATCCCATACGCAATTGCGCGCTCAATTATATGCTAATTTTGATGACAAAGCGTTAACTGAGTGCAAGGAAAATTGATTTTGTGGGGTAGGGCATGGGAAAAAGCAAGATGCTGTAACCTATGTAACCTATTTAACCTAGGATGTGGCAAGGCAACACTACATACCAAAAACGCCGACTATAGACAGACAGCAAAAACAAAAAAGCCATCGTCCGTCAGACAATGGCTTTTTTTAAAATAAGTGGCGTCCCCACGGGGATTCGAACCCCGGTTACCGCCGTGAAAGGGCGATGTCCTAGGCCTCTAGACGATGGGGACGCAATCGCACGAGGTGCTCTAAGCAGACTTAATAGTGGTGGAGCTAAGCGGAGTCGAACCGCTGACCCCTTGCATGCCATGCAAGTGCTCTACCAACTGAGCTATAGCCCCATTTTTGGGAATTATTTAGACTGCTTTGCCTAAGAGTGCGCGTATTTTATTGAAAACTGATTTTGCTGTCAAGATGATTTTTGCCTAAAAACACAAAATTTTTACCCATTCTTGCTATAATGATGCGTTCTTTATGTTGCCTTCACATAACGACTGTAAATTAGTTATATTTTGTTGTTTTGTCTAAATTTATAAGGATAGCCCATGTGGTTGGTTGATTTTATTTTGCATATCGGTGACCATTTACAAGAATTGGTCAAAAATTATGGCAATTGGATTTATGCGATTTTGTTTGCCATTGTGTTTTGCGAGACGGGTCTGGTGGTGTTGCCATTTTTGCCCGGGGATTCGATGTTGTTTGCGGCAGGCACCATTGCCGCAGTGGGCGATATGAATATCTTTGTGCTGATTGGTTTATTGATTGTGGCGGCAGTATTGGGCGATTTTGTCAATTTTGAGATTGGCAAACACTTTGGGCAAAAGTTATTTTCTAATCCCAATTCCAAGATTTTTAAGCAAAGCTATTTGCAAAAAACCCACGATTATTATGAAAAATACGGCGGACGCACCATTATTATTGCCCGTTTTATTCCCATTGTACGCACTTTCGCGCCGTTTGTAGGCGGGATGGGCAACATGAATTATGCCCAGTTTGCTCGCTATAACATCGTTGGCGCGGTATTATGGGTCGTATCTTTTACCACGCTAGGCTATTTTTTTGGTCAATTACCTTTTGTCAAAGAACATTTTTCGTGGATTATGATTGCCATTATTGTGTTTTCGGTGGTACCTATGATTGTCGAAATTATTCGTCATCGAAATGACAAATAATTGAATGAGTCTTCAAAAATAACGCTAAATGCCAAAGTCAATCTGGCATTTAGCGTTGCCTTCCAAATTTAGATTCTATCAGCCGCCTATCATCGCTAGGATTCAATTTATAAAAATTCGATAGTCGGCTATAATAGCCGCTAATTTGAAATTTTGGTAAAATTGAGAAATCCATGTCAAAAGTCCGCACCCGTATTGCCCCAAGTCCTACAGGCTTTCCCCACGTTGGCACCGCCTATATCGCACTATTTAACCTTGCCTTTGCCAAAGCGCATGGCGGTGACTTTATCCTACGCATTGAAGACACCGACCAAACGCGCTCCACAGCGCAATCTGAACAAATGATTTTGGACGCGCTGCGCTGGGTCGGTCTTGACTGGGCAGAAGGTCCAGACGTCGGCGGTCCACATGCACCGTACCGCCAAAGCGAGCGTAAAGACATCTACAAACAATATGCCGAAGAACTATTGGACAAAGGTCATGCATTTCGCTGTTTTTCCACCGCCGAAGAGTTAGATCAAATGAGAGCCGAACAAATGGCGCGGGGCGAAACCCCAAAATATGATGGTCGCTATGCGAACCTTTCCCGTGAACAATCAGACAAGCTCGCCGCCGAAGGCAAACCATTTGTCATTCGTATGCGTGTGCCAGACGAGGGTGTATGTAAATTTGACGATATGCTACGTGGAGAAGTCGAGATTCCTTGGTCACAAGTGGATATGCAAGTGCTACTCAAAACCGACGGTCTACCAACCTACCATTTGGCAAACGTCGTCGATGACCATTTGATGCAGATTACTCACGTCATCCGTGGCGAAGAGTGGATTAACTCTGCCCCAAAACATCAACTGTTGTATAAATATTTTGGTTGGGATATGCCCGTACTCTGTCATATGCCACTGCTCAGAAACCCAGACAAATCCAAACTATCGAAACGCAAAAACCCAACGTCTATCACTTATTACCGTGATGCAGGTGTGTTGCCAGAAGCCTTGCTCAACTATTTGGGACGTATGGGCTATTCGATGCCAAATGAAGCCGAAAAATTCACGTTGGATGAAATGATTGCCAGTTTTGACATCAAACGGGTGTCGCTTGGTGGTCCGATTTTTGACGTGGAAAAACTCACTTGGCTCAATGGCGAATGGTTGCGTTCACTGTCACCCGAAGCCTTAAAAGCCAAAATTCTCGATTGGGCAAATGACAGCGACAAACTTACCGCGATTGCCAAAGCCATTCAACCACGCATTAACTTGTTGTCGGATGCGGTGAATTGGTCGGGCTTTTATTTCCAAAACTTGCCAACGATTAGTGAGGTGGACTTTGAGCATAAAGTGTTATCCACTGAGCAAACCGTGGAGATTCTACAACTTGCGCAATGGCAGTTAGAAACCTTACCTGTGTGGACGGAGGAGCATATCCAAGCGGTATTGTCTGGCTTGGCAGGCGAGATGGGCATTAAATTGCGTGATTTTATGTCGCCATTTTTTATTGCCATCGCAGGTAGCAAGTCAAGCACGCCTGTGATGAATTCAATGTATTTGATTGGGGCGGATATGACATTGCAGCGCCTGCGTCATGCCATTGAGGTATTAGGCGGTGTCAGTAAGAAAAAAGCGAAAGAATTGGAAAAACGTCATAAAGCATTGCCAAGCTTTTTGACCCAATAAGCTTAATTGTTTTGTATAAAAGTCCGTCGCTATGGCGGATTTTTTATTTTAATGGCAGTAACCTAGGGTCATGCTAAATAACATGAATAAACCTAACAAAAATGGTATCATACCTAGCAAAATCAGATTCTAATTTTTACAATTTAAAGGTAATCATCATGGCAAATCTTCAAAACGAACTCGCCCAAGTACAGCATATCAGCGGTGAACTACACACCAATGCCCACGCCAAAATCGGTATGGTGGTAGGACGTTTTAACAGCTTTGTGGTAGAAAGTTTGGTCAGCGGCGCGATTGATACCTTACTGCGTCATGGTATCGCAGGTAGCAATATTACTGTCGTGCGTGTGCCGGGCGCTTGGGAAATTCCACTGGCGGTTGCTCGTATGGCACAAACCGATAAATTTGACGCTATCATCGGTTTAGGCGCGGTGATTCGTGGTAGCACGCCGCACTTTGATTTTGTCGCTGGTGAATCTGCCAAAGGCTTAGGCGCGATTGGGTTAGATTATGACGTGCCTGTCATTAATGCAATTTTGACCACAGACAGCATCGAACAAGCCATTGAGCGCTCTGGCACCAAAGCAGGTAACAAAGGCTCAGAAGCAGCCATGGTCGCGCTTGAGATGATTAACGTGTTGGGTCAAATTGACGCACAAATGGCGGGTGAATAAGGTAGCGATATGACTGACAATTCAACCCACACCACACCACAGCAGGCGAGTCAAGACAACGCCGTCAATTATAAAACCAGCCTGACCGCGATTCGTAAAGCACGCCGTTTTGTGGTGCAAGGGTTATATGAATGGCTGTTGACAGGCAATCCATCGCACGAAATCGAAGCGCACACCCGCAGTGAGAATGCCATGCACACGGTGCATTTGGGCTATTATCACGAGCTACTGAGCAAAATTATTGAGCAAAGCGATGACTTAATCGCCTATATCGACAGCCTACTTGATCGCCCTTGGACACGTCTAGATAAAGTTGAGCAAGCGGTATTGCTTGTCGGTGCGTATGAGATGAAGCAGCACTTGGAAGTGCCTTACAAAGTAGTGATTGATGAAGCGATTCAGCTCAACACCCATTTTGGCTCATCAGATGGCTATAAAATGATTCATGTGGTGATGGATAAAATCGCCAAAGAGGCGCGTATGCCTGAAGTAGAGGCGGATGCCAAAAAAGCCAAAACAGAGGATGCGCCGCAGCCGCCATCGCAAGCGACCACCGAAGAAGAAAAATAATACCGTAAAGGGCGTACTTGCTACGCCCTTTTGTGCTCGATACGGATGGCTAAGATGTCCGAATTTTCTTTGATTTATCAACATTTTCAAAACTGTACACGCAAAAATCCTTTGACCCAAGTGGGTATTGGGGATGATTGCGCGATAAGCAGTATGCCAAGTGATTGCGAACTGGTGAGCTGCATTGACACGCTGGTTGCAGGTCGGCATTTTCCCTTATCAACATCCGCTTATGCCATCGGCTATAAATCGGTCGCGGTCAATTTATCCGATTTGGCAGCGATGGGGGCGACACCCTATGCGATATTGCTGGGTATTAGCTTGCCTACTAAGCTTGCCAATGATGACTGGCTCAAACCATTCACCCAAGGCATCGCGGACATTTGCAACCGATTTAATGTCGAGCTCATCGGTGGCGATACCACCCAATCTAACACTTTAACCATCTCTGTCACTGCACTGGGTTTTGTGCCAACTGGGCAAGCTATTACCAGAGGGGGCGCAAAAGTCGGTGATATCATCTGTGTGAGTGGTGAGATTGGCTCAGCAAGTTTTGCCTTACAGCAGATTTTAAACGCTGAAAAATCTGAGCAGCACAATATCGCTTTACAACCAATCGCTTTACAGCCGGCACTGGATTTACCTGTTCCGCAAGTTGAGCTAGGGCAAAAATTACGTGGATTTGCCCATAGCATGATTGATATTTCAGACGGGCTAGGGCAGGATTTGGGTCATATTCTAACCGCATCACAAGTAGGTGCAGTGGTCGATTTAGCCAATATTCCAACGCATCCACGATTACAAGCTTTGCCAAATACTGAAAAGTGGCAACATCAGCTCAACGGCGGTGATGATTATCAGCTGTGCTTTACTATGAGCGAGCAAAATTTTGTCAAATTTAATCAACAGTTTTCGGATAAAATTTTTGCCATTGGCAAAATTGTCACAGAAAACGGCTTGAGGCTGACTTATAATAACCAACCAATTGAATTTTCGATCACTGGCTATCAGCATTTTTAGCCAAAGAACTCCCTATGACTCAACTGCATAAACCCGACGTCCGTAAAGCCAATGTTTGCCCGCCTTGTCCGCCAACCGCGAGCGTTTGGGAAAAGCTGATTTATTGGCTCGGTATCGGTTTAGGCTCAGGATTGCCAAAGCGCGCTGCTGGGACGTGGGGCACGGTGGGCGGACTGGTGGTGGCCATTCCGATGTTATGGCTGGGGTTTTGGGGGTTTTTGGCGGTTACAGTGGTGGGCGCTCTAGTCGGTAGTTATATCTGCGGCAAAACGTCTGATTTGATGGGTGTACACGATGACCCGCATATCGTATGGGATGAATGGGTCGGCATGTGGGTGTCACTCCTGCCAATTTTATGGCTGCATTTCTACGATGATGCTTTATTGCAAGGTCATCAGTTAAGTTTACTGCTACTATACTTTGCTGCATTTGTCGCGTTTCGTTTTTTTGATATTTTAAAACCCTTTCCGATTAAATGGGTGGATAAAAATGTGAGCGGCGGTTTTGGTATTTTGATTGATGACATTTTGGCGGGGCTGATGGCAGGGGTTGTGCTAATAGTTTTTGTCAGTGTGCTCGTTACTTATGTTTAACCTGTTGTATCATTAAAATTAGTTAAAAAAAATAAGGAATTCCCATGACCAACTTAACCACCATCATCATGGCAGCGGGCAAAGGCACTCGCATGAAATCGAGCAAGCCAAAAGTCCTACAACCGCTGGCAGGCAAGCCTTTGCTACATCACGTACTCGCCACTGCCAAACAATTGGGTAGCCAAAAAAATATCATTATCTATGGTTTTGAAGGTCAGCAAGTCAAAGATGCCTTTGCCGATGAACAAATTGATTGGGTCGAGCAAGCTGAGCAATTGGGCACGGGTCACGCGGTGCAAATGACTTTACCAGTGTTGCCTAAGGATGGGAAAAGCTTGATTTTATCAGGGGATGTGCCACTTATTGGCGTCGATACCTTAGAGAAATTGGCAAATACAGACAGCCGTTTTGCCATGCTAACCCTAAACTTAGCCAACCCATTTGGTTTGGGGCGTATTGTGCGTGACAACGACCAAGTAATCGCCATTGTCGAAGAAAAAGATGCCAACGATGAGCAAAGACAAATCACTGAAATCAATAGCGGTGTGTACTGTGTCGCCAATGATATTTTGCATCGATATCTCAATAACTTGACCAATAACAATGCCCAAGGCGAATACTATCTCACCGATATCGTCAAAATGGCGGTGGACGATGGCATCGAAATCGCCACTGTATCGCCGACCCACCAGTTTGAAATCGAAGGGGTGAATGACCGTCTGCAGTTGGCAAATCTAGAGCGTACTTGGCAAATGCATCAAGCCCAAGCGCTGATGCAACAAGGCGTACATTTGATTGACCCAAGTCGTTTTGATTTACGCGGTTCGCTCAAAGTTGGTAGAGATGTGCAAATTGATATTAATGTCATCATTGAAGGTGACTGCGAGATAGGTGATAACGTCAAAATCGGCGCAGGTTGTATTATCAAAAACAGCAAAATCGCCAGTGGCACCGTGGTGCAACCTTATAGTCTATTTGACAATGCGGTAGTAGGCGCAGACAACCAAATCGGTCCATTTGCCCGTCTGCGCCCCAATGCGGTCACTGACAAAGATGTGCATATTGGTAACTTTGTGGAGCTTAAAAACACCCAAATGGCAAGCGGCGCTAAAGCCAATCATTTGGCGTATTTGGGCGATGCCACCATTGGACAAAAGACCAATATTGGCGCAGGCACCATCACTGCCAATTATGATGGCGTCAATAAGTTTAAAACCGAAATCGGTGATGAGGTCAGAATTGGCTCAAATGCGGTGCTGATTGCCCCTGTAACCATTGGTGACCGTGCCACCATTGGCGCAGGCAGTGCCATCAGTAAAGCCTGCCCTGCCGAAAAACTGTCCATCGCCCGTGGCAAACAAGTCACCATTGAGGGTTGGCAGCGTCCTGAAAAAAATCTTGATATTTGAATTTTTGCCTAAATTTAACAAATTCTTGCTTAATACGATAGACTTGCTTTATACGATAAAGCCGTTTGGTTAAGCAACAATAAAACAATCTAACGACTGTGTAAACGGGGGGATTGTTTTTCACAGCAGTCAAATTTGATTGCTCTCACCAAAAACTGGATACTAAGGAACAGTTATGTGCGGTATCGTTGGCGCCATTCGTGCGCAAGACAATGTGGTAGATTTTTTAACCGATGGCTTAAAACGCCTAGAATATCGGGGTTATGACTCATCGGGTATTGCGGTGCAAACCAATGAAGGACTCAAACGCGTGCGCCGAGTGGGGCGTGTTGCCTTGATGGAAGCCGCTGCCAAAGAGCGCGGCGTGTATGGTCACACGGGCATCGGTCACACTCGCTGGGCGACCCACGGCGGTGTGACTGAGCCAAACGCCCATCCGCATATCTCGGGTGATTTGATTTCGGTAGTACATAACGGCATCATCGAAAACTTTGAAGCCGAGCGCGCCCGCCTTCAGCAAAATGGCTATCATTTTGAGTCACAAACCGACACCGAGGTCATCGCCCATGCAGTGCACCAGCACTATGTACAAAACGGCGGTGATTTATTCAAAGCGGTGCAAGCGGCGACCCAACAATTTCATGGTGCGTATGCGATTGCTGTGATTGCCAACGATATGCCACAAAACATGGTGGTGGCGCGTATGGGCTGTCCATTACTCATTGGCTTAGGTGAGCATGAAACCTTTATCGCATCGGATGTCTCAGCCGTTGTCGCCTTTACCCGTCAAATCATGTATCTTGAAGATGGTGATATTGCCCAATTGACCGCAGATGGCGTGGCACAAATGATTGACAAACAAGGCAATCCAGCGACCCGCAAAGCTACTACTTCGCAAGTGTCATTAGCGTCTCTTGAACTAGGGGCTTATAGCCACTTTATGCAAAAAGAAATCTATGAGCAGCCAAAAGCGGTGTCAGATACCGCCGAAATCTTTTTGGATGCCGGGTTTATCGCCGAAAATTTTGGTGAAAATGCTGAAACCGTTTTCAATGATATCGACAGTATTAAGATTCTTGCCTGTGGCACGTCGTATTATGCTGCATCGACCGCCAAATATTGGTTGGAAAGTATTGCCAAAATTGCCACCGATGTCGAAATCGCCAGTGAATACCGTTATCGTGAGGTGATTGCCAATCCAAAACAATTGATTATCACCATCTCGCAATCAGGGGAAACGCTAGATACCATGGAGGCGCTAAAATACGCACAAGCCATGGGTCACAAACATAGTCTATCCATCTGTAACGTGATGGAATCTGCCTTGCCTCGCGCCAGTGAGCTAGTAGTCTACACCCGAGCCGGTGCAGAGATTGGGGTCGCCTCAACCAAAGCCTTTACCACTCAGTTAGTGGCTTTATTTGGTTTGGCGGTGACACTCGGTCGTGTGCGTGGCTATGTGGATGATACTAAATTGGTCGAATACACCAATGCGCTGCGCAGCTTACCCAATGATATTCAATATGCGCTCAATCTTGAGCCACAGATTAGCAGCTGGTCAAGCAAATTTGCTGATAAGCCAAGCGCGCTGTTTTTGGGACGTGGTATTCATTACCCGATTGCATTAGAAGGCGCATTAAAGCTCAAAGAAATTACCTATATCCATGCAGAAGCTTATCCTGCTGGTGAGTTAAAACACGGTCCACTGGCATTGGTTGATGAAAATATGCCTGTGGTGGTGATAGCGCCAAATGACAGCCTCCTCGATAAAGTCAAAGCCAATATGCAAGAAGTCTCGGCGCGTGGCGGTGAGTTGTTTGTCTTTACCGATCTTGACAGTGATTTTTCTGATAGTGAAGGCGTACACGTGATTCGTACCCCACGTCATATTGGCGTGTTATCGCCCATTGTACACACCATTCCTGTACAGTTGTTGTCTTACCATGTTGCGCTTGCCAAAGGTACAGATGTTGATAAACCCCGTAACTTGGCCAAGAGCGTCACGGTGGAATAAGCTAAGCTGACACAAAAAAACCGCTAACGATTAGCGGTTTTTTTGTGGACAAAGTATTAAGAAGGGTCATCATCGTAGGTATAATAGCTATTTGCGGTTTCATCAAAGCTGTCGATACGCTCAGGGTAATTGCCTTCATTAAAGCGCTTTTCGCTGTGGTCATGGGCGTGACGCACATCGTGATTGTAAGCAATTAACGCCTCGTTATTTGCCAAAAAGCTATCAGGATTTGCCATGACCCACATTTGGTTAAAAATATCTGAGCGCGCCGATAAATTCAGTAACACGCCAGGTTCCGTAAAATAATAAAACTTGGATAATAGTTTAATCTGCCCATTTTCCAGCCGTCTGGCGATATGATACGCTTGTAAATCTTTTGGGTGTTTTAAACCCACTGCACCGACAATCGCTGCCAATGATTTAAGCGTGTTTTTATGAAAATTATAGACCCGCTGTGCCTTATCAGGAATATGTAATGCCCGCTGACGATAGGGGTCTTGGGTAGCAACCCCAGTTGGGCATTTATTGGTATGGCACGCGCGCGATTGGATACAGCCCACCGCAAACATAAAGCCACGCGCAGAGTTACACCAATCTGCACCCAGCGCTAGCATGCGAGCGATATCAAAGGCAGAGATGATTTTACCACTGACACCGATTTTGATTTTGTCACGCACCCCCGCACCCACCAGGGTGTTGTGCACAAGCAAAAAGCCATCGAGTAGCGGCATACCAACATTATCCATAAACTCAACAGGCGCAGCCCCCGTGCCACCTTCTGCACCATCAACCACGATAAAATCAGGGTAATTATCTGCTTCAATCATGGCTTTGACAATCGCCATAAACTGCCAAGGCTGCCCGACACACAGCTTAAAACCAACCGGCTTGCCCCCTGACAGTTCACGCAGCTGTTGCCAAAACTGCACCATCTCACGGGGGGTAGTAAAGGCTGAGTGGCTGGCTGGGGAAACGCAGTCTGCATCCATCGGCACATCACGGGTTTCGGCAATTTCGGGGGTGATTTTTTCTTTGGGCAATACCCCGCCTTTACCAGGCTTTGCCCCTTGCGACAGCTTGATTTCAATCATTTTGACTTGCTCAATGCGCGAGCGTTCAGCGAATTTTTCGGGACTGAACGTGCCATCGTGATTACGGCATCCAAAATACCCGGTACCCAGCTCCCAAATCAAATCACCACCGTGTTTTTTATGGTACGGACTAATCGCACCTTCACCTGTATCATGAGCAAATCCACCGAGTTTTGCGCCCTGATTGAGCGCTTCGATTGCCGCGGCTGACAGGCTGCCAAAACTCATGGCAGAGATATTAAACACCGACATCGAGTAGGGCTGTAGACATCGTTCACCGCCCACCAGAATACGAAAATTGGTTTCTTTGAGGGGATAGCTAAGGGTGGATTGTAAAAACCATTCTTTGCCAGATTGGTATAGATTTTCTAAGGTACCAAAAGCATTGGTATCACTGACGTTTTTGGCACGTTGATAAGCAAGCGCACGCTGCTGGCGCGAAAACGGCACGGCGGCTTGGTCATCTTCAATCAAATACTGGCGCAGTTCAGGTCGGAACTCTTCCAATAGATAACGAATATGTCCCGAAAGTGGATAGTTACGCAAAACGGCATGGTGGACTTGCATCAAATCATAAATGCCCACCACAAAGCCCACCAGACCGATCACTATCAGCCACCATTTAAGTAGCACAATCCCCAATGCAAGGATAGCAAAGGCAATGACAAACACGCTGTAGCGAAACACAACGCCTTGCAAATAGGGCTCTTTATGGGTAGGGGTTACCGTGATATCAGTTCGCTTGTCAACCATGACAATCTTCCTTATCAGATAGAATCGCGGACAAAATGATCATCGCAAATTTGTTGTTATTTTAAATAATGGAGGGGGTAATGCGATGGCAAAATGGTCAATCACTTGTCAGCAAGGTAGTGTGACAAGTGATTGTGTGATTAAGCTTGAAGGGCAGCGGCGTGGTGCGCAAAATGGTCAGCGATAAAACTACTGATAAAATAGTAGCTATGGTCATAACCGTCGTGCATACGCAGTGTCATCGGATAATTGGCATCTTTGGCAGCTTGCGCAAAGAGATCAGGTGTGAGCTGCTCCGCCAAAAATTCATCCCCGCTACCTTGGTCAATCAATAGCGGTAATTTTTTACCATGCGCCGACTGCTTCATCCACGCTAAGCTATCGTAATTTGCCCAGGTGCTTTGGTCATCGCCTAAATAAGCGCTAAAGGCTTTTTGCCCCCAAGGCACTTGTGACGGGGCAACGATGGGTGAAAAAGCCGACACGCTGGCATAGCGCTCAGGGTTGCGTAGGGCAATCATCAGCGCGCCATGTCCACCCATACTATGACCAAAAATACTGCGCTGGTCACTGGCAGGGAAATGCTGTTCGATTAGATTAGGCAATTCATCGACGATATAATCATACATCTGAAAATGCGTTGCCCAAGGCGCTTGGGTCGCATTGACATAAAAGCCTGCCCCTTGCCCCAAGTCATAAGCGCTGTCGTCAGGCACATCATTACCGCTCGTATCGACACCCCTAGGACTGGTATCGGGTGCTACCACAATCACGTTGTGACGACTGGCATACTCAGCAAACCCAGATTTTTGAATAAAGTTTTGCTCAGTACAAGTCAGCCCTGATAGCCAATACAGCACCGCACATTTTTGAGCTGTTGTTTCAGTGGCTTCATGGGCGATGGCTTTGGGTGGCAAATAGATGGCAAATTTCATCTCCGTGTGTGTGGTAGCACTGGTATGCTGCCACACTTGTAGGTCACCACCGTGCAATTTATGCGATTCAACTTTTTTCATGGTGAATTTCCCATTCTTTATAATGCCAAGTTTGGCAGTGGTTTAGTAATGCAACACTGAACGAATGGACTCACCTTTATGCATCAAATCAAATGCGGTATTGACATCTTCAAGACCCATAGTATGGGTGACAAAAGGTGCCAGTTGGATATCACCATGCATGGCTTGCTCCACCATACCTGGCAGTTGTGAGCGACCTTTCACCCCACCAAATGCAGAGCCTAACCAGCGGCGACCTGTCACTAGTTGGAACGGACGAGTGGCAATCTCTTGACCTGCAGCCGCGACACCAATAATCACACTTTGACCCCAGCCACGATGCGCGCATTCAAGTGCCGAGCGCATGACATTGACGTTACCGATACATTCAAAACTGTGATCCACACCCCAACCTGTCATCTCAACAATCACTTGTTGAATGGGTTGGTCATAATCTTTTGGATTGACAAAATCAGTCGCACCAAACTCACGGGCTAGCTCAAATTTGTCGGGGTTGGTATCAACCGCGATAATACGGCCTGCTTTGGCAAGTTTGGCGCCTTGAATCACAGCAAGCCCAATACCACCAAGCCCAAATACCGCCACGCTATCGCCTTCTTGTACTTTAGCGGTATTTTTTACCGCACCTAGTCCTGTGGTCACGCCACAACCTAATAGACAGACTTGCTCAGGATTGGCTTCAGGATTGATTTTAGCAAGCGATACGTCAGCAACGACAGTATATTCACTAAACGTCGAGCAGCCCATGTAGTGATAAATTGGCTGACCTTGATAGCTAAAGCGGGTAGTACCATCAGGCATCACGCCTTTACCTTGGGTGGCACGCACGGCAACGCATAAGTTGGTTTTGTCACTTTTACAAAATAAACATTCACCACATTCAGCCGTATACAGCGGAATGACATGATCACCAGGTTGTACACTGGTTACCCCTTCACCGACTGCCATCACAATACCTGCGCCTTCATGACCCAAAACCGCTGGAAAAACCCCTTCAGGGTCATCGCCACTTAAGGTGAATGCGTCCGTGTGGCAAACGCCCGTATGGGTAATTTTGACGAGCACTTCACCTTTACGCGGTGGCTCAACGTCGATTTCGACGATTTGTAATGGTTCTCCCGCAGCAAAAGCTACTGCAGCACGAGATTTGATGGGTTTGGTAAAATCTAATGGCGCTGTGGCCGCAGTCATATCAGTCATCGGTTTATCCTTGTTATATTGGTTTTATTAAAAATGCCTTTGGTCGGCATTATAACATAACCAATTATCGCATGATTAAGCTCAGAATTGTAAGCAATTGGGTTTAATTAAATCATCATTAAAATTAAAAATTTGAATTGGATTTTTAAAAATATTTAACAATTAAAAAATGATGAAAAAAACGCCTGTTAAAAGAGTAGTGATTATCACGTTGGGTGATTTGCTAGGCGTTAAAGGCAAGTTTGTCAATCTTGGCGTCAAATATGTCAAAAAACTGGTAGCACCTTACCAAATTGACAACAACTATCAGCCGTTACGCTTAAGTCAGGTATTAACAGCTGCTCAAAATTTACCTTATCAACCGCCAAATAAATCACTGGATGATGTTGCCTTTATTCAATACACAGGCGGCACCACAGGCAGGCCCACGTCATTATGCATTTATTGAACAATTGCCCAAAACCGCGGTTGGCAAAATTCAAAAGACTCAATTACGACTGATTGATCAATAGGGCTTTTTACCGCTTTTTACGCCATTTTTCTTTATACAACCGCTTAATACAAGCGCTTAGATAAGCTGGGGCAACCTGATAGACTAGAACAGGCTGGGCATTTGATGGCTAGTGTAAATCACTTGTCACTATTTTATCAACTTTTCAGCCTGTTTTTTCAATCATCACTTTTTTATTCAATGATACTTTTACATTTAACAATCATCCATAGGGTTTTTTAAGCAACCCTATGATTATTAAGCACATTTTTTCAGCCTAACCGACACGGTTTTAAAGGCAGGCATGCCTGATTTTTTATCAAAATCTGTCATCGCAATCAGTGGATTGGCTTCAGGGTAGTACATAGCTAGATTGCCTTTAGGGATTTCATACAAAATGACTTGAAAGCCTGTGACTTTTCGCTCAATACCATCGCCGTATTCACTTTGGATAGTCACCTTATCACCTGCTTTTAAATCCAATCTATCAGCATCATCAGCATTCATAAAAATTACTTGCCGCGTGTCAAAAACGTTGCGATAGCGGTCATCCAACCCATAAATGGTGGTATTGAATTGGTCATGAGAACGGATACTGGTTAGTGTTAATAAATCATCGGGCTGAGCCGTCAATTTATCTGCATAAATCTCGGTTAACGGTGTAAAGAAAAAGGTGGCTTTACCAGATTGGGTCTGCCATTCATAACGGTTGGCAGGATGCGGTAGATGAAAGCCTTGTTTGGTATAGACTTTTTGGTTAAAGTTATCAAAGCCTTCAATGGCTTTAGCAATGTCATTACGAATTCGGTCGTAATCTTCTACATACCAAGCCCAACGAATCGGGCTATGCCTAAGTGTAGCCGCAGCGATACTTGCGATAATCTCAGTTTCAGCGCGCAATTTATGTGAAACAGGCTGACGCGCTCCTTGTGACAACACCACATTACACATGGAATCTTCAATACTAATGTATTGGTTATTGTCGCCTTGCTTATCAATTTCTGTTCGTCCTAAACAAGGTAAAATAATGGCTTCTTTACCATGAATCAAGTGGCTACGATTGAGCTTGGTCTGTATCTGTACCGTTAACTCACAGCCGCGAATACCCGCTTCTGTACGTGCTTTATCGGGGGTTGCCACTGCAAAATTGCCCGCTAGGCTCATAAATACTTTAACCTTGCCTTGTTGCATGGCTTCAAGGGTCTCTACAACGTTATAGCCATGCGCTCTAGGGGACTTAATGCCAAAAACTTTGTCGATTTGATCAAGTAGCTTATCTGAAGGCTTGTCCCATACACCCATGGTACGGTTACCTTGAACATTACTATGCCCACGAATCGGCGCAAGTCCCGTCCCTGTCTTGCCAATATGCCCCATAACCAAGGCTAAATTTGCCAATATATGCACATTGTCCGTACCATGACGATGCTGGGTGATGCCCATACACCATGTTAAAATAGGACGTTTACTCTCTCGATAAAGCTGGGCTAGTTGCTCAATTTGCTGCGCGTCTAACCCTGTAATATGATAAATGGTTTGCCAATCGGTCGCCCTTACCCCTGCAATCATTTCATCAAAGCCTACGGTCTGGGCTTGAATAAAGTCATGATCAAAAATAGCGGCTTTACCGTTATCCCGTGCCTCGCGATCCCAATTATCTAAATGCTTGAGTATGCCCGTCATTAACGCATAGTCTGAGCCAATGTTTAGCTGGAAAAAATAGTGACTAAGTGGCGTGCTACCATTTGTCAGCATTTGGCTTGGGCGTTTTGGATCTTGAAAACGGGTAAGTCCCCGCTCTTTAAGCGGATTAATCACAATGATTTTGCCACCACGCTCAGCGACATTTGCCAATGTTTCTAGCATACGTGGGTGATTGGTACCTGGATTATGCCCAAAACTCCACACGCTGTCACAATGCTCAAAGTCATCCATTACGATGGTTGCTTTACCTAAGCCGATACTATCTTTTAACCCCACACTGCTTGCTTCATGGCACATATTGGAGCAATCTGGCATATTGTTCGTGCCATAGCATTTGGTAAATAACTGATACAAAAACGACGCTTCATTACTGGCTCGACCAGAGGTATAAAAGACAGCTTCATTCGGGTCATCCAATCGATTGAGATGACTGGCAATCAACTGATAAGCAGCTTCCCATTCGATGGGTTCGTACTTATCAGTCGCCGCATTGTACTGCATAGGCTCAGTCAAGCGTCCTTGGTTTTCCAAGAAATAATCACTTTGCGCGAGCAGTTCAGTAACGGTATATTTGGCAAAAAAATCAGCCGTCACGGTTTTTTTGGTGGTTTCAAATGCCGTTGCTTTAGCCCCATTTTCACAAAAATTAATGGGCTTTTTTTTGCCGTTTGGAAATGCACAACTTGGGCACTTAGTGCCAAATGGCTGATTTAGGTCTAATAATGTGATTGGCGCACGGGTCAATGCCTGCTGCTTTCGCATATTACCTTGCACGGCTATCAACGCACCCCAACCCCCAGATGGCGTAATAAGCGCATCAAGTTTATTATCGGTTTGGTTCAAATCGGTGGTATGAGTCAAACTATGAGGAAGATTGACATAGTCAAAAATTTGATTCGTCAACGTATGGAAGGGTTGCATTAATCGCATGGCGTTTTCCAAATATTTGAGGAGAGATAAATTAGAAACCTTTGCACTAACAAATAAACGAAAGTTTGTAAAAGTGATATAATACAGTAAAGTCAAAAAGATAGCAAAAAACACGAATATGGCATGGAAACAAACAGGGCAACTCTCCCTAGCAGACAGTCTCATCAATGGTCATAAAGCCATTGAAGAACTCGATGAACTACACAACCTCATCAACTGGCAAACTATCGAGCAAACCTTACGCCACGTTCATAGCAGTGACCGTGGCGAAAGTGCCTTTCACCCTGTCATCATGTTTAAAATCTTACTACTACAAAAACTCTATAACCTATCCGACCCAGCCATGGAAAAACAACTGGCAAGAGATTTACTATTTCGTCGCTTTGTTGGTCTATCGCTGACTGACAATGTGCCCGACCACAGCACCATCTGGCGATACCACAAACACCTAGGTGAACTTGGACTTAGCCCCCCCTTATTTGACCAAATCAATGAGCAACTAGCCGAGCAAAATATCC
>BMPS01000013.1 GCA_014647715.1 Streptomyces cinereus
AGATAGATTTTAATGATAAATTCATCAATGGGCATGGCTTATCCTCTAATCTTTTTGGTCATTGATTAAAGTTTAAGTTCATGCCTTTTTTGTTTCAACCCCCTCTAAAAGTGTTGAGAGTGGGGTAAATGAATAGTTTACACTAACAAACATTAGCCCATTTGAATTAATATTGAGGGAACGAGAAAAACAATGGCAGCATCACTTCCTGGTTTTGGTGGCATTGCGTCGCGATTAGTGCATGAAGGACTAATTAGCGAAGCGGCAATGCAAAAAGTATTGGCAGAATCGCAGCAGCAAAAAACAAATTTAATCGCCTATGTGGTTGATAATAAGCTTGCGCAAGCTGACGCAGTAGCCTGGGTGATTTCGCGAGAATTTGGCGATCCCCTCATTGATTTGGATGCCATCAATGTCAACTATATTCCAAAAGAAGCGGTTGATGAAAAAATTATTCGCGAATTTAATATTCTGCCGATTTTCCAACGAGGTAGCCGCTTATTTGTTGCCATGAGCGACCCGACACGGGTAGATGCTTTAGACGCACTGCGGTTTGGTACAAGGTTTAACGTGGAAACAGTGGTCGCCGAGCACCACAAAATCAAATCACTCATCGAAAAAATCTTTGCTAGCTCTAATTTAGCTGATTTTGATGATATGGAAGCGGTGGAGTTTGATGAAACCCGCGCCGATGAAGACAATAGTGCCACCAGTCATTTAGATATCAATGATGAAGCGCCTGTCGTCAAGTTCGTTAATGGGATGCTCATCAAAGCCATTACCATGGGTGCCTCGGACTTACACTTTGAACCCTATGAAAAATCTTATCGCGTGCGTTTTCGTATTGATGGGGTGTTACAAAAAATGGCAAATCCACCGACGCAGCTAGCGGGTAAAATTGCTGCCCGCCTGAAAGTCATGTCACAAATGGACATCTCTGAACGCCGCGTGCCGCAAGATGGTCGTATCAAGTTAAAAATTTCCAAGGATAAGGCGATTGATTTTCGTGTCAACTCACTGCCAACCTTATTTGGTGAAAAAATTGTACTGCGAATTTTAGACCCATCATCAGCGATGCTAGGCATTGATGCACTCGGCTATGAGCCGGACCAAAAGCAGCTATTTATGGATGCGCTGGCAAAACCGCAAGGGATGTTATTGATTACCGGCCCTACTGGTTCGGGTAAAACCGTCTCCTTGTACACGGGGCTTAATATCTTAAACACAGTTGAGACCAATATATCCACCGCAGAAGATCCCGTTGAGATTAACCTTGAAGGCATCAATCAGGTCAATGTGAATAATAAAGTTGGCTTGACATTTGCCAGTGCGCTCAAATCATTCTTGCGTCAAGACCCTGATATTGTGATGGTCGGTGAGATTCGTGACTTGGAAACGGCGGAAATTGCTGTCAAAGCTGCCCAAACAGGGCATATGGTGCTGTCAACCTTGCATACCAATTCAGCGCCAGAAACCTTAACGCGCCTGCGGAATATGGGGGTGGCATCCTTTAACATTGCCACCTCAGTCAATTTGGTAATCGCACAGCGCTTAGCACGTCGCCTTTGTACAGCTTGTAAAAAACCGACCAATGTGCCAAAAAATAGCTTGCTTGAAATGGGCTTTACTGAAGAAGATTTGGCAGATCCCAACAATATCATTTATGAGCCCGTTGGCTGCTCTGAATGCCGCGATGGCTATAAAGGACGTGTTGGTATTTATGAAGTCATGAAAGTAACACCAGAGATTGCCCGAATTATTATGGAAGACGGCAATGCTATTGAGATTAAAGACGCTGCTTTAAAGCAAGGGTTTAGGGATTTAAGGCGCTCAGGTATTTTAAAGGTTCTACAAGGCACGACCAGTATCCAAGAGATGTATCGTGTTACTAGCGAATAGTGCGTTTTTCATCCGTCTTTATTGAAGATTAGTTCAGATAGTAAGGGGTTAAGGGTATGGCAAAAGTCCAAACAGAAATGTTATTAGACTTTGTCTATGATGGGGTCAATCGCCGTGGCGAGAAAGTCAAAGGCGAAACCACCAGCCGCAATATTGAGCTGGCAAAGGCGCAACTACGCAAGCAGGGCATCCAAGTCAAGACGATTAAGAAAAAACCTAAGCCCATTTTTCAAATGAAAAAAAGCATCAAGCCAATTGATATTGCTATCTTTGTGCGTCAGTTGGCTACAATGATGAAAGCGGGCGTCCCCCTTACACAGTCGTTTGAAATCGTTGCAGATGCGCTTGATAACCCCTCAATGAAAGAGTTGGTGCTTAGTGTCAAGTCAGAAGTGGAATCAGGTAGCACCTTTGCTGCAGCACTGCGCAAACATCCCAGATATTTTGATGACTTGTTTTGTTCATTAGTAGAGGCAGGTGAGCAATCAGGCGCGCTTGAAACCATGCTTGAGCGTGTCGCGACGTACAAAGAAAAAAGCGAGCTACTAAAAGCAAAAATTAAAAAAGCCTTGAAATATCCGATTGCAGTTATCGTGGTTGCGATTATCGTTACCATTATTTTGCTGGTCAAAGTGGTACCGGTATTTGCTGATTTATTCCATTCATTTGGCGCAGAGTTACCCGCGTTTACCCGGATGGTAGTCAGTATGTCGGAGTGGATGCAAAAATGGTGGTGGTTATTGCTATTTAGCATTGCAGGCGCTGTCGTTGGCTTTTCTGAAGCTAAAAAACGTAGCACGCCCTTTAATGATTTTTTAGACCGACTTACCTTAAAATTACCAATCTTTGGCAATATTGCTTATCAAGCGGTGGTTGCGCGTTTTTCCCGCACTTTATCTACCACTTTTGCCGCAGGTGTGCCGCTGATTGATGCGTTAGATTCAACCGCTGGGGCAACCAACAATGTGGTGTTTTATAATGCCACGCAAAAAATCAAAGGCGATGTTGCGACCGGTCAACAGCTGCAGTTTTCGATGCGTTCTACCAATCTTTTTCCCAGTATGGCTATCCAAATGGTCGGTATTGGTGAGGAGTCAGGTAGTCTAGAGGAGATGCTGGATAAAGTCGCGACTTATTATGAAAACGAAGTGGATAACGCCGTAGATGGGTTAACAAGTCTGATGGAACCGATGATTATGGCTGTTTTGGGGGTGCTGGTAGGGGGTCTGGTGATTGCCATGTATCTACCAATTTTCCAAATGGGCTCGGTGGTGGGCTAGATACGATGGGGATTTTTTCAGATTTTATTTTGTTGTTACAACAGTCGCAATGGCTAACGTTGATTATCGTAGCTTTATTGGGATTATGCGTGGGCAGTTTTCTCAATGTGGTGATTTATCGCACGCCTTTGATGATGGAACAGCAGTGGAAGAACGAATGCCAGCTATTGCTTCATCCAGAAACCGTTATTGACAATCATGAATCGATGACCTTAAGCCGCCCCGCTTCTCGTTGCCCGCATTGTGGGCATTCAATACGTTGGTTTGAAAATCTACCTGTTGTTAGTTGGCTGCTGCTAAAAGGAAAATGTAGTGAGTGTCATCACGCCATTGGTTATCGCTATCCGCTTGTGGAAATCATCACCGCTATTTTGTCTGTGCTGGTGGTGATGAAATTTGGTGTTACTTGGCAAGCGCTGGCAGGATTGGCACTAACATGGACATTAGTGGCTTTGACAGGCATTGATTTTGATACCCAGTTGTTGCCTGACCGATTGACATTGCCGTTAGCGGGATTAGGATTATTCGTCAATGCCTTTGGCTTGTTTGTCAGTCCCACGGCGGCTATTTTTGGCTATGTGTTTGGGTTTTTATGCTTGTGGATTGTCTACCAACTGTTTTTGCTGATTACGGGCAAGCACGGGATGGGGCATGGCGATTTTAAATTATTAGCGGCTTTGGGGGCTTGGCTAGGGCCTTTGATGCTACCCTTAATTGTGCTTTTATCTGCGTTTGTCGGCTCGGTTGTGGGTGTGATATTGATGAAGCGATCTGGTGAAAGCAAACCTTTTGCTTTTGGACCTTATATCGCGATTGCCGGCATGATAGCACTTTTGTATGGGCAATCAATAATGTCGTGGTATTTAGGCAAAATGTCATGAAGTCATTTATGGGTCAATTATCCGTGAAACAAGGAGGGGTTGCGATGTTGGTAGTGGGGCTTACAGGTGGTATCGGTAGCGGTAAATCACAAGTGAGCCGTTGGTTTGCCGAGCATGGAATTGTCACTATTGATGCAGATGTATTGGCACGTGACGTCGTTGCCAAAGGTTCGCCAACGCTAAAAAAAATTGTCGCCAAATTTGGTGGCTGGGTGATTGATGAGGCAGGTGAGCTTAATCGCCGTGCCATGCGAGAGCATGTATTTGGTAGTGCGCAAGCGTTAATGGATTTGGAACAAATTACCCATCCTGCCATTCGCAGCCGTGCCAAAGAATTACTAAGAGCTGCCCAGTCGCCCTATGTAATTTTGGTAGCACCCTTACTGTTAGAAGCCTCCGAAGCGGGGATGGCCAATCTGTGTGAGCGAGTCTTGGTGGTTGATAGTCATGAATCCTTGCAGATTGAGCGCGCCAGTCAACGCGATGGTCAAACACCTGAACGTATTCAAAATATTATGGCAAATCAACTGTCGCGTCATGACAGGCTCACACAAGCCGATGATATTGTCGATAACAATGGTAGCTTAGACGATTTGTATTTAAAACTTGAACAGTTGCACCAAAAATATTTAGCAATGGCAGGGGTTAATTAGCTTTAACGATAAAGAGCCGTCTGATAAAGACGGCTGTTGAGATTACGACAAGCTAAATTATGATTTTACGGATGAGCGTTGACGAATCGCGGTTAGCGTATCATCAATTAATAAGTCACCGTTCAAAAATACATCTTGCAACAAATTATTTTGCTCAGCAAGCTCATCTTCACGCAGCGTCATATAACTACCCTGACGTTTGACCAAGGCTAAACGCCCACGTTTGCTGCGTTTGCTCACACTGGTAATTGGGTCTTTATACACGTCTCGCCAAAAACCGTCCACCCGTGCGCTGCTGGTCTTCATGGCAAAATTCAAGGTATCGCGGTTGACTTGTTGCAGTAGTCCGCCACCCATTCCAAAGGTGATATTGTCACTACTAAAGCCTGCTTTAATCACCGCATCAATTATTTTACCCATGCTAGTGGGATTAATACCATCCCCTTGGATGAGTCGCACGTAGCTTGGCAGTAGCTTATAGCCTTTTGAGTTGGTGGTGGTGACAAATTTTGCTGCCAGGCGCTGTAAGGCTTCACGCACCACTTTAATAGGATCGCCACTATCAGGGCGAATCACTAATGTGCCGCCTGTTTGCGCCACTTTTTCTTTTAGCTCACCGCCCCAAATATTATCAATGGCATTCCATAAATCGTAGCTATCACTCACTACCGCAAAGGTTTTGCCTTCACCACCAAATTTGGTAATCATATTGCCATAGGCGTCCGCTTCATGCTCACGACCCCAAGTGGTCATGGTGCTATGCTCTGCTGCGGGAATGGAAAAAGCCGTCATGTCATTTTGCATACCATACCAACGATTGGCAGCCACAATCGCACTTAAGGTATCCGTACCGGAAAAATTTACCAAGTGGGCAAGCGCGCCGAGTGCAGCTGACTCAAGGCTAGACACCCCACGGGCGCCAAAATCATGCAATTTAAACGGTAGATTATTTAAGTTATCGGCCGATTTTTCCAAGCCTGCTTTGATGATTTGTTTACAATAATAAGAAAGGCTTGCCACAGTGCTAGGATACCAAATAGCGCGCAATAGCGCAGTTTCGATATAGCTTGTCAACCAGTAAAACTCAGGGTCGGTATTTACCACCTGACACAATACTTGACCCGTTGGTACCACCATGCCTTCTGGTATCGCTTGAATGCGAAGTGGTAAAAGACCGCCATGTTTGGCGACTAATTGTCGCCAGCCTGCTTCATTAAACGGTACGCCATGAGCCGCAAGTAGCACTTTGGCTTCTTCTATATCAGCGTCGGTAATCGGTTTGGTAAGATACTGTTTTAAAAAAGCTTGTAGACCAAAAAATAGCACATTTTCAAAGTTACTATTGCCGCCACGCGCTTCAATATAGCTAGATACGTACTCAGTATTTGGCGGATATTGCAGCCAATGCGACGTCTTATAGCTGTCAGTATTTAAAATAAAATTGTCAAAATTTTGACTAAACATCACAGAACTCCTCTGGTGATTGCTTGCGCAGGTTAAAACCAAACCGTCTATCAGTTTGGCAGGAAAAAATCAGAGACCCACCATTTTACAAATAATGGCATAATGGTCTTCAAACAGTTTATCGGCTTTTAATTCAGCCAAGGGTAGCCAAAACGCTTTTTTGGCATCATCGCCACCTTTCACCGATGGTAAGCCTTTGGGGTCGTTTTTGAGCATAAAGTAAAACGCTTGGGTGATGGTACGACCACGAGCCGAGCGATACGGGTCATCAAAGGTGTGTTGACTATGGCGCGAACCGCGCAGAACCGCTTCAGGCACTTTTAACCGTGTCTCCTCACGTAGCTCACGAATACAGGCGTCAAATAGCGTCTCTTTAGGGTCAATAAAGCCACCAGGCAATGCCCATAGTCCTTGACCTGGCATACCACGACGCTCAACCAATAAGATGTGTCCTGATTGAATGACCAAGGCATCAACGGTCATAAAGGTGGGCGGGTAGGGGCTTGATTCCCATTGTTTTTTGTATTTATCAATGAAGCCCGCCTCTTCGTGTAGGCGTTTAAATGCTTCGGTCTTTTTAAATGCCTTCATGACATCGGTTGTCGATTGCGGTACCGCGTCGGTTAGCGGATCGGCACCCAGCAAAAAGCCTTCGCGAATTGGCGTGGCAGACAACTCGTGAAAATTGGGCACAGCCACCGACTGCCAATTTGGAAAAAGTGACAAGTAATATGATGAGCTGTCTTTTGAATGTCCAATTAGACCAATATTGGCGTTTAAATCGCCGGTAACCGACTTCACGCACTGCTGCACGTATTGAAGCCATTTTGTGTCATTGTATAAGGCATCATCCAAACCGACACAATGAATACGTTTGGCATCTTTTTTGTCAAAAGCGCCCAAAATCATCTGGCTACGCGCTTCGACACTAAAGCTATTGCGGATACTACTTGGTAAATTGGCAGAGCCAATGAGCATAATCACATTTTCAGCAAGCTTTAATGCTTCATCGACAACCGATTTATGACCTAAATGAAACGGCTGAAAACGCCCGATAAACACCAAATAATCATATTGATAACCTTTTTTATTTTTGGCTGCGCTAAAACGCCCTTTATCCTCGGTAACGTCGTTTTTAGCAACCATGATAGTGTCAGTCGTGTTATTTGGCATGACGCAAACTCCTTGCGAATGATAACGCCCTCGGTCTATCCAATAGCGTTTTGGTGATAAAGTTCGGTGATATAGCATGTTTTTTTAACTATCTTGCCTAAACTTTCAACCAATGCCAAGTTATTTTTGGTTAAAGATTTTTGGTTAAAGATAATGGCTAGATTCAAGTTTTGACTTAACTAAAAAATATTGTGACGACCCTTGATAAGCCAAACAACCACCCCCAATAAAATCCGAGTAAATTACTCAGATTTATGCTAAAATATGGGTAAAAATTGATGACAAGCTAGGGTGACATATGAGCGATACAGAAAAAAGCACAAATATCAAAATTACCGATTCAGCGCAAGGGTATCTGACTGAGTTGTTGGCAAAACAAAACACCGACGGCATCGGTGTGCGTATTTTTGTTGAACATCCCGGCACACCGCGAGCAGAATGCTGTATGTCATATAGCCAGCCAAATGAACACAATCCTGACGATTTAAAATTGGACTATGAGACATTCACCGCTTATATAGACACCCCATCTATTCCTTATCTTGAAGATGCAGTGATTGATTACAATAAAGACCGTTTTGGCGGTCAATTGACATTCCGTGCGCCCAACTCAAAAGTGCCAAAACTGGGTGAAAATGCAAGCCTAGAGGAGCGTATCAATTACGTGCTGTCTTCAGAAATTAATCCAAATCTAGCGGCGCATGGGGGTAACGTGCAATTGGTGGATTTGGTACATGAAGAAGGGGTTGGTATCACCGCCGTGCTCAAATTTGGCGGCGGCTGTCAGGGCTGCTCTGCAGTTGATATGACGCTAAAACAAGGGGTTGAAGTCTCGCTAAAACAGCAAATACCAGAATTAACCCAAGTGATTGATGAGACCGACCATACCTATACTGCCAATGCGTTTTATAAGTAAGGCGAAGTAATTAGCAGGTTATAGTTAAATGAAAAGGGCGTTGCAAAACGTCCTTTTTTATCCTCTGTTGCCGTAAAACCACCGACTTCAGGCGGTGGATATAAGGCAACTCCGCAATCATGCTTACACACAGATGGTATTTAGTGCGGTGTATTTTGCTGTTCAATGTACTGGCGGATAATCTCAATTGGAGCACCGCCACAACTACCTGCAAAATAACTAGGCGACCACAACGCTTCTCCCCATAACTGCTCTTTAATAGACGGATATTCTTTTTTACGCAATAACCGACTAGACACGCCTTTCAAGCTATTCACCAAACTAGAAATAGCCACTTTGGGCGGATAAACCACCAATAAATGCACATGGTCACTTTCACCGTCAAACTCAACTAATTGAGCCTCAAACTTTGAACAAACTTCCTCAAAGATGGCTTGCATATCGTCTAAAATCTCTTTGGTAAATACTTTTCTGCGGTATTTAGCCACAAAAACCAAGTGCGCATGAAGGTTGTAAACAACGTGCCTACCACGTCTTAAATCGTTTGACATATAATTAGACCAAATGTAAAATATAAAAACCCAATTATACTTAAACCTATGAAAACACTCAAGCTACGCATACGAGATAAACACACAGACCAATTAAACCGCCTAAGCGGTTTAGTGAATTTCGTGTGGAATTATGTCAATGACTTGAGTTACAAGCACCTACAAAAAACTGGCAAGTTCTTTTCAGCTTATGATTTGAACGAATACACCAAAGGTAGCGGTGAGTTACTAGGCTTGCACTCGCAAACCATTCAAGCCATCAACGAAACCCACGCCAAAGCTAGAAAACAATTCAAAAAAGCCAAACTATCATGGCGAACCAATAACCCAAAATCAAAGCGTAAAAACTTAGGTTGGCTACCATTCAAACAATCCGCCATTAAGCACATTGCCACACACCAAACTGGTAAAAAGGGCTTAAAATCCACCTTACAACTATCTTTAGCCAAAGGGCAGAAACTAATCATCGACCTATGGGACAGCTACAACCTTAGCCTATACCAAATTAACACCCTTGAGGTCGTGCAAGACAGCCGTAACCGTTGGTATGCCTGTATCACTGTTAAAGAATACCCTAAAACTACTTGCGGAATGGGTAGCGTTGGGATTGATTTAGGCTTAAAAGACAGTGCCACCGCCTCAAATGGCGATAAACTACAAATCAAGCAAACGCTCAAATATGCCAAAGCGTTAGCCACCGCCCAACGTGCCAAAAACAAGCAACGTATCAAGGCTATCCATGCCAAAATCAAACATACACGGCAAGACCTAATCCACAAATTCACCACCCAATTAGTCAAAGACAATGCCCTAATCGTGGTCGGTGATGTGAAAACCACCCAATTTAACAGTAAAAAAGGCAAACTCGCCAAATCGGTTTACGATGCAGGTTGGTTTGAACTCAAGCGACAACTGACCTACAAATGCGAGAACGCAGGTTGCCGTTTTGAAATCGTGAATGAGAAATACACTACCCAAACTTGCTCGTGTTGCGGTCAAATTGACCGCAATAGTCCGAAAGGTAGAGCAGGCTTGCGAATAAGAGAATGGACTTGTGCAATGTGTGGCACATGGCATGATAGAGATATTAATGCCAGTCGGAACATTCTTGCAGTTGGGCTTGACCGTCTGGGAGCAGGAATCCCCTCACTTTAGGGAGGGGAGGAAGTCAATGATTAACATCTAACAATAAAAAACCCAGTGTTACACTGGGTTTTGGTTCGAAACATTTTTGAAGCATTGGCTTAGTCGCGGTCTTCAACAGCCACAAAATCACGCTGGGTGTAGCCAGTATATAACTGACGTGGACGACCGATTTTGTAAGGTGCAGAGTGCATTTCTAACCAGTGACTAATCCAACCAGAAGTACGTGCTAAAGCAAAGATTACGGTAAACATAGAGGTTGGAATACCGATGGCTTTTAGAATGATACCTGAGTAGAAGTCAACATTTGGATATAGGTTACGCTCTTTAAAGTACGGGTCATTCAAGGCGATTTGCTCAAGCTTCATCGCAAGTTCAAGTTGTGGATCTTTGATGCCAAGCTCGCCCAATACTTCGTCACAAGTTTCTTTCATCACTTTGGCGCGTGGGTCAAAGTTTTTATAAACACGGTGACCAAAGCCCATTAATTTCACTTCTTTACGTTTGACTTTTTCCATGAATTCGTCAACGTTGTCTACGCTGCCGATTTCATCAAGCATTTTAAGTACAGCTTCGTTGGCGCCACCGTGTGCAGGTCCCCAAAGAGCCGCAATACCCGCTGCGATACAAGCGTATGGATTAGCGCCCGTAGAGCCTGCTAGACGTACAGTTGAGGTCGAGGCATTTTGTTCGTGGTCAGCATGTAACGTAAAGATTTTATCCATCGCTTTTGCCAGGATTGGATTGACTTGATAGTTAACATCCGCTGGGGTTGCAAACATCATGTGTAAGAAGTTTTCAGCGTAGTTTAAATCATTACGCGGATACATAAATGGTTGACCATTGCTATATTTGTAGCACATGGCGGCGATGGTAGGTACTTTAGCAATCAAGCGAATCGCCGTGATTTCACGATGGTCTTGTTTGCTCACATCAAGATTGTTGTGGTAGAACGCAGATAATGCACCCATTACACCGACCATAATCGCCATCGGATGAGCGTCACGGCGGAAACCTTCAAAGAAGCGACGTAATTGGTCATTCACCATTGAATGTTTACGAACTTTTTCGTAGAAGTCAGCTTTTTGCTCAGCATTAGGTAATTCACCATGAATGAGTGCATACGCAACTTCTAAGTATTCGGCTTTATCAGCTAATTGGTCAATTGGGTAACCACGGTGTAATAAGATACCTTTATCACCATCAATGAAGGTGATTTTTGATTCAGTGGAAGCAGTTGACATGAAACCTGGATCGTATGTCCAAAAACCAGCTTGGGGTATGGCCTTAATATCGAGTACAGGATCGCCTAATGTTCCTTCAATGATAGGAAGCTCATAGTCCTGGCCATTGACGTGCAAGGTTGCAATATTGTCTTTCTCTGACATAAAATCCTCTCAGACGTGTAAAAAAAGAAGACCTATACTTGCTCAAATGCATTGGCGCAATGACAAGGATAGGTGACTGCCCCGCCACACAGAGACGTGCAGGGCGACTTTAATAGCGAAAAAATAGCGAAAACCCAAAACTAAAACATATCTATATTAACAGCATTTTTGCCAAAAATGAAAGTAAATTTACGCCTTACGCGTACAAACAGTTAGTTATAATTAACAGCAGTTAACTAAAACTATGCTCTCTGCTACTGGCATTGTATCAACCCTTGATGCGGCTAAATATCTAGATAGGTAAGTCTCAAAACGCGCAATCTTATTAAATTATTTCTGAATTTTAATAGTGCGCTACAGTGGTTTGATAAAAGATGGTTTTTTTTCTGTTTTTGTTTGTATTTGTAATCAAAGACTCTTATAATTATAAAAATTTTACTGGTGGCTAGCTTTGTATTATTAATATTTGCTAAACATAATTTACTTTTTAGCTTTGTGATTTAACAAAATTAAAAAGTAAATTGTGGGTGGCTTTTTGTCGATTATTAGTTTGTAATTTATTAGTTTTTAATTGTGAGATGCGATTAGGTTTGCGGCTAATAACTATCTATTATGTGAATAATCCAAAGTACGCTAGCTATTCCTTATCTTCGATTTACCTGTTTTTTGACAGGCTATGTGATTCATCAAATCCTGCAAGTGATTTGAAGTTCGTGCTTGATATTTTGGATATTGGCATAGCGATAACACAGGTAAGTTATAACTGCGAATAAAGGATGCCCGCTGTGAAAAGCAACCGACCGATTGACCTTCCTTTAAGCCAAGTAATTAATGTTAATTCAAAAAACCCAATTGCTTTGGCTTCAATTACCCACCGTGTTTCTGGTGTGGTGCTATTTCTCCTAATTCCTGTGATGTTATGGATTTTTCAAACGTCGCTTGCCAGTGCTGAAGGCTTTGCAGATATTTTCACCAACCCAGTGGTGAAGTTTTTGGCTTGGATTTTTGTGGCTGCATTAGGCTACCATTTTGTGATGGGTTTCAAACATTTATTTGCCGACATGGGCATGAATGAAGAATTAAACAGTGGTCGCACTGCGACATTCATTGGCTTTGTACTTGCAGCGCTTTGGGTTGTGGGTTCATTTGTATGGGTGATGTTCTAATGAAAAGTGCAACAGGTTTAACAGGCTCAGGCTCTCGCGATTGGGTGGTACAACGTATTAGTGCGGTTGTATTGGCAGTTTATTCATTGGTAATGTTGGGCTGGTTCTTAACCCACCAACCAACGTTTGAATTATGGCAAGGCTTTATGCTAAGCCTACCGATGCGCTTATTTACGCTATTGATGATACTAGCATTAGTGGGTCATGCGTGGGTAGGGATGTGGACTGTATTAACAGACTACGTTAAGTCAAATGGTTTACGTTTTGTGCTGCAATCTGCCATGATTCTTGCAGTCTTGGTTTATTTATTTTGGGGCGTGATGATTTTCTTCTAAACATCCTGTTAGATAAATTTTGTTAACGTATTTATCGATTTTGACCTCAGGGCTTTTAAGCATTTATGTGGATAAAATCGAACCATCATTTAGGAAATTAAAGCAATGGCAACAAAACAAGACAACACCATTAGCAATATTCAAACCTTAACCTTCGATGCGGTTATCGTTGGCGGCGGTGGCTCTGGTATGCGTGCGTCGCTACAATTGGCGCGTGGCGGTATGAATGTTGCGGTATTAACCAAAGTGTTCCCAACGCGTTCTCACACGGTTGCTGCGCAAGGTGGTATTGGCGCAAGTTTGGGTAACATGAGTGATGATAACTGGCACTTTCACTTTTATGACACGATCAAAGGTTCTGACTGGTTAGGTGACCAAGACGCCATCGAGTATATGTGCCGTGAAGCACCAAAAGTGGTATATGAACTTGAGCATATGGGCATGCCATTTGACCGTAACGCGGATGGTACGATTTATCAGCGTCCCTTTGGCGGTCATACTGCCAACTACGGTGAAAAAGCGGTACAACGTGCGTGTGCGGCAGCTGACCGTACAGGGCATGCATTATTGCATACCTTATATCAAAAAAATCTTGAGCAAGGCACAGAGTTTTTTATCGAGTGGATTGCGCTAGATTTGGTCAAAGATAGCAAAGGCGACATTAACGGGGTTATCGCGCTGGAGCAAGAAACAGGTCGTGTCGCGGTATTCCAAGCGAAAACAACTGTCCTAGCAACGGGGGGTGCAGGTCGTATTTTCGCTGCGTCTACTAATGCCTTTATTAACACCGGTGACGGTCTCGGTATGGCAGTGCGTGCAGGTATTCCACTACAAGATATGGAATTTTGGCAATTTCACCCAACAGGCGTCGCAGGTGCGGGCGTATTATTGACAGAAGGTTGTCGTGGTGAAGGTGCGTTACTTCGCAATAAAGATGGCGAAGCCTTTATGGAGCGCTATGCACCAACCCTAAAAGACTTAGCACCGCGTGACTTTGTATCACGTTCAATGGACCAAGAGATCAAAGAAGGTCGTGGTTGTGGTCCACAGGGCGATTACGTAGTACTTGATATGACGCACTTAGGTGTGGATACCATCATGAAGCGTTTACCTTCGGTTTATGAAATTGGTAAAAACTTCGCGAACGTCGATATTACCAAAGAGCCAATCCCAGTTGTACCGACTATCCATTACCAAATGGGCGGCATCCCGACCAATATTCATGGTCAGGTTGTCATGCCAGATCTTGAGGCAGGTACGGATGCGGAAGGTTTATACGCCCAGCAAAAAATCGTGAAAGGCTTATATGCGATTGGTGAATGTTCATGTGTATCGGTTCACGGCGCCAACCGTCTAGGTACAAACTCACTACTTGATTTGGTAGTATTTGGTCGTGCAGCGGGTCAACATATCATTGATGAGTTCCACGCCGCTGACCGTCATGACTATGAGCCGTTATCACCACGCGTTCTTGACAAAACCTTGGCGCGTTTGAATGTGTTACAGCAATCTACTCAAGGCCTAAATGCGCAAGATGTGGCTGATGAAATCCGTCGTACCATGCAGCAACATGCAGGTGTATTCCGTACCCAAGCGTCAATGAATGAAGGTGTACAAAAAATCTTGGCACTTGAAAGCCAGGTCAATAATCTTCACCTAGCTGATAAATCGCAAGTGTTTAATACCGCCCGTATTGAAGCGCTTGAAGTGGCGAACCTCTATGAAGTTGCCAAAGCGACAATGATTTCAGCTTCACTGCGTCAAGAATGTCGTGGCGCGCACACTGTGGTTGACTACGAACGTGCGGCAGATGATGCGTATGCCCCGCTTGGTCGTAATGACCAAGAATGGATGAAACATACCCTTTGGTTCTCTGAAGGTAACCGTGTTATCTACAAACCTGTTCGTAAGAGCCCACTGACTGTAGACTATGTTGAGCCAAAAGTACGTACATTCTAATTAATATTTTTTGGTCTTTGCAAGGTTTTGTAAAGACCCTATCAACCAATATCATAAACGTGTGGAGTTTAGCATTATGAGCAGAGGTACTCGCACCATCGAGATTTTCCGCTACGATCCAGATAAAGACGCAGCACCCCGTATGCAGACATACCAAATTGAGCTTTTAGACTCTGACCGTATGTTATTAGACGTACTTGTCCGTTTGAAAAAAATGGACGAAACCATCAGTTTCCGCCGTTCGTGCCGTGAAGGTATTTGTGGCTCTGACGGTATGAATATCAATGGTAAAAACGGCCTATCATGTCTTATCAACATGAACACGCTGCCACAAAAAATTACCTTACGCCCGCTACCTGGTTTACCTGTCGTGCGCGACTTAGTGGTAGATATGAACCAATTCTATGAGCAATATGAAAAAGTTCATCCTTACTTGATCAATGACCAGCCAGCACCACCGACTGAACGTTTACAATCACCTGAAGACCGCGAAAAGTTAAACGGTCTATATGAATGTATTCTATGTGCGTGTTGTTCAACCAGCTGTCCGTCATTCTGGTGGAACCCAGACAAGTTCTTAGGTCCATCTGCCTTATTGAATGGCTACCGCTTTGTGGCAGATAGCCGTGATACTAGCACACAGGAGCGTTTAGCACGTTTAGACGACCCGTTTAGCTTGTTCCGTTGCCGTGGCATCATGAACTGTGTATCAGTTTGTCCAAAAGGCTTGAATCCTACCAAAGCGATTGGTCACTTACGTAACATGCTGTTAGACCAAGCAGGTTAGTACCACAGTTTGGTGACAAAAAAGCTCTGTATCGACAGGGCTTTTTTTATTGGGATGTGATAAATTCATAGTAACTGGCTATCTATTAATGAAAGTAATAAATGATATCCAAATATCATAATATTTTTTATACCTTTTCCGCCTAATGAATGAGATAAATTATCATGAATTTTGTATAATATACGATAGGTATCTATAGGGAATATTCATTTAGATTTTCTAAGGAAGGAGAAAACTAACTTTCACATTACTCTTCTTTTACTGCCATTTGATAGCCATTTATCCACACGCCAAGCCGCGTGAGTCGCTATATTTAGTAAATGAATGGTAACTATTACCTTAACAAAATTTTTTGTTAATTATAAAAATGCTAGGCTATTCCCTAAAATTTTTATTTCCACCTTTAAATACTACAGTAGAAAGAATCATGGCTAACCAAAACCAAACTTCTGTCTCATCTGCTCAGTTTACCGAACTGTCAGCAGATAACGCAGTCTATCTTGAATCACTCTATGAACAGTATCTTCAAGATCCACAAAGCGTTGATGAAAAATACATTCCTTACTTTGCGCAGTTTGCCAAAGATGATGATAAAAACGCCCTTCACCATACTATCCAAGACCAATTTTTGCTATTAGCGCGCAACACTACTGCCCACAAAGTTACCGGTCAATCAGCTATAGGCGCCGTCAGCCCTTCTGAAATTCGCGAATTTGCGGACAACCAAATGGGCGTGCAAAAACTGATTACCAGTTACCGCCGTCGTGGTCATCGTATTGCTAATCTAGATCCCCTAGGACTGATGCCACGTCCCGAAGTTGAAGAATTGACTTTGGCGTATTATGGTCTTTCTGAAGCGGATTTAGAGACGGTATACCCTGTCAGTGACCTAAATATCGGTAAAGACAAAGCCACACTGCGTGAAATCATCCAAGTGTTAGAGCGAGTTTATTGTAGCAGCATTGGTGCAGAATATTTCCATGTGACCACTGCCAAAGAAAAACGCTGGATTGAAAAATACCTAGAGCAAAATCTTGGCTATGTCAAATTTGACAATGAAAAACGTAAATCTATCCTTGAGCGTTTGACAGCAGCGGAAGGATTAGAAAAATACTTAGCGCGTAAATATACCGGTGTGAAACGTTTTGGTCTTGAGGGTGGCGAAAGCTTTATCCCGATGGTCAATGAGATAATTCAGCGTGCGGGTGAAAACGGTACCAAAGAAATGGTTATCGGTATGGCGCACCGTGGACGTTTAAACTTATTAGTGAATATCTTAGGTAAAAACCCTAAAGATTTGTTTGATGAGTTTGATGGTAAAAAACAACCGACCGTGGGTTCAGGTGACGTAAAATACCACAATGGTTATTCATCTAACGTAATGACACCGGGCGGCGAAGCACACTTAGCCTTGGCATTTAACCCCTCGCATCTTGAGATTGTATCGCCTGTATTGATTGGATCAGTGCGTGCCCGCCAAGTACGCCGTCAAGATAAAACCGGTGATGCCGTTTTGCCAATCGTGGTACACGGTGACGCCGCGTTCGCCGGTCAAGGTGTCAACCAAGAAACTTTCCAAATGTCACAAACCCGTGCGTATTCAACAGGTGGTACGCTGCATATTATTATCAATAACCAAGTCGGTTTTACCACCAGCCGCTTAGAAGATGCGCGTTCAACTGAATACTGTACCGACATCGCCAAGATGGTACACGCACCGATTTTTCATGTAAACGGTGATGATCCAGAAGCGGTAGTATTTATGGCGCAGCTTGCCCATGACTATCGCCAAACTTTCCATAAAGATATCGTGATTGATATGTACTGTTACCGTCGTAACGGTCACAATGAAGCAGATGAACCTTCAGCCACTCAGCCACTTATGTATTCGGTCATCAAAAAACTGCCAAGTACTCGTGAGCTATTTGCCAATAAATTGGTTGCTGAAGGCGTTATTAGCAAAGCTGAAAGTGTGGCATTTGAAGATGACTACCGTGAGTCACTCGATAAAGGCGAATATGTTGCTAGCGCCCTGGTGCGTGAGCCAAATAAAACGCTGTATGTAGATTGGACACCTTATATTGGTCATAAGCTTGAAGACAATTGGGATACGGGCGTTGATATCAATAAATTAAAAGCTTATGGTGAAAAAATGGCGCAAATGCCGGAAGGCTATGAGCTACAACGCCAAGTGCAAAAAGTGGTTGAACAGCGCAAAGCCATGCAAACCGGTCAAGAGCCCTTGAACTGGGGTGCAGCAGAAACCTTGGCTTATGCGTCACTGGTCGAAGAAGGCTACCCTGTCCGTATTACGGGTGAAGACGTGGGTCGTGGTACTTTCTCACATCGCCATTCAGAAATTTTCAACATGAAAGACGGCAGTATGTACGTACCACTTGCCAACATGAGCCCTAACCAAGCACGCTTTGACACCTTTAACTCATTGTTGTCAGAAGAAGCAGTGTTGGCGTTTGAATATGGTTACGCAACGACAGTACCCAATGCGCTAGTGATTTGGGAAGCGCAGTTTGGTGACTTTGCCAATGGGGCACAAGTGGTTATTGACCAATTTATTTCTTCAGGTGAAACCAAATGGCAACGTCTATGTGGTCTGACCATGCTGTTACCACACGGCTATGAAGGTCAAGGTCCTGAGCACTCATCAGCGCGCCTAGAGCGTTTTTTGCAGCTATGTGCCGAAGACAACATGCAAGTAATTACGCCCACAACCCCGGCACAGATTTTCCATGCCCTGCGTCGTCAAGTGGTTCGCCCAGCGCGTAAACCGCTGATTGTGATGTCACCAAAATCACTGCTACGTCATAAATTGGCAGTGTCAACGCTTGAAGAACTTGCGCAAGGTCAGTTCCAAACCGTGATTCCAGAGATTGACCAACTTGATAATAACCAAGTGACGCGTTTAGTGTTGTGTGGCGGTAAGGTATATTATGACTTGCTTGAAAAACGTCGTGAATTGGGTCTCAACCATGTGGCGATTGTGCGTATCGAGCAGCTTTATCCATTACCTGAAGCACGTATTTTGGAAGAAGTGGCAAAATATCCAAACCTTGAAGGCATTGTCTGGGCACAAGAAGAGCCACGTAACCAAGGCGCTTGGTACTATCTAGCACCGCACTTATTCCGTTTGATTGCACCGCCAAAACCAGCGACTCGTCCGACCAAAGCTTACTTGCTTGAGCCAGTTGCTCGCCCACCATCGGCGGCACCTGCGGCAGGTTCGATGCAAATGCACATAGAGCAGCAGCAAAAGGTTGTCAACGAAGCGTTGGGTTTGCCAAAGAATGAAGATTCAACCGAAAACGCGCTAGAAGCTAAAGCAGAAATCGCAGAAAAACAAGCGACTGACTAAGCGTTTTAAAGGATTAGTACCCAATAGCTGCGTACTAATCCTTCTTGGTTTTTGGTATAGACAATTGTGCCGAGTGCTAAGACAACAATGAATTTAACCCATTAAAAATGAAAGAATGTGAAATTAACTAGGAGTTTTCCATGAGTGAGATTAAAGTCCCCGTATTCCCAGAATCCGTTGCTGACGGTACAATTGTTGCTTGGAATTTTAATGAAGGCGACCAAGTAAGCCGTGACGCTGTATTGTGTGAAATCGAAACCGATAAAGTTGTGATGGAAGTGGTGGCACAAGCTGACGGCGTGCTTAGCAAAATTCTCAAACAAGTTGACGACACAGTGCTTTCTGGTGAAGTCATCGGTGAGCTGACTGAAGGCGCAACCGCGGCTGCACCAGCAAGCCAACCTACTGAAACCCAAGCACCGGCTGCCCAAGCTGAAGCCGAGCCTGCAGCTGCACAACAAGCACCTAGCGCTCAAGCGACTTCTGAAGCAGATTATAAAGACCAAAGCCCAGCAGTTCGTAAAGCCGCGAATACCACAGGCGTCAATCCTGCAGACGTTGAAGGTTCAGGTCGTGGCGGCCGTGTGACCAAAGAAGACATGGCAAACCCAACCTTAAAAGCCAACAATGCAATTAAAGCAGACAACGGTCAAGTGGTCGCCAATGCCGTCGGTCAACGCGTAGACAAACGTGTGCCAATGACGCGTTTACGTGCCCGTGTTGCTGAGCGTCTGTTAGCCGCTACCCAAGAAACTGCGATGTTGACCACGTTTAACGAAGTGAATATGAAACCTATCATGGACTTACGTGGTGAGTTCAAAGAGCGTTTTGAAAAACGTCATGGTGTAAAACTAGGCTTTATGTCATTGTTTGTAAAAGCTGCTACTGAAGCGTTAAAACGTTTCCCAGCGGTAAATGCCTCTATTGATGGCAGCGATATCGTTTATCATGGTTATTATGATGTGGGTGTTGCGGTATCGAGCGATCGTGGTCTTGTGGTGCCGGTATTACGTGACACTGACCAAATGGGTATGGCAGATATCGAACGTGCGATTGGTAACTATGCATCAAAAGCGCGTGAAGGTAAATTAGGCATTGAAGACATGACGGGTGGCACTTTCACCATTACCAATGGTGGTGTATTTGGTTCACTCATGTCAACCCCAATCATCAATCCACCACAAACAGCGATTTTGGGTATGCACGCGACAAAAGAGCGCCCAATGGCGGTTAATGGCGAAGTGGTAATTCTACCGATGATGTACTTGGCATTGTCGTATGACCACCGTTTAATCGACGGTAAAGAAGCGGTACAGTTCTTGGTGACCATCAAAGAATTGGTCGAAAACCCAGCGATGCTACTTCTCGATTTATAATGAAAAAAGCCTGTATTGGCAAAGGTTGATACAGGCTTTTTTGTTTAACAACTTTAACAATAACAACTGAAATTTTTGGTGAAGATTATGAAAGAAAGCTATGATTTGGTAATTATCGGTGGTGGCCCTGGTGGCTACGAAGCAGCTATCCGTGCAGGTCAATTAGGTATGAGCGTGGCTTGTATCGAAAAACGTATTAATAAAGGTGAGCCAGCGTTAGGTGGTACCTGTTTGAACGTTGGCTGTATTCCTTCAAAAGCATTGCTAGACAGCTCACATCGCTATGAAGCAACCAAGCATGACTTAGCCGACCACGGTATCACCACAGGTGAAGTGGCGATTGACATCAGCAAAATGTTAAGTCGTAAAGACGCTATCGTTAAACAATTAACCGGTGGTGTGGCTGCATTGTTAAAAGGTAACGGTGCTGACTGGCTACAAGGTACAGGTAAATTACTTGATGGTAAAGGTGCGGATAAACAAGTTGAATTTACCCCATTAGATGGTTCTGCGCCTACTACTATTACCGCTAAAAATGTGATTTTAGCCTCTGGTTCTGTGCCCATTGATATTCCTGTTGCCCCGATTGATAACGAATATATCGTTGATTCAACGGGTGCCTTAGACTTTACCGAAGTACCCGCACGTCTAGGCGTCATTGGCGGTGGTGTGATTGGTCTTGAACTGGGTTCAGTATGGCGTCGTTTGGGTAGTGAAGTGGTAGTATTTGAAGCCATGCCAGAATTTTTAGCAGCGGCGGACAAAGCCGTGAGCAAAGAAGCGGCAAAACTACTAAAAGCCCAAGGTATGGATATCCGTATTGATACCAAAGTCACTCAGGCTCAAGTAGAAAACGGTCAGGTACTTGTATCGTTTGACGCCAAAGGTCAAGCAGGACAAGAAACCTTCGATAAACTCATCGTTTGTGTGGGTCGCCGTGCTTATAAAGAAAACCTACTTGGCGAAAACTCAGGGGTAGAGCTTACTGAACGTGGTTTGGTAGCGGTGAATGACTTCTGTCAAACCAATCTTGATGGCGTCTATGCAATCGGTGACTTGGTGCGTGGTCCAATGCTGGCACACAAAGCGATGGAAGAAGGCATGATGGCAGTTGAACGTATTCATGGTGAAAAAGTTCAAGTCAATTATGACACCATTATTAGCGTGATTTATACACACCCAGAAATTGCATGGGTGGGCTTGACTGAAGAACAAGCCAAAGAGCAAGGTCATGAAGTCAAAACAGGTCAATTCAGCTTAGCCGCCAATGGTCGTGCATTAGCCGCTGGTGAAGGCCAAGGCTTCATCAAAGTGGTTGCCGATGCCAAAACTGACCGTTTACTAGGCATGCACGCGGTTGCAGCAGGTGCAGGCGATATCGTTCATCAAGGCATGATTGCGATGGAATTTGTGTCAAGTATTGAAGACTTACAATTGATGACATTTGCTCACCCAACCATTTCTGAAGCGGTACACGAGGCGGTGCTATCAGCGGATGGTCGTGCGATTCATGCGATTCAACGTAAACGCAAATAACCTAGTTCACAAGTAATTTGGCTCAAAAGTAACTTAGTTCATAAGTAACTTGGCTAATTAGCTTATGCATCAATAGTTTGAATAAGGCAAGTGAGCTAACTAGATTATCAAACATGTTAGCTCAGTGTTGACCACAATATTCAAAAATAATTTTAAAACAATGTAAACCAAAACCGAGAGGATAAATTCATGAATTTACATGAGTATCAAGCCAAAGAATTATTAAAAAGCTATGGATTGCCAGTACAAGAAGGTATCATCGCTAAAAATGGCGACGAAGCAGCAGCAGCGTTTGACAAAATGGCAGGCAACGCCGGTGCCGTGGTTGTTAAAGCCCAAGTACATGCCGGTGGCCGTGGTAAAGCGGGCGGGGTAAAAATCGCTAAAACGCGTGAAGAAGCCAAACAAATTGCTGAAGAATTAATTGGTAAAAACTTGGTAACTTACCAAACTGACGCCAACGGTCAACCTGTTAACAGCGTACTTATCGCCGAAGACATGTACCCAATCGCAACTGAATTGTACTTAGGTGCGGTTGTCGACCGTTCAGCTCGCCGTGTGGTATTTATGGCGTCAACTGAAGGCGGTGTGGAAATTGAAAAAGTTGCCGAAGAAACCCCAGAAAAAATCTTGAAAGTAGAAGTTGACCCACTGGTAGGCTTACAACCTAGCCAAGCTCGTGAAGTGGCTTTCAAACTGGGTCTAAAAGACAAACAAATCAACGAATTTGCCAAGTTGATGACAGGGGCTTATAAAGCCTTTACGGAAAATGACTTTGCCTTATTTGAAATCAATCCATTAGCGGTTCGTAAATCTGGCGAATTAGCCTGTGTTGACGCCAAAATCGGCATTGACTCAAATGCGCTTTATCGCCTACCAAAAGTCGCTGAACAACGTGACAAATCACAAGAAAATGAGCGTGAATTAAAAGCCTCAGAATTTGACCTAAACTATGTTGCGCTTGAAGGTAATATCGGCTGTATGGTAAATGGCGCCGGTCTTGCGATGGCAACCATGGACATCATCAAACTATACGGCGGTCAACCCGCTAACTTCCTAGACGTAGGCGGCGGTGCGACCAAAGAACGTGTGGTTGAAGCGTTCAAATTAATTCTTGAAGACAAATCAGTCCAAGGCGTACTCATCAATATTTTCGGTGGTATCGTACGTTGTGACATGATTGCTGAAGCGATTATCGAAGCGGTAAAAGAAGTCAACGTCACCGTACCTGTGGTTGTGCGTCTTGAAGGTAACAACGCTGAAAAAGGTGCGCAAATCCTACGTGATTCAGGTCTTAAATTAATTCCTGCTGAAGGTCTTTCTGAAGCCGGTCAAAAAATTGTTGATGCGGTTAATAATGCCTAATGAAGAAAGTATAGGTATGAGCGAGTAGGGCTATGTGCCCTACTAGTTAATCGTTTAAATCAAACATAAAAAGTAAAAGGAAAAACAATGAGCGTATTAGTTGGAAAAGACACTAAAGTATTAGTGCAAGGTTTCACAGGTAAAAACGGTACTCTACACTCAGAGCAATCAATTGCTTATGGTACCAACATCGTTGGCGGTGTTACCCCAGGTAAAGGCGGTACAACCCACCTTGACCGTCCAGTATTCGATACCATGGATGAAGCAGTAACAGCAACGGGTGCTAATGCCTCGGTTATCTTTGTACCAGCACCATTCGTATTGGACTCAATCGTTGAAGCGATTAACTCTGGCGTAAAATTGATTGTGGTCATCACCGAAGGCGTACCTACCCTAGATATGCTAAAAGCCAAACGTTACCTAGAAAACGTCAACGCTGACCTACAAGCCAAGGGCGAAGAAATCATCCGTATGGTGGGTCCAAACTGTCCAGGCGTGATCAGCCCAGGTAAATGCAAAATCGGTATCATGCCAGGTCACATTCACCAAGAAGGTAAAGTCGGTATCATCTCACGTTCTGGTACATTGACTTATGAAGCGGTGGCTCAAACTACTAAACTTGGCTTTGGTCAATCAACCTGTATCGGTATCGGTGGTGACCCAATCCCAGGTATGAACCAAATCGACGCATTAAAATTGCTTCAAGACGACCCACAAACCGAAGCGATTGTATTGATCGGTGAAATCGGTGGTACTGCTGAAGAAGAAGCGGCTGCATACGTTAAAGACCATGTGACTAAACCCGTCATTGGTTATATCGCAGGTGTCACAGCACCAAAAGGTAAACGTATGGGACATGCCGGTGCGATTATCTCAGGTGGTAAAGGTACAGCGGAAGAAAAATTCAAAGCCTTTGAAGAGGCTGGTATTGCTTATACCCGTGACCCTTCAAAAATCGGTGAAAAAGTAAAAGAAGTCACTGGTTGGTAATGATCGGCTATTTTGACTAATTAAAAGCAGATAATCATTGGGTTATCTGCTTTTTTATTATCCGCTGGTGTTAGCAAACGCTGGTGTTAGCAAAATACCCTCAATCAATGTTAATAATGCCTTTAAAATATTCGGGCAGATAAAATATTTGCCATAAAAATATGTTAAGCTTGATGTAAACTATTTGAAAAACTTATCTTATTAAGAGTCACTATGTCGAAAAAAATCACTCACGCTGTTATTCCTGTGGCAGGGTTTGGCACGCGTATGTTACCACTATCAAAAGCCGTGCCAAAAGAGTTGCTACCGCTTGGCACTAAGCCAGCTATTCAATACGTCGTTGAAGAAGCGATTGCCGCAGGTTTAACCAATATTGTCTTGGTCAATCATGCGCAAAAAACCGCCATTGAAAACTATTTTGACATTAATAGCGAGCTTGATACCCAGTTACGGGGTAAAGGTAAAGCGGCACTAGCAGATAGTTTAAACTGGCTACCTGCAGGGGTCACTGTGACCAGTGTACGCCAAGGCAAACCGTTAGGATTAGGGCACGCTGTGTTGCAAGCCCGTGCCATTGTAGGTGATGAACCGTTTGCTGTGCTATTACCCGATGTGATTTTGAACCCCTATAACACTGACTATACTCAGCAGAATTTAGCCTATATGCTACAGCAGTTTGCCAAGCAGCAACATTCACAGATATTGGTTGATCCAGTTAAAGAAAGTGATATTTCTAAATATGGTATTGCCAAGCTAGCCAGCACACAAATGGTAGCAAAGTCTGAACAAAACCAGTCATTTGCTGTGACGGGGTTTGTGGAAAAACCCAAAGCTGAGGATGCGCCTTCTAACTTGGCTGTCGTTGGGCGCTATGTATTTAATAATGCTATTTTTGATTATCTAGCCAACACGCAGCCAAGTGTGGGGGGGGAAATTCAGCTGACCGATGCCATTGATGCGCTCATTAGCACGCAAGGGGTAGACGTGGTTAGCATGGTAGGTAACAGCTTTGATGCAGGTGACATGAATAGCTACTTACAAGCAGTGGGTTATTTTGCCACCCAATTGGGTATTGAAGCGTTTCAACATACAGCAAATTAATATAGGGTCATAGACAAATGTCAACCGATACAAGTGCGAATCGTACATGGCAAACACTGTCTACCCAGGCAGATAGTATGGCCACGCTTAATCAATTGTTTAGCCAACAATCCAATCGCGGCTCACAGTACCGCGTTGCTGCGTGCGACATGATCATGGATTTTAGTAAACAAAAAATTGATGCGGCTGTGCTCAGTAATTTAATTACCCTAGCAAATGAGCGTGGGTTAGCGCAAGAAATTCATCGGCTGATGACAGGCGAAATCGTGAATGATACTGAGCATCGCCCTGCACTGCATACCGCACTAAGACAGCCGCAAGGCGAGCAAGTTTGGGTCGAAGGTATCAATGTCATTGAGCAGGTGCATACCAGCTTACAAAAAGCGGAAAAGTTGGTGGAGCGGATTCGTAATGGGGTCTGGCGTGGTTATTATGGTCAGGCAATCACCGATGTCGTGAATATCGGGGTCGGCGGCTCAGATCTAGGGCCAGTGATGGCAACAACGGCACTAAAAGAATGGACAGATACCCCTATCAGTGTGCATTTTGTCTCCAATATGGATGGCACCCAGCTCGATAGTTTGCTTAAGGTATTAAATCCGCAAACCACGCTGTTTATTATCTCGTCGAAATCATTTTCCACCATTGATACGCTGTCCAACGCCAAGACGGCGATGTCGTGGTTGTTAGCCAGTCATGATAACAAAGCCACTATTTTGCGTCGTCATTTTATTGGGATTTCTACCAAAGCGGATAAGATGTCAGAATGGGGTATTCATGTCGATAACCAACTAATGCTCTGGGATTGGGTTGGGGGTCGATTCTCTATGTGGTCAGTGATTGGACTGGCGATTGCCATAAAAATTGGCATGCACAATTTCTATGAGCTGCTAGCAGGTGCTTATGAGATGGATCGGCATTTTGCCACTGCCGATTTCTCTCAAAACATGCCTGTGTTGTTAGGGCTACTCGGTGTTTGGAACAGTACGTTTTTGCACATTAACGCCCATACGGTGTTACCTTATGATGGTCGGTTATCTTTTTTTCCCAACTACTTAACCCAGCTTGAGATGGAGAGTAACGGTAAATCCGTCAATCGCCAAGGTGAGGCAGTGACTTACAGTACTTGTCCGATCTTGTGGGGCGATATTGGCTCCAATGCCCAGCATGCGTTTTATCAGTTGTTGCATCAAGGCACACAGGCAGTCAGTTGTGATTTTATTGCCCCCATCAAACGCTACGCAGATGCCCAAACAATCAATAAAAACTTGCTTGAACAGCACGGACTTTCGCTTGCCAACTGCCTAGCGCAAAGCCAAGTACTGGCGTTTGGCAATGCCGCCATCCAAGACAGCAATAATGGTATGGATAAATTCAAGCATTATCGCGGCAATCAGCCGTCAACGACCATTCTACTCAAACAGCTGACCCCAAGAACGTTAGGGTCACTCATTGCACTGTATGAGCACAAAGTATTTGTTATGTCAGTCATTTGGCAGATTAACCCATTTGACCAGTGGGGGGTCGAAGTGGGTAAAGTGATGGCTAATGCCGTCTTTGATGCCTTAGTATCAACGCAAGAATTATCGCCGCAACAAGCGCAGCCATTTGATAGCTCAACCAATCAGTTGCTAAATACCATTAAAACAACCTTTGCAAGCTGATGATGGATAGGGATAAAAGAAGAAAACAATGACAAAAACTGTATATGTAATTGGCAGTACCAATGAATCCATCAATGCTTGTATTTTGCTTGCCACCCTTGAATACCAAGTCAGGCTATTGACCGATGACGATAGCCTTCAGCAGGTCATGAATGATTACCAGTTTGATCGGCAGATGGTGCTACTGTGGCAGTTGTACCAATCTCAAGGCAACATCATTACCCAGCCTTTGCCAACCCATGATTTTTCAGCCTATGTCAACGCAGATGATATTTGGTTGTTTGTCGATGGCGTATCAGCGCAGGCACTTGACCAATTTGGCTCATTTCATTTTAACCCAACGACCCAGATTATCATCAGCGGTGTCAAAGCCATGGGTGAGATTGAACAATTCGCGCGCAAATTGACGACTACTTGGGTGTATTATCTTCCCTTTATTTTTATGAAAGATGGGGCGAATTTTAGTTCTTTTTTCCAAGCCGATTTGGCACTGATTGGTGAAAAAACGCAAGGCAGTAGCGCGCACAACAACATTTTGCTGTTTTTTATTGAAAAAAGTGACAAGCACTTTATTACCGATATCAAAACGGCAGAATTTGCGCGCAGTAGTATCATGGGAATGCTAGCAACACGCTTGTCTTTCATGAATGAAATGGCGCGTCTCGCTGCCAGTGAACAGGTCAATATCAAACAAGTTGAGCAAATCCTTGGGCTGGATAAACGCATTGGTAAAGATTATCTCAAAGCAGGTTGGGGATTTGGTGGCAAGTCATTACCGCTAGAATTGGATTTTTTGATTGATGGTTTTAAGCACAATCAAGTAGAGACGTCGCTGCTCGAGGCGGTAAAATCCATTAATGAAGACCAAAAAGAACTGATTTTCCGTGAATTTTGGCAATATTTTGATGGCTTTATCGAAAATAAAACGGTGATGATTTGGGGCTCAGGCTATCGTAATGGTACGGGACGCACCACCCATTCAGCATTCCACCCACTCATTAAATTATTATGGTCATACAATATCAAGACGATTGTGTATGCCAACAATACCAAAGAAGAATTGTTAGAGTTATACGGTAATCATCCGCTGTTTTCATTGACCGACGATGCCTATGCGCCGCTTACGCAAGTGCAAGCGTTGTTTATTGTCAATTGGTCGCTACCGATCAAGCCGGATATCAATCGTTTAAATAACATTGCATTACCCATTTTTGATGCAAAAAATACGTTAACCGAACCACAAATTCAGCAGCTCGTTGGTTTTTATACGGGTATAGGCTGTAAAAAATAGGCAAAACAATGACCAATCAAAGCAAAAAAATCTTAGTGACTGGCGGTGCAGGCTATATCGGCTCACATACGTTAATTGAGCTAATTGCCGCAGGATTCACCCCTGTGGTGTATGATAATTTATCCAATAGTAGCCAGACTTCGCTGGCGCGCGTTCAGCAAATTGTAGGACAATCCATTGAGTTTATCGAAGGCGATATTTTGGACACACAGCTGCTTGCCAAAACCTTTGCCGCGCATGACTTCACTGCGGTGATTCATTTTGCAGGGCTAAAGGCGGTCGGTGAGTCGGTTGCCAAGCCACTTTGGTATTATCAAAACAATGTCGCAGGCACGCTCAATCTACTCGATGCGATGACCAACGCCCAAGTAAAAAACTTGATTTTCTCGTCATCAGCAACCGTGTATGGTGACCCAGAAGCCTTGCCGATTGTCGAATCCTCACCGCGTTCTGCGACCAATCCGTATGGGCAAAGCAAGCTGATGATTGAACATATGCTTGAAGATTTGGCAAAATCAGATAACCACTGGCAATTAATTTCACTGCGTTATTTTAATCCCATTGGTGCCCACCATACCGGAACCATAGGGGAAAATCCCAATGGCATTCCAAACAATTTGATGCCGTATGTCAGCCAAGTGGCAGTGGGTAAGCTGCCGCAGTTAAGCGTATTTGGCAATGATTATGATACCGTGGATGGCACAGGCGTGCGAGATTATATCCATGTGGTCGATTTGGCAAAAGGGCATGTCGCCGCTTTACAGTATTTGGAACACCAAACCCAGCTCGGATTTGAGCCGATTAACTTGGGTACAGGTAAAGGAACATCTGTATTAGAATTGGTCAATGCCTTTATCAAAACCACTGGTCAACCCGTGCCTTATAGCATAGCACCAAGACGATCTGGGGACATTGCCAGTTGTTATGCCAGTAGTGATAAAGCCAAGCATCTGTTGGGCTGGCAAGCTGAGTTTGATATCGAGCGTATGTGTACCGACACCTGGCGTTGGCAAAGCCAAAACCCTAATGGCTATGACGATTAAGCACCCCTTTAATATTATTGAACATTAACGAATATTAACGACGGTTTTATGACCGTCTTTTTTATGGCTAGGTTTTATCAAAGATGAGCATTTTTATCATAAAACTTAGCCAAGGTTATGATTTTACTTGACCCTAGGCTTGCTTCAGCGATAATAGGAGATTAGATAAATTATGATTTTTAGTTGTTTTCACCCTAGCGATTGTTTAGCGAATTTCTTTTTTCTTATTGTCCCATTGAGCCTGTTATGACTGTTAGCGCACCTGAATTTATCCATGAAACTGTTTTGCTAAAGGAAACGGTGGCAAGTGTGCTCAATGTAACTGTAGCGGCGCTAGAAACAGGAACCATCAAAAAAACGGGCACCTTTGTCGATGCGACATTTGGGCGCGGTGGGCACAGCCGATTGCTGTTAACTTATTTGGATAAAGACAGTCGTCTGCTCGTATTTGATAAAGATCCCCAAGCCATACAAACGGCGCAAGCATTGGCAGCCAGTGATGCGCGCGTGATAGTGATTCATGATAGTTTTGCCAAGCTACAGGACAATCTGCAGCGATTAGGAATTGAACAGGTCGATGGGATTATGGCAGATTTGGGCGTGTCCTCGCCGCAGCTTGATGACGGTAGCCGCGGCTTTAGCTTTATGCGCGATGGCGCGGTGGATATGCGTATGGATACCACCCGTGGCGAATCGGTCGCCCAATGGTTAAAACGCGTGGATGAAACCGTGCTTGCCGATGTGCTGTATAACTATGGCGAAGAACGACACAGTCGCCGTATTGCAAGGGCGATCAAACAAATGGACCACTATGATTCTACCCTAGCGCTGGCAGAAACCATCAAACAGGCGCATCCCAACTGGCAAAAAGGCAAGCACCCTGCCACCCAAAGTTTTCAAGCCATGCGTATTTTTATCAATAATGAACTCGGTGATATCGATAGCTTCTTGGATCAATCGCTCATGGCGCTCAACGTAGGGGGACGCTTGGCGGTGATTAGTTTTCATTCGCTAGAAGACCGCATCATCAAGCAGTTTTTGCAAAAACACAGTAAAGGTCAATATCCTGAAGATGCCAATTTGCCAATGCCACCCAAACGCCCCAAACTGCTATCTAAACCAGAGCGTGTCGCCCCGTTGGATACGGAAATAAAAACCAACCCGCGAGCCAGAAGTGCTTGGCTTCGTTCCGCCACCCGACTGTAAAAGTCGCCGTTTTTGTAACATGATATTTATAACAAACAATAAAAAGCGATTGCATTAACCAAACTTAGATGGCTTGCGTTATAATGACTTGTTTTATCTTGATACCCTGCTCTTCGATATAAAAAGCTCTTTGATATAAAAATGCCAAAATCTCAGCCCCTGCCTCCCATGACGAGTGACCCCATGCCGAATGGCCGCGATAATCAAAATTCGCCGAAAAAAACGCGTCTTTTCTCCGCCAAAAATAAAGAAGTTACGGTAAAAAATAACACGACGATGAAAAGGAATAGTGAAGGCTTGGGTACCAGTATTAGTGAGATGCTCGATACTGAGTATCGCGGCGTTAGTCTATATACGGTTGCGATGATGCTATTAGTGATTGCGATTTTGTGGACAGGGGTGAGCGTCGTCGAGCAAATCCAAACTTATCACCAACAATATGGCGAGCTGCAAAAACTCAAAAAACAATTTCGCCAGCTGCAAATGGAACACCAACGTATGCTGATTGAGCAGCAAACCTTTAGCGCTACCCCGCAAGTGACCAACCGCGCGGTAACTGAACTCAATATGTTTTACCCTAACTTGTCCGATCGTATGATTATTCACGACAACAAAGTCACGGTATTTACTAGTGACGCCAGTAGCAACGAGTCAAACATTCCAGCTATCAATCCAGAAACGCAGCATTGATGAGGCAACCGCGTGACTACTCGTAATAAAAAATCGATACCCACCAAAGTTGCCAATGCCATGTCAGGGCGACCCACCAAAGTGCCTGTGCTCAAAGTCACTGCCCCTAAAAGAAATGCGTCAAAGCGTCGTAGTGGTGCATCACGCCAAGGCAGTATTGAAGAAGATGCCATTCGCTTTAAGTCCATTTGGATAGCGATGGGGCTGGTATTTGTGGCGATTTTTGGACGCTTGGCATACATCCAAGTCATTAATAAGTCCTACTATCAAGACAAAGGTAATTCGCTCATTACCACCATCAAAAAAGAGCCGTCTTACCGGGGTATGATCACCGACCGCAATAACATGCCGCTTGCGATTTCAGCGCCATTAACCTCTGCGTATTTTAGTCCGCATGATTATGCGGTGGAATACTATGAGCTCAGAGGGCGCCAGCAAGAATTGCAAAAGTCTAAACCGAGTAAATCAGTCAGTCGTGAGCTTGAGCGGGTTGCAAAACGCTTGCAGAACATGGACTTAGCGAAACTTTCGGCATTGACAGGCATTAGCGTCAGCGAATTTAAAAATGCGGTACGTATCAATGACAACATCAACTTGGCCGATAAAGAGGCGGTAAAAGCTGTATTGCCCACAGGCGCAGGGTCGCATTATTTTCCATTGATGAAAAATGTGCAACCTGAAGCAGCACAGCCGCTCATCGATGCCGATTTTGCTGGGGTCAGTACCGACACGTTTTATCAGCGCTACTATCCACAGCCACAGCCGAATGCCCAATTATTAGGCTTTATGGCGCGTACCAACATGACAGATGGCACGCATTATCAAGGGCAAGCTGGGGTAGAGCGTGTATTTAATGACATGCTATCGGGCAAAGATGGCGAAGTTATGGTCATGCGTGATGCCAAAAACAACAGCATTAAAGAAATCGAACAAGTCAAACCTGAAGTCGCTGGTAAGGATTTACAATTAACCGTTGATTCACGGCTACAATATATCTTGTACCAAGAACTTGAAAAAGTCGGACGCGTGCAGCAAGCGCGCTGGGCAGCGGGTATGATTGTTGATGTCAACTCGGGCGAAGTGATGGCGATGTCCAACTGGCCGTCGTTTAACGCCAATGACTTAAATAGCTTATCCAATGAAAACCAGCGTAACCATGCCTTGATGGATGTATTTGAACCCGGTTCGGTGATGAAACCCATCACCGTTGCCACGGGCTTAAAGTCAGGACAATACAATGCCAACTCACTGGTTAATACCAGTCCAGGGAGCATGGTGGTGCAAGGGCATACTATTCGTGACCATGGCAATTTAGGCACCATTAGTCTGCGTACCCTACTGCAAAAATCGAGTAATATCGGCTCGGCAAAAATCGCCCTTTCTTTGCCTGCCACCGCGATGAGTGATACGCAAAAAGCCTTTGGGTTTGGCGCAAAAACCAACCTAAAATTACCCGGTGAATCTGCAGGTCTAGTGCCAACGCCTGAGCAAAATGAAATCGCACGCCGCGCAACTGTGTCGTACGGTTACGGTCTACAAGTCACGCTAGCGCAGCTTGCGCAGGCTTACAGTGTGCTAGGTGCAGGGGGCGTAATGCATCCATTGACGCTCCTTAAAAGTACCCGTGATAACGCGCTCAATAGCAGTAGTACCAATAATGTCTCCGTCCCTTTTGCCAAACCTGCCGCCAAGCAAGTCATCAAAACCAGCGATGCACTTACCATTGTCGATATGATGACGTCAGTCACTGAGCCTGGCGGTACGGCAACCTTAGCCGCTATCGATGGCTATCGTGTGGCGGGTAAAACCGGTACGGCAAGACGCACCAATCCCAAAGGCGGTTATTACAATGACCAATACCGCACCGCGTTTGTCGGTATTGCCCCTGCTTCCAACCCACGTTTTGTGGTCGCCATCATGGTTGAAGACCCGCGTGTTAACAAATTTGGTGGTTTGGTTGCAGCACCCGTGTTCCGCAGTGTGATGAAAGAAGCCTTGCGTTTGTACAATGTGCCGTTTGACAAGCCGCTATCGGGTAAAGAAACCACTACCACCAGCATCGAAAGTGTCAATGACTTATAACAACCCTATGGAAAAAGCTATGATTACGTTGCAACCGATGATGTCTGCGCTATCGCTACCAGAAAGCGTGCGACAACTGTTAAACCCTGTCATGAATCAACCATTTGGGCAGTTTGTGGTCGATAGCCGTCAAGTGGGTCAGGGCGATGTATTTGTATTGCTAAAGAGTCAAAACGCGACCGACAGCCTCGATTTGGAAAAAGTTGCAGGTTATCTTACCCAAGTCGCAGACAAAGCGGCGTTTGTGTTGTCAGAAATTGATGTATCCGCGATCCAGTCGCAGTTTATGTTGCCTATTATTTGTTTGCCCACCATTCGTGATTTTTTAGGTTCTCTCATTCAAACCAGTTTGCAACAGCAACATCCCACCAAGTTACCGGCGGTCATCGCGGTGACAGGCACCAATGGCAAGACCACCGTAAGCCAACTGGTCGCCCAACTCATCAGTCAATCGGGCATCAAAACTGCGGTGATGGGCACGGCAGGTAATGGGGTTTTGCCAAATTTGACCCCAAGTACCCACACCACCCTAGAAGTCTTTAATCTGCAACATGCGATTGATGATTTTGCCAAGCAAGGCGTACAAGCCTTAGCCATTGAAGCCAGCTCTCACGGATTGCACCAGCAGCGGCTGCAAGGCGTACCTATCAACGTGGCGATATTTACCAATTTAAGTCGTGATCATCTCGACTATCATACTGACATGGACGATTATGCGCGGGCGAAAGCGCGACTGTTTGATAAAGCACATTTTCCCACCCTCACTCACGCGATTATTAATTTAGATGATGAATTTAGTGAATTGATGATTGAGGCAGCCAACGCATCCCATTTAACCGTGTGGACGTATAGTTTGACCAATGACCAAGCCGATTTTTTTGCCAAGGCTATCCTGCCTAGCTTGCAAGGGGGTGATTTGACCATTGCTCTTTCAAAAGCTGTCACGCCACAAGGTGAATTAAAGGTGAACAGTCCATTGTTAGGGCGATTTAATGTGGCCAATTTGCTCGCGAGTATTGCAGGCGCCTTCGCGTTATCACAAAGTGCTGCGATGGGATTGAGTATGGTGCAAATCCAAGCGGCAGTGCCAACGCTTCGCGGTGCCACAGGTCGTATGGAGCGGGTGCCATCGACCAGTAGCTGTTTTATCGTGGATTATGCGCATACGCCAGATGCGCTAGAGCAGGTGTTGACCAGTTTAAAATCGCACTGTACGGGTGAGCTTTGGGCAGTATTTGGCTGTGGTGGCGACCGTGATAAGGGTAAACGTCCACTGATGGCGCAAGCAGGACTGCGCCTAGCTGACAAAGTGATTTTGACTGCCGATAACCCACGCAGTGAAGACCCCAATGCGATTTTGAACGATATGCAAGCGGGCATGACTTGCCAGCAGCACTATCAAGCCATTATCGAGCCAGACCGTCAAAAGGCCATTGAATATGCGGTGCAACATGCGAAGCCTAGTGATATCGTGGTGATTGCAGGCAAAGGGCATGAGACTTATCAAGAAATCAAAGGGGTGCGCCACGATTTTGATGATAAAGTAGTGGTAAAAAATGCCATTGAAAAATTCGGCAAATAACTTAGCCTAGCATCATGAAAAAAATCTACCTAATCCGTCATGCCCAAAGCGAGTCCAATGCAGGGCAAGCGGTGCGCCCCAATCATGCCATCAATCTTACTGACGTTGGCAAGACGCAAGCGCAAGCATTAGCGGATTGGCTCACTGACCATATCAGCGAGCCAGTCACCGAGATTTTTGTATCCCAGTATCTTCGCACCCAGCAAACGGCTCAGCCTTATCTACAACGCACTAAGCGTACAGCCACTGTCATCGACGAATTGCATGAATTTAACTTTTTGGATTTTGACACCATCAAGGATTTGTCATTTGATGACATCCGTGTGATTGCCGATGATTTTTGGCAACAGCATTCTGCGCACCGAGCCAGTGAGGTGACGGACAGTTTTGAGCATTTCGTAGCGCGGGTACAAAAGGTGCGCGCGTATTTTGATGCCTTGCCCGATGGCACCTATCTAGTATTTACTCATGGCATGTGGATTGGCATGGTTATCTGGCAACTGCTACTTGGTGATAGCCCGCGTCTATATAATATGAAAAAATTCCGTGAGTTTGAACTGGCAACGCGCCCCAAAAATTGCGAAGTGTTGTTGCTCGCTGCTGCAGGAATCAAGAAAGTATGGGTGCGCAATGATGGGCAAGATGACGAGATTCGCTAGTAGTAAACTATAAAGAGAACCCAATAAAGAGACCCGAATAAAGAGACCCCAACAAAGAGACTAAAATGACTGCATATATTTGGCAATCTGCCAACTTAACCGAAGCTGTGAAAGACCTAAACCCAACCTTTCACAGTGATTTTACCCAGACATCCACAAAAATTATCACCGATACCCGCAAAATTGAACAAGGCGATATCTTTTTAGCCATTAAAGGTGACAACTTTGACGGGCATGATTATGTAAAAACTGCCAAAGATAAAGGCGCGGTCTTAGCGATTGTCAGTCGTGCAGTCGAAAGTGACTTGCCGCAACTTGTAGTGACTGACACAAAATTGGCACTCGGCAAATTAGGTGCTTACCGCCGTGACCAACATCCCAATCTAAAAGTCGTCGCGATTACAGGCTCTAGCGGTAAAACCACTGCCAAAGAAATGCTTGGCAGTATTTTAAACCGTATTGCGCCGACACTTATCACTCGCGGCAATCTCAACAATGATTTGGGTGTGCCGATGATGCTACTAGAGCTGACCGATGCGCATCGTTACGCCGTCATGGAGCTTGGCGCCAATCATGTCGGAGAGATTGCTTATACCACCCAGCTTGTCAAACCCGATGTCGCTTGTGTGCTCAATATCGGCACAGCACATTTGGGGGAGTTTGGCGGGCGTGATAATATCGCCAAGACCAAATCTGAGATTTATCAAGGATTAAGTAACACAGGTACAGCGATTGTGCCATTTGGTGATGATTATTTTGATACGCTACTCAATAATGCCCAACAATTTACCCAAAATATTCTCACCTTTGGCGAGCGTGACGTGTCTTTGGCGGATGCTGGCGTGGATATGCAACAAGCCAAAGAAATTGGCTTAACAGATGAAGATACGGTGCTACTGATGGGCGATGTGTTTGCCGATGATGTGGAAGTCGGTAATACCAGTACCTTTAGCCTAAATTTCAATTTTGAAATTGATGAAATCGAGAGTCAAAACGTCAGCTTAAACTTTGCAGGTGAACACAACATCAGCAATGCCTTAGCCGCCGCGGCCTGTGCGCAAGCCTTGGGGCTGTCGATTGATGATATCGCCAAAGGACTTGATGCTGCCAAACCTGCCAAAGGTCGACTCAATTTTATTGAGTTTGGCAAACATACTTTAATTGATGACACTTATAATGCCAACCCTAGTGCCGTCGTTGCTGCCGCGCAAGTATTGGCTAGCCAAGGTGCGCCCACCATGTTGGTATTGGGCGATATTGGTGAGTTGGGTGACGCTGCGCAAGAGGAGCATCGCAAGCTCGGTGAGACTATCGCCGCATCGGGCGTGACTGCGCTGTATACGGTGGGGGAGTTAACGCCTGTTACCGTCGCTCAAGCGCAAGCATCCGGGATGCAAGCACAGGCTTACCCAGACAAAGCCACCCTACTTGCGGCGATCAAAGATAAGCTGGCGAGTAGTGATGACGCCTGGCATATCTTGTTTAAAGGCTCGCGCTATATGATGATGGAGCAGGTAATTGACGAGTTAACCCGTCAGCCATCCTAGCTAAAAACAGAGCTTTTCATCAGCCATTCGATAAAAATTGGCTGATTTTTTGTGAATTTTTACTTAAAATAGTCAATTTTTTATGATGGGTTTTTGCTGATGAGTCAACGTGAGACAGTTTTTATAGACGGTTTTCACAGCAAGTTTTCATTTATCCTATCATGATAATGACAGGGACCTTAAGCCCCTGTTTATACCCAGAACCCCCTAAGGAGTCCACTCGTGCTATTGTGGTTATTTGAATGGCTAAGCCAATTTTATTCCCCATTTTCGGCTGTGTCATCGCTGACCTTACGTGTTTTATTAGCGGTGCTGACTGCGCTGGGTATCAGTATGGTGTTTGGTGGCCGCGTCATTGAACGGCTGCGGGCGCTCAAATATGGACAAGCCATTCGTAACGATGGTCCACAGAGTCACCTTGCCAAAACAGGCACACCCACCATGGGCGGGATTTTGATTTTGGGCAGTATTTTGGTGACCACGCTATTATGGGCGAATCTAACCAACCCTTACGTATGGATTTTGATGGTGGTCTTGGTGATTTTTGGCGCCGTGGGCTGGGCAGATGACTGGCTAAAAATCAAATATAAAGACCCAAAAGGCTTGATTGCACGCAAAAAATATTTTTGGTTGTCGGTTGGCGCTTTATTTGTTGGTGTGTCCTTGTACTGGATTGCCAGTCAGCAGCCGCATGTGGCGACAGCTCACGCCATGCAAGATTTACTTATTCCGTTATTTAAAAACGTGTCAATTCCTTTCTCCGCTGTACCATTGGGTTTGGCGTTTATTATCTTTACTTATTTTGTGATTAATGGTACCTCAAATGCGGTCAACTTAACCGATGGTTTGGATGGTCTCGCCATTTTTCCTGTGGTGTTGGTGGCCGCAGGCTTAGGGGTGTTTGCTTATGTGTCAGGGGATTTTCGCTTTGCTGAATATCTCCACGTGCCCTATATTGCTTATAATAGCGATGTGACAGTGGTGTGTGGTGCCATGGTTGGGGCGGGCTTAGGGTTTTTATGGTTTAATGCCCATCCCGCCCAAGTGTTTATGGGCGATGTTGGTGCATTAGCCTTGGGTGCAATGCTCGGCACCATTGCTGTGATGACGCGTCAAGAGATTGTGCTGTTCATCATGGGTGGTTTATTTGTGGCAGAAGCCGTATCGGTCATGCTACAAGTAGGCTCTTACAAACTTCGTAAAAAACGCATCTTTCGCATGGCGCCGCTGCATCACCATTTTGAAGAAGGTGGCTGGAAAGAAACCCAAGTGGTTACCCGTTTTTGGATTATTACCATTGTCTTGGTTATTTTAGGGCTGATGACGTTGAAACTTCGCTAATTTTGCTACGTTCGCTAACGGCGCTTTGCATCAATTGGGTTTTTAACAGCTTTTTTGAGATATTTTTATGGTGGCATCCCCTTCGACATTTTCTGCAAATTTTCGCTGCCCGATTTGCCAAAGTCCGCTAAAGGTGGGTGAAAAAGTTTGGCAATGCACCGGTGAAAATGCGCAGCAGCGGCAACATAGCTTTGATGTCGCCAAACAAGGGTATGTGAATCTACTGCCGGTGCAAAATAAGCATAGCAAAAACCCCGGTGATAGTGATGAGTCGATTATGGCGCGGCGTCGTTTTTTGCAAGCGGGGTTTTATCAGTCGCTGCAAGATGGGCTCTATGACTTTTGCAAAGGGCTATTATCCTCCCAACCATCGGTAAATTGGCTAGACATTGGCTGTGGCGAAGGATATTACACTGAGCGATTTTTACAGCTTAACCCAAGTAAATTAGTCGCGCTTGATATTAGCAAACCTGCCGTACTTGCCACGGCCAAACGACTTAAACCAATTAGCACGACCACACAAAAATACTGCTTAGTGGCATCTGCTTCGCAAGTACCATTGGCCAGTCAGGCGGTAAGTATATTGACCAGTATTTTTAGCCCGATTTTGCCGGATGAGTTTCATCGGTTAGTCAGCGATCAGGGCTTTGTAGAGATTGCCAAGCCTGCCGTCAATCACTTGATTGAGATGCGTGATGGGCTATTTGAACAAATCGTGGCGCACGACTCAGACAAATTTATCGATGAATTAGCACCGTATTTTGAGTTGGTTAAGCAAACGCGGGTGGAAACCACGATTTCGCTTACCGCTACGCAGCTACAAGATTTATTGACGATGACGCCTTATGCATTTCGGGCGCAGCCAGCCAGACGTGAGGCACTAATCGACCGCTGCCAGCAAGCAGGGTCAATGAGCTTTACGACCGATTTTATGATTTATGGGTTTCAAAAAATTTGTCTGTAAAAAAAGCGCCCGTCAGTGGGCTATTTTTTTACCTTATAAACAGCCTTAAGCGCGCGGATGATGCTGCTGATGTAGCTGTTGCAGTCTTGCCGTAGCCACATGGGTATAGATTTGGGTGGTTGATAAATCACTGTGACCCAATAACATCTGTACACTGCGCAAGTCAGCGCCGTGATTGAGCAAATGGGTGGCAAAGGCATGACGTAAGGTATGCGGAGAAATTTCACTTTCGATGCCGGCTTGCTTGGCGTAGCGTTTAATGACATACCAAAAGTTTTGGCGGGTCATGTAGCCGCCTTGTTGGGTCAAGAATACCGCTTGGCAGCGACTTTCTCGGCCATTTTTCATGATACATAATTGCGGTCGCGCCAGGGTCAAATAATCGGTCAATACATCAATCGCCACTTCGCCAAGGGGTACCAGCCGAGTCTTATCACCTTTGCCGGTAACCTGTAACCAGCCAGCATTGAGATTGACTTCACTTAACGATAAATGAATAAGCTCAGAGACACGTAGCCCGCAGGCATAGAGCACTTCAAACATGGCTTGGTCACGCATGCCCAATGGGGTCGATGTATCTGGGCTGGCAAGTAGGGCGTCGACATCACTTTCTGATAAATCTTTGGGCAGCGCACGTCCAAGTTTTGGGGTCTTGATATGCTCACACGGGTTGTCATCACGCTGATTGGCGTTGATTTGCCATAAAAAAAACTGTTTGAGCGATGATAAGGCACGCGCTTGGCTGCGCGCTGTTTTGCCTTGTTTATAGAGCGCCGCTAGGCAAGCCAACACGTCACTGGCGTCCCAACGGGTGATTGCTTTGCTACAGGTGGCTTCACACAGCATCAAGTCACGAATATAAGCATTGCGTGTATTGGTGGCAAGTCCTCGCGTTAGCAACTCTTGGCGAAACTGCTGAATATAACTGGGCTCATCATGAAGGTATAAGGCTTTGACTTGGCGAGGTTGGCGCGCGGCGACTTGGGACATAAATGACTTGAAATCTCGAGATAAGGGGGCGTTTTTTTAACCAGCTTTTTTCTTAATCCAGTAATGATACACATTGGCATACGGATCAGGGTTTTGGTGTTGCTGCGGGTTGATGATGTCTTGCTGCTCGATAAGTTCATGCCCCAAATGACGACAAAAATTGGGGATATCGCGCGTGGTCGCAGGGTCAGTGGCGATGACGTGAATCACTTCCCCTGACTGCGCTTTACGAACGGTTTTATGCAGCAGCATAATCGGCTCTGGGCAAATCAGCCCTTGGGTATCGAGTTGGTAATTGGCATCAGGCATGTTGATTCTCTGTTTGTCGACTTTCTTGGATAAAATTAAAAAAACGGGTTAAATTGGCTTTAAACATAAACGCCACCCCAATCCAAGCGGCTAGGGCTACATAGCTACTGATAACAAACAAGCCAAATCCCATACCAATACACAGCGCAAGCATGCTCGGCTGGCTTAAACGGTAACGGTATAAAATAAACGCCACATAGCAGGATAGCGGTATGGTCAGTCCAACAAGTCCGTAAGGCACCCAATGAAACAAAGTATAAATCGTTTGACTGTCCTTAAACTGTGACAAGCTCTTTAGGGTACCAAATAATAAAAATAGCGCAATTGCCAAATAAACCAGATAAATTGACCATTTGTTGAGTCGCTGTGCCTGTTCAATCAAACCAATAACAGGGGCAGAAAAGCCTTTGGTCATTGGCGTAGCAGGTGCATTTAATTGAGTCATGATAACAGCGCTCCTTCGCCACTTCTAAGCCAACTGCCAAGCATAATCGCTGAGGCGATGCTATCAATCGGCTCTTTGTCACTTTTGATTAGCCCATATTCCCAAGCCAAATTTTTGGCTTCACGGCTAGTTAAGCGTTCATCTGCTAAAATAATCGGGCGTGGTCGATGCGCTTCTTCGAGCTGGTGCTTGAGCCTACGAGCAAATTTTTTGGCACGATTGCCAAGCTCAGATGCAGTGCCATCCATATTCAGCGGCAAACCGATGATGATGGTACTCACTTGCCATGACTCGATAATTTTTAGCAATTCATCCCAGTTGGGTTTGCCATTATCCATTTTAAATTGCATCAACGGGCTTGCGGTCTGGGTTAAGGTATTGCCCAAGGCGATACCCATTTTTGCGATGCCAAAATCAAGCCCCATCACCGTTTCGATAGTGTGGGTGTGATGGGTATCTTGCGCCATAGTCAGGTTAAGCATGCCCGATATCCGTACTCAGTTTGTTAAAATCAACGCCCAACTGCTGAGCGGCGACTTGCCAGCGAGTCTGGTGGTCGATATCAAACAATAGCCCCATTGATGCTGGCAAAACAAACCAATCGCCTTGGTTGATTTCTTCTTCTAGCTGCCCTTTTCCCCAGCTGGCATGACCCAAACAAAGCTCAAAATGCTCAACGCCTTGACCATTAGCGATACTTTGTAAAATATCTTTGCTAGTGGTGATACAGACGTTTTCGGTGATGGCAAACGAAGATACCCAATCGGGCTGTCCCGTATGGAGCACAAACCCAACTTCCGGGTTCATAGGACCCCCATCTAAGGGTAATTTTCGGTGCAAGTCGGTGATGGTCACATCAATATTTAATTCTTCAAACAGTTTGGCGACGTTGCTGGTTTCGATGGGTTTGTTAACTACCAGCCCTAACGTGCCTTGTTGGTCTTGACGGCAAATATAGACCAAAGATTGATAGAAAATCCCGCCGTCAATATTGGGCGAGGCTATCAAAAAGTGGTTGGTAAGATTTTGGTTTTTTGACATTCAGTGGCATACCTAATTAAAAGCGACATACATTAAAAACAATAAGCATTAAAAGCGATAAACATTAAAAGCGACAGGCGATATTAAATTAACTGACACGGCGACTTGCTAGCAAGCTACGCGCGTGTTTTAGCGTGTCTTCGGTGATATTGACCCCGCCCGACATGCGCGCTAATTCCTGCACTTGGTCATCGCCCGACAGAATTTTTAAGTGAGACTGCGCCTTTTCTTGCTGGGTTTTGTACACCAAAATATGCTGATGGGCTTGTGCCGCGACTTGCGATTGGTGAGTGATTGCAATGATTTGTTGTTCTTCACCCAGCTCACGCAGTAATTCGCCCACCACTTGCGCCGTGCCACCACTGATACCCACATCCACTTCATCAAATACCAGTAACTGACGGGTGGTGGTTGCCATATCAGTGGTCGTATTACGGCAAACCCCTTGCGCATCAATGACTTGCATGATAAGGGCTAGTCGTGATAATTCACCGCCTGAGGCAATTTTGTGAATCGGTTGCATCGGCATACCGACATTGGCACTAAATAGCAGTTCAATTTGCGATAACCCGATACTTTGCGGTTTATCAAGTGGGGTAAATTCAAATGCCGCTTGCACATTGGGCAATGCCAATGCTTTTAACCGTGCAACTAGGGCTTCAGCTAACGTCGTGGCATTGGCTCGGCGACTGTCATCCAACGCTTGAGCTTTTTGCAAGTAGGCTTGATAAGCTTCTTCAATTTGCTCTGCCATCGCTTCAGGCGACATTACCGATTGCAAATCATCTAATTGCTGTTGCCAGGCTTGGCTGTCTTCAACAAGGCTTTCAGGGGTGGTGTGATATTTACGCGCAAGTCGGTGGAATGTCGATAACTGCTCATCAAGTAGCGCTAACCGCTTGGGGTCAAGGCTTTGCCCTTCGGCATAATTGCTCAGGGTGCTAGCGACTTCAGCGATTTGGGTATGTGCTGAGTACAACTGTTCAACACAATCAGCATAGGTTTGGCTAAGCTCGGTCTGCGCTTCACACAGTTTAATCGCCCTATTCAGCAGGCTTACCACATCGGGCTCATCACTGTCATTATCCAGTAATTGCACCGACAAGGCGGCTTGCTGCATGAGGTTTTCAAGGTTAGATAATTCATCGTATTCAGCTTCAAGTTCACTGTATAAGATACTGGCAATTGGCTCGATATCGGCTAATTGATTGCTCAATAGCTGAATTTGCTGCTGGCGCAATTGCTCGTCTTTGGCGTGCTGCGCGGCTTGTGACTTAAGGCGTTCGTAATGCAAAAAAGCCTGTTTCACGTCGTTTGCTTGGCTGTTTAACCCCGTGGCACTATCAAGCCATTCCATTACAAATTGCGGACGCAGCAAACTTTGCTGGGCATGTTGGCTGTGAATATTGACCAGTAACCCACCTAAAGTTTTAAGCTCATTCATACTAATGGGCATGCCATTGAGCCAAGCTTTACTACGAAGCGTACCGTTTTGGTTAGCAAGTTGCCGGCGAATCAGCAGCGTATCGTCTTCGAATGGGTAATTTTGCTCGCCCAGCCATGCAATGACTTTAGGTAATTGACCGATATTAAATTCTGCAAAAGCGTCTGCCGTGGTCTGTCCATGCCGAATCAAACCTGCGTCACTACGACCACCCACGCACAAGGTCAAGGCGTCAAGCAATAGTGATTTACCAGCACCTGTCTCGCCAGTGATAATGTTAAATCCAGCATTCATCTCAATTTCAGCATTGGTGACGAGTGCTAAATTTTGTAAGGTTAACTGTGTCAGCATATCAATCCTATCATTGACGTTAAGAGTGGCACATTGGCGGTCAAATTTGCAAAAACTTTATTGTAACCTTGTCATGAAAAGCTCACAATAATCCTAGACAAGTCTTCAAAAATCAGTAAAAATTCCATCTAGCTGTTTCACACTAAACAATAGCATAATTGGGACAATTACAAAATAAGCAACGCAAAAATCCAAATTTCCGTCAGCTACGTATCTTTGATGGGTATCTGTGTCTAGCAATCTTCGCCTGGTTAATTTGAGGGCGGTTTCATCGATTGTCATAAAACATAGATTGTTATAATAGATTGTCATAAAAGTTGACTAAATTTGATGCTATCCTATTGCTCTAAACAACGTCTGCATAAGGATAACGGAACATAATTTTTTATCAACCGTTAATAATCTATCGGCAATACCATTGGCTGATTGCGACAAGTCACGGACTGCGTTTGATTATAAAACCCATTTGTCGACTAAAAAAAGCGGGTTGCCGCAAAACGACCTGCCCATCTTTATAATTCTTTATAATAAGGCAGCGTTATCAAGTCAACTGACTGTGTATTTTAAGGAGAATCTCATGACGTCACCTAATCGTTTCGACCATGTATCGGTAGAAAAAATAGCGAATGTTTACTATGAAGGTCGTACTTTTAGTCGGACCGTTTGGTTTGAAGATGGACGCAAAAAAATGCTAGGAATCGTGCTACCTTGTGATGCCGATGTACCCGCCTATGAATTTAAAACGGACTCCTCTGAACGTATCGAAATTTTGGCAGGCGAGTGTGAAGTCAAACTGGCAGGCGAGGAAGAATTTACTTATTACCGTGCCGGTCAAGCATTCTTGGTCGAAGGGCATAGCAGTTATGAGCTACGTAATGAAGCAGTCGTGCAGTACATTTGCCACCTAGAAGGCTAGCGGATAATATACAAGGCTAGGGCAAGGCAAATATAAAATCGAAAAAAGGGTCATCAATCATGGCAAAACCGAGTTATTTTTATGGCATTCATGCCGTGCAATCCATCTTGCAACACCGCGGTATCGATGGGTTGACACTCTTTATTCAAGACGGTAAAAAACAAGATGATGCCACGGTAGCCAACATCACCGAGCTTGCCCAAACCTACGGGATTGCGATACAAATCAGCGCCAAAGACAAACTCACCAAGCTTGCAGAAAGTCCGCAGCATCAAGGCGTGGTATTGCAAGCCCGCCCTGCTGAACTCCAAGATGAGGCAGATCTCAAATACCTCGTCGACAAACAGCAAGCCGAGCGAAAACCGCTATTACTATTGGTGCTTGATCAAATCACCGACCCGAACAACCTTGGCGCGTGTTTGCGTACCGCCGTGGCAATGGGCGTCTCAGCCGTTATTATTCCCAAAAATCATAGCTCAAGCATCACCCCAGCCGTGGCAAAAGTCGCCGTCGGTGCGGTGGAATTAATTCCTTTTATCCAAGTCACTAATCTTGCGCGTACACTCACTGACATCAAAAAACAAGGGGTGTTTGTGTTTGGTACGGCACTCGATGACACGGCAAAGCCCGTGCAAGACTGTGATTTGACAGATGATGTGGCGATTGTGATGGGCTCAGAAGGTGACGGTATTCGCCGTTTGACCGCAGATACCTGCGACCAGCTGGTTTATATTCCGATGCCCGGCAATGAACATGGGCAAATCCAAAGCTTAAATGTCAGTGTCGCCACTGGCATGGTGCTGTACGAAGCCAGCCGCCAGCGTTCTAGAACATAATAAGAGAATATGTTATCTGTATTGATGATTTAAAAAAATTTGCTCAAAAAATGGGCTAAGAAAGGAAAAATCAAAATGCAATTTGCCATTATCGGACTGGGTGTTTTTGGTATTACCTGCGCTAAAGAGCTTGAAAAATTGGGCAACCAAGTCCTAGCGATTGATATTGATGAAAAACTGGTCGATGACATTAGTGAATATGTCACCCGTGCCGTGATTGCTGACGCCACCGACAAAGACACCATAGAAGAGCTTGATCTTGCAAGTTTCGACGGGGTACTCGTGAGCATTGGTGATAACCTTGAAGCCAGCTTGCTATGTACACTCAACCTACTAAGCCTGAACGTACAAAACCTATGGGTGAAAGCCAAAACCGACTCCCATCACCAAATCCTACAAAGCTTAGGGGTGAACAATATTATTCACCCCGAACAAGACATGGGGATTCGTATTGCCCAAAAAATGAACTATCCGATGGTCAAACAATACATGGCGTTGGGTGACGAGCAGTTTTTGGTTCGCCTAGACCCGCCTGAGCAGTGGCGAGGTCACCCGTGGTCGGATGTACAACACAGCCATCCCGATATTACCTTTATCATGCTAAAACGCAACCAGCAAATCTTTAACCAATTACCCGATGGCTTTTTCTTTCAAGGTGGTGATAAATTGGTGGTAGGGGGTGATACCCAAGCGCTGCGTCGCCTTGCCAAAGTCATTCGGCAAACGGCTATTTAGCCCATTACTCACGTAAAAAAGGTAATTAGGTGTAGATATGCCGTTTCGTGAAGTCAAAAAAGGCGACAAACCAAAGATTGTTGATAAATCAAAATCCAGTACTCACGATCTAGACCCGCCTACCAAACAGGGACTGCAGTTGTCCTCGCCTGCGATTTTGTCCTTGGGGTTTTTAGCGTTAATTGTCATGGGAACGGTTTTGCTGTCATTGCCAATCGCAACGATTCAACCGATTAGTCTGTTAGGGGCAGCCTTTACTGCGACATCTGCGGTGACCGTCACGGGACTAAATGTCGTAGATACCGCTAACTATACCACGTTTGGACAACTGGTGATTGCCGCGCTGATTCAATTTGGCGGTCTAGGCTTTATGACCTTTGCAATTTTGGTATTGACCAGTCTGCAAGGTAAAATGGGATTATCCGGCTCAATCACGGCGCAAGAAGCGTTGGGTACCCATAGCAACCAAATTGGCAGTACAGCCAAAGCGGTAATCAAAATTGCCTTTATCACCGAGAGCTTGGGTTTTTTAGGGTTAACGCTATTGTTAGCACCGCTAAAAGGGCTAAAAGATGCGATGTATGAAGCGTTTTTTCTGTGTATCTCAGCGTTTAACAATGCAGGTTTTGCGCTAAATGGCAACAATATGACTGCCTATGTGCACCAGCCGATGATTAGTTTTATCATAAGTTTGCTTATTATCACAGGTGGTATCGGGTTTTTGGTGATTTTAGATATCATCAAACACAAGCGCTGGCAAAAATTTACCCTGCACACCAAAGTCATGGTTTTGGGCACGCTAGCACTCAATATCATCGGTTGTATGGGGTATTGGTTACTTGAACGTCATAACGTCAAAACGATTGGCGGATTGAGCGAAGCTGGTCAGTGGTTTGCGTCTTGGTTTATGGCGGTGACGTCACGTACCGCAGGTTTTAATAATATTGATTATAGCCAAGTGACAGATGCCAGCACGTTATTGACCTTTATATTGATGTTTATTGGCGCAGGCTCAATGTCCACAGGTGGCGGTATTAAAATCGGCACGTTTGTGGTTATCCTGGCATCGACTAGGGCATATTTGCGTCAGCACCCGCAAGTGACAATTTTTCATCGTGCTATCTCTGATCACTTGGTAAAAAAATCGTTTGCGGTGATGAGTACCTCGATTTTGATGATTGCTTTAGCGGCGTTTATTTTAACCATATGTGAGCCAGAAGGGCATTTGGTTGATATTTTATTTGAAGTGATATCGGCATCGTCAACCGTCGGGTTATCGCGAAATTTCACCCCGACATTGAGTGAGCCCGGGCAATGGGTGATTATGTTTATGATGTATATGGGGCGTCTTGGACCGTTAACCTTAGCGTATTTTATCGCCACCCCTAAACCGACCCGTATTCGTTATCCTGAGACCCATACCCTTGTTGGTTAAGTTGGCGCTCTATTGGCTAAGTTGGCTAATTTAACAGGGTTAGGGAAGCAGCAAATACCAAGCAAAAATTTTACCCAACGGTTGGGGCACTCAATATACTTAAAATCCAAGATACTGAAAACCTAACGAAGCTATCGCCAAATCGTGTATGATGATTGTCTACGACTGGTGAATTGAGCGATTTAGTAAGTTTTAAGGTTATGAGTAGTTATATTTTAGATACAGAAGCGCATGGATTGGTTGAGCCACATGCGACCGAAATTGCCTACATTGGCGTGGTGTTTAGTCCAGCAGGTGAGCTGACACTACAGACCCACAATGCCTTTGAGCAGCGCTTTAACCCACACAAAAAAATTACTTTGGGCAGCCAAGCCATCACAGGGATTTTTGACGACGATGTGGCAGACAAGCCGCCGCATACTGATTTTCAGTTACCAAAAGACTGCGAGTATCTCATTGGGCACAATATCGACTTTGATGCTGACGTGCTCACCAATGCCAACTGTGATTTATCAAACATTAAGCGTATTTGCACTTTGGCACTGGCGCGGCATTTTTTCCCGCAGTTAGATAGCCATAGTTTGGGTGCGCTACTGTGTTTTTTTGAGCCGCAGGTTGCCAAAAAAAATATCAAATTCGCGCATGGTGCCAAATACGATATTTGGTTTACCTTTTTGGTCTTAAAATCTATCTGCTATCAGCATCACATCACCGATATGGCACAGCTGTATCAAGCCAGTGAACATGCCCGAAAACCCACGGTAATGCGCTTTGGCAAACATAAAGGGGTTGCTATTAAAGACTTGCCGCCTGATTATGTCGATTGGCTGCTCAAACAAGCTGACCTTGACCCGTATTTACACCTTGCGCTCACCGAAAATAGCGCAGGCAATCATGGCAGCCTTCTATGATTGAACGCTTGCGCTATGATTTAACCTATGAAGTGCCAAAATGATTACGCGCCAAATTGCGGTTTAACAATCACCAAAATCACCACGGCGACCAAAATAAACACAGGCACCTCATTAAACCACCGCCAAAAAACATGGGTTTTATAGTTAGGGTTATCAATGAGTTTTAAGCGAAATCGACCACAAGCTACATGATATACCGTCAACGCAATGACGCAGGCTAGCTTGATATGTAGCCAGACTTGGGTTTTATAACTGTCCCAATTGGGCAGCAGCATACACAAGCCAAAAATCCAAGTGGCAATCATCGCAGGTGTCATGATGCCGCGATACAGTTTACGCTCCATCAATGCAAATCGCTCTTGACTGATTTTATCGGCACTCATGGCATGATAGACAAACAAGCGTGGTAGATAAAAAATCGCGGCAAACCAACACACCAATGAAATCACATGCCAGGCTTTAAACCATAAAAAATATTCTGTCATTGCTTACCCCGATGATGATGCAACTAAACAAGCTTGCCCTAAATTAGCTTACTCTAAATAAACTTGCCCTAAAAAAGACTGCAAATAGCCGTTATTTTAAAGTTTGCATGATGGCAAGTAAATCCGAGATTTGTTGTTCACTATGACGAGCACTCACGCAAAAGCGTAGCCGTGCTGTACCTACCGGCACTGTAGGTGGACGGATGGCTGACACCCAAAAACCGCGAAATTTTAACGCATTGGCGAGCTGCAGGGTTCTGTCATTATTGCCAATGACCACAGGAATAATGGCGGTGGTCGGTATTTGATTATCAATACCTACTTGCCAATTTTGCTGCAATAGCCCTTGACTGAGCTGTTTGATGTTGGCAAGTAATTGCTCGCTGCGCAAAGTATCGGTGTGCGACATGGCTATGCTAGTTTCAGTCACGCTGGCAAGCACAGGGGGCATCGCCGTGGTATAAATAAATGAACGGGCAAAATTGGTCACATAGTCAATCAACTGGCTCGAACCTGCGACAAATGCGCCACTGGTACCTATCGCTTTACCAAAGGTGCCGATATAGATATCCGCTTGCGGTTGGGCTTTTTTATAAGCCTGATAGGGCAAACCAAAACCGTGGGCATCATCGATCATCAAGGCGCATTCATAACGAACCGCTAACGCATGCAGCGCATCCAAATCCGCAATGGTACCATCCATACTAAAAATATGATCGGTGACAATCAGTTTTTGCTTAGCGCTACTTTGCGAAAGTAGCTGTTCTAATTGGCTATAATTGCGATGCCCAAAACGCATGACTTTGGCACGGCTAAGGATTGCCCCATCGACAATGGAGGCATGATTAAGCTTATCGCTAAAAATCACGCTGTCTTTACCACACAACGCTTGAATCACACCGACATTTGCCATATACCCTGTGCTAAAAGTTAATGCCCGTTCATAGCCTGCCACTTGGGCAAGGGTGGTATCCAATTGTTCATGCCAAAGCGTATGCCCCGTAATCAGGTGCGACGCGCCACTACCGACTTGCTGGATGGTTTTTGCAGCTTGGCTAAACGCTTGTATGAGTTGCGGATCGGTGGCAAGTCCCAAATAATCGTTGCTGGCAAAGTTGACGTAGGTTTTGCCATCTATGTCAATGGTGGGCGTCACGCCTTGACGAATGGGTGTCAGTTGACGATACAGGTCTTTTTGGCGCTGTTCATCAAGGGCAGATTGAAGGGCAAAATTGGCTAACATACTGTTCAACTCTGTTAAAGCATCGTTAAAGCATCTAAGAAAAAACCGCCACTTCGGCGGTTTCTTGGCATATTAAACGACAGCCAAACTCCCGATGCGACCATTCATCGCATTGGTCACCGGGATTTGTCTAGGCTCGGCTTTTTCAACCGTCAACCCTAAATCTGCAATCAACTGATCATCATGATTGGTGGTAGCATTATCGGTGGTCAATAAACGATTCCCATAAAAGAAAGAATTGGCACCTGCCATAAACAACATGGCTTGCTCGGCATCGGTTAAGCCTTCACGACCTGCGGCAATACGCACATAGCTGGTTGGGCAAGCAAGGCGCGTGACAGCAATGGTACGAATCCACTCAAGCACAGGCAAGCGCGTGCCTTGTAGCTTATCTGCAATCGGCGTGCCTTCAATGGGTACTAGCATATTGATTGGTACGGATTCAGGGGGTTTTGGCAGATTAGCCAGTTCTGTCAGTAGGTTGATGCGGTCATCACGACTTTCACCCATACCGATGATACCACCTGAGCAAATATTAATGCCTGCTTGACGCACATGGTCAAGGGTAGTTAGACGGTCATCATAACTACGGGTGGAGACGATATGGTTATAGTACTCGCGTGAGGTATCAAGGTTATGGTTATAGTAATCTAATCCCGCTTCAGCAAGTACTTGCGCTTGGTTACCCGATAACATGCCAAGGGTCATGCAGGTTTCTAACCCCAATGCTTTGACTTCTTTAATCAGCTCAACCACATAGGGCATATCTCTATCGTTTGGGTGCTTCCATGCCGCACCCATACAAAAACGGCTAGAGCCAGCTGCTTTGGCTTTTTTGGCCTCGATAATCGCTTTTTGTACTTCGATTTTCTTTTCAGGTTGTAAGTCGGTGCTATGGTGCCCTGACTGTGAGCAATAGCCACAATCTTCAGGACAATTCCCTGTTTTTATTGATAGCAGGGTACTGACTTGTACCGCATTGGGTGGAAAGTGTTCGCGAAGTTTGTTTTGCGAGAGCAACAGTAAATCCATTAAAGGTAATTCAAACCAAGCTTGGATTTGCTCGCGAGTTGGGCGGCTTTGGGTGGTCATTGTGGTGCCAATAGGTTGTTGTGATTGTTGAATTGCTAATAAGTCTGCCATGACAGCTATAATCCTAATTAAAACAAAGCTTAAAATGATAAAAGGTGTCTCATCATACCAAAAAAAAACAACCACCTAAAGTGATTGTTTTTTATTATTTAATAACAATGGCTTATTTGTCTTGTGAGTTATCACCACGAGTGATTGAAATATTGGTGATGGGTGATTTATCATCAGTGACTGCGTTAGTTTTGACATTGTCGGCAATCACCTCATCAGAAGCATGCTTTGCCTCAATTTCAGCTGATTTACGCAGCGCAGGCGTTAAATTCTCATTATCCGCTGATTTGGCAAACACGTTGTCAGGACGGATGCTATCATCATCTTCCGTAATATCTTCAGCTTTAGCGGTACTATCTTTAGCGTTAATAGTATCTTTAGCCGCTTCATACTTTTCTTCGATGGCTTTGTTATCAGATATGTCAGAATCGCTGGCTGTTTCGTCGGTCAGCGTTTGCTTAGCTTGTTCGACTTTATCTTTTGCCTCGCTCACTTTTTCTTTGGCTTCATCGTTTAGCGCATCTAGTTTGTCATCGGCTTGGGTTTTTAATCCTTCAACCTTTGATTTAGCATCATCTAGTTTTTCACCCGCCAAGCTTTTAACATCAGCTAATTTTTCAGCCGCTTGGTCTTTGACGTCTTCAAGCTTGGTTTTAGCATCCGCAAGTTTATCGTCCTTAGTGGCTTTCGCTTCATCAAGCTTTTCAGTGGCAGTTTCTTTAGCGTCATCAATTTTATCAGCCGCTTGCGCTTTAACCTCATCCAATTTTTCTTTGGTTTCGCCAAGTTTTTCGTTAGCGGTGTCTTTAATATCCGCTAATTTTTCACTCGCATCTTCTTTGAGCGCATCGATTTTTTCTTTGGCTTCGGTTTTTAGCTCATCAAATTTTTCCACCGCGTCATCTTTGATTTCAGCCGTTTTCGCCTTAAGGGTGTCTAATTTGCTCGCTTGTGTCTCGCTGTCAGCATTGACATCTTTGGTGTTTGCTTCATTAAAGTATTTGCTGCTACCAGATACTTTACCCGCGCTCGCCCCTCCAATCATTGCTAGGGCTTTACTGCAAAGTTCTTTGGCAAAAGGCGTGGCTTTTTCAATCAAGGGTTTTGCTTGTTCAACCACAGGTTTAAGTGGCTCAGGTACTTTTGGCACAATAAATTTTGCGATTTGGTTAAACCACATCAGCAGTGAATAATCACCGGACATTTTTAAATCACCATTTTGGATGCCCGTCATAAATGCCGTCGCTTCACCTTTAGTGAGCAATTTTACACCCGTCATTGAGTCTTTAAAGGTAATCGTCAACGTTGGCTCTTTGGCTGGACCTGCATGTTGGCTAAAAGTACCGTTATTGATTTGGTAGTAACGTGACGTTTGCTCCGCGTCGCTGCCGAGTTGAATGGTAAAATTACGATTTTCTAATAAGCCTTTAAATTTGTCATCGCCCATTTTGGCAAGTTGGGTTAGACGCAAGCCAACGGCAAACAATAATACGTCAAGGGGATCTGATTTGATTTGGGTTAATTGAGATAACATACGTGTCCTCCAAAATTATAGATTTTATAGATATTGCAATGCTCAAGGTCTTTTAATAAATGATAATAATTAAGTCATTCACTTCAAAGAGATTATAATTCGCTACTACAAAGGATTTAATAGCTTTGTTATAAAATATATTATAAGGTCATCGATACCAAGTTACAGTAATGTTTAACATACCAGTATCATTTTTTGTAATCAAAGCGTTTGATTTGTGTATTTGAGCGACGTTAGACAGCGAATCTTTTAGCTTTTATCAAGCTAAAGCGCATAAAAAACCCATCAACATGATGGGTCAAATAACTTGCTACTAATTAGCAATAAGGGGATAGGATTGTTATTACTGTTTTGAGTCAAACACCGAGGCATGACGAACAAAGTTTTGATGAAAATCGGTATCTTTTTCTAATACCACAGGACGGTGACCGGCACTCATTTGAACACTACTTTTTAACATGGTTTGTTTGGTAGTAGCTTGACTTGCGGTTTTGTTAAACTTGGGTTTTCCATTTAACGCTATAACAATCGTAATCATCGATAAGCCAATTGCCGCCACATACGCATCCGTACCAGTCAACGATGACAGCGTGACCACTGCCCAATGCAGCCCTTCTACCGAAATCCAGTACACCATACCCAACATAAAATAGCCCAATACGAAACGATAAGGGGTAAACGCAATCGCTAGCATACCGACAGTCACTAGAGCGATTAAAAACAACCAGTTAGAAGTTAACGACGTAGCAGCTAATAATAGACTTGCCGAAATAAGCATGGTTGACCTCATGAAAAGTTATTAAAAACAAATACTTAAGATAAATTAAGTAAAAGCTTGTGTAGGTTATTATGGCGCTAAAAGATGAAAATTAAAAGTCAAAACCCAACTAAAACGACAATGGATGACGTATCAAATTTGGCGGATTTATCTTAAAAAAAAGCGATTAAAAAAGCTAAAACGGCATAAAAAAAGCTAACAATCAATCGTCGAAATCACTTGCTCAAGGGTAACAGGAATTTTCGTAAATCTAGTAAAAAAGTGCTAAAATGCGGTAGCTGATTTGTCGCGAAATGTATATTGTTTTAATACTTTGTAGTTTTGCCCCCGTCTTAATTTACTCAATAATCATGGCTATATATCTAGCTAAAAAACTGGATAAGTTTGCTATTTTGGGCGTTTTAAGTAAAAATATCGTTCGGCAATTGTACCGCCTATTTTAAGGGCTATTTGCGACGCAAAAAAATTTAAATTTTTAATGTGACTAATTAAAAAAACTGACGCTTTATCAAAATTAACTGGACAACTATTTTGATAAACACAGTTTGCCTAATCACCGACTATATAGTGGTAATTCTCGTATGATGACGTTTCAACAATTGATTTTAACTTTGCAAAATTATTGGGCAGAAAAAGGCTGTGTGGTGTTACAGCCTTATGATATGGAAATGGGTGCAGGCACGTTTCATACCGCCACTTTCTTACGAGCATTAGGTCCAGAGCGTTGGCATGCCGCCTATGTACAGCCATCACGCCGTCCCACGGATGGTCGCTATGGCGATAACCCAAACCGTTTACAACATTATTATCAGTTCCAAGTGGTACTTAAACCCAATCCACCTGATATTCAAGAATTGTACTTGGGGTCACTCAAAGCAATTGGCATCGATACCCTAACGCATGATGTCCGCTTTGTAGAAGACAACTGGGAATCACCAACGCTTGGTGCATGGGGACTTGGTTGGGAAGTTTGGCTCAATGGCATGGAAGTTACCCAGTTTACTTACTTCCAGCAAGTCGGTGGTATTGAGTGTTTCCCAGTGACAGGAGAAATCACGTACGGTCTTGAGCGCCTTGCCATGTATATCCAAGGCGTGGACAGTGTGTATGACTTGGTATGGACGGATGGCGAGTTTGGTCGTGTCACTTATGGTGATGTATTCCACCAAAATGAAGTGGAACAATCGACCTACAACTTTGAACATGCCGATGTGGCAAAAATGTTTGAATTATTTGATTTTTATGAAAGCCAAGCCGACAAATTAGTCGGTCTTAACCTGCCGCTGCCTGCGTATGAAATGGTGCTTAAAGCGTCACATACCTTTAACTTGTTGGATGCGCGTGGAGCGATTTCAGTCACTGAGCGTCAGCGTTTTATTTTGCGTGTGCGTACCTTGGCGCGTAAGGTCGCACAAAGCTATGTAGAAACGCGCGCCAAATTGGGCTTCCCATTGGCGGATGACGCACATAAAGCCGATGCGTTGGATAAATATCTACCAAAAGAAAATATTTCAAAACAACAGATGAAAGAAGCGGATAAATCACAATAGTTTCATCACATCGACGAAAAAATTTTCTTTGAACGGTCAAACTAAAAAAGGCAATAGATAGTTTCTATTGCCTTTTTTCTTGCCTTATTTTATTGATTATTTTGTTATCAACGCTAATAAAAAATATCAAATTATCAGAATATTCTAATCTCGCATATTTATATCAAAAATCGCCACAGGGCAACAACGCGCTATTCTACTACAATAGCCGCAGCAAGTAAGCCAGGTAACAAGGGGCGGTGAGTGGAACTTTATTTTATTATTGTAGGCACATTATTGAGCAGTAAACTACCTGAGAAAAAATTGCGCCCGATTTTAGGGGTGACGCTGTTGTTGTTAGGGATTAACTTTGTGGTCAATCCTGCCAAAGCCAAACCAAAAGCGGCGGTCAATACGCCAGTCGCTACAACCGCTGTAACGACTTCGGCAAGCGCCAGCCGATAAGTTTAATTTTCGTTTTACGCTGACGGTTTTCTTGATTTGCCCCGCTGATGGGGCATTTTTATGGCTTAAATTTCTGCTATAATCGCCTATATTTACCCTATTTGAATCAACAAGGCTTTAGCATGTCTACTATTTTATTTGAACTTGGCACCGAAGAATTGCCCCCAAAAAATCTAAAAACATTGCGTGATGCACTTAACAACCATGTCACCCAATCGCTAAAAGATGCCAATATTCGCTTTGATACCATTAAAAGCTTTGCCGCCCCGCGTCGCCTTGCCTTACAGATTCAAGGAATTAGTGAAAAACAGCCCGATAAAATCGAACAAAAACGCGGTCCTGCAGTCAAAGCTGCCTATGACAAGGACGGTAATCCAACCAAAGCAGCGCAAGGGTTTGCCCAAGGCTTGGGTATTGACGTCAAGGATTTGATTACCATCAAAGGTGATAAAGGCGATTATATCGGCTATGAAATGAATGTCATTGGTCAGCCTGTGGCTGAGTTACTGCCGAGTATTTTTCAAAAAGCCTTAGATGAGTTGCCGATTGCCAAACGCATGCGCAGTGGCGCAGAGCGTTCCGAGTTTGTTCGCCCTGTCAAATGGTTGGTGCTACTCAAAGACGACCAAGTGCTGCCAGCGACGATTCAAGGATTAACGTCGGGTGAGACAGGATCGCAGGGCGTTGAACTGGGTCGTTATAGTCTTGGACATCGTTTCCATCATCCTGATAAGGTTAGAATTGATACGGCGCACAGCTATGAGCAAAACCTTGCCGAAGCGCACGTCATCGCTGATTTTGACAAACGCCAACAACAGATTAAAGCGCAAGTCCAACAGCTTGCCGATGAAGTAGGGGCGACTGCTATCGTACCGCAAGATTTGCTTGATGAAGTCACTGCGCTAGTCGATTATCCAGTAGCGCTACGCGCAAGCTTTGAGCCACGATTTTTACAAGTGCCACAAGAGGCCTTGATTAGCACCATGCAGGCGGATCAAAAATATTTTTGTTTGACTGACAGCCAAGGTAAATTACAGCCTTATTTTATCTTTATCAGTAACATTGACAGTAAAGATAAAGCGCAAGTGATTGCTGGTAACGAAAAAGTGGTACGTCCACGCCTTGCCGATGCCGAGTTTTTCTTTTTACAAGACCAAAAACAGCCATTGTTTGCATTGACTGAAAATCTCAAAACCCGCGTATTCCAAGATAAGTTAGGGACAATTTGGGAAAAATCTGAGCGTATTGCCAAGCTAGCTGCCTTTATTGCTACCCAAATTGGCGAAGACGTTGAACAAACGGCACGGGCAGGCTTGCTGTCAAAAGCAGACCTTGCCAGTACCTTGGTGGGTGAGTTTCCAGAATTACAAGGCGTGGCAGGGACTTACTATGCGCGTTTAAACCAAGAGCCAGAAGCGGTGGCGGCGGCAATCGAAGAGCAATATCTACCAAAATTTAGCGGCGATAAACTACCCGCGACCAACATTGGAACGGCGCTGGCATTAGCAGACCGTTTGGATACGCTGGTCGGTATTTTTGGCATTGACCAAGCGCCAACGGGTTCAAAAGACCCGTTTAGTCTGCGCCGTGCGGCGATTGGGGTACTGCGTATCTTGATTGAAAAACAACTGCCACTAAATCTGGTAGTCTTGCTTGAGCAAGCTTTATTGGGTTATGTGGGCAAAATTGACGACTTACCAAAAACTTTTAAACAAGTGATGGAGTTTATCAATTCACGCTACCGTGCCATGTATGAAGACCAAGGCGTGAGCGTGGATACAATTATGGCGGTACAGGCGCTACAACCGCAAGTGCCAATGGATTTTGACCATCGCATCAAAGCCGTACAAGCCTTCCGTGATTTGCCACCCGCCAAACAACTTGCCGAGGCCAATAAACGCGTTGCCAATATTTTAGCCAAGGCTGAGGGTGAGATTGCAACCCAAGTACAAACGGCTTATTTACAAGAACCTGCCGAAAAAGCATTGTATCAAGCAGTGCAAACCGCAGCGCAAAGTATTGAGCCCCATCAGCACACTGACAACGCCAACTACACCCAGATTTTACAATCGCTAGCGACACTGCAGCAACCATTGGATGATTTCTTTGAGCAGGTGATGGTGAATAGTGAAGAGGCTAACCTCAAAGCCAATCGGTTGGCGTTGCTAAAAAAAGTGCGTGGGTTGTTTTTAACGGTTGCAGATATCAGTGAGTTACAGCTATAAGCTAATTTAGACATAACTTAACGTCTCAATCATATGGCTTCGATACTACGGCTTTAATACCCCTGCTTTAATATCATTGGTTAAACCCATACTGACAACGGTCATTATGGGTTTTTTTACAAGCTAAAGCTATTTTTACACTTGTTTGCACTAAATTGGCAGACTAGTTTACGCGTATTTGATACTATTTTAAGCGTGTTTTTGTCTGAATCGCTCTTTAGGGTTTATGATGGTATAACCAATATAACCACGTTCAAAGCTTTTGATAGATTGTGTATTTAGCGGTGGGGTTTTATCTATTTTTTATTTTTTCTAATTTATCTTCTTCTAGGGTAATTACGTGAAAGTCAGCAATAACGATAGCTTTTTTCAATATATGGTGCGTACCAAAAGGTAGCGGGTTCTTTTATAAAGCCTATTCGCAAAGCTTAGTGGTGCTGTGTTTGTTTGTCTATCGTTGGTAATTATCAATAGATATATGGCGCACTTTTAGAGGCCAAGTCACTATAAATCTATATTCCAAAACATGCCATTAATGTTCCAATAATGCTCTATTGCGAATTTGCAAAACTGATTAGCAACTCGTTACAATGCAAAAGAGATTTTTTTGCTAATTAAACTAAATTAAAGGAATATATATGAGCCCACCGCATCGCCCAGAAACGCTCGCTATTCATGCAGGGTACGAACCAGAACCAACCACCAAAGCTGTCGCTGTCCCTATCTACCACACCAGTTCGTATGCCTTTGATAACACCCAACACGGTGCTGACCTTTTTGATCTTAAAGTTGCTGGTAATATCTATACCCGCATCATGAACCCAACCAACGCGGTGCTTGAAGCGCGTATGGCAGCGTTAGAAGGCGGCATCGGTGCATTGACGGTGGCATCCGGGATGGCGGCGATTACTTATACCATCCAAACGCTATGTGAGGCAGGCGATAACATCGTCTCAGTATCAACTTTATATGGTGGTACTTACAACTTATTTGCCCATGCGTTGCCACGTCAAGGTATCGAAGTGCGTTTCTTTGATTATACCCAACCAGAGACCTTGGTTGATTTGATTGATGAACGTACTAAATTGGTATTTGGCGAAAGTATCGGTAATCCATTGGGTAACGTGCTGGACATCGCAAAAATTAGCGAATTTGCCCATAGCAAAGGCGTACCTGTGGTGATTGATAACACCGTCGCCACGCCAACATTGTGCCGTCCATTTGAGCATGGTGCTGATATTGTGATTCATTCATTGACAAAATATGTGAGCGGTTCGGGCACGTCGGTGGGTGGGGTGATTATCGATAGTGGCAAATTTGATTGGGGCGCTCACAAAGAACGTTTCGCGATTTTAAATACCCCAGATGCCAGCTATCATGGTGTCAATTTTGTCGAAGCCATGGGTGCTGCGGCGTTTATTGCCCGCGCACGCGTTGCGCCCTTACGTAATACCGGTGCGGCACTAAGTCCAATGAACGCTTGGCAAATTATGCTTGGGCTAGAGACGTTAGCCTTGCGTATGGAGCGACATTGCCAAAATGCCCAAGCCGTGGCAGAATTTTTAAACCATCATCCGCAAGTGGCTTGGGTCAAGTACGCAGGATTAACCGACCATCCAGAGCATAAGCTTGCGCAAACATACTTTGGTGGTAAGCCATCAGCGATTCTAACCTTTGGGTTAAAGGGCGGTCGTGAAGCAGGGGCGAAGTTCATTGATGCGCTACAATTAATTACCCGTCTGGTTAATATCGGTGATGCCAAGTCACTCGCTTGCCATCCTGCAACTACCACGCATCGCCAGTTAAATGCTGAAGAGTTGCAAAAAGCAGGCGTCAGCGAAGACATGATTCGTTTATCCATTGGTATTGAACATATTGACGACATCAAAGCTGACCTTGAGCAAGCGTTAGCCGCAGCCAAATAATCTATTCAAATAAAAAAGCGCTTCACATAAAAAAGCGAGCCTTCAACTTGCTTTTTTGAATTTAAAAAATAAAAAAATTAGACAAAAAAATACCCCAAAATTATGGGGTATTTTTAACAAGTCTACAACCTAGCGGTTGTCGCTTATTATTTAGCTGCTGCTGCTTGAGCCGCCGCCACTTCTTCAGCGAAGTTTTCTTGTTTTTTCTCGATGCCTTCACCCACTTCTAAGCGTTTGAATGCTTTAACGGTCATACCCTCAGATTTTAATATATCACCAACTTTTTTCTCGTTGTCGATAACGTAAGGTTGGTTCAACAAAGTCACTTCGTTCAAGTACTTTTGTAGACCACCGGTAATCATTTTTTCAATCACGGCGTCTGGTTTGCCAGATTCTTTCGCTTTCGCTTCGATGATGTCTTTTTCACGCGCTAGCGTATCAGCAGGTACATTGGCTTCATCAACGGCGATTGGGTTGAATGCCGCAACTTGCATGGCAACGTGCTTTGCGGTGTCAGCGTTACCGCCTTCAACAGAAACCACCACACCAATACGAATACCGTGACGGTAAGAGGCTAGGTTGTCACCTTCAATCACTTCTGCACGACGTACTTGGATGTTTTCACCGATTTTTTGTACGAGCTCAACACGGGCTTCTTCAACCGTTTGACCATCGCCATACGGCAATGCAGAGATAGCCGCTACATCAGTGGTATTATTGGCAAGTGCAAGTTCAGCTACTTTGTTCGCAAATGCGGTGAAGTTAGCATCTTTTGCCACGAAGTCAGTTTGACAGTTTACTTCAAGTAGTAAGGCTTTGTTACCTTCTTGGGCGATAATGATAGCGCCATCAGCAGCAATGTTACCTGCTTTTTTAGCAGCTTTTGCTTGACCTGATTTACGCAGGTTATCGATTGCGGTTTCGATGTCGCCGTCTGCTTCTTGCAGAGCTTTTTTACATTCCATCATACCAAGACCTGTACGGTCACGTAATTCTTTTACCAGTTTTGCACTAATTTCTGCCATGAGATACCTCAATTGATTATCATTATAGATGAGAATTGGGTTGTTTATTGTCTAAACAGTTGGAGATTAAAGGACAAAAATGATGATTTTTGCCCTTTAATATTACGCTACAAATTCGAATTTTTATAAACCAATTTTGTGTTTACCCATCAAAGTTAGTTTATAAAATTTTGATGACAGTATCATAACAACCTAAACAATGCGCTGCTATGATACTACGGTAACCCTTATTCTGCCGCAGCTTCTGCTGGTGCTTCAGTTACTGCGTCTTCTTGATTTGCTGCTTTGCCGCCTTGAGTTTTAGCGTATTCTTTACCAGCGATAATTGCATCTGCAACTGCTGATACGTATAGCGTTACCGCACGAATCGCATCGTCATTGGCAGGAATGACATAATCTACGTCATCTGGGTTTGAGTTTGTATCAACGATACCGATGACAGGGATACCTAAGTTTTTTGCTTCTTTGATTGCAATCGCTTCATGGTCAACGTCAACCACAAAAATTGCATCAGGTAAACCGTTCATGTTTTTGATACCGCCTAATGCACGCTCAAGTTTTTCCATTTCACGAGTACGCTCTAACGCTTCACGTTTGGTTAACTTAGCAAACGTACCGTCTTCAGCTTGTTTTTCGTATTCTTTCAAACGAGTAATTGACTGACGGATGGTTTTCCAGTTGGTTAACATACCACCTAACCAGCGATGGTCAACATAAGGCATACCAGCGCGAGCGGCTTGTTCGCTGATAACGTTGCTTGCTGCACGTTTAGTACCAACAAATAGTACTTTGTTGCCACGCGCTGCTTCACGGTTAACGAAGTTTAGTGCTTCGTTCATCGCTTTAACTGTATGCTCAAGGTTGATGATGTGAATTTTGTTACGTGCACCAAAAATAAATTTGCCCATTTTTGGATTCCAAAAACGAGTTTGGTGACCAAAGTGTGCACCGGCTTCTAAAAGATCACGCATTGAAACTTGGGTAGGATTAGCTGACGCCATGAGATTTCCTTAAGTAAAGTTGGGTTATGCCTCCACATCACCGATTAAGCCGATTTGCAAACACGCATCAAAATCTACAGGATTTTAATTAATCAAATTTGCAAACACCCAGCTTAACTCTTATCAAGCTTGTTAGCTTGAAAGTAGCAATGTGTGTGTCATGTTAGTAAATAAAAAAAGCAATTTGCCATTTCAAGATAAAATGACAAACTGCTATTTTAACACATTTTTATATGTTTAAGCTATATGTTTTAGCAAAATCAGATGGCGATTATTCAACCAATCCGATTAAGTCACCATAACCTTCTTGTTCCATCTCGTTTACAGGGATGAAACGTAGCGACGCGCCATTGATACAATAACGCATGCCGCCAAGCTCAGGAAGACCGTCATTAAACACATGGCCTAAATGCGAATCAGCAACACGGCTACGCACTTCAGTACGTCGCATACCGTGACTGTCATCAAACAATTCATTGATTACCGCTGTGTCAATCGGTTTACTAAAGGCAGGCCAACCGCAACCTGAGTCATACTTGTCTGATGAGCTAAAAAGCGGCTCACCACTCACAATATCCACATAGATACCACGTTCAAATTGGTGATCATATTCATGGCTAAAAGGGCGTTCGGTGCCGTTTTGCTGTGTCACATAATATTGCTCATCATTCAAATTTGCCTTGATTTCAGCTTCAGACGGTCTTACATACTTCTGTGTATCGATATTAATTGAATTAGCCATAGACGTTCCTAACCCTTGTTGTCATTGTAGAACATCACAATAGTTACAACCCATCCAAAATTCAAGTAACAACTGTTTAAACAAATAGTAGTTTTGTGAAAAAGGCGAAAAGGGCTATAATACGTCTTCTTAAATTTTTGCAAAATCAGATAATTATTGTATGAAAACACTATTAAATAACCCCGAAGCCGTTGAAAAAATGCGCGTCGCTGGTAAATTAGCCGCCGACGTCTTAGTGATGTTAGATGAATATGTCAAAGAAGGAGTAACGACAGGGGCATTAGACAAGCTTGCCCACGACTATATTGTCGATGTCCAAAAAGCCATTCCCGCCAATGTCGGTTATCATGGCTACCAGCATACGCTTTGTACTTCAATCAACCATGTGGTTTGTCATGGTATTCCCGATGACAGCCGTATCCTAAAAGAGGGTGATATCATCAATATCGATGTCACAGTGATAAAAGATGGTTATCATGGTGATACTTCAAAAATGTGGATTATCGGTGAAGGCTCAATCATGGCGCAGCGTATCTGCAAAATTGCCCAAGACGCACTATATGCGGGGATGAAAGCCGTTCGCAATGGCGCCTATGTAGGCGATATTGGCGCAGCGATTCAAGCGGTGGCGGAACCAGAGCGTTTTAGCGTAGTAAGAGAATATTGCGGGCATGGAATTAGTGACGTGTACCATGATGAACCACAAATTCTGCACTATGGTAAAAAAAATACCGGTCTACAACTGACGACAGGCATGACATTTACCATTGAACCAATGATTAACCAAGGTGTATGGCAAACCAAAACCTTACCCGATAAATGGACGGTAATCACTAAAGACCGTAAATTGTCCGCCCAATGGGAACACACACTAATGGTTACTGAAAACGGCTGCGAAGTGTTTACCAAGCGTCCAGAAGAAGATTTGAGTTTTTTAAACAGCTAAAATATGAATAAAATCATCAGTATAAAAGAAAGTTAGTAATTAATTTAAAATTATTTATATTTTCCTGTTGACACCCATCTCAATTCACGTATAATACGCCACCACTGAGCGACGAAGAGTTTACAAATAAGTAAAACAAATTACGAAGCTTAGCAAGAATTAAAATAAAGCTTGACAGCGTAAAACAAAACGTATTACAATATCAAGCTCACCATATGATAGACGATATCTTTGGTACACTAAATAACAACGAACACAAGAACAACTTGTGTGGATTTTCACTTAGGGCGATAAAATTAAGACTTTAATTAATTGTATTGTCAGAGTGAAGATACTCGTAAGTTTATTTGAGCAAAGACAGTATA
>BMPS01000014.1 GCA_014647715.1 Streptomyces cinereus
CTTTATACTTAAACCCAGACAGCTTGGGCATCTGATTGTAATTTGTGTCTTCATAACCTCAAATTATCATCTTTTTCTCAAGCTGTCTTTTTTATTTCTACTTCAGCATACTTTTCAAACCACTACCACTATTTTTAGTAACTATTTTTATTAACTATGACCCAATAACATGACTGGGTTAAAAAATTTGGGTAAAAAAATTCTCTGTAATCTGCTATGTTAGCGGTGTTTATCAATTGTTTAACACAGTAAAGGACAGGAGTATTTAACATGCATCAACAATTTTCTTTGTTCGCCGCTATTAGGCCATCAACAAAACGCCTAGCTAATAAACGCCAAGCTACTAAACGCATAGGAAGTGCCGCTGCAATGATTGGTTCAGCCCTTGCGTTGGGCGGTTGCGCCTCTACCACTGGTACTGGTGTGATGGATGCTAATAGCACTATCGGCACTGCCAACAATGTGGGTATGGCGATATTTAAAGCCGCGGTAAATCAACAATGTCAGACTCAATTACAAAATAACCAATACTGGCGCTTGGGCAGTGTATTGATGACTTCCGACAAGCAAGCAGAGGTAGCGAGCAATGTCTGTGGCTGCGTCAGCGAAAAAGCCCCGCAGTCCGTCACCATTGTCGATTTGACCACAGCAGCAGTCGACCCGACCGCGCGCAATGTCATTGTGGCGCGTGCCGTATCGAATACCTTACAGCAATGCGTGGGCGAATTTGTTAAGTAAATATTAACTTGCTACTGAGTGTGCGCTACTATATAATAGCGCACCTTGTTTATACCAATATAGTTAGATGATTCTAACTTAGGTGCATTCAATCTCCTTGCTGTTGACACGGGGTCAACGGCTGTTTAATCCGTGAGGAGTCTTTATGAGACATTATGAACTGGTATTATTGGTTCACCCAGACCAAAGCGACCAAGTGGTTGGCATGGTTGAGCGTTATATCAACTTAGTAAAAGAACAAGGTGGTGCTATCCATCGCCTAGAAGATTGGGGTCGTCGTCAATTAGCTTACCCAATCAACAAAGTTCACAAAGCTCACTATGTGCTATTAAACATTGAAGCAGGTCAACAAACGCTTGATGAGCTTGAAGAATTATTCCGTTATAACGATGCTATCATCCGTAGCTTAGTTATCCGTCGTGACGAAGCGATTACTGAAGAATCACCATTAGCAAAAAGTGCTGAAGAAAAACGTGCTCGTAAAGCTTCACGCCGTAACGATACAGCTCAAGATGACTATCAATCAAATGATGATGAGTCAGAAGTTGATGCTGAAGACAACAACGACGAATAATTAAGGAGACTAATCATGGCACGTTTTTACCGCCGCCGTAAATTTTGCCGTTTTACTGCTGAAGGCATTACCCATATCGATTATAAAGATATCGAAATCCTAAAACAGTATGTCACTGAAAGTGGCAAAATCGTACCAAGCCGTATCACTGGTACTTCAAACAAATATCAACGCCAATTGGCTGTAGCAATCAAACAAGCGCGTTATCTTGCGTTGGTTCCTTACACTGACAGCCAAAAATAAACCGAGGAGTGAGATATGCAAGTTATTTTATTACAACGTATCGCTAACCTAGGTAAACTAGGCGATACTGTTAATGTAAAAGCAGGTTACGGTCGTAACTTCCTTGTACCACAAGGTAAAGCCCTACCAGCTACCGCAGCAAACATTGAAAAATTTGAAGCACGCCGTGCTGAACTTGAAAAAGTTGAAGCCGAAGAATTAGCTGCTGCTAATGCACGTGCTGAAGCGCTACAAGACGTCAATGTTATCATCCGTGCAAAATCAGGTGATGAAGGCAAACTATTTGGTTCTATCGGTACTCGCGATATCGCCGATGCATTAACCAAATCTGGTTTACCGGTTGACCGTTCAGAAGTTAAACTACCTGAAGGTGCATTACGTCAAATTGGCGAATACAATGTTGATATCCAATTACATCATGATGTAATGACCAACATTCAAGTCACTATCTTGGCAGAAGATTCAGCTGTTTAATTGATAGTTTACTTTAAAAAAGAGATGGCTTTGCTGTCTCTTTTTTTATTGTTTGCGGCGTAAAAAATTAACAAAAAAGCCTAAAACTCAAGCTGATTTCATTCAAAAAAATTGCTGTTTTTTTATATTTTTCTCATTAGAATTTGGATGGTTTTTTCGGTATATTGACTGTTCTGTTTCGATACGTGTATTAGACTCACAATTTGCAAGCGATAATTTTTAGCAAAATTTTGCCCTTTCAAACCATTTAAAATAACTTTATCACAGGTCATCATGGCAGACGATAAAACCAAAGAGAACGATCTTAAAAATACTTCGCTGACTCAGCATCAACCGCACAGTATGGACTTAGAAAAATCCGTCCTGGCGTCGCTGATGAGCCTTGAAGAGTCGTTTGATCGCATCTCAGATATTATTACCAAATATGATTTTTATGCACAGCGCCATCAATATATTTTTGATGCCATCTCTCATCTTGCCAATGCTAATGAGCCGTATGATGCTACTATGGTGATGGACTGGCTCGATATGCAAAAACTGCTTGAGCCCGCGGGGGGCAGCGATTATCTAGGCGATATCCTATCGCAAAGCCCAGCGACACTGTTTAACCTGACTGCTTATGCGCAGCGGGTAAAAGAATTCTCGACCTTACGCCAAATCATCAAAGCCGGTAGCCATATGCTGGAGCTTGCCTTTGACCCAAAAAATCAAAGTGTCAGTGATATTTTAGACACCGTTGAAAGCGAAATTTTTGCCATCAATGAAACCCATAGTCGCCAGTCAAAACACAAGGGCCCTACCCAACTAAGCGATGTTATTACCAATGTCGTCGATAATATCCGCGAACTTAAAGACCATCCTGAAGGTATGATTGGGCTTAAGACGCCGTTTGAAGAACTCAATAATAAAACCCAAGGACTGCAAGCAGGCGATCTCATTATCGTGGCAGCACGTCCTTCGATGGGTAAAACCACGTTTGCGATGAATTTAGCAGAGAGCATTTTACACAATACCGATTTGCCGGTGGTGGTGTTTTCGATGGAAATGCCTGCCGAGTCAATTGTGATGCGTCTATTGTCCTCTTGGGGGGCCATCAACCAAACCCATTTGCGCTCAGGTCAAATGAACGAAGACGAATGGGGTAAACTCTCCAACGCCATCGCCCATCTGCATGCTAAAAAATTGTATATCGATGACAGTACGGCGCTACCGCCATCTGAGGTTCGTTCGCGCTGTCGCCGTATTGCCAAAGACAATGATGGCAAACTTGGCATGGTAATGGTCGATTATCTACAATTGATGAAAGTCCCAGGCTTAGGCGACAACCGCGTGGGTGAGATTTCGGAGATTTCACGAAGCTTAAAAGCGCTTGCTCGTGAGATGAATTGCCCGGTGGTCGCGTTATCACAGCTAAATCGAAGTTTGGAAAATCGCCCCAACAAACGCCCGATTATGTCGGACTTACGGGAGTCGGGTGCCATTGAGCAGGATGCTGATTTGATTATGTTCATTTATCGCGATGAGGTTTATAATGAAAACAGCGATGCTAAAGGCACGGCTGAGATCATTATCGGTAAACAGCGTAATGGACCTATTGGGACAGTGCGCCTCTCCTTTGAAGGGCAATTTACCCGTTTTGGTAACTTAACTCCTGATTTTTACCAAACCGCTTCCTTTAGCGAACCTGATGAATAAAAATTTACTGCAACAAGGTCAAGATTGTGCGTCAAACCAGCATCACCATCGATTTAGCAGCGCTTACCCATAACTTACAACGCGTCAAAGATTATGCCCCGACCGCCAAGGTATTAGCCATGGTCAAAGCCAATGCTTACGGGCATGGCGCAGTCAACTGTTTACCCGCCGTAGCACAAGCCGATGCCCTAGGTGTCGCTTGTTTGCAAGAAGCGATAGAACTACAACAGGCGGGCTGGCAAAAATTAATGGTAGTGATTGAAGGCGCGTTTTCATTAGCAGAATGGCAATATTGTGTAGCGCATCAAATCCAATGTGTGGTGCATCACCAACGCCAATTAGACTGGGCGTTGCAGCAGCCTGCAAAAGCGGGCGCAACCGTCTGGCTAAAACTAAACACTGGCATGAACCGCCTTGGCTTTACATCGGGTGAAATCAAAGAAATTGCTCAGCAATTAACTAGCTCAGGCTACGAGATTGTTTTGACCACCCATTTTGCCAACGCTGATGCCATCGATCATCCCAATAACCAACAACAATTTGAATTATTTGATTCAACTCTACAAATGTTACGTGACCAAGTCAATCCAGCAATTAAAGGCTCATTGTGTAATTCAGCTGGAATTGTGAACTGGTCAGACCGCCATTATGATTGGGTGCGCCCAGGCATTATCTTGTATGGCGCAACGCCTGTAAATCATGCCACTGCCAAACAGCTAAATCTGCAACCCGTCATGCATTTTAATGCCAGCATCATGACAATTCATACGCTAAAAGCGGGCGATAGCGTGGGTTATGGTAGTCGCTGGACTGCCCAAGCCCCAGCACGCATCGGCATTGTCAGTGTGGGTTATGCCGATGGTTATCCAAGGGTGATTAGCGATGATGCGTATGTCGTCGTCGCAGGTCAGCAGGCGCCTATCATCGGTCGCGTGGCGATGGATATGTTGATGGTTGATTTAACCCATACTACTAAGGTAAACCTTGACTGCCCTGTCCAGCTTTGGGGTAACGCGCCGACTATTGATGAGGTGGGTAGCTGGAATGATACCATTAGCTATGAGCTGTTAAGTGTGGTCACCCGACGTCCAACGTGGATTTATCAGTCGTAACTGTTAATTACTCTACTGAGGTTAAAGTGACACAAATGCGTCAATTTGCTAGACAGTTTGGATAAATCCGCTATACTGATAGTTTACTGTAATGTTTATTGACAAAATTGGGATGTAGGACAGGCAATGAGCACCCGCCATTTTTTGACGTTATTGGATTTTAGCAAAGAAGAATTGATGCAAGTGATTAAACGCGGTAGCGAACTGCGTTTGATGCAGCATGAAGGGGTTATTTATCAGCCTTTTGTCGGTCGCACCTTGGGGATGATTTTTGAAAAATCGAGCACCCGTACTCGTATTTCGTTTGAAACCGGGATGGGACAGTTTGGCGGCCATGCCATATTTTTATCACCTCGCGATACCCAGCTTGGCCGTGGCGAACCGATTGAAGATTCGGCACGTGTCATCTCACGCATGGTCGATATCATCATGATTCGCACCTTTGAACACAGTATTGTTGAAAAATTCGCCCAGTATTCGCAAGTGCCTGTTATCAATGCGCTCACCGATGAACAGCATCCTTGTCAGCTACTAGCTGATATCCAAACCTTTATGGAGCACCGTGGCAGCATCGAAGGCAAAACAGTGACTTGGATTGGAGATGGCAATAATATGTGCGCTTCTTTTATCCATGCCGCGCATCAATTTGGCTTTCAACTGCGGGTTTCCGCGCCTTATGGGTTTGAACCCAATGCCGACCTCATCAAACAGTATTCGCACTGTGTCGAGCTGGTCGAAGATGTTAATGAAGCGGTCAAAGGCTCGCATTTGGTTGCCACCGATGTATGGGCAAGTATGGGGCAAGAGAGCGAGCAAAATACTCGTGCGCGGCGATTTGCCCAGTACATGGTGACCCGCTCATTACTGGATAAAGCCGATCCAGACGTCTTGTTTATGCATTGTCTGCCTGCCCACCGCGGCGAAGAAATCTCCTATGATTTGCTAGAGGATCCGCGTGCTGTGGTATGGGATGAAGCCGAAAATCGTTTGCATGCCCAAAAAGCATTGATGGAATTCTTGTTAACCGATAAAATCAAACTCGCCTAATCTATTGAGCCTGGGCGTTATCGTTGCGCCCTGCTCTGCCATTATCATTATCTTAACCGCTCTAATTGTTAACCGATAAAGCAAACGGAACATAGCCATGTACTTTGTGCTCTCGCCTGCCAAAAATTTGAATGAAAAAAATGATTTACCTTTCGATTTTAGTCAACATTACACCCAGCCTGCTTTGATGGCGCACGCTTGCGAATTGATGGGTGAATTAAAAACATTAGCACCAACCGATTTGTCGGCGTTGATGAGTATCTCAGGTAAACTTGGGCAATTAAATGCCGTGCGCAACCAAAATTGGCGATGGGATACTACCCAGCCATTTAGCACCGATCATGCTGATATACCTGCTAAAGCGGCGCTGTATTTATTTGATGGCGATGTCTATACAGGTTTGGCAGCGCAGCAAATGACTAAGCAGCAAGTCCATTATTTAAATGAGCGGTTAGGAGTATTGTCTGGGTTGTACGGCTTGTTAAAACCGCTTGATTTGATGCTACCCTATCGCCTGGAAATGGGCACAAAGCTAAAAAATCCCAAAGGCGATAATTTGTATCAATTTTGGGGCGATACGATTACCGATTTAATCAATCAACGCATGGCAGACAATGAACAAACAACCTTAATCAATCTCGCTTCCAACGAATATTTTAAAGTCATTAACCCCAAAAAAATTACGGCTGATATTATCACGCCTCGCTTTGAAGACGGCAAAGATGGCCAATATAAAGTGGTAAGCTTCTATGCCAAAAAGGCACGCGGATTGATGGTGCGTTTTGCGGCAGAGAACCAATTGACCCAAGTGGAAGAGCTTAAAGCATTTAATTTAGAAGGTTATAAATTTGTGGACCATGCGTCGAGTAGCACTGAATATGTGTTTAGAAGAGAGGTTAACTGATGGATAAAGTATCTGCCCAGCAGCGTATTGATGAGGTTCAAGCCATTTATCGTGAGTGGCTTGCCCTACAGCCCAAACTTGTACAAGCGCAAAAAGACTGGAAAAAAAGCGTTAAGTTAATGGCACAGCTTGAAGCATTTTATTTGCAAGGCGAGTATCGAGACTTATTTGAAAGGCTTGAGCACGGCGAAGACTTGAACTTGACCACGGAAGGTGAATATAGCGTCATGTCAGAAGATGCCATTTGGAACGCCATACAGGAACAGCAGCAGCAACTTTGGCAATTGCTACACTTTGCTGTAAAGCATTTGGACAAATCATAGAAAAAACCCTGTTAAACTTACGTCTAACAGGGTTTTGATTTAAGCTATAGATTATAACTGACTGCTATAGACGAGATGTAATACTAGATTACATCATGCCGCCCATACCACCCATGCCGCCCATACCACCCATGGCAGCAGCGGCGCCAGCGTCGTCTTTTGGCAGGTCAGTAATCATTGCTTCTGTCGTAAGCATCAAGCCTGCGACAGACGCCGCGTTTTCAAGCGCTGAGCGAGTGACTTTGGCTGGGTCTAAGATACCCATTTCTAGCATATCGCCGTATTCACCAGTCGCTGCGTTGTAACCGTAGTTACCTTGACCGCCTTTGACTTGGTTTACCACCACAGATGCTTCATCACCTGCGTTGGTCACGATTTGACGAAGTGGTGCTTCCATCGCACGGCGTAGAATGTTGATACCCGCGGCTTGGTCGTCATTGTCACCGTTGACATTATCAAGCGCAGAGATAGCACGAACCAATGCCACACCACCACCTGCTACAACGCCTTCTTCGACAGCAGCACGAGTTGCATGCAAAGCATCATCCACACGGTCTTTTTTCTCTTTCATTTCAGTTTCAGTCGCCGCACCGACTTTGATAACTGCCACACCGCCTGCGAGTTTGGCAATACGCTCTTGTAGCTTCTCTTTGTCGTAATCAGAGGTTGATTCTTCCACTTGACGACGGATAGAGGCAACACGATTATCGATTTCAGTTTTTTGACCGGCACCATCGACAATCACGGTGTTTTCTTTACCAACGGTCACTTTTTTGGCAGTGCCTAATACTGATAAGTCCGCAGTTTCTAAGCTCATGCCCATTTCTTCTGATACAACCGTACCACCCGTTAAGATTGCGATATCTTGAAGCATCGCTTTACGACGGTCACCAAAACCAGGGGCTTTGACAGCACAAACTTTTAAACCGCCGCGCATGTTATTTACAACCAAAGTTGCCAAAGCTTCGTTTTCAACATCTTCAGCAATGATAAGTAACGCTTTACCAGATTTCATCACGTTTTCAAGCAGTGGAATCAACTCACGGATGTTGCTGATTTTTTTGTCCACTAACAAGATTAATGGGTTTTCTAGTTCAGCGGTCAATGTATCGGCTTTATTGGCGAAGTATGGGCTGATGTAGCCACGGTCAAACTGCATACCCTCAACGACTTCAAGGGTGTCTTCAAAGCCTGAACCTTCTTCAACCGTGATCACGCCTTCTTTACCCACTTTTTCCATCGCTTGAGCGATTAAGTCACCGATAGTTTGGTCAGAGTTAGCTGAGATAGAGCCGACTTGTGCGATGGCTTTGGTGTCATTGGCTGGGGTTGAAAACGCATGGATTTTTTCAACAACGGCACGTACACCTTTATCGATACCACGTTTTAAGTCCATTGGGTTCATGCCAGCGGCAACTGATTTCATGCCTTCTTGTAAAATCGCTTGGGCTAAAACAGTCGCTGTGGTAGTACCGTCACCTGCAACATCATTGGTTTTGCTTGCAACTTCACGCACCAACTGTGCGCCCATGTTTTCAAATTTGTCATCAAGTTCGATTTCTTTAGCCACTGATACGCCATCTTTAGTGATGGTTGGTGCGCCAAAAGATTTATCGATAACCACGTTACGACCTTTAGGACCCAATGTTACTTTAACCGCATTTGCCAATACGTTGACGCCGTCAATCATTTTTGCACGGGCATCAATACCAAATTTTACATCTTTAGCCATGTTAAATTCTCCAAATTATAAATTTTTATTTGTATAAGGTAGTCCAAATTGCTACCACGATTGCTATCAATTACTTTACCAGTTAGATTAAGACTAGGTAAATTAAGACCAGTTAAATTAGCTTTTAGGTAAAAGACGATTGTTTAGAGCAATGACTGATTAACCTTCAATCACACCTAATACATCACTTTCTTTCATAATCAATAATTCTTCACCATCTACTTTAACCGTTGAGCCGGCATATTGACCAAAGAGTACTTTGTCGCCGACTTTGACATCGAGCGCACGTACATCGCCGTTTTCACGGATTTGACCATTACCTACTGCAATGACTTCACCTTGAGAAGGTTTTTCTTGGGCACTGCCTGCTAGTAATAAACCGCCAGCCGTTTTTTGTTCTTCTTCGCTGCGACGCACGACGATACGATCATGTAAAGGACGAATTGCCATAATCTACTCCATAAATTAACTGTTAAATTATTGTTTGAAAGCCGTAGTTAGCTTTGAAAGCTGTGATCAGCTCAGAGGTTAACTCAAAAGACTACCGCTATTTTGCCGACCACAAAAAGATGATAACTATCTGTTTGCATAAATAATCATATGCTTATCACATGTTATCAATTCACTGTCTAACAGTGGGGATGTATGCCAATTTGTTCAAGCAGAAAATTACGAAATTTTGCAATTTGTTGTCAATTTTTTAACCCCTTCACCCAAATACCTCATAAAGACTGTCGTTTATTGCACAATCACAATCTTTTGTTAACTGGCTTGTATTTGCTTGCCGTCAATACTACTGTATGCATACCAAATAGATTTAACCTTATCTTATGAACGTTATTTGATGGATGAAACATGAAAAATTCTTTAGTAAAAAAACTGTTAGTAAGTACTTCACTCGTGTCAGCGATGGCTATCACCTCTATAGCGAATGCGGCAGTTGCCCCTTTTAATGCAACCTATAATTTTAATATTGAAGGCAAATACAATGGTACCGCAAGCCGTGTATTGACCCAAACTGGCAATCAGTATTTTTACAATGTCAATGCAAGTGTCGGTAAATTAGCCAGTGCCAAGCAAACCGCCAATTTTGTGAACGCCAATGGCGCTATCTTACCGGTGAGCGCATTAACCCAATACAAAATCTTAGGGACGGGTCGTACTACCACCTTGAACTTTAATAACGCAAAAAAACAACTAGTCACCAATTATAAAGGTCAAAATAAAGTCATTGCTTTGCCACAGCCTGCCTATGATGATTTGAGTTTAGAAATTCAAATTCGGGAAGATTTAAAAGCAGGCAAATTCCGTGGTAACTATTACATGGCAGATCGCAATACCGTTGAAGCGGTACCCTTCAAAAAATCTGCCATGACTCGCATTACCGTGCCAGCGGGCACTTTTGACGTGGTGCGTATCGATCGCGTGCATGATGACAAAGACCGTCAAACCAGTTTTTGGTTAGCCCCAAAACTTGATTATCTACCTGTTAAAGTGGTTCAAAACAATGATGGTAAAAAAATGGAAATGAATCTGGCTAAAGTAAATTAATACTTTGTCATGTTTTGACTCAAACACCGATTATATTAATCGGTGTTTTTTTATGTTTATGTCACTGTAAATACTCTATTAATGACTTATCAGGTCAGAAATTGGCGCTATTTTTGTAAGCCATAAGTTGTCAAGGCGTAAGTTTTTAACTATTCTTTGTAGGTCCATTGGAAGGCCTCACTATCCTGTCTAAGTTTTTCATACCTTTTAGCAACCTTTAGCAAGCTCTCCAATTCGCACTTTATCAATATCCATGTAAAAGGGAGTATTTCATGTCATTAAGATTGCAATCCTTAACACTCGCTATTGCCAGCATTTCATTTGCTAGCGCTGCCCAAGCCGCAGGGCTTGACCGCTCAACTCAGCCAAGTTGGGGGTTTACGCAAGATGGCACTTTTGCTTACATCGAACGAATCACCATTGACCCATCAATTAGTGGCAAAGACAATGCGGCCACCTCCCCTTCGCCAACCACGTACAAAGAAGGTCGCGATACCAACAACATGGCGCTAAACTATAATTTTATCAATTATGGGGCAAAAGCAGACGTCAACGATAAAGTCAGTGTGGGTGTGTTTTTTGACCAGCCGTGGGGCGCGGATGTTGAGTTCACCGGCAATAACAACTTTGTCAATGGTACAGTCAGCGCGCAGCAGGTTGCTGGTGCAGGACAAGCGGCGCTAGCCGCCGCCACAGCTGCAAAAACTGCCGCCGCCGCTGCAAAAGCAGATCCAACCAACCAAACACTCGCGTATAACGCGGCTACCGCGCTTAAAACCGCACAGCAAGCAGGGGCAGTCTACAATCTAGCTAGCAATATCGCTCAGCATCCCAACGAAGGTACTAATGTCTCTGTTGATAGTAAAAATTTCACGGGTTTGCTGGGTGTCAAATTTGGCGAAAAAAATAATTGGCAAGTATATGGCGGGCCGGTATTACAAAAATTAGAAGGTGAGGTGCATTTACGCGGTACAGCCTACAATTCTACCCAAGGTTATGATGGTATCTTTGCCCAATCAAATGGTTATGGTTGGATGGCAGGTTTAGCCTATAGCAAACCTGAGATTGCGCTTAAAGCGGCGTTGACTTATCGCTCTGAAATTGATCATGACACCGTAGCTTATGAATACATGCCTGCAACTGGCGAATCAGGCAGTTATGACATTACCATCACTACCCCAAAATCCGTGAATGTTGACTTTCAAACAGGTCTAAACCCAACCACGCTATTGACCGCAAAACTGCGCTGGGTACCTTGGAGCGATTTTTCAATCAAACCGCCTCTATATAATGCAACGACCAAAAAACCCACAGGGGCGGATTTTAAACCCCTATACCCCAATGGTTTAAACTTGATTGATTACTCAGATGATGGCTGGGCAGCAGAAGTAGGCTTGGGTAAAAAATTAAGTAATCAATGGGCGGTATCAGGCTCAGTGGGTTGGGATAGCGGCGCGGGTGATCCTACCACCACCTTAGGACCTGTCGAAGGTCATTGGAATGTAGGTCTAGGCGCCAAGTACAATGTTACACCTGAAGTTGCCGTGTCGGCAGGCGTGAAATACTTGATGTTTGGCGATGCCAAATCAAAAATCCCCAATGGCGACTTAGTGGGTGATTTCCAAAACAACGATGCTTGGATTTACGGGCTGCGTTTAACTTATCAGAAGAAGTAAGTCCCATAAAAAAAGCCTATCACATCGATAGGCTTTTTTTATTTTGACCCATTAATCGCGATGTTTACCATTCATCTCTAATCCTAACATATCAAGTAAGGCTGCCATACTTGCAGATACCGTGATATTGGGGTTAGTAACCAAACCCAAATAGCGTTGCAACTCAACAGGGGTATCCATATTAATCGGCTGTAAATCTTGATTGACTAAGGTTTGCGGTAACACCGACCAGCCTAGCCCAACCGATACCAACATACGAATTGACTCTAGCGGATTGGTGCTCATCGTGGCATACGGTTTTAAGTTATATTTGGCAAATTCAGCTAAAGTGATTTGGCTGGTAAAGGTATTGGCGGCGGGTAAAATCGCTGGATAATTCGCCAATTGCTCAAGCGTCACGTTCATTTTATGCGCCAGTGGCGATAAAACACCCGTCACAAAATGCAGCGGATCTGACCATAGCATATGATAATTTAGACGTTTATCATACACAGGGGGTAGCGTTAAAAAAGCCAATGACAAGTCGCCATCAAGGACTGCTTTATGCGCTTGCTCGGAATCGACAAAATGCACTTCAAGCTGTACCGCAGGATAGCTTTGGATAAATTGTTTGAGAACCGCTGGCAGATGATGTAAGCCAATATGATGACTGGTACCGATAATCAGTTTGCCTGATACTGTTTGCTGGCGGTTTTTAAGATTAATTTTTAGATTATCGTAATCATCTAGCCAGCGTTTGGCATGGGGTATCAAGTCATGTGCCGCTTGGGTTGGGATAATACCACGACCCACGGTATCAAAAAGGGTGACATCAAATTCGTCTTCTAAGTTTTTGATACGCTTACTTACTGCAGGCTGTGTAATAAATAGTTTATCAGCCGCCTGCGAGATACTACCTGTTTGCATAACCGCTAAAAAAGTATTTAAATTTGTGGTATTCATCTTTCCCCCAAAACTAAAACTCTACCATTTGATATAAATAAAAGTTTCATTCTTTAAAAAATACATTAAATAAGATTATAAGACAACGTATGCACAAATACAATTTATTTAATCGTCCAATACATTCCTAAAATTTTTATAAAATATAAAAATCATCAATTAAAATTATCATTTTTCTTTGTTATAATGGCGTTATTGTTTACCAAATTATTACGCCCTTTTATAAAAAAACCATAGGATATGTGTCATGGCAGCGCAAACGCTTTATGATAAACTTTGGCAAGATCACTTAGTCAATCAACGAGACGACGGTTCTAGTCTTATCTATATCGACCGTCATTTATTACACGAAGTCACGAGCCCACAAGCATTTGAAGGCTTGTCATTAGCCAATCGTGACCCTTGGCGTTTGTCAGCAAACGTCGCCACTCCTGACCATAATGTCCCGACGGTGGCAAGCGAACGTAAAGAAGGGGTGGCAGGCATTAAAGATGACGTCTCTCGCTTGCAAGTAGCCACACTCGATGAAAACTGTGCCAAATTTAACATCACTGAATTTACCATCAATGACGTGCGCCAAGGCATTGTGCATGTGGTAGGCCCAGAACAAGGTTTAGTATTACCTGGGATGACCGTGGTGTGTGGCGACTCACATACCGCAACCCATGGTGCGTTAGGCTGTCTTGCCCACGGTATCGGTACCAGCGAAGTTGAGCATGTATTGGCAACACAGTGTCTTGTGCAAACCAAGATGAAAAATATGCTTATCAAAGTCGATGGCAAATTGGGTGAAGGTGTCACCCCAAAAGACGTGGTACTAGCGATTATTGCAAAAATCGGCACCGCGGGCGGGACAGGTTACGCCATTGAATTTGCAGGCGATGTGTTCCGTGACATGAGCATGGAAGGAAGAATGACCGTGTGTAATATGGCGATTGAAGCGGGCGCACGCGTTGGCATGGTAGCCGTTGATGACACCACGATTGAATACGTCAAAGGTCGTCCCTATGCGCCTACCGGTGAAATGTGGGATAAAGCCGTGGCTTACTGGCAAACCCTACATTCAGATGCCGATGCCGTGTTTGATACCGTCATTGAGATGGAAGGCGCGGACATCGCACCCCAAGTATCTTGGGGCACCTCCCCTGAGATGGTGGTGGATATCAGTGCGCACGTCCCTACCCTAGATACCGCAAAAGATGACGTCCAAAAAGAGGCTTGGACACGCGCCTATGAATATATGGGTTTGACCGCAGGTCAACCGGTTACTGACATCAAAGTCGATCGGGTGTTTATCGGCTCTTGTACCAACTCACGTATTGAAGATATTCGCGCGGCGGCGGCTGTTATCAAAGGTCGAAGAGTCGCAGATAGCGTCAAAGAAGCGATTGTGGTAGCCGGTTCTGGGTTAGTTAAACAACAAGCAGAAAGCGAAGGTCTGGATAAAATCTTTACCGCAGCCGGTTTTGAATGGCGGGAGCCAGGGTGCTCGATGTGCCTTGCCATGAATGCGGATAAATTGCAGCCAAAAGAACATTGCGCCAGTACCTCCAATCGTAACTTTGAAGGGCGTCAAGGCAATGGCGGACGCACCCATTTGGTCAGCCCTGCCATGGCAGCTGCCGCCGCATTAGCCGGTCATTTTGTTGACGTGAGAAATTATTAAGGTAGAACTATGAAAAAATATACCCTTGAGCAAGGCATTGTCTGCCCACTAGACCGCTCAAACGTGGACACTGACCAAATCATTCCAAAACAGTTTTTGAAATCTATCAAACGCACAGGATTTGGCGCTAATCTATTTGATGAATGGCGTTATTTGGACGAAGGCTATCCCGGTCAAGACAATAGCAAACGCCCCATTAACCCTGATTTTATTTTGAATCAGCCCCGTTATCAAGGTGCTAATATTTTGCTTGCGCGTAAAAATTTTGGCTGTGGTTCAAGCCGTGAGCATGCCCCTTGGGCGCTCGAAGAATACGGTTTTCGTACGGTGATTGCCCCCAGTTTTGCCGATATTTTCTACAACAACTGCTTTAAAAATGGCATGTTGCCAGTGATTTTAAGCGAAGATGCGGTCAGTGAATTGTTTGCCGAATGTTTTGCCCAAGATGGCTATCAATTAACCGTCGATTTAGAAAAACAGCAAGTGATTTCACCCTCAGGTAAAAGCTATGCGTTTGACGTCGATGAATTCCGTAAGCACTGTCTGCTCAACGGTTTAGACGATATTGGTCTGACATTGCAGCAAGCTGATAGCATCAAAGCGTATGAAGAAAACGCCAAACAATCACGCCCTTGGGTATTTAGCACAGGCGCGGCTTAAAGTGCTGCTTGGTTAGGTAAATGTACAATGTCAGTAGCGTTTCATCATTGATAGTTTATCATTGAGAATTTATCCATCATGTATCCCAACCTGCGTATAAGCCGCGTCTAAAAAGACATTTTTTGACAAAGGTTGGGATATTGGTTATGTTAGTCACATTTTTAGCGTGCCTAGGACTGTGTTTAAATCATGGCATCATCCGCCATAATTATCATCGTCTAACTGTGGCAGGCACCCTGTTACTGCAATATTTTAGTTGCTTTTTTTGATTTGAGGGAATAACGACCATGATGTTTACGAAGCGCTTTTTTCGCCCTGACTGTTTGCCTGTTGTAGGTGTAGCCATTGCGATTTATTCGGCAGTGGCGCTGTCTGGCTGTCAATCAACGACAAAGCAGCCAAGCGCACGCGCCAAACCCTCAGTGGTAACAGCGCCGCAACCGATTGCTGCAGGCAAAAGCACCCTAAAATGTACGGGTATTTATGCCTGTGAAATCAATCATATTGGCACGTTGTCAATTATCAATCAATCGACTCATACCCCGAGCGCTACACTTGGCAACTATAGTTCAATGACTAGCCCAGTGACCGTCACACCTTTGATGAGTAAGCCGCAAAGCAAGTCTAGTATGCCAAATTACTTGGTAAGTTTTCCCAGCGGTCAGCACATGGTTGCCACCCGTTTTTATTTGGATGAGGATTTGACGACGGTTGAAAGTTTTAGTTTTATCCATCGTTTTGAAAGCGGTAAACGCTATGAGCTCAAAGCCTACCGCCAAATTCAAAAGACCGATTATAGTTTGCTAGCGCAATCTGCCCCAACGCCCCTGTGTATTGACTTGTATGAAAATGCCAAACTTACCAATCAATGGTGTAAAAAGCCCAATCAGCAAGGCGCTTTATCGAATGAATTTGTAAAGGTGGCTTTATAGATTTGCCTTAAAGCCTCACGCAAAAAGCGTCATTCAATAACGCCTGATTCAATTATTTTTTAGAAACTAACAAAATTTTAAAAGCTGCGTTGTCAGCAAAAAGTTGTGGATTAACGTGAAGGAAGTAACATGACAAAACAAATCGCCGTATTACAAGGTGATGGTATTGGTCCTGAAATCATTGGACAAGCTGTCAAAGTATTGGACAAATTAATCGAGCAAGGCTTGGACGCTCGCTATGAGTATGGGCTGTTAGGTGGTTCAGCGTATGATGCGCATGGCTCACCCTATCCAGAAGCTACCCAAACCCTGTGCCGCAAGGCTGATGCAGTATTGCTCGGTGCTGTCGGCGGCCCGCAGTATGACAACCTTGAACGCTCAGTGCGCCCAGAGCGTGGATTACTGGCGATTCGTAAAGACTTAAATCTATTTGCCAATCTTCGCCCAGCCATTCTTTACCCAGAACTTGCCAATGCCTCAACTTTAAAACCTGAGGTGGTATCTGGCTTAGATATTTTGATTGTCCGTGAGCTCACCGGCGATATTTATTTTGGTGAACCACGCGGTATTCGCACGCTTGAAAACGGCGAGAAAGAAGGCTATAACACCATGAAATACAGCGAATCAGAAATTCGCCGTATTGCCAAAGTCGCTTTTGAAGCGGCGCAAAAACGCGGTAAAAAACTCTGCTCAGTTGATAAAGCCAACGTACTTGAGACCACAGAGTTTTGGAAGCAGATTTTCACCGAAGTCGCTGCCGAATACCCAGATGTTGAATTGACTCACATGTATGTCGACAATGCAGCAATGCAGCTGGTCAAAGCCCCAAAACAGTTTGATGTGATTGCCACCGGCAATATTTTTGGCGATATTTTATCCGATCAAGCCTCGATGCTGACTGGCTCTATTGGTATGCTACCATCAGCGAGCTTAAATGACACAGGCAAAGGGCTATATGAACCATCGCATGGTTCTGCCCCTGATATCGCAGGTCAAAATAAAGCCAACCCCTTGGCAACCATTTTGTCATTGGCGATGCTGTTACGTTATAGCCTAAATGATGAAGCCCGTGCCACACAGGTTGAGCAAGCAGTGCAAAAAGTATTACAGCAAAGGTTACGCACAGGCGATATCTTTGAACAAGGCACCACGCTGGTTTCTTGCTCAGACATGGGTGATGCAGTTATCGCTAACTTATAATCTTTGATTACCCTAATTTTTATCCTGCGTTAAAGGTAGTGTTAGCTGGTCTAACCTGCCTTTTTTTACGGCATTTTTGCCAACATTTTTTTGAAAAATTTGTAAAATCCTGCTTATCTTCAACCGAGTTTTGCTATAGTATGCCATTATCGTTTCTCTAAAACCTCGATGACCTTCCATCCTCACTTGCTAAATTTTTCTTAAAATTCAATGACTATGTCTTCTTATCATAAAATCTTACCTTGCTTTACAAGCATCTTGCTTGCTATCAGTTTATCTGCCTGTCAACAGTCACCCAATCAAGCGATGGATGTACCCACAGTTCCGACAGCAAGTACTACAGCTAGTACTACAGCCAGCACAACTGCAAGTGTCGCTGCCTCTTCGCCTGCCCCAACACTAAAAGCCAATGTCAGTCAACAGTTTATTGGCGCAAGCTTGGTGCAGCAACGACTGAAACAAGCCTTACCAGAGATTGCCTATACCACTGATAATTTACCGATGGTTGCCCAGCAAGTAAACCAAGTGAGTTGGTCACCCACAGGCGCTATTGAATTAAAAGCCATGCCTGCCTCTGCGGTGGCGGTGTCACAAACCGCATCAACCGCATCTGCTTCAGCGACCCAATCTGTGACGGGTTTTCAATCAACTATTGACTACTCTGCGCTCAAACAATCTACCAATGACAATCCGTCATCCGTGGCTAACAAAGACGCATTACCATCAAAACAAGTTTTCATTAAGCCTGATGAACTGTTGGTATTTAAGACCCAAGCACTGCTTAACTGGCATGGGCATAGCGTGGGTGCGGTGACAGGGATAATGAATAAAAACACCATCAAAGCGATGCAGATTTTTCAGCAAAAGCACAATCTGCCCATAACCACCACGATGGATGAAGCTACTTGGTCAGCGTTAACCAGCAACGAGACGTTAAATAAGCAGCCGATTTTTATCAATTATCAGCTAACGCGCGATGATTTGGTGATTACCAAAGCGCCCAAAGACATGCAATACAAATCAGCGCGTGAAGCGGTAGCTGAAAAATTCCATATGAGCCAAAAACTGGTAAGTCGATTAAACCCCACCACGCCACTCAAAGCGGGTAACATTATCACTGTCTACAATCCTTATCAGCCCAATATGACGGAAGTGACCAAGGTTGTGAGCGATAAAAAGAAAAACATTCTATACGCCTATGCTGCTAGTGGTGAGCTCGTTGCAAGCTACCCAACAACCGTGGGTTCCAACTATACCCCCTCACCGTCTGGCACCTTAAAAGTTAAAAATCGGGTATTAAACCCCACCTATAATACTGATTTTTCTTCCAAAGAAAAGTGGCTACCACCAGGACCCAATAACCCTGTGGGGCGCGCTTGGATTGGGTTATCAAAACGGAGTTATGGTATTCATGGCTCGCCTGAGCCTGAGTTAATCAGCGCGCAAAAATCACACGGTTGTGTGCGTTTGACCAATTGGGATGCGCTAAGTCTGTATGGCACGATAGCCGATGGCGCAGACGTGGTATTTGAATAAGTTTATATTGTATGAGCGTCGAATAAACACCCCAAAATTTGGGGTGTTTGGTTATTACGATTCCTGTCGCCAAACTTGTTTTCGCAAATCCTGCTTGGTCTGCCTGCGTTGTTTTTTGCGGGCGATTTCGACATCGTCTTTTTCATGCAGTCCGCCTTTTTGCAAAAGCGGATTTAACGCCAAGTAATTACGGGGTTTAACAGCCAAATTGGATTGCGCGATTGACGGATTTTTCTCCAGTCGCTCACCCAATTTGATTAATTGTTTTTGGTTTTTCATGGTTTATCCTTAAAACTTTATTTATCGATATGCAAATTTTTTTATAAAAAAACCAGCGACAGGGGTCACTGGTTGTTTATAAGGCTTAAGGTAAAAATTAAGCTGGAATACGAAGTACTTGACCTGGATAGATTTTATTTGGGTCAGATAATAATGGTTTGTTGGCTTCAAAGATTTTGTTGTATTGGTTGGTATCACCATACACTTCTTTTGAAATTTTTGACAGCGTATCGCCTGATTTCACTGTATACATACGAGATTCTGGCTCTTGCGTTGCAACCGTGATATTGTCTTCCACTTGTGCAACATACTGTACATTACCTGCCGCTAGAATGGCTTTTTCGCGCTCTGCTTGGTTAGCAGCGGAACCATTAATGGTTACTTTGTCATTGTTACCGTCATAGTTGACTGATAGATTGTCAATTTTGGCATTTTGTTGGATGCGCTGAATCAATAAGTTTGCAATCTCTTGTGCAGATGGCTCAGTAGAAGCGGCAGGCGCTGCGGTTGGTGCAACGTTTGATGCAGGTGTCGATGCTGGCGCAGCGTCTTTGTTACGATGAAAGATTTTATCACCGATATCTTTTGCAAAACTAAATAGTCCCATTTGTTTTTCCTTATGTTGTAATATTTTAATATACGATTTTTAATGTATGGTTTGTTGAAACTCTTAAATGACCGTTTCAATACCTCAAATGACTAGAACGACCTCAAATCACTACAACGATAATCGTGTTAATGATAGGGTTATTCTAGTTGCCCTCTAGATTAGCAAAAACTTAAATTGATGAGCATAAGTATTTAGTAAAAGAATGTTACTGATTGCAAGTATCCTTTCATTTATTACGTCATTTATTACGCCAATTTTCTATGCCATTTATTCCTTTAGGGTTAGGGGATAATGGAGAAAAACACAAAAGTGGCTAACATGACCAAATGGATGATGCCATGTAAAAAAGTGGTACGCCCGGTACTTAAAGTATTGATGGTTATCATCAGCGTAATGACCAGCATTAGCCCTTCTTTGGCAGACAACCCAAACATGACGGGCGTTGCTGTGAAGATTGAATAAAGCGCGATAACAGGAATTGTCAAAGAAATAGACGCCAAAGCCGAGCCTAGCCCCAAATTTAAACTGTTTTGCAGCTGGTCGTGGTAGGCAGCTTTTACCGCAGCAATAGATTCAGGCAACAGTACCAAGGCAGCAATGATAATCCCTAACACGATTTTTGGCATACCCATCGCCAGCAGCGCCGCTTCCATCGCAGGCGATAACATCTTAGCAAGACCTACGACCGTTATTAAACTTAGAAACAAAAATCCCACACTCATCGCCATGGTTAGCGCATTATCACTGTGATGCAGGTCTTCTTGCCCATCAGCAATAAAATAATCTCGGTGACGAATGGTTTGGGTAAAGATAAATGCGGCATACAAAATCAAACAGCAAATCGCTACAAACAGCAGCTGAGCGCCTATCATAAAACCGCCTGCGGCAGAGGTGGTAAAATTGGGTAAAATAAATACGATTAATGCAATCGCCAATAACACACTAATTGCCGCTTTACTACCATGCAAGCTATAACGCTGTACGTAATTTTTGATACCACCAATCAACAGGCAAATACCAATAATCCCGTTACAAATCAGCATCACTGCTGCAAATACCGTATCACGGGCAAGCACGGCGGCATCGGTGGGTGTGCTACTACTCATGAGTGCCAAAATAAGTGCCACTTCAATCACGGTGACCGCCAATGCCAAAACCAACGTACCAAAAGGCTCACCCACTTTGTGAGCAATCACCTCAGCGTGATGTACGGCAGCAAAAACTGACCCCATCAAAAAAATCGCCGTCACGGTATTCATGATGATACCCGAGGGATGCCAAATTAAATGCACCGCAAGCACTAAAGCGGCAATACTTGGCGACAATAACGTCCAAATGGGTAAATTGATATTATATTTTTGGTTCAGCCAAAATGTTTTCGCCATCTCCCCTCCGCTCTATCTATATTTTCTAATTTATCATATAAATAGATAATATGGTCAAAAATATTAAAATTCAATTAAAAATGAAATTATTTCTCATTATTTTGTAATTTATGCCAGTAAATTATTGGTGCAAGGCACACAAAGCCAATCAACATACTCACCAAAAAATGCCATTGATAGCCCAAAAAATGCGCCATATAGCCGCTGGCAAAATGCGCTGAGCCGCCCAACACCGTCAACAGACAAACCTGCACGGTAAAATCACTCCCCGCATTGGCAGGGCGTGAATAATGCATAATGGTTGTGAGCATCGCAATCAGCGCCAACGATGCACAAAAATGCTCCAGCGCATTGACAACATATAGCCACAAAAAATCCGTCAGTAACCGATGATAAAACCCATAAGCGACCAAGCCATACAACCCTGTGGTCAGCGCTTGGGCAAGATTAAAATATAGTAGTGACGTAAAGCGAGTGAGTCGTTTCATCAAAATTGTGGCGACCCCTGCCCCAGCGACTGAGGCAGCCGAGCCCAAGATGGTTGCCCAAAAACCAATTTGCTGCAAGTTGAGTCCGACATCGACCATCATCGGTTTGACCATACCGCTTGAAATGCCATCAGCAATTTTATAGGTCAATAACACCCCTAGCCAAGCCAGCATCTCCCGCGATGACCAAAAATACTGATAATGGTGGCTAAGGTAATTTTTTAGTGCCTTAAAACTGCCAGATTTTGCTGCCTGTACTTGTTTTTTTGGGAGTTCAACCGAAGTGTGGGTGTGCTCTTTAAAAAACACAATGGGCACGGTATTCATTGCCACCAAAGCCGCCATGGCAAGAAAACTGTTGCGCCAGCCCCATTGTTCTAACAGCATCAGTAACACACCGCCACCGACGATAAGCCCCAGCCGATAGCCGATGACTTGTACGGCATTGCCTTGGCTTTGGCGATGATGGTGATTGGTAGTATGATTCACCGAATCCAGATTAGGCGCAGGCATATCATGGGTCAGCGGTTCTTTGGGCGCCATAGCCGCTTTAAGCAAACGGGTTGCTAGCCCATCCGTCGCCACATCGTGTGTCGCCCCAATGAGGCTTAAGGTAAATAACATCCCGTACAATGTCATCACCGAAGGGGTCTGTGCCAAATTATGTGGTTCAAAAAACGCCACCGCAATCAGGATGACTATCGACAACCCTTGCATCGGCAAAATCCAACTTTTGGCGCGTCCGATTTTCTGTGAATAATAGCCGTCCACCACAGTAGCCCACAGGAATTTAAGCCCCCAAGGCACCAAAATCAGCCCTGACCAACCAATGGCAACCAGTGAGACTTTGTATTCACGTAAAATCGCTGGCAAGGCTTGGGTGATAAATCCTGCGGGCAAGCCTTGAGCCAAATATAAGGTGAGCAGTAAGCCTAAGGTTTTATAATGAGTCAAATGAGTGTTGGATGGTGGCGTTGGCGACTTTGATAACGGCATAGGACTACCACAGGTAGATTATTTTTATAGTCGGGAGAGAGGCGTAAAACCTACGCCCTAATAACAAGATAAGCTGCAATGATAACAAATAACGGGTGAAAAATTAGTTAAATACCACCGTTTTATTGCCTGTGACAATCACCCGGTTTTGTAGATGCCAACGCACGGCACGGGTCAGCACGCTACGCTCGACATCTTGCCCAATCGCCCGCAATTCTGCCACATGGTGGCGATGGCTGACACGGTGCACGTCTTGCTCAATAATCGGTCCTTGGTCAAGGTCAGCTGTGACATAATGCGCGGTGGCACCAATCAGTTTGACGCCTTTTTCATAGGCTTGGCGGTATGGATCGGCGCCGACAAAGGCTGGCAAGAATGAGTGGTGAATATTAATAATTTTCATGTGCCAAGCGGCGGTAAATTCAGCCGATAAAATCTGCATATAGCGCGCCAGCACCAACAAATCACAGTCTTTTACCAGCGCTTGAATCTCGGCTTCTGCTTGTACTTTGTTGTCTTTGCTCACAGTCACTTGGTGAAATGGCACACCAAAATTTTCTACCGCTTGGCGCAAATCATGGTGATTACTGACGACACAGGTAATCTCACAATCTAGTTGCCCTTGTTGCCAGCGCCATAGCAAATCAAGTAGTGCATGGTCATATTTGGACACCAAAATCGCCACTTTTTTACGTTTACTGTTGTCAAATAGTTTCCATTCCATTTGATATATGCGAGCGACGGTATGCTCAAAACTGCCTTTCATGTTGTCGATGATATTGTCCAAATCATTGATAGCCATTTCAAGGCGCATAAAATACTGGCCGCCTTCGGGCTCAGTCGAGTATTGGTCAAGGCTGATAATATTAGCGCCATAACGATAAAAAAATTCGGATACAGCTTGCACAATGCCTGCGCGGTCTTGGCATTTAATCAATAAAGTTGCAGTAGCTAGTTGGCTCATGAGGTACTTCTTGTGTTCAATTTTCAAAAGATGCCATTGTAGCGATTTTTGTGCTGACAAAGAAGTCTAAACCCGTCAAAAGCCTTATTGGATATAAAAAATTTTCTTGTGAGTGAATTACCCCACTGCTTTTTAACCTAACTTTTAACCTGCCTTTTAACCTAAATTACCCAAATCAACTTCGGTCAAGCGCCAGCGCCCTTTTTTCTTTGAGCGTCCACCTGCGCTTTGACCAGCGATTACCGCTGCACCGCCGAGCAATTTATTCAGTGTCTGGCTATGATAGGCATGACAAATCGCACATGCCAAGCCATCTGCCGCATCCGCTTGCGGCTGTATCTCAAGACTCAACAAGCGCATCACCATAAGCTGAATTTGCTCTTTGTCTGCCGCGCCATAGCCACATACCGCTTGTTTGATTTGCCGTGCGGTATATTCAGCTACTTGCAAATCTTTAGCAACCATGGCGGCAATCGCTGCACCCCGCGCCTGCCCAAGCTTAAGCGCGGTGTCGGGGTTTGATGCCATAAATACTTGCTCGATGGCAGCGGTCATGGGTTCATTGGTGTATTTTTGATAATGCTCAACGATACGGCTAATCCCATCAAATATCCGCTTGAGCCGCTCGGGCATGGTTTCCCCTTGGCTGTAAGCATGAATCGTGCCTGCATCCAAATGTTCAAGTTTATCTCCACTCAATCGAATGATGCCATAGCCTGTCAGACGTGAGCCTGGGTCAATACCAATAAAGATGCTCATAAAAGATGCTCGTAAAACATGCTCGTAAAAAAAGATACCCACAAAAAAATTTTGCTAAAGCTAAAAATGCCGTCAAATTATAGCATTTATCAAAAATTTAACGAAAAAATTGCTGAATTTCAAAAAACTATTTGATAGTTTTATGCATTACCCCCATCATTATTACATTGGTTAATGATTCATCGTTTGTTCTTTATAGTTTATTCACAGTTTAGGAATCGTATTTTCATGGGAAATATAGTTGGGATTGCCATTGTCTGGTTGATTATTGAGATGCTGGTTTGGTATCTAATCGCACAATTTGTCAGTGGCTGGTGGGTGTTTTTATGGTTTGTCGTGGCCGGCTTTGTGGGTGCCGCCCTCATTAAAAAAGGCATAGCCACCTTAAAACCGATGGCTGGACAAGCCCAAGCCGCCATGCTTAACCCTGCCATTCGTCCCAATGAAAATTCCGTGGTGAAAGCGATTGCTTTTGCGGTGGCAGGTATCCTATTGGTACTGCCAGGTATTTTAAGTGATATTGCGGCACTTGTGGTGTTATTACCTGCGGTACAAAATAAGTTTAAAGCCTTTGCCAAAGACTACGCCACTAAAAACCCAGAAAAATTGATGCAAATGATGGCAAGCAAAATGGGCGGTATAGATCCCTCAAAAATGGGTGGCTTAGGGGGTCTTGGCGGCATGGGTGGACAAAACCCGTTTGGCGGTCAAAATCCATTTGGTGGTATGGGCGGACAAAATCCGTTCGGGGGCTTTGGTAGCAAAAATAACAACGGCGGTAAATTTGGCACGACCATTGACGGACAAGCCAAAACGATCAACTCGAACGCCAAACGCATCACTCGCTCTGTCAATGATGACTAGACAATGGATAAAAAATTGACTGTTAAAAATTGATAAATTTAAGGCATCCCTAGTATGCCTTTTTTTATGCCCTATTTTTGCGAAAAACTGGGTTTACTTTTTGCAAAAATTCATGCAATGTGATTTACTTAAAACAAAATTTATTATATAAATCCTATAACGATACGATTTGTTTCGTTTTTAAATTTTTAGGTTTAAGCGTAATTTTTATTTTTGGTAAATAATATTAACAACATTGGTTAGCGACAAGGAGTGAATGTATGACCAGCAAAGTATATGACAGCGCAGCTGCGGCACTTGAAGGCGTCATCAAAGATGGACAAACGATTGCGGTCGGTGGTTTTGGTCTGTGTGGTATCCCTGAAGCTTTGATTGAAGCCTTGCGAGATAGCGGCGTTAAAGATTTGACCTGTATCAGCAATAACGCTGGTGTCGATGGTTTTGGTTTGGGATTATTGCTAGAGACTCGCCAAGTCAAAAAAATGATTGCGTCGTATGTGGGTGAAAACAAAGAATTTGAACGGCAGTTTTTATCGGGTGAATTAGAAGTGGAATTGACCCCACAAGGGACACTGGCAGAAAAATTGCGTGCCGGGGGTGCGGGCATCCCTGCGTTCTTTACCGCAACTGGCGTAGGCACCCAAATTGCTGAGGGTAAAGAAGAACGTGAATTCGACGGTCGTCAATATATCCTTGAGCGCTCATTAGTCGCTAATGTGGCACTGGTCAAAGCCCAGAAAGCGGATAAAGCGGGCAACTTGATGTTTAACAAAACGGCGCGTAACTTTAACCCAGATGTCGCCACGGCAGGTAAAGTCACCATTGTCGAAGTTGAGCAGTTGGTGGAAACTGGCGAGCTAGACCCCGACCAAATTCATTTGCCGGGTATTTATGTGCATCGCATCGTGGTCAATGCCAACCCAGAAAAACGCATCGAAAAAGTGACGACCAAAGAACAGACAAACTAGGATATAAGGAGATTACCATGGCATGGACTCGTGAACAAATGGCACAAAGAGCCGCTAAAGAACTACAAGACGGCTTTTATGTCAATCTAGGTATCGGTTTGCCGACCTTAGTGGCGAACTATATTCCAGAAGGCGTCAACGTTTGGCTACAATCAGAAAATGGACTGCTTGGAATTGATGAATTCCCGACACCCGATAAAGTTGACCCAGATTTGATCAATGCGGGTAAACAAACCGTCACCACAGCGACTGGTGCGAGCTTTTTCTCAAGCTCACAATCATTTGCCATGATTCGTGGCGGTAAAGTCAACCTTGCCATCTTGGGGGCGATGGAAGTTTCAGACAGTGGCGACCTTGCCAACTGGATGATTCCTGGCAAGATGGTTAAAGGCATGGGCGGCGCGATGGACTTGGTCGCAGGCGTTCAACGCGTCATTGTATTGATGGAACATACCAACAAACATGGTGAGCCAAAAGTATTGGCTGAATGTACGCTACCCTTGACAGGCAAAAAAGTGGTGAATCGTATCATCTCTGATTTAGCCATCATGGATGTGACCGATAACGGTCTAAAACTGGTTGAGCTAGCAGACGGTGTCACGTTTGAAGAATTACAATCAAAAACGCCCGTAACCATTGCCCAATAACATCTGCGAAATAACAACTGTAAGATTATAGCGCTGTCACAAGTCAGCGTGAGATTGCCATTAAAAGGACAGTGATGCTGTCCTTTTTTATGATTTTGGCTTTTTTACTTTCGGTGATTTGTCCTCTATAATGACATCACTATCAACATTTATCCAACACCATGATTGCATCTCGCTTCTCTCATCCCAAATTTATCACCGATGAAAACAATCCGCTGATTGATCGTAAATATCCCAATGAGATGGCAGCCGATGACGGCGTGGTATTGCCGCAAATTTATCGGTTTGACTTTACCGAGGTGCCAGATTTTAGCCAAACAGTGATGCAAATCACCCCGGTGATTGATGCACCCAATATGATGGATACTCCCAGTAATCATGAAGCGGTATCAGAAAATGTCACCCCTGCTACTGATAAATCTGTGCGCATAGCTGAAAAAACGGCGTCATCGGTGCCGCCCACTTTGCTCAACAATCCCCTTACTTCTCAATCGCTAACCCGCAAAATCCCATCAAAAGCACGCTCAAATCGCCAAGTCATTGCGCAAGCAAGAGCCCAAGCCAAACAAATCGAACAACAAAAGCAACAAGAAGAACAGCTACGCCAAGCACAAGAAATCGCCCGCTATAAGGCAGAAGTTGAAGCCGCGCTACTCAACCCCACACTGCATGAAGGACTGCTCAATCAGCGCAAATCCATTGCCGAATCACAGGCAATAGTCAACAAACATGCGATTTTTGGCGAGCTTGCACAGGATTTGCAGACCATTCAATGGCTTGATTTAGACATTACTCAGCAAAACCGAGCAATGTATGAAAAAGCAGTTGCGCTGATTCAAACAGCGCAATCAAGTGGCAATTTATTAGAAAACAATGTATTAGAAAACAGTGTACTCGAAGACAATGTAGCAGCAGGAAATGTAGTCGAAAATACTATATCAGCAGATAATTTGGCAACAGCCTTAAAAGTGATTGATGAATTTGCCGAGAATGGTCTTGCTGATGCATTGCTGCGCCAAGCGCTGTGGCTATTTGAAGGCAATCACTTACTCAAGATTTCTCAAAACTCCCAACAAGCTTTGCTACTGTTGCAACAAGCGGCCTCGCAACATGATAATCGCGCGGAGAAATTACTCAGTAAACTGTACTATGCAGGACATGGGGTTGAGCAAGACAACGAGATGGGTAAATACTGGCTAGAGCTGGCTGCGGCACATGGTCACCCTGACGCCATACGCATTTCACAAGGTATTGCCACCCTGTCATTACTCAAGCAAACCCAGCGCGAAGATACTAGCTATGGTAAAAAAATGGCGCTTGCGACTGCGGCGCTGATTATATTCATGATACTGATATTTGTAGCAGTTAAAGTTTAAAGATTTGGATGAATGACGTGATTTGGGTATTAAATAAGGTTAAATATCTCAATAACTACCAAAAAATTTAGCCATCAGTAGGGTCGTCAGATGGCACTAGTACGTCCTCGTCCTCGTCATCGCTATCCTGACGCCCATCACTCTTATGCTCATCATCATTAGCCTCATCGCTCGCCAAGTTTGGCGTCAGCAACGGATAATTGTTTAAGATATAACAAAACAATTCAGCCGTTTTTTGGGTGTCATATAAGGCAGAATGCGCTTCATTGCCATCAAATTCTATTCCAGCGAGTTTGCACGCTCTCGCCAATACCGTTTGACCAAACGCAAGCGCGGATAAGGTGACGGTATCTAACACAGAGAACTGGTGAAATTGGCTTTGATTTTTGCTATTGGTACGCTCAATTAAAGCATTTAAAAAGCTCAGGTCAAAATGCGCATTGTGCCCTACCAAAATGCATTTGGTACATTGGGTCGATTGGCGCACCGTTTTTAAATATTTAAAAATACGGCGAATGGCGGCTTTTTCATCTTCGGCAATGGCTTTTCGCATCGGGCTGTGGGGATTGATGCCGGTGAATTGCAGGGCACGCGCTTCAAGATTTGCCCCTTCAAACGGCTCAATATGCGCATTGACCGCCTCACCTGGGTAAAAACGCCCGCTATCATCCATCAAAATTGGAATACAGGCAATCTCAAGCAAAGCATCGGTTTTTGGATTGAACCCTGCTGTCTCTACATCCACCACCACGGGCAAGTAATTGCGAAAACGGTTGGCAATAGTCATCGATTCAGTTGTGGCGGTCATACGTTACCTTGCGGAAAAAAAACAGAAAAAATAAAGGGTGAACAATCATACTGCTAAATTAAATGGCATCACTTTCCAGTCCAGCGTTTGTCCAGCCATCAGCGGGGTCAAATCTTTACCGTCAAGATAAGGATAATGCTCGGGGACTTGCCATGGTTCACGTACCAAGGTCACTTTATCACTATTGATAGGTAAGCCATAAAATTTTGCCCCGTGAATACTGGTAAAGCCTTCTAATTTGTCAAGTTTACCCACGCTGTCAAAGGCTTGTGCATACAAGGGCAGCGCAATCGATGCGCTATAACAGCCTGCACAACCGCAAGCATTTTCCTTGGTATGCGTCGCATGGGGCGCAGAGTCAGTGCCAATAAAGAATTTGGGATTACCACTGGTTGCCACATCAAGTAATACTTTTTGGTGACTTTGGCGTTTTAAAATCGGCAAGCAATAAAAATGCGGTTTAATCCCGCCCACCAGCAGGTGATTACGATTAAACAATAAATGCTGCGGGGTAATCGTCGCTGCGACATTTTTGCCCTGTGACAACACAAAGTCAGCGGCGTCACTGGTGGTGATGTGTTCAAAGACGATTTTTAATTTTGGAAATTTATCAATGAGATTGACCATCACTTCATCAATAAAGCGTTTTTCACGGTCAAAAATATCAATATGATGGTGCGTCACTTCACCATGAACCAACAGCGGCAAACCCAACGCCTCCATCTTGGCAAATACATCGGTGCAATGATTGATATGGCTCACCCCATCCGCAGAATTGGTGGTCGCACCTGCAGGATATAACTTGACTGCTTTTACTACACCTGAATCAACGGCGGCTTCGATATCTTCTGCTGTCAGTGACTCGGTTAAGTAAAGCGTCATCAATGGCTCAAATTGCTGGGAAATACTGTCGTTAGGCACTTGCGCCAAAATACGCTCACGATAAGCGACAGCATCAGCGGCTGTTTTGACGGGTGGCACCAAATTTGGCATACAAATGGCGCGGCGAAAATTGGCAGCAGCATGTGGCACCGTCGTGGCAAGCGCCTGCCCATCCCGTAAATGAATATGCCAGTCATCAGGTGCAGTAATAGTAAAAGTATTGATAGATGCAGTCGCTGCGCTCATGATTTCCTCGAAAAGCTTTGAGAGTGCCTTAAAAAAACAACGTCAAAAACCGATAATTGAAGCGTTGAAAAACTTGTGCATCATAGCAGTTTTAGGCAAAAAACGACATGAAAATATTTGCAAGCCCCATACACCGACAAATAATACGTCATTTTATGTCGTTTTGATAACGGTATTAATGGGTTTTGGATTTACTACGGGGTTTGTTATTCGCCTCATTGTTTACCTTATTACCCACCTTGTTATTCGCTTTGTCATCTGCCTTATTATCCATCGTGTTATTTGCTTTTTTGTCAGGCTTTTTAGCGGATTTTCTGTCAGTGGCGGTTGTTGACGATGAGGACTTGTCTTTTTCTTTTGGCGATTTTTCTTTTACCGCTTTGTCCTTAGTCGTAGATTTTTTGGTGGTACTAGAAGTTTTTTCAGATTGTCCACTGTCGACTTTAGATGAGCTAGCTTTTTTCTTATGGTTTTGTTTAGCCTCATTCTTACCATCGGCTTTGGCATCATTGTCGATATTTTTTTTGCGGTCTTTTTTGCTTTCCTCTTGTTTATCAGATTTTTTCATAGCTCGCGCTTTTTCAGATTGTACCGAAGGCTTTTCATCCAATGACTTAGATTTATCGTGTTTCTTGTGATGCTCAGCTGTAGTCATCTCATTGGTCACTGTACTCGGTGTCGAGGCGACTTTTACTATCGCCACATCGTGATAAACCGGTTGTGCCACTGATATTTCTGCCGAGGGTTGGGAGGCGGTAGGCTTATCTTTGAGACTCACCAACGCGCCTACCCCGCTAAAAACGGCGACAGACAATACAGTGGCGGTCGCAATCCAATTTTTTTGTAGTTTATCTATCCAACGAGCGGGTTTGCGAAATTGCGGTTTGGCAAAAATACTGCTAGCTAAAAGGGCTGTTTGTGCATTTGACGTCACCGCTTTGTTTATTTGCCGATTGCCTTTTGAAATCACCTGTTGATTGAAGTGAGCATGCGGGATGGTCATTGGCGCAATGTTAAAAAAATTGGACGCTTTATAAATAGTCATTTGCTGGACAATATGCTGTTGATAGACAGGCAATTCTGCAATATTTTGAATTTTTGACCATGTTAATTGCTGTTGCTGCATTGCTTGAAAACTGACAGCGCACCTAAAACCCACTGCATTTATCAGCCCCGTATCTTCTGGTGACATAAAAAAAACCGGCTGCATCACAAGCCACTCAGTAATCTGCGCTGAGTCTATGGTGTTTTGTAGCGAACTTATCGTATCTGCCAAATTTATCACCGCCAATGCAGTGATGGTTTGCCAAATAGTTAATAGCTTATCTAAGGGCAGATGAGTTTTTTCCAGTAACACGCCGGCAATCATCGTTTTTTGGGTTTCATCATCAAACCACTGCTCAAAAATCGATGGGCTATTTTTAGACAGTTGTTTTAAGGTTACAAAGTTGATGCCGTTTTCAGTCAAATTTTTTGTAACTAAAGCAGTGAAAAATTCGGGGGTAAAACTATTTTTATCTGTTACCTGTGGCAAAGTTTGATGGATTAACGACGGATTTTGCTGAATTTTTGCCGATAACTGATAAAGCATGACTTTTAACAGCTCAGGCACGACTTTTTTTAGATAACAAATTGATACGTGTGACCCATCTGCGACTATCGGTAGCAATGGCGGCAGAGTGTTTGCCCAAAAATGATATAACGATATATGGTCAATGATATTACAAGGCATTGAAGGATTTTTTGACAGCATTTTTTGTCACTTAATTTACATTTTTTGGCATTGTGGTGGTTAGTGGATTTTTAACAATATTGTAGATACGTGACAACTTTTTTTACACCCACTCTAAAAAAACAGCGTTAAATTTAGAAATCTTGTTGATAATTTATAATTTCAATACGATTAAATTCATCAAATTATGATTAGAATTTGTTGTAACTTTTGTGCAAACTTAGTAAAGTAGATAGCATCAAAAATTATATTTTAGCATCAATCACGTAACATTTTTTGCTCATCGAAAAATTGGTAATTTTTTTATATCTATCAATTTATTTAGCAGCCTTACTTACTGTCTCTAGGATAACTTTATGGCTATCTCTACCAACCTAATCAAATCCTTTCAACTTTCGGCATTGACGACCGCACTTGCCCTCGCTGGTTGTGGCGGTGGTGGCGGTAATGATACATTGCCGCCGCCTGTGAAAGGCGGTAGTACTGGTTCAACATCAACATCAACATCAGCTATTAAAATAAGTGCGATTTCCTTGATAGATGTTAATGGTAAAACCACTATGACGGTTAATAGCTCGGGGGTTAATGCTAAACTTACGGTAACAGATGCCAACGGCAAAGCCATTAGTGGGGCTATGGTGACATTTACTGCAACAGGTGGCGTGACATTTGGTACTTCCAATGGCGCCGTCTTAACCAATGCCAATGGCGAAGCATCAATTTCTGTGAAACCTACCAATACTACGGATACAGGGGCTTATTCAATATCAGCCTCGGCAGTTTACAATGATAAAACCGCTACTACCGCTGCCTCCAACTTTTCACTACAGCCTGCTAACATTTCTTTATCTTCTCTGGCAGCTTCAAATACCTCACTATCATCAGGTGGAACAACAAATATTACATTAGTGACTTTAGATGCTAATACTAATACAGTGCTTAACGACATAGTTGTCAATTTCTCTGCAACCTGTGGAACTTTTACCAACAATTCTGTTACTTCTTCTAATCAAGGTAATATTACGACAACCTACAAAGCCATCAATACCGATGGTAAATTGTGTGAAGGCACCCAAACTATCACAGCAACCAATTCTACTGGTACTGTGTCGAAAACCATTGCTTTAAATATCGCAGCTATTCAAGCAAACTCAATTATTTATAGTACGGATAAAAATGTCTCATTAGTTGCCCGTGGTAGCGGCTCTTCAACTTCAGATACGGTTGAATTCACTGTATACGCCAATGGCACACCTGCAGCAAACAAACAAGTAATTATTAGCAAAAACTACGCTCCAACTGACTTTAGTTTTGGTACATTAAACAATCAGTCTGATGTTATTTTAACGAGTGATTCAGACGGTAAAATAACTCTAAATGTATATCCAGGTAATCTGCCTGGACCTGTTGAGCTAAAAGCAACTTTAGCAAGCAATTCATCAATTTATGCTTTATCAAAAAATTTAACCGTAGTCAATAGTCGTGCTTCACAAAATGGTGTGACCCTAGCCTTTGACAAAAATGTTTTATTAAACAATACGGCTGATAGCACAACTATCACTATGCATTTAACAAATAGAAATGGTACTAATGTACCTGCTGGTACGGTCGTAAACTTTATTGCAGAAGGCGGTAGAATTACCCCTAGCTGTTCAACCGATACAAATGGTGAGTGTAAGGTTATTTTTACCTCTCAAAACCCTCGTCCTATTGATGGTCGTGTCAGTGTACTTGCCTATTTAGAAGGTGATAAAGATTATTATGATGTGAATGGTGATAATGCTTATACAGCAGGCGTTGACACTCTGACTAGAAATATTGGTGATGCGTATCGTGATGATAATGAAAATAACTCTTACAATTCAACCATAGGCGAATTTATTTATCGTCGTGGAGCGACAGGCAGTTGTAATAACACTTCTTTCACTGGTATTAGTCTGCCTACTGACTTTATTCAACCTGATCCAAATAATATTTTAAATCGCTCTCTACTTACGTCAAATATGACTAGTTTCCTATCGTATCTTGCTCAGCCCAATATTGATAATACTTGTGATACAGGATTAGCAGCAACCTTAAGGCATCAAGAAATCTTTGGTTTTGCGAATGAAACACCTACTTTTGATTGGGTATCAAATAATTTATTTTATATGTATGGTAATAGCGAAAAAACTGTTTCAATGCCGTCAGGTACTACAATTGCAGTTAGCACAGAAGATAATACTAAAGATAATAATGCGGCCTGTACTGCAACTTTATATGGTAATGTAACTGTGCCTAATAATGTTAGCTTATATACGGTCAACTCTCTTGGCAATTTCTTCGAAAAAACCAAAGATGTTCGATATTCAATAAGTCTTAAAGAGTGTGCCGCTACCGATAAATTTACAATTACCGTAACTGCTCCTAATGGTAAAGTTACGAACTCAACTTACACTTTATAATTTTGTGTAAAAACCCCCTTACACAATGTAAGGGGTTTTTATTTTTCACTACAAAAATTCAAAAGACTAAGTCAACATCCGCCCCCGCGCGGTGCGTACGATATAACCTTGCTGAATCAGATACGGCTCAATCACATCCTCAAGCGTGCCTCTATCTTCTGCCAAAGCCGCCGCAATCGACTCAACCCCCGCAGGCCCGCCATTAAAACGCTCTTCTAACATCTCAAGATAACGTCTATCAAGATTATCAAGCCCGCGTTTATCAACTGCGAGCATATCGAGTGCGCTATGCGCAATTTCAGCGGTGACGGTGCCATCGCCTTTAACTTGGGCATAATCACGTACGCGGCGTAGCAACCGATTGGCAATACGCGGTGTACCGCGCGAACGTCTAGCGACTTCCACTGCCCCTTCTTTGGTCATAGGCACGTTAAGCAATCCAGCCGATCTTGTGACAATGGTCGTTAAGTCCTCCACATTATAAAACTCCAATCGCTGTACAATACCAAATCTATCCCGCAGTGGCGAGGTCAACAAACCTGCTCGGGTGGTCGCAGCCACCAAAGTAAAGGGCGGTAAATCAAGCTTTATAGAGCGTGCAGCAGGTCCTTCGCCAATCATAATATCAAGCTGAAAATCTTCCATCGCAGGATACAAAATTTCTTCAATCATTGGGCTTAAACGGTGAATCTCATCAATAAACAGCACATCACCAGGCTCTAGATTGGTCAGCATTGCTGCCAAATCACCCGCGCGTTCAAGCACAGGACCAGACGTCGAGCGCAGATTACCGCCCATCTCACGGGCGATAATGTTGGCGAGTGTGGTTTTACCCAGTCCAGGCGGTCCAAATATCAAGGTATGGTCGAGCGCTTCTTTTCTCGATAACGCCGCGTTGATAAATACGCCCATTTGTTCTTTGACTACAGGCTGACCGATATATTCAGCGAGTAAGGCTGGACGGATATTATTGTCATTTTGGTCTTCTGAGCGCCCCATCGGACTAATCAGACGTTGCTGCGAATTGGCACTTGAAAAAGGTGGAATCATAAGTATTTGACACTAGTTGCAAGTTTTAAAGAGGATAATAGCACTGGCAAATCTTGCCAGTGCTATGGGATGTAGAGAAAAAAAGTAAAAAAATTTAGGGCAACACACGGTACAATGTCATATCACATCGGGTGCCTTTACTATCCTTGCACCACTGCATTTGCTCGCCTTGCTGTTTGACATACGCAACCAAAATATCGCCCGTCTGGTCAACACGATTGCCAGAACAATCTGTTGCATTGTTATCATATTGGGTCTGAATCGCTAGTGCAGGTAAACCATCCCCTGTGTCAGCGTACAAATATTTGCCATACGTAAACTCCTGACCGCTTGAACCGATAAATTGCTGATCGCGCCCAAAATTATACCGCTCTTGGCAACTTGGCTGCGCAGCGTCGGTCTTATCAAGTCGCAGCTGCCACTGTCCTGCGATATTTGGCAAAATATGAGTCGACACTTGCGCCACTTGCTGTTGGGTTTTGCTATCATCGAGCAACGCACCCCCCATGGCTAAACTGGTTAAAATGCCTACCAACGAAATATTCATGAAGTCCATCGTTATTTTATTCCTGTTATCATGCCATCTTTATAAGGTAACAACCCAACTCATCTACCAGTTCTCAGTCAGCCAATTTTCTCTCAGCGAGGTTAGCACTAACGTTTATAGTAACTTTTAATAGCTTTTGGTAACAACTTTTGGTATTTGGGGTTAATATTCAAAGATATTCAAAATGTTAAAGGCTAAATTATTCTGCTTTTAATGGGGTCAGCACGCAAAAATTTAACCCAAAACCACAGAAATTATTTAAGCACTTTATTAATTTAAGCACTTTATTTATTTAAACACTTTAACTTTATTTAACTACTTAAATTTTGATGTTCATCAATGACTTTAATCATACTTGCTTTTGGCTTTATTTGCTATAACACAATAATGCTCATAATGCAGTATTGCCAAAACATCGGGCGGTCATAAAATCTGTGCAAATTTGCTTGTCAAAAAGTTAAAAACCCAGCATAATAACCTAAGATTTCAGGAGAGAATGTTATTTTGTTTTTCATCAAATTATGAAATACCAAAACCATCACCGAAGGCGTAAAGACCCTATAATCGCTCAGGTAAAAGGACTGGAATCGTAATTTTTGGCAGTGGCGTATGCACTGCATCAAAATATAACAAATCTGGAGAGTGTATTGCTTTGCAATACCACCGAAGGGGAAAAGGTTGACTTGTCTATCTATACTATAAGAAGTAAGAAGCTGACAAGTCGATTGAAAATCTCAGGTAACAGGACAGATAGGGCTGATAGCTACCGACATAAAGTTGGATTAGTTTTAGTGCTCTATTGATGTGCGATGTTTGGCTTTAGCATCTTATCCCACGCTGTTAAAACATCAAATCAAACATCAAACCGTTATTTGATTTTACCCACTCAAGGATTTGCCATGTCAGCCACAGACAAGCCTTTAAACCGCACCCCTTTTTACCAATCCCATATCGATAGCAACGGCAAAATCGTTGACTTCTCTGGTTGGGAATTGCCTATCCATTATGGCTCACAGATTCAAGAGCATGACGTTGTGCGTACGGATGCAGGCATGTTTGACGTGTCACATATGGTCGTGACTGACATCGCCGGTCAAGACGCCAAAGCTTGGCTGCAAAAACTGCTCGCCAATGATGTCGCCAAACTCAAATTTGTCGGTAAAGCGCTTTACTCTGCCATGCTAAACGAAAATGGCGGTGTGATTGATGACTTAATCGTTTACCGGATGAACGATGCAGAAACCGAGTATCGTATCGTCTCAAATGCTGCCACCCGTGATAAAGATTTGGCACAGTTTGACAAAATCGGCAAAGACTTTGCTGTCACTATTACCGAGCGCCCAGAACTTGCTATGCTTGCAGTGCAAGGTCCTAATGCCTTGCAGAAACTGAGCCAAGCTAAACCAAATTGGGCAGATAGCCTAGCTACATTAAAACCATTTGTGGGCAAAGACTTGACCGACATTGAAGGCGCAGATTGGTTTGTGGCGCGTACCGGTTATACGGGTGAAGACGGCGTTGAAGTCATTTTGCCACAAGCACAAGCCTCAACATTTTTTACCTTACTTAAAGACCATGGCATCGCCCCAGCAGGCTTAGGTGCCCGTGATACCTTACGTCTTGAAGCGGGTATGAATTTGTATGGTCATGAGATGGATGAAACCATCAATCCGTATGAATGCGGTATGGCGTGGACGCTAGCGGTAAAAGACGATCGGGATTTTGTGGGACGTCAAGCCATGCAAGCCAAACAAGACCAAGCGATTGCTGAGGGTAATGACGTCATGCAAGTAGGCTTAGTGCTAGAGTCACGTGGGGTATTGCGTGAAGGCATGACGGTCACGCTAGACAATGGCAAAACTGGGGTAATCACTAGCGGCACTTTTAGCCCAAGCCTAAAACAATCGATTGCGATTGCCCGTATTCCAAAGACGACGGATACAGCAGCCACCGTTGATTTGCGGGGCACACCGACGCCAGTACGTATCATTTCGTTACCGTTTGTTAGAAATGGCAACAAACAATTCAACTAGGATTTTATCGTGTTATGATGGATTTAACGCTTATTAATGAACAACATTCAAATAATTAGTCAGCGTAATTTGAAAAACTCATAATAAATTCATCATATTTAGAAGGTAAAATCATGAAAAAATTACTGTTTGTTGTACCGTTTTTGGCAAGTTTGGCGGCCTGTACCTCAACCCAAGTTGCACAGCCCAGTCCATCACAAGTGTTGGCAGTTCAAGCAAATTCACAAACCTTTAAATGTGACAACAACACTGAAGTTGTGGCATTCTACGGTCAAGAAAACGGCAGCAATGTCGCAAATTTAAAAATCACCTCGCCAATGCTCGGTCTAAACCAAGCGGCGATGGTGTTAAAACAAGATGTCTCAGGTTCGGGTAACCGCTATACCTTGTCAAATGCAACCAAAACTACCATGTATGATTGGGGCGTTAAAGGTGCAGAAGGTGCGTTAACCGTAACTTCACAAGGTCGTGATTATAACTTTGTGTGTAATGCTATTTAATCCGATTCACTTGTTGAATGGGTTAAACCGCTAAGTTGGTTTTTAAGTTTGGTCGATATACATTGTATCGACCAAATTTTTGTTACTCAGTTTGTTAAATTACTTAGCTTTTAAATACTAGGCTTTTAAAAATGTTTAGTAAAAAGGCGCCAAGTGTGACTGCTTGGCTAACAGCCTTTTATTTTCACCCCTACTTTCGCTTTGAGGAAAATAGTTATGAGCAATATTCCAGCAGATTTTAAATATGTGGCTAGTCATGAATGGTTACGCCAAGAAGAAGACGGCACTATCACCGTTGGTATTACTCACCACGCCCAAGATTTGCTCGGTGACATCGTATATGTTGAATTGCCTGAAGTGGGTGAACACGTTGACGTGGATGCTGAAATTGCCGTGGTCGAATCGGTGAAAGCTGCTTCTGATGTCTACGCGCCCATCGCTGGTGAAATCCTAGCAGTCAATGAAGCATTGGTAGATGCGCCAGAAACCATTAATGAAGACCCTTATGGCGAAGGTTGGTTCTTTAAAATTAAACCAGACAATGCCGATGATTACCAAGGCTTGATGGACGCAGACGAGTACCAAGATAGTATTTAATCATCTTTATCTCATCGCTTTTATCTAATCGTCGTTATAGAGTCTAGCTAAGGTAATCGCGTGATTATCTTAGTCTGTTATCCTATCAATTAACTGTAACGCATCCTTTATTTTGTTAACTTAAGAGCTGCTATGTCAACACTTACCCCGCTTGCTGACCCAAAACAAGCTAGTTTTTATGATGTGGTGAGCACTCGCCGTTCGGTACGACGCTTTACCAAAACGCCCATCAGTGATGAGGTGCTAAACGCCTGTCTCGATATGGCGATGTTAGCGCCTAGCTCAAGTAATTTACAGCCTTGGCAATTTTTTGTGATTGAATCAGAAGAAAAGCGTCAAAAAACTGTGACCTATTGCATGAGCCAAAATGCAGCAAAAACCGCCAATAAGCTGATTGTTGTGGTCGCTCGTACTGACACGTGGCGTCAACACGCCAAAGACAATATCAAGTATTTTCCCGTCAAACCCGTACCAAAACCCGTGCAAGATTATTATGGCAAGCTTATTCCGCTGACCATGACACGCGGTGTGATGAATGTGTTCACCCCTGCCAAGTGGGCGCTAACGCAAGCCACTCGCAAAGTCAGAGGTGCGATGGTTGACCCTATCTATGATGCGGATGACCTTAAAAACTGGGCGCTGATTAGCACGTCACTGGCTGCCGAGAATTTGATGCTCGCCTTGCGTGCGCACGGTTTTGATAGTTGCCCGATGGGGGGATTTGATGAGCCGCAACTCAAAAAATTGCTTGACCTCAATGAAGAGCAGCATATTTGTATGGTGATTGCTGCCGGTGAACGCGACGAGCGTGGTATCTATAGTGAGCAATACCGTTTTGAGCGTGAGCGCTTTATCTTTAAGGTATAATTTTTATCCATTCAACCGATGTTTGTCATGGTAGCCATGGCAAAACCTGCTATTTTTATTTTCAATGTTTTATCAGACGCTAAAGGAAACTTGAATGAGTCAACCGTCTTTTCAATCATTTGCTGATTTATTCCAATCATCAGAATTTATTCATCGTCATGTTGGTATTAGCCAAGATGAAAAAGAAGCAATGCTAAAAGCCGTCGGCGCTGACAGCATGGCAAGCTTTATTGAACAGACGGTGCCAGCTTCTGTACGTCTTAGCAAAGAGTTAGATTTACCCCTCAGTATGACTGAGCATGATGCCTTGGCAAAGTTGCGTGGGTTGGCAGATAAAATCAAGGTCAATAAAAGCTATATTGGCTTAGGCTATTATCCGACTCGCCTACCTGCGGTGATTCAACGTAATGTGCTTGAAAACCCAGGCTGGTACACAGCTTATACCCCTTATCAAGCGGAGATTGCCCAAGGTCGCTTAGAGGCATTACTTAACTTCCAACAAGTTTGTATTGACTTATCAGGTCTTGAATTGGCGGGCGCAAGTTTGCTTGATGAAGCGACGGCGGCGGCTGAAGCGATGGCGATGGCAAAACGCGTAGGTAAAAGTAAATCTAACCAATTTTTTGTTGATAGCCGTATCTATCCTCAAACCTTAGATGTCATCAAAACCCGTGCCAAGTATTTTGGTTGGGAGATAGTGGTCGGTGATTTTGACGTTGCCAAACAGGGTGATTTCTTTGGCGCGATTTTCCAGTACGTGGGTAGCGAAGGCGATGTGGTTGATTTAACTGATATCATCAGTGCAGTCAAAGCCAAAGGCACGCAAACAATCGTTGCCGCTGATGTGATGAGTTTGGTACTTCTTAAATCACCGGGTAGCATGGGTGCGGATGTGGCATTGGGCAACACCCAACGTTTTGGCGTGCCGATGGGTTTTGGTGGTCCACACGCAGCTTATTTTGCCTTTAAAGACAGTGCCAAGCGCTCTGCCCCAGGTCGTATCATTGGCGTATCAGTGGATGCCCAAGGTAAACAAGCCTTGCGTATGGCACTACAAACCCGTGAACAACATATCCGCCGCGAAAAAGCCAACTCAAATATTTGTACATCGCAAGTGTTATTGGCCAATTTGGCAGGAATGTATGCGGTGTATCATGGTCCTGAAGGCGTGAAACGTATCGCCACCCGCATTCATGCGTTAGCAAGCGCTTTTGCCCAAGCCATCAAGCAAGCTGGCATGTCGATTGTGCATGAGCAGTTTTTTGATACGGTGTTGGTCAATACCGAAGGTCAAACTGAGCAAATCTATCAAAATGCCCTTAATATCGGCTATAACCTGCGCAAAGTAGACGATAACCATATCGCCATTGCCTTTAACGAAACCAGTGATGCAGCAGATTTTGGTGTACTCACACAATTATTCACAGGCGTAGCGACTCAATTATTCGATGATATCAGCTTGTCTCTGCCAGCTTCATTGCTACGTACCGATGCGATTTTAACTCATCCTGTCTTTAATCGTTATCACACCGAACATGAAATGCTGCGTTATTTGAAAAAGCTAGAAAACAAAGACTTGGCGATGAATCACAGTATGATTTCGCTGGGTAGTTGTACCATGAAACTTAACGCCACTAGCGAAATGCTACCGATTACTTGGAATGAATTTGCCAATGTGCATCCATTTGCGCCACGCGAACAAGTGGGCGGCTATATTGAGATGATTGAAGGCTTGCAAGAGCAACTCAAAGCCATCACAGGGTTTGATGCTATCTCTATGCAGCCAAACTCAGGCGCTTCAGGCGAGTACGCAGGACTATTGGCGATTCGTCGTTATCATGAAAGCTTAGGTCAACCTAACCGTCATATCTGTCTGATTCCGCGCTCCGCTCACGGCACCAATCCTGCCACAGCACAAATGATGGGGATGGAAGTCGTCGTGGTAGCGACCGATGAGCGTGGTAACGTTGATATTGCCGACTTGACTGAAAAAGCGGAAAAATACAGCGACAATCTGGGCGCCTTGATGATTACTTACCCTTCGACGCACGGTGTGTTTGAAGAAGGTATCCGTGATATCTGTAACTTGATTCATCAACACGGCGGTCAAGTGTATATGGATGGCGCTAACATGAACGCGCAGGTCAGTATGATGCAACCTGCGGATGTCGGTGCTGACGTCCTACACATGAATTTGCACAAAACTTTCTGTATTCCACACGGCGGCGGCGGTCCTGGTATGGGTCCTATCGGCATGAAATCACATTTGGCGCCTTTTATTGCCAATCATGTCGTATCTGCGGTGCCCAATGCCCAAGATGGCATGAGTGCGGTATCGGCTGCCCCGTTTGGTTCAGCCAGCATCTTGCCTATTTCATGGATGTATATCACCATGATGGGTCGTGATGGCTTGGTGCAAGCGACAGAAGCTGCGCTATTAAATGCCAATTACACCGCTATGAAATTAAAAGACCATTACCCTGTACTTTATAGCGGTGAAAATGGTCGCGTCGCCCATGAATGTATCATTGACATTCGCCCACTAAAAGCCGAAACAGGCATCACCGAAGTTGATATCGCCAAACGCTTAATGGATTATGGGTTTCATGCGCCTACCATGTCTTTCCCTGTGGCAGGTACTTTGATGATTGAGCCTACTGAATCAGAAAGCAAAGAAGAGCTAGACCGCTTTATCTCAGCCTTAATTCAAATCAAAGCTGAGGCGATGAAAGTTAAAAACGGCGACTGGCCAGCAGATAACAACCCACTGGTGAACGCACCACACACCGCACAAGTGGTAACCGGTGACTGGGATCGTCCATACAGCCGTGAAGAAGCCGCCTATCCACTCGCCTATGTACGTGACAATAAGTTTTGGCCATCGGTGAGCCGTATCGATGATGTGTATGGCGACAAAAACTTAATCTGTTCTTGCCCCGATATCTCAAGCTACGAGAATGGTGAAATCGCAGAGTAAACCTCAATCAACACTTACCGTATTTTTTACAAAAGCCATGCAAAAATGTGTGGCTTTTTGCTATAAAGGCAATTGCGAGTCAAAAGAATTCTGCTATGATGCAGGGGACTCAAAAAAATTGTAATCACCACGCGTTACTTCAAACCCATCATAAGTCAAGGATGACATTATGTTTAGTACCATTGCGATTATTATTTCGCTATTTCTATTAATGTATTTTGCCTATCGCGGCTATTCTGTATTAATTTTAGCGCCTTTGATGGCCACCTTAGCGGTGGCGCTGTCAGGTGATATTCTAAGCTCACTACCTATCTATACCACCGTTTTTATGAAAGCGTTGAGTGGCTTTTTATTGAAGTTTTTTCCCATATTTTTGCTCGGGGCGGTGTTTGGTCAGCTGATGGCAGATTCTGGGGCTGCCACAGCGATTGCCAGAACGGTGGTTAGTAAATTAGGCGCGAATAAAGCCATACTAGCTGTGGTTTTGGTCTGTGCGATTTTAACCTATGGCGGTGTGTCGCTGTTTGTGGTGGCTTTTGCCATTTATCCGATTGCTAAAGATTTGTTCAAGGCAGCAGGGGTGCCAAAAAGGCTAATTCCAGGGGCGATTGCGTTAGGGTCATTTACCTTTACCATGACGGCGTTACCCGGGACACCGGCCATCCAAAACGCCATTCCCATTCCCTATTACGGTACCAATGCCTTTGCCGCACCCATACTGGGTATTATTGGTTCGCTCGTGATGTTTGGCTTGGGTATGCTGTGGTTGCAACGACGCGCCCATAGCGCCAAAACGGCTGGCGAGGGATATGGTATTCATGAGGATGATGAGGTGCATGCTGATAACCTAGACCCCCATCATACCTCTTTTATGGTGGCGATGATTCCTTTGGTATTGGTCATCGGCATCAATGCCTTATTAACGTACGCGGTTTTTCCGAGTATGGATTTCTCTGCACTGCAAGCGCAATTTAAAGACTTGGATATCAAGGGCGCTTTGGGACTTTGGTCAATCATAATCGCTTTAGTCACGGCGATTATTGCCTTGATTGTGCTGCGTTTGGGCAAATGGACGAACTTGCAACACAGTCTTAATAAAGGCACTTATAGCTCTATGTTGCCTATTTTTAATACAGGCTCAGAAGTCGGTTATGGCGCGGTGATTGCGACATTGGCGGGTTTTGCGGTGTTACGAGATAGCGTGTTAAATCTGTCGCCCAATAACCCATTAATCTCAGAAGCTGTGGCTATGACCACCTTAGCGGGCATCACCGGTTCTTCTTCTGGCGGCTTGAGTATTGCCTTACCCATTTTAGGCAAAGAATATTTGGCGCAGGCGGTGGCGCATGGCATCGATCCTGAATTATTGCATCGGGTCGCGGTGATGGCAGCAGGTGGCTTAGACACGCTACCCCATAGTGGTGCGGTGATTACGTTATTTGCTATTTGCCATTTGACCCACAAGCAATCTTATAAAGATGTCGCCATGGTGACGATGGCAATTCCGCTGATTGCGGTGACGGTGGTGATTGCTTTGGGTACCATGTTGGGTTCTTTTTAAGCCATTTAGTAGTAAAAAATCCCACTCAGCGGTGGGATTTTTTTATTTATTCAGCGGTCGTTTCATGGTCGCTAGATGTCGGGTTGTTAGCAATCACGGTATCTAAAATGGGTAAAATCTCTGCCATAATCCACGCTTTGCGCCAGCCACTCAGCCAAGGGCTTAAAGCCGGTTTTTCTGCTGCGACGGCATAAGCATACAGCTCTGACAGCCATTTTTTTCGCATGAGCACAGTTTCATGAATGTTTAGCTCATGCCCCTGTTGTCTAATCGCCTTTTCCAGTTGCTTTTGCACGTCGCTAGACAGACTGCGATATGGTAAAGGCAATAGACTTGGATAGGCTGCGTCATCTTCTTTACGTACCTTATCAATCAGCGTCAAAATCTCTTGCCCATACATGCGAATCACATTGGGCTTGATACTGGTAAAACCTAACTGCTTCATGCTAAAAGGCGGTTTTTCGATGATTTCACGTAGCGCCTGCGGCCGCAGGATAAAAGTGCGTGGTCGATTGATTGATTTGGCAAGTTGTTCGCGCCATTCGCACAGAGTTTGCAGCATGGCCAGCTGCTCGCGATTATCGCGGTAATCAGCGACACTCAAATACAAGGCGTTATCAGGCATGCTAAAGTTAGCAAAAATTTCTTGGGTATAGCTTTGGCAGTCTTCAACCGCATATTGCCATAAACCTTGCTCGGTCAACTGTGTCTTGATGGCAACAAACATCGGCAATAAATACCGCACATCGTCTACCGCATAGCTTTCTTGCTCAGGCGTTAATGGACGCTGCAACCAATCCGATTGGCTTTCACCTTTATCCACATGCACAGCAATCGTTTCTTGCAGCGATTTTTGATAGCCAAGGGAGTTTTCACCGGTCAAAAAACCCAAACCAATTTGGGTATCAAACACATTGCGCAGCGCAGGCAAGTTGGAGAGTAAGTAATAAATCCCCAAATCTTCGCCACACGCATGTAACACCACGGTGGGTATATCCGCTAACACTTCCCAAAACTCTTCTAAATACAGCTTGGGCGCGTCAATCAAATAAATCGCTTTGCCTGTATTGATTTGTATCAGCGCAAGAATGGGAAAAAAGGTGTCGCGCTTGATAAACTCAGTGTCTAACGCAATGGTATCGACTTGCTCTAGGTCATCGAGCAGGGCAAAAAGCGCGTCCTGAGTTTTCACCCAATGGATTGGCAAGTCATGAAGTTGTTGTAATTGGGCTGGGCTTAACGGGTTTTGGATGAGCATAACTTGAGTCTTGTGGACGGATAATTTAAGCGTATTTTATGATGAATCTATGATTTTGTCTTGTCAAACTGATGAAAAGATTTTATAACCGTCCACGATTTTGCAGCGCTTGACCCAGTGTCATGCTATCTAAATACTCAAGCTCGCCGCCCATCGGAATCCCTTGGGCAATCCGGCTGATATGAGTGACGTAAGGCTTGACCGCTTCACTGATAAAATGCGCGGTGGTTTGCCCTTCTACAGTGGTACTGGTTGCCAAGATGATTTCTTCCACCGGGGTTTGCGCGGCTTGGTGTTGCTTTAACAGCCCAATTAGCTGATTGATGCCGAGCTGCTCTACACCAATGCCATCAATGGGTGATAAATGCCCGCCAAGCACAAAGTATTTACCGTTAAACCCAGCGGTTTGTTCGATTGCCATCATGTCTGCTGCCGTCTCTACGATACAAAGCACGCGTTCATTGCGGCGCGGATCGCTACATATCGGGCAAATATCCTCATCTGACAAACCACGGCATACTTGGCATTGCTTGATATCATGCATCGCCACAATCAAGGCTTCGCCTAGTGCTTGACCTTGCGGGCGTTTATAGCTAAGCAAGTGCAGTGCCATGCGCTGGGCAGATTTGGGTCCCACCCCAGGTAGTACTTTGAGTTGTTTTACAAGTTCATCAAATTTTGGCGTTAGCATAGGCGCATTCTTATAAAAATCATAAAAAATAAAAAAAGCTGACAGTCAATTATCAGCTTTTTATGGGGGTTTGACTGCCTAATCGCAAGGCAATTTTCCACTATTTTATAGCGCTAGTGGGTTTAAAATAAACCATTCATGCCTGGTGGCAACCCCATGCCATTGGTGGCACTCGCCATTTCAGTCTCGTGTAGTTCATCGGCCTGACGCACGGCATCATTGATAGCAGCCGCAATCAAATCTTCAATCATATCAGGGTCATCTTGCAGTAGGCTTGGATCGATTGATAAACGTTTGACCACATGGCGACCATTCATGGTGACTTTCACTAAGCCACTACCCGCTTCGGCATGCACTTCTTTTTCTGCCAGTTTTTTCTTGGCGTTTTCAACGTTTTTTTCCACTTGCTTTTGCATCATTTGCGCTTGTTGCATGAGGGCTTGTAAGTTCATGAGTGTTCCTGTTTGTTTCTAATGTTGGTGGCTCATTGTAGCGAATTTGACCGCAAACTGTCTATTGCTAATCGTTAGCCCAAATTTTTAACATACAACTGCTAATCTAAAATCACTCACATAAAAATGCTAAGATAACCTCACTACCATAAACCCAGTAACAGCAAAAAACTATGACTATGACAACAACTACACCCGCATCGCTAGAGGTCGCTCTCGGCACAGCCGCTGATGTTATTAAATGTGCCCAAAATATTGCCATCCTGACGGGGGCAGGTGTCTCGGCTGAAAGTGGCATTTCGACTTTTCGGGATAAACTTACCGGACTTTGGCAACAATACCAAGCCGAATATCTGGTGAGTGTTCAAGCATTTGAAAATGAGCCTGCCTTGGTGTGGCAATGGCACCAATGGTGGCGTGGACAAATCGCCGATAAACAGCCCAATCCTGCCCATTTTGCGTTGGGTGAATGGCAAGCATTGGCAAAGCAGCAAGGCAAAAGTTGGACGCTGTTTAGTCAAAATGTCGACAATCTGCATGAGCAAGGCGGTGCTACGGTGGCAAAACTGCACGGGGATTTGGCCAAAAATCGTTGTCATAATTGCGGCAAGCCGTATACCAAAGCGATTGCTGTGACGGATACGGCATTGAAGCATTGTGAATGTGGCGGTTTGATTCGCCCGGATATTGTGTGGTTTGGCGAGATGTTGCCGCAGGACGCGTGGCAAACGGCAGAAACGGCAACGCTCAATTGTGATGTATTGGTGAGTATCGGCACATCAAGCGTGGTCTATCCTGCGGCGGGCTTGATTGATTTGGCAAAACAACAGGGCGCAACCGTCATCGAGATTAATCCCAATCCGACCCACACCACAGCGGTTGACATCGTATTACCTGACAACGCGGGGAAAATATTGCCGTTGTTGGTCAAGGCGCTGAAATAAAAAAGTCAGATAAAAAAGCGCAATAAAACAGTGACATAAAAAAGCCAGTAAATTTTGCTACTGGCTTTTAGGTGCTGGCTAGTGGGTTTGGTTTTATATCAGGCGAGTGTATCCAAACCGCGTTTTAAATCAGCGATAATATCATCGACATCTTCAAGCCCCACTGAGAAGCGAATTAAGCCTTCGCTCACGCCTGCCTCGATTCTTGCTTCAGGTGTCATGCGAAAATGGGTCGTCGTCGCAGGATGGGTAATGGTGCTTTTGGCGTCGCCTAGGTTATTGGTAATCGAAATCATGTTGGTACTATCGATAACATGCCAGGCTGCCGCTTGGTCAGCCACCTCAAAGCCAATAATGGCGCCAAATGCACCGCCTTGCACATTTTTAAGTGCCGTGTGTTGGCGTTTGGCGATGTCATGGGATGGGTGATCGGGCAACCCTGAAAAATGCACTTTGCTGACTTTTGGGTGATTGTGCAAAAATTTAGCGATTTGATTGGCATTTTCACAGTGGGCTTTCATACGCAGTGACAAGGTTTCTAGACCCTTTAGCAACACCCACGCATTAAATGGCGATAGACTAATCCCACCGGTACGCACCACCCCAAAGGCTTTTTCCATCAATTCATTGTTACCGACCAGTGCACCGCCTAGCACCCGACCTTGACCGTCAATATATTTACTGGCGGAATGCAATACCACATCCGCACCCAACATTAAAGGTTTTTGAATAGCTGGGGTAGCAAAGCAGTTATCGACGATTAATAGCGCATCGTGGTCATGCGCGAGCCTTGATAAAAAGCTTAAATCGGCAATTTGCGCCAAAGGATTGGAGGGGCTTTCACAGTACAGCACCTTGGTATTTGGCTGCATCGCCTGTTGCCAAGCGTCATTGTCAAAGCAATCGACATAACTCACCTCGACGCCAAACGCTTTAAAGTAGGTATCAAACAGGGCGACCGAGGAGCCAAATAATTGCTTGGCTGCTAGCAGATGGTCACCTGCTTGCAAGTACGCCAAACACATGGTCAAAATCGCGCCCATGCCTGATGCGGTTGCCACGCAGCGCTCGCCTTCCTCTAAAGCTGCCAATCTACGCTCAAAAGCGCGCACGGTCGGATTGGTATGGCGCGAGTAGACATTGCCTTTTTTATTGCCATTAAAATGGTCAGCGGCATCGGCGGCATTGTTGTATACGTAGGAGCTGGTGGTAAAAATCGCTTCGTTATGTTCGCCTTCATCGGTACGGTGGTAACCGCCGCGCACGGCGATGGTTTGGTCGGCATAGTCTAAGCTTAAATCAAGTGCATCACTTTGCCAGTTGGGGTCTAATTGGGTCATAATGTTACATCTTTTGTGCATCAAATAAATTATGATAGCATAAGTTGGATTTGACAGTGGCTTTCAAGTCAGTATTTTATGCAAAAACGCCATGACAACCAACTTTTCTTAGGTGAATGCCACGTTAATCAGTGATTTTTTTTAAAGGACTCAGGCTTTGGTAGCAGCATTTTACTCAGTATCTGTTGGCTTTGTCAGACTAGCATCGCAAAAACTCACGCCCAAAATTGTGACATTTTGCTTGCCATTGATATTTACGCTGCTACTTACGCCACTTACCGCTTGCCAAATGCTGCCGAACAACCCCCATATCGCCGCTACGCCAACCTTATCAACCCAGCTGCCAGGTGCGCAAAAATTTTCCGAAAAATCGCGTATACAAGGTCAGTATTTAATTAGTCGTATCAGTGCCAGCAAAAACCCCTCTCCAAGCAAATTTTCCGGCTATTATCCGCTGATTGATAGCAGTGATGCGTTCGCCTCACGCAGTATTTTGACCGAAATGGCTCAGCAAACCATTGATATCCAATACTACATTTGGCACAACGATGCAGCAGGGCAATTGATGCTCAAAGACTTGTACCAAGCCGCCAATCGTGGTGTCAAAGTACGACTGTTACTCGATGATTTGAACACCAATCCGGAACTTGACCAACAACTGCTTGCCTTTGCTGCGCATGCTAATATCCAAGTGCGATTGATTAACCCCAAAGTGGTGCGCGGCTTTACCCCCGCCAATTTTGTGGTAGCACTGCCCCGCTACCAACGCCGCATGCACAATAAAAGCATGACCTTTGACCGCCAGTTATCCATCATTGGTGGGCGCAATATTGGCGATGAATATCTGCGTAAAGATAGCATCGCTGAGTTTGCTGATTTGGATGTTTTGCTTGCCGGCAAAGTGGTCAACCAAATCAATGAGAGTTTTGAAGATTATTGGGATAGTCCTCTATCGTATGATATCGAGCGTTTGGTCAAACCCTCAAAAAACCCCGATCGTAATAAAAGCGATGAGCCATTTTTGGGGACTTTGACTGCGATTGCACCGATCAACAGCCAGTCTCATCTGCATAAAAGCTCGCAACTTTATCGGGTACAAAATGGCGCAATAGTTGATAAACAATTGTATAACAAAAAAATCCAATTTCGTTGGCAACCAATGGAATTTTTGGCAGATGATGTCAAAAAACTACTCAACCAAGATGATAAAGATAGCCGATTGGTATCCAAGCTTCGGGCCCGTATTGGCACCCCAAAACAGCAATTGACCATTGTCTCATCGTATTTTGTACCCACTGACTTGGGCGTACTGCAACTAAGCAAACTCATGGAAAACGGGGTAAAAATCAATATTTTTACCAACTCGTATGAATCAACCGATGTGCCTATCGTGCATTCTGGGTATAACGTGGCACGCGTGCCGATGCTCAAAGCAGGAATTGGACTGTATGAGCTAAAATCCTCTGCCGATGCAGACTTTCGCCGCAAAAAACGTAGCTTATATCGCAGTAAGTATAGCACCAGTTTGCATACCAAAGCTTTTGCCGTGGATGACAAATATACTTTTATCGGTTCTTATAATGTTGATCCGCGCTCTGCCAATATAAATACTGAGCTTGGTGTGCTGATTGAAGATAAAGCGCTTACCAAATCCTTCCATAATACGTTTGACAATTCTATGCTCAATGTCAGTTACCGCGTGCATCTTAAGGATAATGAACAACTGATGTGGCAAACCCATGATGATAAAACCAATAAAAAGCTTATCACTTTGGATAAAGAGCCGCATATGACGTTTATCAATGGACTTTGGCTAAAGATTTTTTCTGCCTTGCCATTTAAGCGCTTATTGTAAGCGGGCATATTACAAAAAACACACATTTTTGATAATAAAAATAGTATCAAAATCACTATAGTATGCGGTTTCAAAAAGTAATATATCTCAACTGTTAAATCATGACGTTTGCTTGTAATATTTATTTAAATAATTAAATTTATTACAGTTTTGATAAATTATTATTCAATTTGTCAAGCGATTTAGTTTGTCAGGTGAATAGTGACGAATTTAATTCTTTAGCGCGTTAGATAACCTATCTGTCCATTGATTATAAAGCGTGCAAACCTTTAGCCAGCTTCTAGGTGATATTGTCGACTATGCCATTTTTTCATGACGCCAACGAAGAAATTAGGGATTTAAATCGCTACGAAAAAAACGTTGTGTATTTAACGATTTTTGGGGCTTTTTTTGCTTCCTTTGATTTTACGATTTATTTTTATTTTAATGATAGTATCAATCAAGCTTTTTTCCCAGAAAATATGCCTGAGTCGTTAAAGTCGATTTGTTTTTTGCTGCTGATTTTAGCCGGTTATATGTCAAGACCGTTAGGCGGTTTGATATTGGGTGATATCGGCGATCGCTATGGCAGAAAACCTGTGTTGCTGTATAGTTTGCTGTTGGTGGGTGCGTCTGGTTTAGTGATTGCCTGTTTGCCTAGCTATCATCATATTGGTGTGGCAGCGATTGTTCTCATGCTATTATTGCGTTTAATTCAAGGCTTTGGCTATGGGGCTGAGGTGCCCGCTTCATGGGTATACATTGCTGAGCATATGCCACGGCGTCAATTAGGGTCAGTGTGTGGCGCCCTCATCAGTGCGTTGATTTTGTCGACTTTGATGGGCAATATTTTAAGCGCCACGTTATCAAATATGCTCACCCCTACCCAGATGCAATCGTATGGTTGGCGTATTCCTTTTGTCCTCGCCAGTATCGGTACGCTATTTGCGGTGCTGTTACGAGCCAAGCTTGAAGAAACCCCGCTTTGGCTGATGGCTAAGTCTAAAAATCGCTTGGTTAAACGTCTGCCGATACGCCGAGCTATTATCAAATACCGTTATGGTACGGTGATGACGCTGGGTTTGTCTTGGTTTACCGCCAGTGTTTATTTGACGATTTATTTGCTTTTGCCGATTTTGGGCATCCAGTTTTTTGATGTCGATACCAGTTTGATGATGATATCCAATGGGGTGGGTATTATCTTTGGTGGATTGGGAGCTTTAGCCTATGGTTATTTTGCCGATCGTTTTAACCCAGGTCGTGTATTTACTTTAGGCTGTATATTTTTAAGCATTGCCAGTGTTGTTTTCTTTGTTTCACTGAAAAATAGTAGCGAATTACTACTGATTAACTATGCGATTTTAGGGTTTTTCTCTGGCGTGATTGGCTTAGTCCCAAGTATTTGTGTGCGTCTGTTTCCAGTGAGTGTACGCCTAAGTGGTATTAGCTTTGCCTATAACGTGGCGTATGCATTGGCAGGCGCATTATTGCCTGTGCTATTGGTTTATTTTTCACATAAATTAATGCTTTCAAGCGCCTTGTATCTGGTGTTTGTCTGTGTGATTGGCATTATCATGGGTATGTTGTTGACCAATTTGCATGGTTTGTATCGCATGGAAGATAAGCGGCTGATGAGTTCTTGAGTTTTTTCATCGCTGATAGTTGTTTTACCATCGCTTTTTTTAGCGCCCGCTTTTATTGATTAGCTGATAGATTAGCTATAGATTAGCCACTTTTTTTGAATATTTGCCGATGACCCTGCCTATGACCACAATGCAGCATAAACGATTGTCCACCGCACCGATGATTGATTGGAGTACACGCGATTATTGTTACTTTGCTCGATTATTCAATCCTTATACTTACCTTTATACTGAAATGATCAGTACCTCGGCGATATTGCAGGGAGATACAGACTATCAGCTGCGATTTTATCCCAATGAACATCCTTTGGTGCTTCAGCTGGGCGGCTCAAATCCTGACGAATTGGCACGCTGTGCTAAAATCGGACAAGACTACGGTTATGATGAAATTAACCTAAATGTCGGCTGTCCGTCCGATCGGGTACAACATTACAAAATCGGTGCTTGCTTGATGGCAGAGCCCAAATTGGTAGCAGATATTGTCTCTGCGATGCGTGATGCGGTGGACATTCCCGTCACTGTCAAGCATCGTATTGGCATTGATAATTTTGATAGTTATGAGTTTATGGCGGATTTTGTGGATCATGTGGTGAAAGCAGGTTGTCAGCATGTCATCGTCCATGCGCGCACCGCTTGGCTACAAGGCTTAAGCCCTAAACAAAATCGTGAAATTCCGCCCCTTCGCTATGAGGATGTGTACCGCTTAAAGCAGGATTTTCCCGATATATTTGTGGAAATCAATGGCGGTATCACCACTATTGATGAAATCAAAACCCATCTGACGAAAGTCGATGGTGTGATGATTGGGCGGGAAGCTTATCACAACCCTTATATTCTAGCCGAAGCCATGCAGCTGTGGGGCAAGCCTGTGCCTAGCCGAGCGGATATTTTTTATCAGTTACTGGATTTTTTGGCAGCCAGTGACGCGCGTGGCACACCCTTGACGGCCATTATGCGCCATTATTTGGGCTTGTTTCAAGGATTGACAGGCAGTCGTAAATGGCGTCAGGCACTTAGCGGGCAAAAATCCCTTTCGGTTGCCCAAGTTCGTGAAGCGGGTGAGGCGGTATTGGCGTTGAATAATGGCTAAAAGTTAGCTAAAAGAGACTAGCCGTATAAATACTGCGCCATCGCCAAGCCATTATTCATCATATGCAACACCACAGGCAATAACAGTGAGCCTGACATGATACGCCCATAGCTAAATAACATCGCTAGACAAAAAATCCCCAGCAACTCGACCACACCGTATTGCATATGAATCACCGCAAATACAATACTGGTTAGCACACTGGCGCCCCACATACCAAGCTTTGAGCTGGCAAGCCCTGTCCACATAAACCCGCGAAATATCACTTCTTCATAAATCGGCGCAAAAACCACCATCGCCAGCACAAGCAGCCACCTTGGATGGGCGGACTCAGCAAGATTGTCCATAAACATCATGGGCTCGCGACCCAGCCAGACGGTAACTAGATTGATGATAACGTTCAGCACAATCAGCAGCGCGCTACATTGTAACAACTGATACCAAGTAAAGGATTTAAGGGCAAGATAATCTTTGATACGGCTGCTTTTGAATCGGATAAACAAATAAACGCAGCCTATCACCATGGCTAAGGTAAACCCTAGCGATAGACTCATTAACGTGCCGTTTTCACTGCCCTGCAACACTTTTTCAGCGATATCCAAATTTCCTGCATCTTGTAGCACCCATGGTGCAAACAACACCACGCCAATCAATTGACTGGCAAAAAACACCGCCAATAACACCATAGATAGCACAATGGTCTTTGGCAAATCGTAGATGGGGGTGCTAGGCTGTAATGATAAATTTTGCACATTAAACCCTTTAATGGCTATTTGTGTTGTTACTGGATATCATGATTGACTGAGTGAATAAGCGCTTTGATTCGTTCAACCGTACTGGCGGGGTATTCTAGCGGGAACATATGTCCGCCTTCATGCACTTCAAAATCAATGCCCATACGCTGTTTGACTAGCGCAGGAAACCCACGTTTGAAAAACAGGCTATCTTTACCAATTATTTGCTTGGCAGGGACAGCCGGCGGATGGTTAGGTTTTTGCCAGTATAGCGAGGGGTTGGTGCGAAACACCGCCACTTCCACCGCTTTTGGAATGGTAAGCGTCACTTGTCCATCTGCAGTATCAGTCAAGCCATAACGAATAAAATCATTAAAACAGCGCTCATCAAAGTGTCGGTAGAATGCTTTATGTCGCAGATGCTCGTAGGCAACTTCACGGCTTGGCCAGATGTCACGGCGATGGCTTGATAGACCTGCAGGCGTGAGCCTATCTACCAACCGTGGGCTAAAGCGTTTTGCCCAATGTAGTGCCATCGAATAATAGCCATGAATGAGCGGTGGGTCTAAGGCAATCACTTGGCTAAATAGCTCGGGCGCTTGATAGCTGGCTTGCAGCGTACACAATGCACCAAGCGAATGCCCGAGCCCGATGACCTTGGTTTGCCCGCGCGCGCTTAGGTGCGTTTGGATGCTATCAATCACTTGTTGGGTCAGTTTTTGCCAGTGGTTATCAACCGGATAACGCGGGTCAATGCCTAACGCTGGAATATAGGCAATATCAAATTCATCACTGAGCAAATCAAACAGATATTGATAGCTACGTGATGGAATCCCATTGGCATGCGCAAAGTGTATCAGCGGTTTTTGCCCTATCCCTGCTGTCTCTATTATGCCTCCTGTCCCTATCCCTAGCATTGGCGCAGAAGGCAAACCATTGGCTAACGGATGCTGGCTCGTCTCAGATGACATGGTTATTGCATTCCTTTGTCATTTGCAGCCGCGTGGGTTAATTGGCTAGCAAAGCCTTTAGAGACCGTTTCACCAAACCCATAGCCGATTTGGCTGGCAAATTTACCGAACACTTTTTTCACCGGGTCTTCTGGGTTATATTCCACGACATTGTCTAGTTTTAGCTGAGACTCAAGGGTGCTGATGCCGCCTTTTTTATCCGCCAAACCGAGATTAATCGCTTGCTCACCACTCCAGAATAACCCTGAAAAAAGCTGATTAGCGTCAGGATTTTTGAGGCGATTGCCGCGACCTTGTTTAACAGCATTAATAAAATGGGCGTGGGTGTTATCAAGGACACCTTGTACATGCTGGCGCTCAAACTCGGAGAGCGGGCGGCTCATGCTTAAAATATCTTTGTGCGCACCGGCTGTCATGGTGCCATCTTTAACGCCTAGTTTATCCATCAAACCTTGGACATTGTAGCTTGGCATAATCACGCCGATTGAGCCGACCAAGCTTGAGGGATTGACCCAAATTTCATCAGCCGCAGATGCGATATAATACGCGCCCGAAGCACCCATATCTTCGATAACGGCATACAGTTTTTTGTTAGGATGGGCTTTTCTCAATTCGGTCATGGTTTGCCAGATTTCATCGGATTGTACAGGCGAACCACCCGGTGAGTTGATGCGCAACGCCACCGCTTGCGCTTGGTCGTTGTTAAACGCTTCCGTCAATGCCTCGCCCACCGCTTGACTATTGGCTTCATTGTCGCTGCTGATGACCCCTTTGACATCGACGACGGCTAAATGCGGTTTGCTCATATCGATATCACTCATGCCACTTTTGGCAGAGCCACTACAGCCTTTTGCCACCACCGCGCCAAACAGCAGCACATAGCCCAAAGTGATGAGCTTAAAGAAAATACCCCAGCGTCTTGCACGGCGCTGCTCCACAAGACTTGCCATGAGGGTTTTTTCTAGCAATTGCCATTCTTTGCCTGCGTATGGCGCATTGGGTGGCAAGTTTTGCGCATGGTTTGGTTGAACAGGTGGCTTTGACTGTGAGGGTTGGTTGGGATCGGGTGGCCAATTATCTGACATAAAAGTTCCTTAGCAATATGTAATTTACCGCCCATGATAGGGGGAAGCGGTCAAAATTACAATCACTCCCTTGTAGCCAAATCGTCAAGTATCAGTCAGTATCATCTGGGGCGAGCGTGTAAATTACCGCGCCCACTTGATCGGCATACAGGACTTCGAATGGGTGGTCGGCAGGCTTATCCACTGACCAACTAGCCAGCGATAATTGGCTATCTTCGCCCAGTTTTTGCGACTTATACGCGCCTGTCACCACATGCAGTAAGGAAGGTTTTGTCAACGCTAGCCACGATGGTTTAATGGATAAATTATAGGGCTGAATGAGTAAATGCGTCGCCGATACCGTGCATAATTTTTCAGTCATTTGCATGGGGATATCGCTATTACCTGCCAACATCAGCACATCGTAGGGTTTGCTGGTTGGTGGCATAAAACGGATGTGAATATAACAGGTTTGGGTCGCTAGCTTTTGCTCATCGGTTAAGGCTAAATTCAAGTGCCATCCCGACACCGCTGTCACTTCCAAGCCATCTTTTTGCCAACGTTGGGCGGTTTGGCAACTGCGGGGTGTAATCGCACGAAAACTTGTAGATACAGTCTTATCTGTCACATCAAGCCTGCTGTGTTCGACATCATATCCTGCCAGCCAATAGGCTTTAACAGGTACATGGGTGGCAAGTTGTTGCACCAGCTCATTGACGCGGACACTGGGCGTTTGACTAATCACCCCAGTCAATCGGTGAACCTGCTGATTTGCCAACAGCGGATAGATATTATGGTTCAACAGCGAACTGATTTCTTCATCAGCCGCAACATTGCTGATAGCTTGTTTGCTTTTCAAAAAATTGGGTTTATCCGCCTGAGCGGCTTTTACTTGATTGTCGGACAAAATCAGCCAGCTATCATCGCCTTTCTTTAATAAACTGATTACCAGTTTAGGGTTATCACCAACTGCTAGAGTCGGCTTGTTGTTATTGAAGCTGCGCTGCTGCAGTGGCAATAATATCAATAGCATAGCCAGTGGCAACATCAGCATTCTAGGCAACAAGCCTTTTAACAACCCCAGTAGCGCAATGAACAAACACAGGGCAAGCTGCGTTTGTGACAAGGCAAAAAATGATTGTTTGGCAACACCCGTGTCGATAAGGTTGTCAAGCAAAAGATGAAATACATTGATCAGGGTTGTTAGCATCGACCAAATGATTTGACTCAGCCAATCCCCTACCACAGGTAGCCAACTAACGACGCCTGCCAACATATCCAAGGGTACAACAACCAACCCTAAAAATGGTACGGCTAGCAAGTTTACCAAGATGCCAATAACGGATACTTTGCCAAAAAACCAGACCACGATGGGCAGCATCCAAACAAATAGCCAAATTTGTAGTTTTAATAACGCCTTGAATTGATGGCTTATGATTTTAACAAAACCACTCAGCACATCGCTGCGTGCATTAGGCGCTAGTAACTGACTAACATCCTTAATTTCAACGGCGCTAACTGTCCCTATTGTCTCGCTAAATTTTAACAGTAAAACCACCGCCACAAAGGACAACCAAAACCCTGCTTGCCCGACTGCCGTCGTTTCTAGCCAAATCATGCCTAACGCAACCCAAGCCAACAGCCGATAAGCAGAAAAATTAACCAATAACTGCTTCGACAGCGTGAGTAGTAACAGCATCCAAAATGTCCGCTGGGCCGGTATTTCAAAACCCACCAGCAGCGCATAAAACCCTGCCATCACCACACTCACCCAAAGCACCAATAAACTACTCGGTAATTTGACCAACAACTGCGGCGCAAGCCACTTAACGAGCCATAATAAAAAAACAGATACGATAGAAGCTAGCATCAGCACATGCGGGCCTGAAATTGCTAATAAATGGCTAATTCCCGTGACTTGGTAGCGATTCTTAAGGTCGCTATCCATCAGGCTTTTATCACCCGTTAACAGTCCCAATAAGATTGCATGGCTTTGGATAGCGCTCTGAATTGAACTTTGAGACGCGGATTGAGCAATGTCGTTATTTTTAGCATTGACTATAAGCGTGGATTGTTTCAGCAGGGTTCTATGCAAATTATCGAGGATTTTTTGTCGTAGTTGCCAGCGCAATTGTCCGATAGCAATAGCCATACGTTCTTTCACATGAGATGGGTTAAATTCCCGTAGGCTCGTTTTTTCAATACCGATGATCACTCCCTTTGCCTGCACCCCACGCTGCCTTAACCATTGCGCTTCATCAAATCCTAGCATGAGCGGTTTGGCATTGCTCGGTAAGCTTGTAGGCTTAGGCTTTGCAATGGGCTCAAGCTGTAATTTTACGTTAAGCTGCACGCCAGGTCTTAACTGCGACAAGGTCGCTTCCCAATCAGGGTTGTCTTTGATATTAGCGGTAATGAGTGCCGTTAGCGGTGGTTGAGGGGTTGATGACGATGCATTAGCATCACCGCCCTTATCAACGCGGACTTGCAGGATTTGTTTGATGAAACCATTGCCAATTAGGGCATTATCATTTGATAATGGGCTCATTTGGCTCACCGTATCGCTGATCTGATGGGATTCAACGATGGCATCTAGTGTCAATGGTGATGGCAATAACGTGTTTTGATACCGCTTATAATGATATAAACCATAACTGGCGCTCAACATGAGCGTCAGCAAAAAGATAAAGCTTGATAATAACGGTAAGGCAAAACGGTAGGCAAATGCAGGGTTTGGCGATGCTCTTCTTAGCTGTTTACGGTTGCAGCCATGGTATAAACCTACATTGATTAGCAGCGCTATCAAGAGGGCTACTGATAAAACATACCAAATTTTTGCATCATAACTTGTCAGCGCAGAACCTATCATCAAGGGTTGATTTGCTAGTGTATTTACCACTAAAAAACCCAACAAGCTGGCAACCGTGATGAGCCAAATCATGTTTCATCCCTAATAAAGATAGCGATAGCTCGCTACTTCCCTTACAATTATCGAATGAACGATATAGTAAAACAAATAGCAACTTTTGGAAATTATTAATCGATGTTGACTCAATTTAGTAGCGGCAATGACAATGCCTCAGGCGTTGGGAAAAAAAGTATTCAAATCAGTCTAGGGATTGCAGGATTAATACTGGTTGTTGACTGTGGGCTATTGCTGGTCAATCGTGTTTTTCATATTGGCACCCTAGTGCCATTGGGCATAGGGCTAATTTTTTTAGGCCATGCGGTATATTGGAAACGTATCCAACTTTATTTGGCGTCACAGCCGTCACTAAAAAAATTATGGCAGCTGGTTTGGCTACTATTTTTTGTCTGGTTGATAAGTTTTTGTGTCTTTGTCAGCTATTTAAAACAGCACTTTAACACCGATAACCATCCTAAAGCAGCGCAAGCGATTATTGTTTTGGGTGGGGGAACAAAAGATAATAAGCCGACCGATGCGGTAAAACTGCGTTTGGATAAAGCATCTGAAGTCATCAAGCGTTTTGCAAACGCACTTGTGATAACCAGTGGTGGTTTTGATGCGGGGGAAGATGTCAGTGAAGCCAAAGCGATGGCGGACTATTTACACGACACCTATGGCATCAGCTTGTCGCATATTGTGCTTGAAGAACAAAGCACCAGCACCGAGCTCAACTTTATCCATAGTAAAAATATTTTAGCGCAGCAAGGGATTGCCTTAAATCAACCGATAATCGCAGTAACCAGTGATTTTCACACCTTGCGCGCAAGCCTTATTGGCAAACGACAAGGATATACCAATTTACAGGTGGTCGGGTCTGACACCCCTTGGTATATCCGTCCAAATGTGTGGTTTCGCGAATACTTTGCTTTTATCAGCGGTTGGCTACTCGATGAGTATTAAGCTACCCACGTACCATTTTGTAAGGCCAATTGTTTATCCGCCAACTGTGCTAGTTGCCGGTCATGGGTAACCATCAACAGCGCGGTATTAAAATCTTTTTGTAGTTCTGATAGGATTTCAAACACCGCCTGCGCATTGGCGTAGTCTAAGTTCCCTGTGGGCTCATCTGCCAGTATCAATGAAGGCTTTGTCACCAGCGCCCTAGCAATCGCCACACGTTGACGTTCACCGCCGGACAGCTCGCCTGGGCGATGCGTCAACCGATGCCCCAATCCTACTTTTTCCAGTAATTCAATAGATTGTTGACGCGCTACTGCGATTGGCACTGCTTTTCGCATCAATAGCGGCATTGCCACATTTTCAATGGCAGTAAACTCCGCTAACAAATGGTGAAACTGATAAATAAAGCCCAAATGCTGGTTACGAAGCTCACCGCGCTGGGTTTCATTCAGATCATTGATGCGTTGCCCATGAAGCCAAACTTCCCCACTGGTCGGCACATCTAAGCCACCCAAGATATGTAGCAAGGTACTTTTACCCGACCCGCTCGTGCCAACAATGGCAATGCGCTCGCCACTGTTAATACTGATATCCAAATGATTGAGCACATTCGTGGTGGTTTTACCATCTTGATAGGTCTTGGTAATATTGTTTCCTGTTAAAATTGCCGTCATGGCTCACTCCTATTCATAACGCAATGTTTGAGCCGGTTGGATGCTAGCTGCTCGGCGTGCTGGATAAATGGTTGCCACAAAACTTATTACCAGTGAGGCTGCCACGATGATGGCTACGTCTTTCCATTCAAGTTGTGAAGGTAAATAGTTGACAAAATACGCATCAAATAAATGTAACCCAAATAAACTATTGATGCCGCCTACCACATCGCTCACGGTCAACGCTAAAATCACGCCCAAAATAGTTCCCGCGACGGTACCAATCACCCCAATAAACAATCCTTGCACCATAAATACTTGGGTGATGAGCTTAGGCGACGCACCAAAGGTTTTTAAAATCGCGATGTCCGCCTTTTTATCAGTCACCAGCATCACCAAGGATGAGACGATGTTAAATGCAGCAACCAAAATAATCAAAAACAGCAATAACCCCACCATGGCTTTTTCCATTTGGATGGCACCAAATAAATTCCCATGCGTCGATGTCCAGTCACTAGGCATGAGCATATTGGGTGCAAGGCTCGCTGCTTGCTGAGCCACTTGTGGTGCGGCAAACAAATCCTTTAGCTTCATGCGAATACCTTGCGCCCCCGCAGGCAGACGCAATAGCGTAGCCGCATCATTCATGGGGATGAATGCCATAATATTGTTGACTTCAGGGCTGATGTCATACACCCCAGTGACGGTAAAACGCTTAAAACGCGGAATCACGCCCGCAGGCGATGGCGAGGCTTCTGGTAACACCAAGGTGACCATATCGCCTTGTTTCACCCCCAGTGAATCCGCCATTTGCTTGCCAATCACAATGTCAAATTGACCTGCTTTTAGACTATCGACACTACCACTTTCCATATGCTGATGAATAATCGAGACTTTTTTCTCATAGCTTGGCTCAATACCTGTCACCATGATACCTGCAACTTGTCCATTCGCGGTGAGCATACCCTGTAATTGGATAAAAGGTGCGACGGCTTCAACTTTGGGGTTTTTTTGAATCGTTTGCGCTAGCGTCTGCCAGTCTGGGATAATTTCACTGGCAGTGACAGTGGCTTGCGGCACCATCCCCAAAATACGACTCTTAAGTTCGCGGTCAAAGCCATTCATCACCGATAACACGGTAATGAGCACGGCGACGCCAAGCGTCAAACCCACCATTGAAATCAAAGAAATAAAAGAAATAAATCGGTTACTTCGCTCAGCACGGGTATACCGCAATCCTAAAAACAAAGCCAACGGTCGAAACATAGCATTCCTAAAAATTATCACTATTTTGATGATACAAGCAGGCAATAAAATAACTTATTTCAAAACTATTATTTAAGCCTGCTAAAAGCGTGTTAGTCTGACACACTTTTTTACCATTTTGGCAAAAGTTTTTTTGCAATTTTGCTAAAAATTCGCGGAATCAAACATATCTGCGCAATAAATTGTGGATGTTTTAAGCAAAATAAGGTGAAAAAATTCTGCATGTCCCCATTAACATAGCAGAATTAAATTTCATCCCTGCTTAATCAAGGGTTAATCCATTGTTAACAGATAGGTTAAGATAGGTTAATAGATGATACTCGTTAATTTAATCGGGATGATTTGAAGGCTGATATTAGCCTATTGATAGCTGATAATGTAATCATTAAAATTTTGATAAATATCGTGACAGCTGTTTAGTTTATTAAGTTTGTTTGTAACATAAGCCTGTTGTTACTAATAAACCTGTTGTTACTTAAAGGACGTCTTATGACCAATACTCACCAACCCTCTTCTTCAAATGCCCCCAATACGATTAGTCTAAACTGTGATCAAGTGGTTGGTCATGCAGATCACTGGTCATGTTTTACCAACAATATTCCCGATGACGTCCCAAATTGGTTGCAATCGCATATCGATACTGCCACTCTCCCTACCCCACTAAAGACTACCAACGCCACGCCTTCGCATATTTTACTATCGGGTAATCAGCCAATTCATGTCAATCAAGTGATTGAAATAGATAGCAATCGCTCACCCAAACGTTTGATTAATGCGTTTCCTTGTGTCAATAGCCCGTATGGTCAATGGGTCACTATTGAAGGTGTCTATAAATGCGACAATCAGATAGAGGCGATTTTGCGCTTAAAAACTGATGACAATACCGTGCTGTATGTATTTGACCAGTATTATGCCATCAATGCGCACAACTATGAAAAAAATCACCGCTACTTAATCAATTTGAGTGCATTTGCTTACACCGTAAGCTTGAGTAACCGCTCAGAAACCATTGTGGTTGATGAGCCTGAAGCGATTCGTTATCACCGCGCTTTTAATGATATTTTGACCAAAAATAATAAAGTTGCCCCAAAAGACCTTGAAGCCCAAATCGCCGCTTGGCAACCTAGCGAAAACGATTTGCCGCTTGAGCCAATTGAAATCAACGTCGGTCATATGTGTGCTTATTTATTTGGTGAAACCATCGGTCAACAAGATGAAGCCTGGTGCCAGGGTCAAATTATTGGCAAACAGACTACCAGCTTTAACGGCGTTGACTTTGTATTACTTGACGTGGTGATACTACGTGAAAGCCTTGATAATCCTGTCGTTATTCGTTTAGCGGTCAATGCCGATAACATCGATGCGGCGATTCAAGTCAACGATTATATTCAAGCCAATATTTGGCTACAGGGGACTATTTTTATGGAAAACCAGAAAAAAGCAGCCACCAATTATAGAGCGTTTTAAGCCTTTCCCCTGTCAGATTATTGATTAATTTTCTTGAAGCCACTGCCGACTATGACAGTGGCTTTGTTATTTTGTAAATAAATGTAAATTTTGCGCGTTATTTTATTTAATTCATTGAATTGACTATAATTTTATATTATTGTTATTTTAAATTTGATTTTAATCAATTTTTGAGACCTTTGCACGAAACAGCCCCTTTGCTCGAGGCATACCACCAAACCAAAAATAACAAAGAATGGCAATGAAATAAGCAAAACAATGGCTAAATCATGGATAAAATCTCCAAATGGTTGTTAA